>NZ_JACZFR010000030.1 GCF_014904815.1 Microbulbifer taiwanensis
GGCGGCGACGCCGCCGCTGTAGGCTTCGGGATCGCCGCCGACCGGGTTCAGGTAGCCGTGGATAAATTGGATACCCGAAGTGTCGGTGGCGTCGACGAAGGTTACCTGGGGCGGGCCTCCGATCTGATCGGGGTCGCCGCTGTCCCCACCGCCATCACCACCGCCACCACCGCCACCACCGTTTCCGCTATCGCCGCCGCCACCGGATCCGCCACAACCGGCCAGGGCGCCGCAGACGGCG
Organism: Microbulbifer taiwanensis; assembly: GCF_014904815.1. Lineage (GTDB taxonomy): Bacteria > Pseudomonadota > Gammaproteobacteria > Pseudomonadales > Cellvibrionaceae > Microbulbifer > Microbulbifer taiwanensis. The sequence goes on from NZ_JACZFR010000030.1 coordinate 242, forward strand.
GCCAACAGCAGGCGAGCCGGAATCCGGCTGCGGACGCATTTGTCTATTTGGCTCACGCTATTCCCTCCCCCTCCAGTACAAACCTACATCACGCCGGCGCGACGGGCGCCGGCGCGATGCATCGAGCGTTTCTAGAACTTGTAATTCAGCCCCATGTAGAAACGGCGGCCGGTGTAGAAGCGGTTGTACAACCGGTCCTCGGAGCCCCAGTAGCGCTCACCCACTTCCTTGGTCAGGTTGATGGCCGAGACATTCAGCACCAGCGCATCGGTGAAGTAGTAGGAGCCGTTGACGTCTACCTGGCCGTAGCCGTCGGTGTACACCGTCTGGCCGTTGGACTGCTCGCCGGCGAAGTCATCCCGGAAGTTGTACGAGGCCCTCACACTGAACTTGTCGGTCTCGTAGTAGGCCGACAGGTTGTACTGGTGCTCGGAGGTGCCCGGCAGCGGAATCTCCTTCTTGGAGCCGTCCACCTCCAGCGTCGCCAGGGAGGTATCCGTGTAGGTGTAATTGGCGATCACCCCGCCGCCGAAGTCGAAGGCGTGCTGGTAGAAGAGCTCCAGCCCCGTGGAGGTAGCGTCGGTACCGTTGACCGGCAGGGAGAAGATCACGTCCACCGGCTCGGTGCGGTTGGGCACCTCGCGCTTCTCGGTGGTCTGGGCCATGGTGACAAAGGAATCGATTTCCTTGTGAAATACCGCCGCGCCCAGTACCGAGGCACTGCGGAAATACCACTCGGCGCCCAGGTCGAACTGGGTGGAGTCGTAGGGCTCGAGATCCGGGTTGCCGCGGGAGCCGGTGGTCATATCCGAGCCCTCCGGCGGCGCGTCGAAGCCCTCGGAGGCACCCAGGCTGCCGTAGCCGACCCGGGCGACCACCCTCGACGCGGCGGCGCGAACGATGAGATCCTCGTCGGCCTCCCACTTCAGGTTGAAGCTCGGCAGAACATCGGTGTAACTCCCGGCATTGACGTCCAGCTCCTCGTCGCGAATGCCGAGGGGAGCGTCGAAGGTTTCCGCCCGCTGCTCCGTCTGCACCAGGCGCAGGCCCAGGTTGCCGCTCAGGGCGCCGGTGTTGAAATTGCCCTGCAGGTAGGCCGCGGTGATTTCCTCGTTGATGTTGAAGAAGTTGTTGGGGTCGTCCCGGCGGCTGCGAATAAAGTTGTCGTCGAGCCAGGCCGTGTAGGCATCCCAGTCCACAGACAGGAAGGATTTTTCCGTTCCCGCTTCGCCTGTCAGGCCCTTGACTTTGTGAATAAAGCTGGCGATCTCCGCCGCGGACGGCAGGTTGGCATCCGTGTGCCAGTACTCGTAGCCCAGGCCACAGCAACCGCCCCACAGGGTGGCGTTATTCGGGTCGCCGTCGTCCCAGAGCAGGTTTTCGAAGCGCCGTCCTATCTCGTGGTCGCGATACTTGGCGCCCATGTCGAAGGACTCGAAAATGCCCCAGTCGGTTTCCAGGTTGAAATCCACCTGGGCGTAGAACTCTTCGTCCGACGAGGTGCCGGCATCGGCGGAGCGCCAGCCAAAGCCGTTGAAGTCCGCCGGTTCGGCGTCGTAGTGCATTATGGTGCCGGCGTGCAGGTCCCAGCCGTAGGACTGGGTGGCGCCGCCGACGCCGTAGAAGCGCTGCAGGTTATTGAAGCTGGTGCCGCCGCTGGACTCTGTGTGGCCGACGTTGGCGGACGCGGTGTAGCCATCCCCTTCGTAGACCACTTCCAGGTCGTAGGTATCGGACTTGGATTCCGACAGGGAGCGGCGGGAACCGATGGCCGGCGCCTGCAGGTCGATGGCGTGATCCGACAGGTCCGCGTCCGCCAGGTCCATGGCGACGATGGTGTCGCCGTCGTAGCGGACACTGCCGGGCACTATCGCCGGGTCGCGGTAATCCCACTCCGCCGCCAGGATCAGGTTCTGGTCGTTGTTCTGCTCCAGCTTAGCGCCGATGTAGTTGAAAGTGGTGGAGATCCGATCGGTCGGCTCCCACTGCACCGTCACCTGGTAGCCCTGGCGGTCCCGCGCCTCTTTGGATTGGGACTGCACCACGGCGAAGGGCGCGTAGCCGGTGATTTTGTTGCCGGCGGTATCTTCCAGCGACGCCTGGGCAAAGTCTTCATCCGCGCGCGCATCGTCAAACAGGGTCCAGTTCTCCAGGGAGACTCCCTCGGAGATGCTGGTGCGCTCCTGGGAGGTGTAGGAGACCAGCACGCCGAAGTTTTCCGCGGCGTTCTTCCAGGAATAGAGCCCGCTGTACTGCGGCTCCATCTCGCCGGTCACGTCCGCGTAGGTCTCCTCGAAGTTGAGAAAACCGGTACCGGATTCCATATTCAGGGGACGGCGGGTGTGGACTATGATGGTGCCGCCCAGGCCGCCCTCGTCGATTTTGGCTTCCGGCGTTTTGTAAACTTCCGTGCGCTCGAGTAGGTTGGCCGGCAGCAGGGCAAAGTTGAAGGAGCGCTGCGGGTCCCTGGACGTGGAGGCGGTGGCGATGTAATTGCCATTGAGCTGGGTCAGCGTCAGCGCCGAGCTGGTGCCGCGGATGCTGACAAACTGGCCCTCACCGCCGCTGCGGGTGATGGATACGCCGGGCACGCGCTGCAGGGCGTCGGCGACATTCTTGTCCGGGAACTTGCCCACGTCCTCGGCGGTGATGGCATCCACGAAAGAGACCGCATCGCGTTTGATGTCCAGGTTTCGCTCCAGTGTGGATCGAATGCCAACGACCTCTATCTCCTCGATGGTCTCGCCTTGCGCCCTACCCTCTTGCACCGCATCGGTCTGCGCCTGGGCTGCGCCTATAACAGCGAACAGGACCAGCGCACTGGCGGAAGTCCGCAGGACATCCGAATAGTAATTGGCTCCGGGAAATTCTCTCTTTTTCATTATCCTTGTCTCCACTTATCTTTATTGTTTCGGCTTTCCGTACACCCTGAATACCGCCCCGACCGGAAAAAGCCTCGTTATCTCTCTTTGTCGATTACCGCTGCACTGTTTAACCGGCAGTGTTCGCTGCCGGATTCGTGGCTAGCTCTGTCACATGGCCCACCTCCTTTTCGGCGCCGTCTGAAAAATTATTCCGCTTGGTTCACCCGTCCAGGCCGAGGCGCGCCAGCACTTCCGGCGGTGGGCCGGCGAAAACCGCCGTGGGCTTGTTGCCCACATAGCCGATATCCGCCATGCCCGCTTCGGTGGTGTAGAAGGCGGTGGCGGCCAGGTTGCGCACCTTGGCAAAGAAGCGGGCCCCGGCCTTGAATTCCGCCCTTGCGGTTTTTTCCCACTTGATGTCGTCGCAGATGGCGGTTTTCTGCGTGCCGTCCAGCTCGGTAAAGGGCCGCTGGAAGCGCCGTTTGGATTCGCTGTCGAGCCAGACAACGCCGCCGCGCACGGTGATCAGGTCCGCCTTGTTGTTGTCGTAGGGTGCACTCACATATTCGTTGATATAGTGATGGGCCCCGACCTCGGAGGCGCTCGGCGAAATTTCATCTGCGGGAATGATCACGTCGCACAGGGCCGCCAGGGTCACCAGTTCCCCTTCTTCCAGCACGAAATCCCAGTGAATCGTCGGGTTCAACAGGTCCGGGTCCGTGGGCGAGCGCAGCGGGGCCTTCCTCACCGGCACCGGATTGCGCGGCGCTTCTACAGGGGCGGATTTCGCCGCTTTCTCCACCGTCTTCTCGGCCACTTTTTCCGCGCAGCCGATCACCGGCACCGAGGCGGCGGTGGTGGCGATGAGGCGCAGGGCGCTGCGGCGGCTCAGGTTCAGTTTCTCGTCGCTCATGTCAGATACTCCTCTGCTTCAGCTGTTCCACGATGTAGTCGCTGGTGCGCCAGGCGAGTGCCATGATGGTCAGGGTCGGGTTCTTGTCTGCGTTGGAGACAAAGGGCGCCCCGTCGGTGATAAACAGGTTGGGTACCTCCCAGGCCTGGCAGTAGGGATTGAGCACCGAGTCTTTGGGGCTGGAGCCCATACGCGTCGTGCCCACCTCGTGAATAATTGCCCCGCCGTTGATGATTGCCTTGGCGCCGTCGCTGTGCACCGGAGAAGTCGTCTTGCCGCCCATGGCCTCGATAATCTCGGCAAAGGTCTTGTGCATATGCGCGGCCTGGTTCAGTTCCTGCTCGCTCCACTTCCAGTGGAACTTCAATACCGGTATGCCCCACTGGTCCACTTTGTCCTTGTCGATTTCGCAGTAGGAATCCTCGTTGGGAATCATTTCCCCGCGGCCGTCGAACCACACAAAGGAGCCGTAGTAGCGGCGACAGGCCTCTTTGAAATCACTGCCGTAGGCGCCGCCGGTAAAGTCGCCCATGCCGCCGAAGGCACCGGCGCCGGGCATGCTGCGGCCGCCGCCGAATTCGATGTGGTAGCCGCGCGCAAAATTCAGCTCTCCGCGCAACTGCTCCTTGTACTTCCACCAGGGCATATACATATGCATGGCCGAAGCGCCGTCTTCGTTGTGCGGCGGCAGGTTTTCCAGTGCCGGTATCTGCCCGCTGACGCCGGCACCCACGGTATCCATCAGGTACTTGCCCACGGCGCCGCTGCCGTTGGCCAGGCCGTCGGGGAAGAGCGGGCTCTTGGAATTCAGCAGGATGCGCGAGGTCTCCGCGGCGCTGGCCGCGACGACGACGACGCGCGCAGTGGCGTACTCCTCGCGACGGGTGTTCTTGTCGACATAGAGGACTCCGCTCGCGCGGCCCTTCTTGTCGACCGTCACTTCGCGCACCATCGCATCGGTGATGATGTCCAGGTTGCCGGTGGCCAGGGCCGGCGGCAGCAGCACGGTGGTCGACTGGAAATTGGCCTTGATGGAGCAGCCGCGCCCGCAGGGCGTGGCCCAGAAGCAGGCCGCGCGGGACTGCATCGACTGGCGGGTAACCTCCTGTGCCAGCTTGTTGTCCGGGAACAGTTTCTGCGGAATATTTTCGTGATCCAGGCGCTCGCTGAGGATCGCCAGGTGGGATGGAATTACCGGGATATCGAGTTTTTCGCAGGCTTTTTTTGCCAGCAGCTCGTAGGCGCGCGGCTTGGGTGGTGGCAGTAGAACACCGTCGGACGAGTCGGGGGTATTTTCCAGGCCCTCATTGGTGCCGTAGACACCGATCAGCATTTCCGTCTTGTCGTAGTAGGGCGCCAGGTCTTCGTAGCCGATCGGCCAGTCGAAACCCAGCCCGTCGCGGGAATAGGGTTTGAAATCGTACTCGCCCATGCGCAGGGAAATGCGTCCCCAGTGGTTGGTGCGCCCGCCGAGCATACGCGCGCGCCACCAGTCGAATTTCCGCCCCGGCGCCGTCGAGCCCTGGGTGTAGGGTTCACCGGGCACCTGCCAGCCGCCGTCCACGGTGGCATCGTAAAAACCGAAGGGCTTGTCCGGCGTGCTGCCGCCGCGCAGCGGCGCGTCCTTGGGCAAATTGAACATCGGCGTCTCCTTGACCGGGTCATAGGAGCGCCCCGCTTCCAGCATCAGCACCTTGAGGCCGGCGGTAGCCAGCACATAGGCGGCCATACCGCCGCCGGCACCGGAGCCGACAATCAGCGCGTCATACTCTTTTTGGTTGTTGAACTGTTCACTCGACATCGCATTTCTCCCATTGCGCTGCTTCATTATTTTTTTGCGACCTGGCCCGCGCATGACCGGATCGCTGTAACCGGTTACATTTTCCGGTAAATTTTTATTCCGCCATTAATACACCGATAAAGGTTTGCAAAAGCCCGCTCATACCAGCAGTCGCTCCGCTTGCTGCAGCAGTTTTTTTGTCGCCAGGACACCCAGGTCCTCGTCGCCCTCGCCTTCGAATTCGATACCGATATGCCCCCGGTAACCGGCATCGCGAATTATCTGCAACATGCGCACGAAATCCGTATTGATCTCGTTGCCGTCCGCATCGAATTCAAAACTCTTGGCACTGATGCCGCGCGCGTAGGGCATCAACTGACGCACGCCTAGGTAGCGGTCGTAGTCGCCGAAGTTGCCGAAGTCCGGCAGGCTGCCGCAGTTGGGCAGGTCCACGCTCGCCAACACCTGCGCCAGCCACAGGCCGTCGGAGGAGTAGCCGCCGTGGTTTTCGACAATGACACTGATGCCGTAATCGCGCGCGAACTGCGCCAGTTGGCGCAGGCCATCCACCGAGGCCGCCTGCACGTCTTCGCGGCTGCCGCGCCCGGAGGCGTTTACGCGGATCGAGTGGCAACCCAGGTACTCGGCCGCCGTCACCCATTTGTAGTGATTTTCCACCGCCCGCTGCCTGAGCGCGCTATCCGGGTCTCCCAGGTCTCCCTCGGCATCCACCATAATCAGCAGGCTCTGCACGCCGTTGTCCGAGGCCCTGGTTTTCATTTCGCCGAGGAATTTGCGGTCCTCGGCCCTGTCCATAAAGAACTGGTTGACGTACTCCACCGCCCCTATATCGAACGCCTCGCGCGTCTTGACCGGGAAATCAAGCACCTTGAGTTCGCCGCTTCTCAACTGGCGGTGCAGGGACCACTGGGCCAGGGACAGTTCGAACAGTTTTCTGTCGCTTCCGCCCGGCTGGGACTGGCAGCCTGGCAGCAGGGAGGAGGCCAGGGCCACAGATGCGAGGCCCCCGCTTTTGATCAGAAATTGCCGCCTGTTCATGCGCCCTCCCCTCTTTCGAGTTCCCCTTTTTCAAGCGCGCGACCTTCGCCAGTCGGCGCACCCTCGCCACCGCGCAGTGATCTGCGGAAACCGCCGATGGCACCGCCGATATCCTCTCCGAGGCTGCGAATCCTGCCACTCCCGAACAGCGTCAGTGCGATCAGCAGCACTATCAGCAGTTGCCAGAAACTGATTCCGGAAATGCCCATGGTCAAAGCTCCCGGATTTTGATGTTGCGGTACCAGACTTTATCGCCGTGATCCTGCAGGGCTATATGGCCGCGCTCGGTGCGCGCGAACTGCTGGTAATCGGAAAACTTGCTGTCGGCGAGGCGCGCGCGCCAGTCTTCGGACCACAGCTGGTAGCTGACGATCCTGCGGCCGTTCAACCAGTGCTCCACGCGTCCGTCCTCGACTCGGATCCTGGTGCTGTTGAATTCCCCCGCGGGCCGTACCGCTTCCTCGCTCGGCGCATAGAGGTCGAACAGGGCTCCCGCGCTGTGGCTGGGCTTTTCCAGTTCCGGGTAGGCGGCGTTGTCGAGCACCTGGTATTCCATACCGCTCATCCACACCGGGGCGTCCTCGTCGGCCACGCGATAGATGATGCCGCTGTTGCCCCGCTCGGAGATTTTCCATTCCAGCTGCAACTCGAAATCCGCAAATTTTTCCGCGCTCACCAAGTCGCCGGCGCCGCCGGCGGTGAGCACCAGGTTGCCGTCGACCACCTGCCAGGCGTCGCCGATCCGCGAGCCGTTGACGCCGGTCCAGCCGTTGAGTGTCTCGCCGTCAAACAGCGGGCGCCACTGTTCCGCAGTTTCAGTTTCTGCCTGCACAGACCGCTCGCAGGCGGAGACACCACAGAGCAGCGCCAGGCCGACTGCCACCAGTTTGCCGAACGCCATTTTATTTCCGGTTACCTGCATTATTCTTCTCCCGTTGTACTAGCGATTTGATCGGTAAATCTATTCAGTCACGGCACTCGCCGCTGCTCTCGCGAATCACCAGGTCGAAGGCGAGCTTCGCGCGCTTCTGCTCCGGCGGATTGCCGGCAATCATCTGCAGCAGCGTCTCCATGGCGCGGCGCCCCAGCTCCTCTGCCGGCTGGTCGATGGTGGTCAGCGGCGGGTCCATAAAGGAGGCAAACTCGATGTTGTCGAAGCCCACCACGGAAATATCCCCCGGTACACTCAGGCCTTTCTTCTTGATCTGGTGAATGGCGCCGATGGCCATTTCATCGTTCATGCAAAAGATGGCGCTGGGTGGCCTGTTCGCCGAGAGCAACGTCTCCGCGCCGCGGGCGCCGGAGGACATGGTGAATTCGCCATTCACCAGCAGCGATTCATCGAGTTCCAGGTTCGACGCCCGCAACACCTCGCAGAAGCCCGCCAGGCGATCGCGCACAATCGGGCTGGTCGCCGGCCCGGTGATAACACCCATGCGGCGGTGCCCCAGGGCCACCAGGTGCCGGGCGACGGCGCTGGCGGCACCGCGGTTGTCCAGTTCCACCACCGGGTAGCTGGCGTCGTCGGCGATGCGTTCACAGGCGTTGACCATGGGCACCGACGCGGCCAGGGCCATGTCCTTCTCCGCGAAGGGATAGCGGCAGTCGAGCTGGATCAGGCCGTCCGCCTGGCTGGTCAGCGCCATGCCGGCGTAGAAGTGCTCCCGCTCCGGCTTGCCCTGGGTATCCCCCAGCAGCACCGAGTAGCCCTGGTCCTGCGCCGCCTGCTCTATGCCCCTGATCACCTTGGAGAAGAAAGGGTTGGCGACATTGGGCACCAGCACCACCACCGCATAGGATTTTCCCGAGCTGAAATTTCTCGCCAGCAGGTTGGGCCGGTAACCGGTCTCCTCCACCGCCTTGAGTACCCGCTCCCTGGTCTGCGGCGATACCAGCCGCGGATCCTTCAGGGTCCGGGACACTGTGGCGACGGATACACCCGATAGGCGGGCGACTTCGCGAATGTTGGACATTTGCACCTTTACTCTGTTGTCGGCGACCTTTTTTGGTCGCCCCGTTTATCCCCGGGCCAGGCCTGCTTCAGGCGTTGCAGCTGAACGGCGACGCCGGTCCAGCAGCCAGATGGCACCGAACACCGGCAACAGGGCCAGTGGCACCAGGGCCAGGGACTGGAAGGATTCCACCGATGCCGCTGTCAGCACCGCGTCCAGCTCGGCACCGGAGAGCCGCTCGAAGGCCTCCAGCCCACCGGCGGCCTCCAGTTTCGCCTCGTCGAAGATGGCTCCCAGCTTCGGCAGTACGAACTGGATGGCCATGCCGCCGCCGAATCCCAGCAGCCCCAGGAACAGGGCCCCGCCGCGCACGAAGCGCTCGGAGACCGTGGCCAGCATCGTCGGCCACATATAGCAGACGCCTATACCCCAGAGGGTGGCGGCCAGCAGCGCCGTCGCCGGCGAGCGCGCCAGGCTCAGGGCGTAGAGGCCAGCGGCGGCCAGCAGGCTGGAAAGCCACAGCAGGCCGATGGGCGACAGCTTCTTCGCCAGGGCGCCGGCGAAGTGACGCATCACAAACATCAGCATGCTGACATAGATAAGAATCACTATGCCCTTCATGCCCACCACCCGCGACAGGGTCAGGTCGACCCACTGCCCCGGCGCCAGTTCGGCGGCGGCGGTCATCCACATGCAGATCCACAGCAGGACGAACAGCGGCTGTTTCAGCAGTTCGCGGAACATATCGCCATAGCCGATGCCCGAGGCCACCCTTTCCGTCACCGGGAATTCCGCCGTCGCCACCAGCCAGGCCATCGCCACGGCCGGCAGGGCCAGCACCACCAGGTTCAGCTGCCAGGGGGCGCCGGCAGCGGAGATCGCCAGCCCCAGCAGGCCGCCCACCACTATGCCGCCCGGCCACCAGGCGTGCAGTACATTCAGTCGCTGAGTTTTGTTGTCCGGATCCACGGCGGCGACCATCGGGTTGCTGGCCGCCTCGACCGCGCCCCAGCCGAGCCCGGTCAGCAACAGGCCCACCAGCACCAGGGTTTCGACACCGGGGCCCGCAGGCACCAGCGAGGCGGCGATGATCATCAGGCTGCCGAGCAGGTAGCCGCACGCGGAGAGCAGCAGCATGCGCTTGATACCGACCAGGTCCACCAGCGCGCTGCCAAACAACAGCGTGAAGGCGAAGCCGGTAAAGGTGAAGCCCAGCGCCTCGCCGAGCATGGCGGTGGAGTTGGCCAGGTCAATCTGGTCGTAGATATCCGCCTGCAGGTCGCCGGCGATTGAGGCCCTGACCGCAAAGCCCAGGCCGATCATAAATATCGACAGGTTGCCCACCAGGAATACCCTGCTGTAGCGGGACGCATCTGCGGGTGCTTTCATCTGCTCTTTCTCCGTTATCGTTATTATTTATTTTCTGCTGGTGATCCCGCGCCTTCAGTCCAGGCCCAGTATCCTGCGGTTCCTGGCCCTGTCCGGCTCGGCCCCGGCAAAATCGTCAAAGGCCTTCTCCGCCGCGGTGATCAGGTGGTCATTGATAAAGACGACCCCCTCCCGCGCGCCCTGCTGCTGGTCCTTGATGCAGCACTCCCACTCCAGCACCGCCCAGCCGTCGAAACCGTATTGGGTCAGTTTGCTGAAGATGGCACGAAAGTCTACCTGGCCGTCACCCAGTGAGCGGAAGCGGCCCGGGCGCTCTATCCAGGGCGCGTAGCCACCGTAGACACCGGCGCGGCCGCTGGGGCGGAACTCCGCATCCTTCACGTGGAAGGCCCGGATCCGCTCGTGGTAGATATCGATAAACTGCAGGTAATCCAGCTGCTGCAGCAGGAAATGGCTGGGGTCGTAGAGAATATTGGCGCGGGGGTGGTCGCCGACCGCATCGAGAAACCTTTCGAAGGTGAGGCCATCGTGCAGGTCCTCGCCCGGGTGCAGCTCGTAACAGAGATCGACGCCGGCGCCGTCGAAGGCATCCAGGATCGGCAGCCACAGGCTGGCCAGTTCGCGGAAGCCGTCCTCCACCAGCATCGCCGGCCGCTGCGGCCAGGGGTAGAAGGTATGCCACAGCAGGGCGCCGGAGAAGGTCGCGTGGGATTTCAGCTTCAGGTTGGCGCTGGCCCGCGCCGCCTTCAGCAGCTGATCGCGCGCCCACTCGGATCTGGCCCGCTGGTCTCCACGCAGGGGCTCAGGCGCGAAAATATCCAACATGTCACCGTAGGCCGGGTGCGCGGCCACCAACTGACCCTGCAGGTGTGTGGACAGCTCGGTGATCGCCACGCCGGCGGCATCGCAGATGCCCAACACGTCGTCGCAATAGGCCCGGCTGCTGCTGGCCAATTCCAGGTCGAAAATACGCTTGTCCCAGGTGGGAATCTGCACCCCCCGGTAGCCCAGCCCCGCGGCCCACTCGACCATCGACTGCAGGGAAGCCTGCTCGCCGGCCGGTGGCAGGAACTGGGCGAGGAAGATTGCGGGGCCCTGGATTCTCGATGACATCATTATTGTTGGCCTTAAAATTGCTAGTTAAACGCTGAACAAATCAGTTTCGTCGCTCCGGCGAAAGCCGGAGCCCGGTAACCCGGGGGCTGGATTCCGGCCTGCGCCGGAATGACGATATTCAGGGTTTGCCTAAATTTTTTATCTATCTAATTATTGGGTTGCCGGCTCTTCCCAGAGTGGACGCAGGGAGACCCAACTAGAGTGGTTGCGGCTGCTCTCGATGGCAGCGCGCACAAATGCCATGCCCCGCACCCCGGCCTCTATATCGCTGGCGGCGGCCAGCGAGCCTTCGCGGTGAGCCAGCACCCTGGCGGCAAAATCCCTGTAAATATTGGCGAAAGCCTCGATATAGCCTTCCGGGTGCCCCACTGGCGTGCGACAGAGAGCCCTGGCTCCCTCTGCGAGGTAAGCGCAGTCAGTACCCGCCTGGTATGTCTCCAGCGGCCGCCCCCTGCGCCGTACCTGAAGGCGGTTGGGATCCTCCTGCTGCCACAGAAGTGCGCCCTTTTCGCAGTAGATACTGATATTCAAGTTGTTGCCCTCGCCGGCGCAGACCTGGCTCGCCGTCAGGGTCCCGCGGGCGGAGTTTTCCAGTTTGAACAGGGCAGCGCCGTCGTCGTCGAGCAACCGCCCCTCAACCAGCGAGCGCAAGTCTGCACAGACCTCCGTAATCCTCGAGCCGGTGACATACTCCACCAGGTTGTGGGCGTGGGTGCCTATATCGCCGAAGCAGCCACTCTCACCGGAGCGCGCCGGGTCCGTGCGCCAGGATGCCTGCTTGCTGCCGCCAGTGTCCGCGGCAGATGCAAGCCAGCCCTGGGGATAGGAGACAGTTACCCGGCGCACCGCGCCCAGCTCGCCGTCCAATACCATCTCTCGCGCCTGCCGTACCATCGGGTAGGCGGCGTAGGTATGAGTAAGCCCGTACACCAGGCCCGACTGTTCAACCGACGCTCTCAGGCTGAGGGCCTCCTCCAGCGAGCGCGCTGCGGGCTTGTCCGAGAGGACGTGGAAACCGCCCTGCAGTGCCTCAATGGCCACCGGCAGATGCAGGTCGTTGGGAGTGACTACGGAGACAAATTCCATGCGCTCGCCAGCCGGCCGCGCGGCCTCGCCGAGTACAAGGTCGCGGTAGCTGGCGTAGCTTCGGTCTGCGGGCAACCCCAGCTTCGCAGCAGTTGCCCGGCCGCGCGACGGGTCACTGCTGAAACAGCCGGCGACCAGCTCAATACCGCCATCCAGGGCCGCGGCCATACGGTGTATTGCGCCTATAAACGCCCCTTCTGCGCCCCCCACCATGCCCATTCGCACTCTTTCGCTCATGTACCGCTACCTTGGCTCTACTGGAATCACTACCGTCAAAACATTCGACCCAACAGTCGATGAACGCCAGTGTAACCGGTTACATTCTGTTTCAGCAATCCCCTTTGACGTGCAAATATGAAGATTTGGCGTCAATTTCCTCCATGTATCGCTATAATTGAAATCTATTTGGATAAGTCGACCAACGGACGACATCTTCCGCCGACTGGACGTATTTCATGCCTTTTGGAGCTTTCAGCCTTTATACTTGTCCTAAGCTATAGGTCGCCGGCGCCCCCGGGATACCGGCTGCCTATGAAGTAGGACGTATAAAGAGACTCCCTATGCTTACCAACCGCATCGCCGCGCTGTTTTCCGGCTTCTTGCTCCTCACCCTGCTGTCCGCAGTTTCCCAGGCCGATATCGATGCCCTCAAGCCCGAAGCAGACCAGGGCAGTACCGCACGCGAGATTGTCGGCAAACTCGAGATGCTGCACTACAACAAGCTGAAAATCGGCGACGAGATGTCCGAGCAGCTCTGGGACGAATATATAGAGGCCCTGGATCCGACCAAGAGCTATTTTCTCGCCTCGGATATCAATGAGTTCCGCGAGTGGCGCGCCAGTCTCGACGACCAGCTGCGCGCCGGCGAGGTCAAATCGGGCTTCGAAATCTACAATCGCTACCGCCTGCGGGTGACCGATCGCCTGAACAATATCCTTTCCCAGCTCGACAAGGGCCTGCCCGCATTCGACTTCGACCGCGACGAGTCCCTCGAACTGGATCGTGAGGAGAGCCAGTGGCCCGCCTCCATCAGCGCCGCCGACGAACTCTGGCGCAAGCGCCTGAAGAGCAGCGTGCTGAACCTGCGCCTGACCGACAAGGACGACGAGGAAATCCGCGACCTGCTGGTGCGCCGCTACAAGGGCCAGCTGAAGCGCGTGCAGCAGCAGAGCAGCGACGATGTCTTCGAGCTCTATATGAATTCCCTGACCCGCCTGTACGATCCGCACAGCAATTACCTGTCGCCGCGCTCGCTGGAGAATTTCAACATGAGCATGTCCCTTTCCCTGGAGGGCATAGGGGCGGTTCTGCAGGCGGATGAGGAATACACCAAGGTCGCGCGCCTGGTGGCCGGTGGACCGGCGGACCGCACCGGCAAGATCAAGCCCAATGACAAGATCGTCGCCGTGGGCCAGGACAAGGAAGGCGAGATGGTCGACGTGATCGGCTGGCGCCTGGACGATGTGGTCGACCTGATCCGCGGCCCCGCCGGCAGCTTCGTGCGCCTGGAGACGATCCCAACCGGCGGCGACGGCAGCCATAAGACCATCCTGATCAAACGCAGCAAGGTAAAACTGGAAGACCAGGCGGCAAAGAAAGCCACCTTCGAGTTTTCCGACGGCGAGAAGAGCTACAAGATCGGCATCATCAACCTGCCGACTTTCTATATCGATTTCGAGGCCTACCGCCGTCGCGACCCCAATTACAAGAGCACCACCCGCGATGTAGCCAAACTGCTCGCCGAGCTCAAAGGGGAAAAGGTCGACGGTATTATCCTGGACCTGCGCAACAACGGCGGCGGCTCCCTGCAAGAGGCCACCATGCTCACCGACCTGTTTATCGACCAGGGCCCGGTGGTGCAGATTCGCCACGCCAACGAGCAGATTTCCCGGCACAACCGCTCCCGCTCCCGCGCCATGTACCGCGGCCCGCTGGTCGTGTTGATCAATCGCCTGTCCGCCTCGGCATCGGAAATCTTTGCCGGCGCTATCCAGGACTACAACCGCGGCCTGGTGGTGGGCAACCAGACCTTCGGTAAGGGCACGGTACAGACGATGGCACCGCTGAAAGAGGGGCAGCTGAAAATTACCCAGTCAAAGTTCTACCGCGTATCCGGTGACAGCACCCAGCACGCCGGTGTAACGCCCGACATCCCGATGCCGCAATTGATCGACGCGGAGAGTGTCGGCGAGAGCGCCTACGACACCGCCCTGCCCTGGGATCGCATCCACGCGGTGCCGCACGCCAAGTATTTCAACCTGAAAGACCTGCTGCCGCCGCTGATCAGCAAACACAACCAGCGCACCGCTGCGGATCCGGATTTCATTTTCCTGCGCGCACAGTTCCAGTTCGAGAGCGAGCGCGCGGACCAGAAATTCGTCTCCCTGAATGAAAATGCGCGAGAGGAAGAGCGCAAGGGTCTCAACCAACGCCTGCTGACAATGGAGAACCGCCGCCGCACCGCCAAGGGGCTGGAGCCATACGAGACCTTCGAAGCCTACGAGGAAAGCGAATCCGAAGAGGTGGCGACGATCGGCGGCCCGGTGGAGATCAAACTGGAGAAAGATCCCATACTGAACGAGGCGGGCTATATCATGGCGGACTTTATCGGCCTGTCCGACAAGATTGCCAAGACACCGCCACAGGTTGCCAATTTCTAAACAGTAAAAATGATCGGGGTGCGCACTGCGCGCCCCGTTTACATAACATCTCAGGTTGGGTGCGCCCGGCCTTTTTATTTTTCAGGGGGAAAAATGAAAGTCGTATCCTTTAACGTCAACAGCATACGCGCGCGCCTGCACCAGCTGGAAGCACTTGCGGAAAGCCAGTCGCCGGACATCATCGGCCTGCAGGAAACCAAGTGCACCGACGAGGATTTCCCGGTGGACGCGGTGCGCGACCTCGGTTACGAAGTCATCTACTTCGGCCAGAAGACCCACTACGGCGTCGCCCTGCTCTCCCGCCTGCCATTTGTCGACCGCGAATACGGCTTTCCGAAGGAAGACAAGGACGCACAGCGGCGCATGGTGGCCGGCAAGTTCGATATCGGCGGCAAGGAGCCACTGACAGTCATCAACGGCTACTTTCCCCAGGGCGAGAACCGCGAGCACCCGGTCAAGTTCCCCAACAAGCGCAAGTACTACGCAGACCTGGACGACTACCTGCAGACCACCTGCAAACCCGATGCACCGGTACTGGTGATCGGCGATATGAATATATCCCCGACCGACCGGGATATCGGCATCGGCGAACCCAACCGCAAGCGCTGGCTGCGCGACGGTAAGTGCAGCTTCCTGCCGGAAGAGCGCGAGTGGCTGCAGAAAATCGAGAACTGGGGCCTGGTGGACACCTTTCGCGCGCAGAATCCCGAAACCGACGACGTCTTCAGCTGGTTCGATTATCGCAGCCGCGGTTTCGACCGCGAGCCCAAACGCGGCCTGCGTATCGACCTGATAATGGCCAGCCAGCCGCTGGCGGATGCCTGCGTGGCCACCGGGGTCGACTACGATGTCCGCGCCATGGAGCGCCCCTCGGACCACGCGCCCGTGTGGGCCGAGTTCAAGATATAGAAAAAGCGCTGAAAGATGGCGAAGACAAAGCAGGCCCGGCTGACGGGCAATCTGTTCCTGCTTAGCGAGGACCAGTACGCCTTCTCCGCCGCGCAGATACAGTTGCTGCAGGCCGTTGAGGCCTGCGGTTCCATTTCCGCCGCGGCGAAACAGGTCGGCATCAGCTACAAAACCGCCTGGGACCGCGTTGACGCGATGAACAACATGTCCGAGCTGCCGCTGGTGGTGCGCACCACCGGCGGCGCCAGGGGCGGCGGCACCGCCATCACAGACCTGGGACGGGAAACCATCCGCGGCTTCGTGGCGCTGCAGGAAGAGCACGAAAACTTTCTTCAACGCCTGGGCACCAGGCTGCACTCCATCGGCGACATCGCCAATTTCATCAGGAGCGAATCGGTGAAAACCAGTGCGCGCAATCAGTTTCGCGGCGAGGTCATCCAGGTCACAATCGGTTCGGTCAATGCGGAAGTGGAACTGCGCATCGGCACCGACCAGAAGCTGACCGCCATTATCACCAACGACAGCCTGCAGGCCCTGGGCCTGAAAGCCGGCGCCAGCGCCATAGCCCTGGTCAAGGCCTCCTGGGTGCTGCTGAGCCGGGACACGAAACTGCAGTCCAGCGCGCGCAACAAGCTGGTCGGCACCGTCTCGCGCATCGCCACCGGAGCGGTGAACAGCGATATCACACTCGACCTGGGCGGGGGCAAGAGTATTTCCGCAATCATCACCAATGACAGCGTCGAACACCTGGCACTGAAACAAGGCGACAGCGCCTGCGCCTTTTTCAAGGCATCCAGCGTGATACTGATGGGCGATTAGTTATTTAACGATCGCCACGGACTTGATCTGCGCCCAGACTTTCTTGCCCGGCACTAGCTGCAGGTGATCGACCGATCTGCGCGTCAGCCGCGCAACGATATGGCGGGCTCCGCACTGCAAGCGCACCAGCGCCATGGCTTCGTCACTGTCGGGGCCAATTGCGGCGACCTCGACCGGAAGCCGGTTGAGGATACTGGTTTCCCCCTGGGGTTCCAGGGCAAGACTCACGTCCCGGGCCAGAATGCGCACGCGGATCTGCCGGTCCAGCGCATCGCCGCCGTCGCGCAGCCAGAGCTCGCCGCCGGCGAAACCGACGCGCGCCAGGTGCCATTGCTCGTTCCGCTCCAGCACCCTGCCCTCCAGCACCACGCCCGTTTCCTCCCCGAGGCGCAGCGGCAGATCCAGTCGCGACAACATCTCGGGCATATCTCCCTGTGCAGCCACCCTGCCGCCATCCAACATCAGCAGGTGGTCCGCCAACCGCGCCACTTCGTCGATCGAGTGACTGACGTACAGAATGGGCATATCAAACTCCGAACGCAGCCGCTCCAGGTAGGGCAGAATTTCCTGCTTGCGTGCCGTATCCAGGGACGCCAGCGGCTCGTCCATCAGCAACAGGCGTGGACGGATCAGCAGCGCGCGCGCTATGGCGACTCTCTGCCGTTCTCCGCCGGACATCTGCCCCGGGAAGCGGTCCAGTACCGGCCCGATGCCCATCAGGGAAACAACGCGCTCGATCAACTCACCCGGACATTCGGCGCCGGCGCGTTTGATCGCGTAATCCAGATTGCCCCGCGCGCTCAGGTGCGGAAAAAGGCTGGCCTCCTGAAACACATAGCCCAGCGGCCGCTTGTGGGTGGGAAGGGATAATCCCTCGTCCTGCCAGGTTTCACCACCGACGACCAGCCTGGCCCTGTCGGCTTGTTGCAGTCCGGCGAAACAGCGCAACAGCGTGGTTTTTCCGGAGCCGGAGCGGCCAAAAATGGCCGTGATCCCGCGCCCGGGCAAAACCGTGTTCACGTCCAGGCGAAAGGGATTTCCCCCCGGCGACGGAAAATCAACGCGAAATTGGATTTGGATGGTGCCCGCCATTACACCCAGTACCTCAAGCCAGCGCGAGACTGCCTGTGCTGAAACAGATAGAGCCCCAGCAGCACGACAAAGGAAAACAGCAGCATGGCGCCGGCCAGCCAGTGGGCCCGGGTATATTCCAGTGCCTCGACATGATCGTAGATCTGCACGGACACCACGCGGGTCTCGCCGGGAATATTGCCACCGATCATCAGGATCACGCCGAACTCGCCGACGGTGTGGGCAAAGCCGAGAATCGTCGCGGTGATAAAGCCCGGTTTCGCCAGGGGCAACACCACCGTGAAAAAGCGATCCCAGGGCCCGGCGCGCAGGGTCGCGGCGACTTCCAGCGGGCGCTCTCCCAGCGCCTCTATCGCATTCTGGATCGGCTGCACCACAAAAGGCATGGAGTAAAACAGGGAAGCGACCACCAGCCCCCAGAAAGTAAATGGCAGCGTACCCAGCCCCAGGGCCTGGGTGAACTGTCCCACGGGTCCATTGGGCCCCATGGCCAGCAACAGGTAGAAGCCCAGCACCGTGGGCGGCAGCACCAGGGGCAGCGCCACTATGGCTCCCACCGGACCTTTCCAGCGCGAGCGCGTCCTGGCCAACCACCAGGCAATGGGCGTGCCTATTACCAGCAGCAGAATTGTGACTATGGTCGCCAGCCGCAGGGTGAGCCAGACGGCTACCCAGTCCGCCTCTGAAAATCCCATATTGAAAACTCTAGCTACCGGGCTTCGGGGAAGCGATAGCCGTAGGACTCGATAATGGCCCTGGCTTTGTCCCCGCCCATAAACTGCAGAAATGCCGCCGCCCCCGCACTTTCAATGCCCCGCTGCAGCAGCACCGCATCCTGGCGGATGGGGCTGTACAGATCGACGGGCACAATCCACGCAGATCCCTCCCCGACCGATCCAGACTGCACGATTTGCGACAGGGCCACAAAGCCCAGGTCCGCATTGCCGCTGGCGACGAACTGGTAAGTCTGCGCGATATTTTCGCCCTGCACCCACCTGGTCCGGGTC
This sequence comes from Microbulbifer taiwanensis, assembly GCF_014904815.1. Classification (GTDB taxonomy): domain Bacteria; phylum Pseudomonadota; class Gammaproteobacteria; order Pseudomonadales; family Cellvibrionaceae; genus Microbulbifer; species Microbulbifer taiwanensis. The sequence continues at coordinate 18,888 of NZ_JACZFR010000030.1, forward strand.
GCCCCTTCCAGGCCGAGGCTGCGCAACACTTCCACGGCGGCCTGACCATAGGGCGCAAGTTTCGGATTGGCCAGCGCCAGCTTGCGGAAACTTCCATCTTTCAAGGCCGTGGCCCGCGCATCCAGCAGCGCCGGATCGGCGGACCACAGTGCCAGGCTGCCGACCGCATAAGTGAAGCGGCTGCCCGGCACCGCCAGGCCCTCTTTCTCCAGTGCCGCCGGCTTGGCGCTATCGGCGGAGAAAAATAGCTGGAAGGGTGCGCCGTTTTTGATCTGCGCATAGAACTTGCCGGAGGAACCGTAAGCCAGCTTTACCCGGTGTGCGGACGCCCTTTCAAATTCCGTCGCTATCTCTTTCATGGCCGCGGTGAAGTTGGAGGCGACCGCCACCGTCAACTCCTCGGCTACAGTCTGCAGACTGACCACGGCCGACAACAGCAACACGATTAGCTGGCGAACTATCACAGGCCTCTCCCCCCAAGCGAATTATCCGGGCTTGCTTCCCATTCGTTATATACTGCACTATACAACGGAGACGGACAAGCCCGACCGGGCTGAATACCAATCATTGCGATGGAGCAAGGAGCCGTGATACATGCGCGCAAAATCACCCTACCCGGTTTTCTATTTCTGATATCCCCCCTGGCCGCCACTGCTGAGGATGCAGCCCGCTGGCAGCTGGCTGGCAGCTATCGAGTGCGCTTCGAGACACTGGATAACAGCTTTCGCGCCAATATGGCGGGCAGTGACCAGCTGCTGGTCTCCCGACTATTGGTCGGCATTAAGGGGCGCGGCGAACATGTCTTCGGTGAAATTGAAGTCGGGGACTCCCGGGCCTGGCAAGATGATAGCTCCACGCCACTGGGCACGGACGATGTGAATACGCTGGAGCCATTGCAGGCGTATATCGGCTGGCGAGCAGGCCCGAGCAGCAATCTGGCACTGAAAGCCGGGCGCATGACCCTCGATATCGGCAGCCGCCGACTGGTGGCACGCAACCGCTTTCGCAACACCCTGAATACCTTCGACGGCGTCCACGCAGACTGGCGCCGCGGCGCCTGGTACTGGCAGGCCATCTACACAAGACCCGTACGGCGGCTGCCGGGCGAGCGCGACAAACTCGACACCAACGAGCAGCAGACGGACCGGAGCCATTCCGGCACCCGCTTCTGGGGCCTGCACTCCTCCTACAACGGCAGCGGGTCTCGGCGCCTGGAGGCCTATCTCTTTGCCCTGGGCGAAAAGGATGGGGCCGACCTGTCGACACGCAAGCGCGCCATCAAGACCCTGGGGGTACGGTTGCTGAAACCGGCCTCACCTGACAGCTGGGACTACGAGATGGAGGCGGCCTACCAGTTCGGCGAATCCCGAGCGACAGCCGGCGCTGCCGATATTGCCGAGCTCGATCACCGAGCTGTTTTCGCACACTTCCATTACGGCTACCAGTTCGCCGACCGCTGGGCCTCCCGCATCCTGCTGCAGGCCGATTACGCCAGCGGCGACGACGATCCCCTGGATAGCGAAAACAACCGCTTCGACACCCTCTACGGCGCGCGGCGCTTCGAGTTCGGGCCCACGGGTATCTACGGCGCCTTCGCCCGCGGCAATATACTGTCGCCCGGACTGCGCTGGCAGTTCAGGGGCAACGATACCCTGTCCGGGTTTCTCGGCTACCGGGCAGTGTGGCTGGCATCCGCCGGCGATGCGCTGACTACGGCCGGGGTGCGCAACAGTGGCGCAGACTGGGAGCGGTTTGTCGGCCAGCAGCTGGAAGTCCGCCTGCGCTTTGCACCCGCAGCCAGAGTCAGGGCGGAATTCGGTGCCGCCTACCTGCACAAGGGCCCGCTTCTGGACCAGGCCGCGGCGCAGCGTGGCGACAGTACATACTGGTACAGCCAGCTCTCCTACCAGCTCTGATCTGCCGGCAAGCCCACTGCCAGCTCTCTCCGGCACTTTCCCGGGCTATGCATATGCGATTTTTCATATATAATGAAAACCATATGTGAATGTGATGAGCCCCATGAAAAAACGCGTACTTTTCCTCTGCGTCGGCAACTCGGCCCGCTCACAGATGGGCGAGGCCCTGTTGCGACACCAGGCCGGCGAGCACTTCGAAGTCTACAGTGCCGGCACAGCCCCGGAGGATGTGGATCCGAGAGCGATCGAGGCCCTCGATAAGCAGGGTGTTTCGACTGCTGGCCTGTACTCGAAACCGATCGAGGTATTCGCCGAACAGGAGTTTGATTTCGTCATTACCCTCTGCAACAAGGCCCACCGGGAGTGCCAGCCGCTGGCCGGAGTGCACGAACTGATCGCCTGGGATTTTGCCGACCCCAAGACCCGCCCCTGTCCCAGACCCTTCGAGACTACGCTCAGGGAACTCGGGGAACGCATCAAGATGTTTGCCCTGGTGCAAACCAGAGAACTCCATCGCAGCCTATGAATCCCCTGATTTTCTACAAATGCCTCGCCGACGAAACGCGACTGCGCAGCCTATTGCTGATCACCTGCGAAGGAGAACTCTGCGTGTGTGAACTGACCGAAGCCCTTGGCGAAAGCCAACCAAAGGTGTCTCGCCACCTGGCACAACTGAGGAGCTGTGGGCTGCTCGAGGACAGGCGACAGGGACAGTGGGTTTTCTACCGCCTGGCCCCTTCTGTCCCCGACTGGACAAAGAAAGTACTGCAACGGACCCTGGACGCCGAGCGCACTTTTATCGACGAGAACCTGCGCAAGCTGCATCGCATGGGCGACAGGCCAGAGCGAGCCCGTATCTGCTGCTAGTGCAACGGCACCAATGCGTTAGTGTTAATCCCGCCGTCCATTCGGGAGTACCCACCGGTGAAGCGAAGGCTTCGATGCCCCTGTAGCACCTGCTGGAGCATTTCCGCTGCGTGATCAGGCGCAAGCTGGCTGGTGGCAGGACCCAGCTGCTGCATGAGATTAGGAGTAAAATGCATGGGGAATTTTGAACGCTACCTGACGCTTTGGGTCGGCCTGGCCATAGTTGCCGGGGTGGCACTGGGCAGCCAGTTTCCCGCACTTTTTTCCGCGCTCGCCGGAATGGAAATCGCCCGAGTGAACCTGGTGATGGCCCTGCTGATCTGGGCAATGATTTTCCCAATGATGGTGCAGATCGACTTCTCTGCAGCAAGGCAGGTTCACCGCCGCCCCCAGGGGCTGGCCCTGACCCTAGTGATCAACTGGCTGGTCAAACCCTTTACCATGGCCGCACTGGGCTGCCTGTTCTTCCGCGTCCTTTTCGCCGGCTGGGTGGATCCGCAATCTGCCGGGGAATATATCGCCGGCATGATCCTGCTCGGCGTGGCGCCCTGCACGGCGATGGTTTTTGTATGGAGCCACCTCAGCAAAGGGGATCCCAATTACACGCTGGTGCAGGTTTCCCTGAATGACATAGTGATGATCTTCGCCTTCGCCCCCATCACCGCGCTTTTGCTCGGCGTCAGCGATATCCAGGTGCCCTGGCAGATTCTGCTGCTGTCGGTGTTGCTTTACGTGGTGCTGCCACTGGTGGCAGGCATAGTGACGCGGCACAGGCTGGAGGAGCGCGGCGGCCGTGCGCTGGTGGAAAGCTTCCTGCACAAAATCAAGCACTGGTCGATTCTCGGCCTGCTGTGCACCGTCGTGCTGCTGTTCGGATTCCAGGCGCAGACAATCCTGGGCCAGCCCCAGACAATACTGCTGATCGCAATCCCACTGCTGATACAGACCTACGGCATCTTCGCCATCACCTACCTAGCGGCGCGCCGTCTGCGGTTGCCACACAACGTCGCCGCGCCCGCCGGTATGATCGGCACGTCCAACTTCTTCGAGCTGGCCGTGGCAGTGGCAATTTCCCTTTTCGGTCTGCACTCTGGTGCGGCACTGGCCACTGTGGTGGGTGTGCTGGTGGAGGTCCCGGTGATGCTGTCACTGGTCTACTTCGCCAACCGAACCAGACACTGGTTTGAAAGTGAGGCAAGTGACTTGGTTACCGGAGAACAGAAATGACAATCAAGATAGGCATCAACGGATTCGGTCGTATCGGCCGCCTGGTTCTGCGCGCGGGCTGGGACTGGGAAGAAGTGGAATTTGTACAAATCAACGACCCCGCAGGCGATGCAGCGACACTCGCGCACCTGCTGAATTTCGACTCGGTGCACGGTCGTTGGCAACACAGCGCCGAGGCAGATGGCGAGACCATGCTGATCGGCAACCGGCACCTGGACTGCACCGGCCATAAGTCCATCGCAGACACCGACTGGTCCTCCTGCGACCTGGTCATCGAGGCATCCGGCAAGATGCGCTCGGGCGAACTGCTGCAGGCCTATCTGAACCAGGGCGTCAAACGCGTGGTGGTCACCGCGCCGGTGAAAGAGCCCGATGTTCTCAATATAGTGATGGGCGTCAACCACCAACGATACGAACGGGAAAAGCACCGCATTGTCACCGCAGCCTCCTGCACCACCAACTGCCTGGCGCCGGTGGTCAAGGTGATCCATGAACAGCTGGGTATCAAGCACGGCTCCATGACCACCATCCACGACCTGACCAACACCCAGACGATTCTCGATGCCCCACACAAGGACCTGCGCCGCGCCCGTGCCTGCGGAATGAGCCTGATACCGACGACCACCGGCTCTGCCACCGCCATCACGGCGATATTCCCGGAATTGAGCGGCAAGCTGAACGGACACGCGGTGCGTGTGCCCCTGGCCAATGCATCGCTGACCGATTGTGTCTTCGAAGTGGAGCGCCCTACCAGCGCCGAAGAGGTCAATCGGCTGTTGGAAAGCGCTGCGGAAAACGAACTGAAAGATATTCTCGGTTATGAAGAGCGGCCACTGGTTTCCATCGACTACAAAACAGACCCCCGCTCCAGCATTATCGATGCCCTCTCCACCATGGTGGTCAACGACACCCAGGTCAAACTCTACGCCTGGTACGACAACGAGTGGGGCTACGCCAATCGCACGGCGGAGCTGGCGCGGATGGTGGGCCTGATGGACCAAACTTCCTGAGATCCTGAACGAATCTGCCCGTAGGAGCGGCGCGGCGGCCATCCGCCGCCCCGGCCGTTCCACGCATTCACGGCGCCTACGGCCCTACAAATCTATACCGAAACTGCGATGCAAATGCTTTCATCACTGCCACCCCAGGTGCACCAATACCTGATAGTCACCGGCAACTACTGGGCCTTCACTCTGACCGACGGCGCCCTGCGTATGCTGGTGGTGCTCTACTTCCACGATCTCGGCTACAGCCCGCTGCAGATCGCCATGCTGTTCCTTTTCTACGAGATCTTCGGCGTGGTGACCAACCTGGTCGGCGGCTGGCTGGGCGCGCGCCTGGGGCTCAACCGCACCATGAATATCGGCCTGGCACTGCAGGTCGCCGCCCTTGCCATGCTGCTGTTGCCCAGCGCCCTGCTCACCGTGCCCTGGGTCATGGCCGCGCAGGCGCTTTCCGGTATCGCCAAGGACCTGAACAAGATGAGTGCCAAGAGCGCCATCAAGCTGCTGGTCCCGGCCCAGGCCCAGGGCACCCTGTACCAGTGGGTGGCACTGCTGACCGGGTCGAAGAATGCGCTGAAGGGCATCGGCTTTTTCCTCGGCGGGGCCCTGCTGGCGCTAGTGGGATTCCAGGGCGCAGTGCTGGCGATGGCGATCGTCCTCGCACTGGTGTGGCTGCTGAGTATTGTGCTGCTGAAAAAAGATCTCGGCAAAGCCAGGGCGAAGAGCAGGTTCCGCGACATCTTCTCCAAGAGCCGCGCGATCAATCTGCTCGCCGCGGCGAGGCTCTTCCTGTTCGCCGCTCGGGATGTCTGGTTTGTGGTGGCACTGCCGGTGTTTCTCGCCAGCCAGCTCGGCTGGGATCACTGGAAAGTGGGCGGCTTCCTGGCACTGTGGATCATCGGTTACGGAGTCGTGCAGTCCCTGGCACCCCGCTTTACCGGTGGCAGCGCCGGCAGACCGCCGACGTCAAAGACCGCCTTTCTCTGGGCCGGCGTACTCACCGCGAGTCCGGCACTGATCGCCGTTGCCCTGCACGCGGGGATTCATCCCGTCGCCAGCCTGCTGTGCGGACTGATGCTGTTCGGCTTCCTCTTCGCGGTCAATTCCTCGCTGCACAGCTATCTGATCGTCAGCTATGCGCGCGAGGACGGGGTCTCCATGGATGTGGGCTTCTACTATATGGCCAACGCAATGGGACGGCTTGCCGGCACCATACTGTCCGGTTGGGTTTACCAAGCCTGGGGGCTCGAGGCCTGCCTGTGGATTTCTGCAGTCTTTCTTCTGCTCGCGGCTCTTCTGGCATCACTGATCAGGGAGTAATCACGACCTCGAGATCCTTTCAATCAGCTCGGGCACAGCTTCTGCCTCCAATTCGGTAAAACCCACTTGACGCATTGATGGTCGAGGTATTAAATGGTGTCATGAGCACTGCAACAAAAAGCACCCGCGGCGCCGGCAGGCGGGTACCGGACTACGGCGACGCCGCCTACTGGCGCGGCACCATCAAAATGTCGCTATCCAAGTTCTTTGTGCTTTCAGTACTGCACCAGAAGCCCATGCACGGCTATGAGGTAGTCCAGGCGGTAGAGAAAACCACCCGGGGCTGCTGCAGCCCCTCCGAAGGCACCGTATATCCGATGCTCAATGAATTCGAAGCCGGGGGCTACCTGAGCTGCGAGACCCAGGTAGTGCAGGGGCGGCCACGCAAAGTCTACTCACTCACCGACAAGGGGCGCGACGCCTTTCGGGTGGCAGTGGACGCCTGGCTGGAGGCCACCGAGTGCATTCTCGCCAGCCGGAGGAAGAGCTCCCCGGGCGAATAGAGTGGCGGGCCGATTCAGTCGGTCTTTTTTATCTTCCAATACATCGATGGTCGATGCCTTGGTGATGGAGGCTTTAGTGTTTACAGGTAGTCGCAGCCGAACGCCGGTGATCCTATCCCTGGGCTTGTCGCAAACACTGGCTTGGGGATCGACCTACTACCTGCCGGCGGTATTGGCGGCGCCCATGGCCCGGGACCTGGGACTGTCCGACAGCAGTATTTTCGCCGCCTTTTCAGCGGCGCTGGTGATATCTGCGCTGATGGGCCCCGCAGTGGGACGATCGATCGAACGTCGCGGAGGTCGCGATCTTCTGGCCATCTCCAGCCTGGTATGTGCCGCGGGCCTGATGCTACTCGGTTCGGCTGGCGGCCCGCTGCAGCTGTGGGGCGCCTGGTTGGTGATCGGCATAGGGATGGCGCTCGGACTCTACGAGCCGGCCTTCGCCACCCTGACCAGACTCTATGGTCGAGATGCACGCAGCAGCATCACCGGTATCACCCTGATCGCCGGTTTCGCCAGCACCCTGTGCTGGCCGCTTTCCGCATGGCTGGAGGCGGATATGGACTGGAGGAATGCCTGCTATACATGGGCCGCAGCGCACCTCTTACTGGGATTGCCGCTTAACCGGCTCGGTATACCCTCCACAGACAGAGTCGTCGCCCAACCCGAGAAAACCCGGGTTGCCGGGAAGGAATCCGACGCGGGTATGGCAATGGTGCTGCTCGCGTCGGCTTTCTCGATCGTCTGGTTTATCAGCACCGGAATGGCTGCACACCTGCCTCGACTGCTGCAGGAATCCGGCCTGTCCCCGGCGGCGGCGATTGCCGCAGCCGGTCTGGTGGGACCGGCGCAAGTGGCGGCGCGGCTGTGTGAAGCCGCCCTGCAGCGGTACTGCCACCCCCTGCTCTCCGCACGCTTGGCCACCCTGGCCCACCCCGCCGGCGCATTCGGCGTCATCGCTATGGGAGCACCTGCCGCGAATGTTTTCAGCTTCCTGCACGGCTTTGGCAACGGCATCCTGACCATCGCCAAAGGCACTCTGCCGCTGGCGATCTTCGGTGCGCGGGATTACGGCTTGCGCCTTGGCCTATTGATGGCCCCGGCCCGATTTGCCCAGGCACTGTCCCCGCTGGCATTTGCCTTCCTGATTGAGCGCTTCGCTGACGGTGCGCTTTTCCTTTCCTGCGCCCTGGGGCTGCTTGCCTTTGCGATGCTTTCGCTGCTCAACCACCTGACAACAAGGAACCCCGTATGAGAATTCGTACCCTTCCAGAGCCCGACTACCTGCCGGCACTCGAGCGCGACCTCACGGCCTCACTGCCGGGGAGCATACCCAATCCGTTGGGCCATCCGCCGCGGATACTGCTGCTGTATGGCTCCTTGCGCCAGCGCTCCTATTCGCGCCTGGTCGTGGAGGAGTCCGCGCGCCTATTGCGGTTGTTCGGCGCCGAGCCCCGCATCTATGATCCGGGCGACCTGCCCCTGCCGGATCAGGTCAACGGCGATAACCACCCTGCAGTGCAAGAACTGCGGGAGCTCGCCCTCTGGTCCGAGGGGCAGGTTTGGTGCAGCCCGGAACGGCACGGCCAGATTACCGGAGTGATGAAGACGCAGATCGACCACCTGCCGCTCAACATGGGCGGCATAAGGCCCACCCAAGGGCGGACCCTGGCAGTGATGCAGGTAAGCGGCGGCTCCCAGTCATTCAATGCCGTCAACACCCTGCGGCTGCTGGGCCGTTGGATGCGTATGTTCACCATCCCCAATCAGTCCAGCGTTCCCAAGGCTTTTCAGGAATTTGGCGACGATGGCAGGATGCGACCATCGCCGCTCTACGAGCGGGTCGTGGATGTGATGGAAGAGCTGGTGCGCTTCACCCTGCTGCTTCGACCCCACACCAACGCCCTGACCGACCGCTACTCGGAGCGCAGGGAGGCCGCCAGCCCCGGGATCGACAGCAAAACAGATCTATCCGCAATTGCGGTGCGACAGCAATCCCGCTGAAAGCGGTGAGTTTGCAGGCTGCCGCAGAGTAGCGGTGCGCACAGTGCACCCTGCCCGCTATTGCCCACCGAGCGAGCGATTGAACACGCCGGCCAGTCGCACGCCCGCCTGACGCAGCCGCTGTTCGACAACTTTCCTGTTGCGCTGGTAGTACTTTTCCCCAAGTCTTGCCTCATCGGTATAGGCGTGGCTGTGCACCAGGTGCTGGGACTCGGCCGCCCAATCCGGCGCATCGCTCGCCTGCCAGCTCTGGCGCTGCGGTTCGGAAATGGTTTCCAGCTGTGAGTGGGCGTATTGCCGCCAGTCCCGCACAAAACCCGCCGGCAGGTAGACATCCCAGAGCGCGTGCAGATTTGTCGGGAAGCCAAAGAACTGCACTTTTATGTCGTTACCACCGCGATCACTCGCCAGGCCTGTGTGCAACGGCTGGTGCAGGTCGCCGACAAAGTGGGCAATAAACAGCAGTGCCTGCGCGCGCTCGCTTTCCGTCGCGTGACGGTCGGCGAGTACTCTTTCGTACTGCGCCAACGCCCTCAGGATACAGCCCGCTTTCGGGCAATCCCTGGATTCCACATAGCCATCCCATTGCCGCGACAGACTGATATAGTGCAGCGGCGCGGCCCAGTCATAGTTGCTGTCGCTGCGGATCCGATCCGCCCAGGTGGTCGCCTCGGCCAGGCTGGACTCTCCAGCGCTCTGCAAGAGCTGCTCCACTTCGAGCCTCACTTCCGGCTGTAGATAGCTCCAGGCAATCTCTCCGACTACCCGGTGACCATCGTCTCCCCAACCATAGACTTTTGACACAGACAGAACAGCAAGAAACGCCAAAGATAAGCGAATAATATTTGATAATCTTCCCATCGAATAAATTCCACTAAATATTTACCGACAGATTCTAGTTATTGTTTGTGACAGATTATGCCGCGTCATATTTCTGTTAAAAAATAGAGATATAAACGCAACAACTCCTTCACCTCTACGTCAATTACTCCTGCTAAAAAGCGCACTGGCAAGAACTTATAAAAAAAGTTCCCAGTGCCAATTAAAAAAATCCTTACTGCCAATCCTATTGGCCATTTCGAGACCAGGAGAATTTCATGAAACGCTGCTTGTTCCCGCGCGCACTCTTATCTGCCGCGGTGATCTCGGCGATGGGCACGATGCCCGTGGCCAATGCGCAGGAAACCTCTGCCACCATTCGCGGTATTGTCACCGGCACCGGAGGCCAACCGGTGATCAATGCAAAAGTGATTGCCATCCACACGCCGTCCAACAGCCGCAGCGAGATCCTCAGCGGCGAATCCGGCCGCTTCAACCTCAGCGGCCTGCGAGTGGGCGGCCCCTACCGGATCACCGTGGAATCGGAACAGGGTGAGCAGCAACTGAATGGTGTTTACCTGACCCTGGGCGACCCGCTCTCACTGCCCCTGAGTCTCGATGCATCCGCGCTGGAAGAAGTGAGCGTCGTCGGGCGCATGGAGGACGGCGCCGGCAATGTACTCGGCCCAGCTTCCCACTTTACCCTCGCCGACCTGGAGAATGCCCCCGCCGTCAATCGCGACCTGAAAGACCTGGTGCGCCTGGACCCGCGCGTCTATATCGACGAGTCTCATGCCGACGGCGTGCAGTGCGCCGGCGCCAATCCGCGTTTCAACAGCCTCACCGTCGACGGCGTGCGCATGAACGACAACTTTGGCCTGAACAGCAACGGCTACCCCACCGAGCGCATGCCCTTCTCCTACGACGCCATCGACCAGGTGGCCCTGGAGCTGGCACCCTTCGATGTTCAGTACGGCGGCTTCAGCGCCTGTAATATCAACGCTGTGACCAAATCCGGCAGCAACGAGTGGCACGGTTCCGTCTTCTACGACTACACCGACGACGGCCTGCGCGGCGACCAGCTCGAGGGCGATGAGTTTTTTGTCGAGTCCTTCGACGAGCAGCGCTACAGCACCACCCTGTCCGGCCCGATCATTCAGGACAAACTGTTCTTCTTTACCGCCTACGAGAAACTCGATGGCGTGGATACCTTTTCGCGCGGCCCGGCCGGATCTGGCGCCCCCACCCAAGTCCAGGGCGTCAGCCAGGCCCAGGTGGACGAGATACTGCGCATCGCGCGCGATGTTTACGGCTACGAGCCCGGTGGCCTGCCCACCAGCCTGCCGGTGGAAGACGAAAAGCTGCTGGTAAAAATTGACTGGAATATCACCGACGGCCAGCGCGCCGCCTTCACTTACAACTACAACGACGGCTTCACCATCGCCGAGTCCGACGGCGACAGCAACGAGCTGGAGTTCTCCAACCACTTCTACGAGCGCGGCGCCGAGCTGAACGCCTACGTGGCCCAGCTCTTCTCCGACTGGAGCGATGTCTTCTCTACCGAATTCAAGATCGGCTATTCCGAGCTGGACAATCGCCAGCTGCCCCTGGGCGGCACCGAATTCGGCGAAGTGCAGATCAATACGGCAAACGATCACGACGGCGACGGCAACGCCTCGGAAGCCATCGTCTACCTGGGGGCGGACGACTCCCGCCACGCCAACAAGCTGTCGTACGAAACCTTCACCCTCAAGCTGGCCGGCAACCTGCAGCTGAACGACCACAACCTCTACTTCGGCTACGAGCGCGATACTTTCGACGTGTTCAATATGTTCGTGCAGGAGGCCGAGGGCGAGTACCGCTTCAACAGCATCGCGGATTTTGAAGCCGGCATCGCCGATCGCATTACCTACGAGAGCGCGGCGGGCAGCAACGACCCCACCGACGCCGGTGCGGAGTTCGCCTACACCACCAACTCTCTCTACGCCCAGGACGAGTACCAGTTCGCCAATGTCGACCTCACACTGGTCGCCGGCCTGCGCTACGACTGGTACCAGAGTGATGACCACCCGGTGGAGAACCCCGCAGTTGAAGCCGCATACGGTATCCGCAACACGGAAAACATGGACGGCAAGGACCTGCTGCAACCGCGCCTGGGCCTCAACTGGAATGTGAACGACGCACTGGAAGTACACGGCGGTATCGGCCTCTACTCCGGCGGCAACCCCAATGTGTGGATTTCCAACAACTACTCCAACAACGGCGTGATCCAGCTGGAAGTGCGCGATGAAAGCGGCACGCCCCTGGCGGATATGGACTGGACCGGCAGCGGCCGCCCCATCTACGACATTCCCCAGGATCTCTACGACCAGGTGGCCGGCGGCAGCACCTCCGGCAGCGTCAACCTGATGGACCCGGATTTTGAGATACCCTCCAGCTGGAAGTACGCCCTCGGCGCCAGCTACCTGTTCGAGAATGGCTACCTGGCCAGCGCCGACCTGCTGCACAGCGAATTCCAGGACGCCGCCATCATCCGCGACATCTCCCTGGAACAGGTCGGCACCGCCGCTGCCGACGGCCGCCCCCTCTACGCCGCCAGTAACGGCCGCCGGGAAGACTATATGCTGACCAATGTGGACGGCGACTCCGGCTACTCCACTTCGCTGTCGCTGGGACTCTCCAAGTCCTTCGACTTCGGTCTGGACCTGGCAGTGGGTTACGCCTACACCGAGGCGGAAGACGTCAATCCGATGACCAGCTCCGTGGCCTTCTCCAACTACAGCGGTGTCGCCACCGCCGACGCGCAAGATCCGGGTACCGCCACCTCCAACTACGCGATACCGCACCGCTTCACCCTGAAGCTGGACTACGGGCGCGAGTTCCTCAGTGGCTATGAGACCCGCGTGACCCTGTTCGGCTCAATGAACGAAGGGCGCCCCTACACCTACACCTTCTACAATCCCTATGGTTCCGACTTCGGCGCCTACGCCGACCAGTACCGCCAGTTGCTGTATGTACCCAGCGGCGAAAACGATGCAGGTGTGGTATTCGGGGAGGACTTCGATACCGATGCTTTCTTCGCCTGGGCCGACAAGGAGGATCTGGATCGCGGCGACATCGTCGAGCGCAACGAGCTGACCAGCGACTGGTGGAGCCGCCTGGACCTGCGCATCAACCAGGAGCTGCCGGGCTTCCGCGCCGGCGACCGCGCCAACGCCTACTTCGTCGTGGAAAACCTGGGTAACCTGCTGAATGACGACTGGGGTGTGATGTACGAGACAGGCTTCCCGCTGTCCCAGGCCGCAGTCCAGGTCAGCATGGACGAGCAGAACCGCTATGTGTTCGAGGAGTTCCTCGATCCGGCAGGACAGACCCGTGTCGCCGAACCCTCCTTCTGGAAGGCACGACTGGGTATTCGCTACCAGTTCTGACGAAATGGATGCCGGGTGTAGCCCGGCACCCGTGCCTGCCTGAAGCAATGAAAACTACAGGGCGGATGGCATATCCGCCCTTTATTGTGCCTGGCAGCACCCTTGTAGGAGCAGCCGCCCGCTCGCGGCCGCGATCAGGGTTTCAGGTTGCGACTGGCATCTATCGCGGCCATGGGCCACTCCTGCGGTCACTACCGGACCGGCGGGCGAACTTTATCGCCCACTGCCATTTCGGCTGCCGACTAGCCGGCGTTACCCAACCAGCGCTCCAGGGTTTCACACAGTGCATCCTTGCTCAGGGGCTTGGTCAGGAAATCATCCATACCCGCCGCCAGGCAGCGCCCCTCGAACTGCTCTTCCGTGGTGCTGGTCAGTGCGACGATTGGCAATCGGTCGTCCGGCGTGTTTTCCGCCTCCCAGCGGCGCAAGCTCTCGATAATCTCCGCACTGTGCTCGGTATTCTGCTGGCAATCCACCAGCAACAGGTCATATCCGCCATCCGGCATCTGCTGCAGCGCATCCTCGACTGACGCGGCGACATCCACGCGATAGCCCAGCGCCTGCAGCATCTCCTCGGTCACCCCCTGATGCTGTCGGGATTCCTCAATCAATAGCAGGGAACGCTGTTGGGGTTGATCCACGCCACCACAGACGATACGCCGACTGGCCTTTTTCACCCCGCCAAACAACCGCGCGATCAGGGCATCGTGCAGTTCCTTGCGCGTCACCGGCCGCGCCAGGTACTGCGCCGAGGGCAATACCTGCAGTAAAGGCGTGAAATCGGTCTTGTGGCCCTGACCACCGAGGCAGATCAGCGGATGCTGGTCTCCGTCCAGTTCGGCCTGCTTGAGAATTCTGGACACCTCCTGCAGCAGCCCGGAATCGCCCATGGCCGGTGCCAGTAGTATCAACTGTTTTCTCTCCAGAGCGCCTCGAAGAGCCTGTTCCACCTCCCCGCGCGTATCCGCCATCCATTTGAGGCTGCCCACCTCCATACCGAAAGAGCGCAGTACCTGCGCCAGCCCGGCGACAAACAGTCCCTTCTGATGCACCAACAGCACCTCGAAGTCCTGCAGGCGCCTGTCCGGGGTCAGGTAAACCCGCTGGTTGGGCTCCATGGTGAATTTCACCACCACCTGGTAGCGATTGCCCTCCGGCGTCGAATGCAGCTGCAGATAGCCCCCCATGGCTTCCGCCAGGCCCTTGGCGATCGACAGCCCCAGGCCGGTGGTGACCTGGGTGGTGTCCAGGCGGGCGAAGGCGCCGAACAGCTCGCTCTCATCCGGCAGTATCTCGCCGCGACCATCGTCGTTGAGGCTGATCGTCATCTGCCCCTCGGCACTGGTGATCGGGGTGAAACTCACCTGCCCCCAGAGTTCACCCACCTGGGCAATGACCGTGGCCGAATCCACCAGGTTGCGGATCAACTGCGCCGTCTTGCGATTGTCACCGGTCACCATGACCGGCAGGTTGTCGTCGATCTGGAAATTGAATTCCAGTCGCTGGCGGTGTGCGGCGCGGGCGGCAAATTTGAAGGATTTCTCGATCGTCTTGACCAGGTTGAAGGTTCCCTGGCGCAGGCGTATGTCCTTGCGCGCCACGCGCGTGAAGAGACCCACATTGTCCACCAACTTCAGCTGCTGGCTGCCGGCGGTTTTCGCCAGCCGCACCCACTCGCGCTGTCGCTCCGTCAGGGACTCCGCTTCGAGCAGAGCCAGGGCGCCGAGGGAATCGGACAGCTGGCTGCGAAACTCCTGGCCAATATTGGCGACGAATTCGTTGGTCAGCTCCACTGCCGCCTCCGAATGCTTGCGCGCCGCTGCCAGGCTGCTGGCGCGCTGCTGCAACTCCTGCATGGCGGTGAGGCGATCCCAGTAGTTTTCCGACTCCCGTCGCGCCTGGTGGGCGGTCAACCAGACAAAGGCAAAGGTCAGAGCGCCATAAATGGTGCCGATAATCTCCCCGGACAGCACAGCCTGAACCGCCGCCGGCATCAGCGGCAAAGCAATAAACCAGGTCAGGAATCGGTGATAGGGCGCGAAAACCGAAGTGACACTCGAGCAGAAAATAACCGTGTAGAGCCACAGGAACTGGGTTTCCGGCGCGAATCCCAGCAGCCACACATGGCAGTAGAGGATAAGCCCCCACCAGGCGGCACCGACAGTCGAGGCGAGGAAGTAGCGCTGGCGCCAGCGGTGCGGACCGGTGGAATACAGGTAGCTGAACCGGAACACATAGTAGCCGCGCAGCAGGGTCAGCAACACGAAGCCGATCCCCAGTACCAGCAGCAGCCGAGGCGCCTCGATGCGGAGATCGCCGATTGCGGCGGCGATCAGCAGGGCACAGAGGGACAGCAGCATACCCCGCCGGCTGTATTTTGCGATGCGCGTGTCGGTGGCGCGGCATACGCGGCGGTCTTTTTGGACTTTGATTTCGGGGCGATCAAATATCGGCATGGAGATCTTCCCGGGCAAGCCGGGCTTCCAGTTGCTTTAGCCTAATCCCAGTATCTCGACCAGGACTGTTTTTATTAGAAAGCCGAGCAATCCCAGGCCCAGCGCGATAAAGAGGATCAGGGTCCCGAATCGCCCGGCCTTGGACTCCTTGGCCAGGTTCCAGACGATGAAGACCATGAATAGGATAAGTCCGCCAACTCCCAGCCAGAGGGAGTACTCTTCAAACTGCTCAAAGGACATACGCCGCCCGCCTGAAAATTTGGCGCGCATTGTACAGTGACCCTTGATAAGTGGCGAGTGATGAGTGGTCAGTGTTGAGTGCAAGAAACGGAACCGCCAACTTCCCCGCTAACCACTAATCACTGACCGCTCCCATCAGGCTCCCTGATAGTAGTCGCCATCCTCCCCCGCGCGAGTACCGCAGCGCAGGCGCCGCACTTCACGGTCGCGATAGCGGCTGTCGTGCCAGCAGCGTGGCAACGCCTCGCCGGAGAGGAAACTCAGTTGGGTTTTGTCAAACACCTCCGGATCCTGCATCTCTTCGCCCCAGAGATAGCGGCCGACCACGGTCAGCTCATAGGGATTGGACAGTGTCACAATATCGGCCACCTCTACCAGGTGGTTGGTGGATGTATCTTTAAATAGCATCTTGGCACCCATTTCGTCTCGCTAACCTCAGTATAGGGCTTCTGACGCCATATCCCTGAAAGGCCGCGAGAAAATACCGGGGAACCGTCCACTCTATAAACTTCAAGAAAAACGAACATCAACAGGGAAAAACTGCAACGACCTATCGATAATTTAGAAAAGCCAGACAAAAATTCTATCCAACATTTCGAATTGCGCTTTCCGACTCCTGAAGCGTTGCTATCTGCGCTACCCCTCGAGCGTCAGGCGCGCCGAGACCATCCCCTCCTGGGGCAGGGAGTCCAGATTCACAGTGCGAATGCTGAATTTCTGTTGCATCAGGTTGTTGAGCCAGGGTTGCAGATCCTGGTAGCGCGCCTCCTCGATCCAGAGGCGGATACGCCCGTCGCCCTCCGGCTCGAAGCGCTTGATGGTGATGCGGTGCTGCTCGGCGGCTGCCGTCACCCGTTGCAGCAGGGTGCCCGAGGACTGTGCCGCGGCCACTGGCTCCAGGCGCTCCAGCACCGGGCGCTGGGACTCTATCCATTGCACCAACTGTTGCGACTCATCGGCGCGCAGGCGAGCGCCATCGAAGAAATTCTTGGCCGGCATAAACATGCCATAGACCAGGAAGAGTCCGCCGACAAACAGGATCAGGATGCCCAGGGCGCGCTGGTCGTTGGAGGGCAGCGCCTGCCACTTCTGCTGCCACTGTTCGATTTGTTCTTTCATAAGGTTTTCAACCAGATTCTTTGTGGTGCGCGGTGCGCCCTACCCGCTCCCTCAACGCAACCGTATGCGCCCGGAGACCCCTTTTTCCAGCTCGTTGGCCGCCAGCAGCTCGGCGCGAAACTCGCCCTCTCCCAAGCGGCCAACGAAGGTGTCCAGATCGGCCAGGTTGGGGGCCTGCAACTGCAGCACCATCTCGCCGCGATTGCCGTCGAAGCGCAGGGACTGCAGCTTCAGCGCTCCGCCCTTGTGCTGACCCCAGACCCGGCTCAGCAGCTGCATCTGGCTGCCAAAACTGCCACCGCTGCTGCCGGCCCGCTTCAGGTAGCCCTCTATCTGGCGGCGGATATCGGCCCTGGGCCTGTCCTGGGGAAACAATTCGCTGAAGAGCGCCTGCGCCTCGGCTTCAGTGCCGCTCGCGCGCCACTGGAAGTAGCCGCCGGCGGCGGCGAACAGCAGCAGCTGGGCGATAAAGCAGGCCGCGGCAATCTTGGCCGGCCTGTGCCACCAGTCGCGCTCATCGCTCCCGTCGGCCAGCTGGTATTCGCCGGTCATCAGGTTGGCCAGGCGCGCCGGCTTGCAATGCGTCAACAGTGCCTCCTCCGCCGGCTGCTCGACTCGCTGCAGCCTGTCGCCGAGCAGGGATTCCAGTTCCGCCACGGTCATGGCGTCCTGTTCGCCGGCGCCGAGCAGCTGCAGTTGTTGCTGCATCTCCTCGTCGCCCTCCTCTCCCTCGCCGTCAGCCAGGGACGCCAGCAGTGGTTGCAGGTATTGGCGGCGCAGGGACAGACCGTGGCCGGCGCCCTGCCAGATATGCGCCTGGTCACCATCGAGCCATAGGGCGTTGTCGCCCCCCAGCAGGTCCAGCAACTGGTAGTCCGGTATCGCCGCCATCAGCGGCCACTGCAGCCGTTGCACCTGGCTGTGCAGCGCATCCATCTTTTCCAGCGCTATCGCGTAAACACTGCAGAGATCCCCGCTGCGCGGCTGACAGACAAAGTGCAGATCCTCCACATCCTCGGCCAGCCGCTCCTCGACCATGTAGCCGACCGCATTGCTCTGGCGGCGCGCCGCCTTGGGGATCGCCTCCACACCGCTCCAGACCCAGGTGCCCGGCAGCAGCAGAAGGACTCTCGTGCCCTCATTGAAGCTGAGCTGCATGGCATCGCGAGCATTGCCTATCTCTTCGCAGCCGGGATTGAAGGCCTGCACAAAGGCGTCGTCCAGGGCCGCACGACGCCAGCCACTGTGGCTCCAGCAATGCAACTGCAGCGGTGCATTGACGCCCTCACCCTCACTCAGGCGCAGCAGCATCAGCTGGCGCCCGGGCGTAGTATTGCTTTTGTCGGCACTTAAACTATTGATCGTAACCATATGATTTCATTGACTTACTTATTCTCACCGGTGATATCGTAATCCAGGAGTTCCTGCATCATGGCGCCGGAAAAGGTGCGGCGCTGCCGCTGTACCACTACGGCCTCTCCGCTGGACTCGTCCAACTGCAGAGTGGTCTCCCAGTACTGCCGGTAGCCGCCGTCGGGCCCCAGCTGCACCGCGATTCGAGCCAGGAAATACTGGCTGTGAAACACCAGGCCGCCGGAGTTCCTGACCTGATATTCCGTAAACTGACTCCGGTCGTTGAAGACGCCGTCGGACTCGCGAAAACGCACTATCTCGGCGGCATTGGCCTCGGGATCCATCGCCTCGATCAGCTCCTGCGGGGCGAAATTGATATTGATGGCAGTACCCGTCTCCGGCAGGGCGCACAGGAAGGGACGTAGTTTCTGCCAGTCCTCCGCTTCCATGCCCTCCACCACGGACAGCTCGGAGATATCGCTGATCAGCGTATCCGGTGTTCTGTGGGCCAGCTCCCGCCCCAGGTATCCGTCATCCTCGGTGCCGGGCGCCAGCGGCGTATCGCCGGTATCCACCCAGTCCTGAATCGACTTGGCCAGTTCCGCCTTGCCACTGACATTGCGCACCAGGCGCTCGAAAACCTGTCGCTGCTCGGATTGCTCGCCGTCGGCCGTGGCGAGATTATTCACATTAAAACAAGAGTTTAAGTCCTTGATATTAATGCGAATCTTACCGTTATCCGGATTGAATGCCAGCGCCTTCTGCGCCCAGGCCTCGAGTGAGGAGTCAGCGGACTGGCGATCTTCGCGATCCGCCTCAAAATCCTTCTGCAGCGCCACACGCGCCCAGACTTCGGCACCGGTCACGAATTCCGCCAACTGGGTATTTGCCAGCAGTGCACCGGTACGCGATACGGCGATGCGATTGCGCATGATGGCGTGAGTCACTGCAGCGATGGCGATCACCATCACCAGCAGCACTGTTATCAGGGCGACGCCACGCTGGCGGCCGAGGGCATTAGCCATCGTCGCGGCCCCTGCGATCGTCGCGGTTACCGCTTTCGTCGCGGCTCCCGTTGCCGTTGTCGTCGTTACCGCCGTCGTCGTCCCTGTCCGAACCCCCGTCACCACCGGAGGAGGAACCGCCGCTGCCGCCGGCGGTTTCCGCCACCCGCGGCAGGGAGAAGACGCGCCGCAGCTCGCCGCCGGCGCGGGTCGTCAACACCAGTTCCACCGCCTCCGGCAGGCTGGTATCCACTTCTGCCGTGGAACTGCGCGCCGTAACCGGCGGCCACTGCGACAGCCAGGCCTCGGTATCCGGGTCGTAGTAGCGCAGGTTGAGGCTGTCCACACCCAGCAGCAGCGGCTCCGCTACCGGCTCGGAATCCGGCGCCCGGTCCAGAACCCGCCAGCGACTGCGCAGCAGCAAGGCGCCGCTGTCCTCTTCAAGCCCACTGAGCTCCTCATCCTCGACGAAACCGATGCTGTAGCCCAGCCGCTGTAGCTCCCCGCGCGGCTCGCCGGTCAGGTTGGCCGCGCCGAGTCGGGTAAACTCGAACTCGTCAGTATCGCCGCGCAATGCCGGCTCATAGCCGTTGTAGGCGTTCTTGACCGGACGCGCCGTCAACTGGCGCAGGTCGTCGTCGATGCGGTACATGGCCATGGAAAAGCGGCGCAATTCCTCGGCGCGTATCTCCAGCGCCCGGTCGGTACTGTTGAAGGTATCCAGCAGCGCGTAGGAGCCGATGCTGATGATGGAAACCAGTACCAGCACCACCAGGATCTCGATCAGGGTAAAACCGCGCTGGTTTAATGATGAATGCGGAATGCGGAATGCGGAATGAACTGATCCGACCTCCCGGGCACCATTCCGCATTCCGCATAGACTCGCGCCATCCATGGCGCTCGCCCTGCGGGCGCCTTCGGCGTCCAAATTTGCTCCTGCAAATTTGTCATCATTCATGATTCCGCCCCTCTTCCTTCGCAGCCCAGGCGTCGAGGGTAAGGGTCGGGTGCTCCGCGTCGGGGCGGGCTACCTGGATGGTGATATGGCGCATGCGCTCCTCGCGGGTATTCTCCACGCGGGCAGTCACCTGCCACTCACGCTCGCCCAACGGCACCCGCTCGGACTTTTCACCCAGCGGTGGCCAGGGGTTGCGCAGCCGCACCTCGGCCAGCACCTGTTGCGCCACCAGGTTGGCGGCCAGGCGCTCTTCCATCGCCGCCTGCTGGCGCACGCTGTCCTGCATCGTCTTCAGCACACTGGCGGCGACAACGCCGAAGATCACCAGCGCCACCATGACTTCCACCAGCGTAAAGCCGGCTTGCTTTAATGCGGAAGGCGGAATGCGGAATGCGGAATGATCCGCCCCGACTTCCGGAGCATTGTTTGCCGGCCTGCGAAAACTGCAGCGCCCGCGGCACAGGCAGGGAGTCTCCGTACCCCGGACCGCATTCCGCATTCCGCATCCCGCATTCCGCATTACCATTCCGCCTGCCACTCGAGTTGCAGCCCATGCAGGCTGCTGTAGGAAATGGTAGCGCCGCGGCTGGTATCGCCGGCGTCGAGCAGGAACATGGCCAGCTCTACCGGCAGTACCTCGCCGCTGGACAGGGCGATAAACTGGGGGATCGGCTGCTCGTCTTCGGCGGACTCGGCGGCGAACTCCGTCGCCTCCGCGGACGGCAGTTCGGCCTGTTCGAGTACCTCCAGGCGCATATTGTCCGGCAGTTGGTGGGCGACAAAACGCGCCGCAACCGACTTGGCCACCGCCTCATCCAGCGACTGCCATTCCAGCTCGGTCGGGTTGAAGCGCACTACGCTGTAACCGTCCGGCTCCAGCACCACGCCGTAGTGGGCCTTGTCGATCAGCGCCCGGTCGGCGACCAGCTGCAATAGCGCGGCGAGGCGCTGCACCTCTCCGCTCCAGGCACGGGCGCCGGAGTTACCCAGGGAAAGCACCGCCATGCCCGCCAGGGTGGCGATGATGACGATCACCACCAGCACCTCGATCAGGGTAAAGCCGCGGTTGCGGTTGGCCGTGGCGCACATCATGGGTGAGCGGCCTGCTACTCAGAGTTCGGCGACGAAGATATCGGCCGCCTCTCCCTCGCCGCCCGGCTTGCCGTCGGCGCCGAGGCTGAAGAGATCGTAAGGGCCGCTGCTGCCGGGGCTGAGGTACTGGTATTCGTTGCCCCAGGGATCCTTGGGCGCCTTTTTCAGGTAGGGCTCGGCCCAGTTCTTGGCCTCCGGGAAGCCGGATGGCTTGGCCACCAGTGCCTGCAGGCCCTGGTCGGAGCTCGGGTAGACGAAGTTGTCCATGCGGTACATATCCAGCGCCGTCTCGATAGCGCGCAGATCGACGACCGCCGCTTTCATGCGCGCCTCGCCGGTGCGCCCCAAGACATTCGGCACCACCAACGCACCGAGTACGCCGAGAATCACGATCACCACCATGATCTCGATCAGCGTGAAGCCGCCGCTCTTTTTCAGGTTCTTCATTTTTCCCACCTCTCCGGGATCAGTTCGCTTCGGTGCACAGGGCGCACCCTAGACTACTAGCTGGTTCATGCTCATGATCGGCATCATGATGGCCATCACGATAAACAAAACGATACCCGCCATCAGCAACAGCATGGCCGGTTCGAACAGGCTGACGAAGGCGGTTACCGCCCCCTGCAGATCCTGCTCCTGGGACTCGGCGGCGCGGCCGAGCATCTCGTCCAGTGTGCCAGAGGACTCGCCGCTGGCGATCATATAGATCATCATCGGGGGAAAATATTCCACATCTTCCAATGCCTTGCGCAGGCTTCCCCCCTCTCGCACCGACTTCTGCGCGACCTGCAATCTCTCCTTGAGGAAATCGTTGCTCATCACGCCGCTGGCAATCCCCATGGCCTGCACCAGCGGCACACTGCTGCCGGTCAGGATGGCCAGTGTACCCACATAGCGGGCGCTCTGGCTGCCCCGCACCAGCCAGCCGATCATCGGCATTTCCAGCAGCCGGTGGTGGAAACGGTAGCGGATCGCCGGCCGGCGCAACAGGTAGATGGTCGCCGCAATCAGCATCGCCAGCGCCGGCGGTACCAGCCAGCCCCAGGCGGAGATAAAGTCGGACACCGCCATCAGGATGCGCGTCGGCAGCGGCAGCACCTGCCCGGTACCGGTAAACACCTCTATGACGTCCGGCACCACGTAAACCATCAGGCCGGTTACCACCAGGATGCAGACAAACACCAGCACCGCCGGGTAGATCAGCGCCAGCTGCACCTTCTGGCGGAATTTCTGCTGGTTCTCGGTGTAGTCGCCGAGGCGCTCCAGCACCGCGTCCAGGTGCCCCGAGTGCTCGCCGGCCTCCACTGTGGCGCGGTAGAGCTTGGGAAAGGCACGTGGGAAGCTGCCGAGGGCCTGGGCGAAGCTGTGGCCCTCCAGCACCTTGCCGCGCACCGCCAGCACTATGCGGCGAATCTTGTGGTTGCGGGTCTGGCTGGCGATGGCGCCGAGTGTTTCCTCGAGGGGAATACCGGCGCGCAGCAGCGTCGCAATCTGCCGGGTCAGCAGTGCGAGGTGCTTGACACTGAGGCCGGGGCTGCCGGCAAACAGGCTCGCGCTCCCCTCCCCGGCGGATTCTGTGGCCGCTGACACCTCGAGCGGCACCATGCCCTTGGCGCGCAGCTGCTGGCGCGCGGCGCGGGCGCTGTCGGCCTCCAGGGTGCCGCGACTCTTGCGGCCGGAATCGGTGAGGGCAGTGTATTCAAACGCGGCCACGGTCAGGACTCCTGCGTGACGCGCAGTACTTCTTCCAGTGAAGTGATACCGGCCAGCACCTTGGCCACGCCATCATCGCGAATACTGGGCGCCACTTTGCGCGCCTCGGCCACCAGCTTGCTCTCCGAAGCGCGGTCGTGAATCAGTTGGCGCATGGTCTCATTCACCGGTACCAGCTCGTAGATACCGACCCGGCCCACATAACCGCTGTGGTTGCAGTGCTCACAGCCGTCGGGGCGGTAGATGACTGTCTCCCCCTCGGCGCCGAGCATCCGGCACTCGGTGGCATCGGCTGCGTGGGGCTGTTTGCACTCGGGGCAGAGCACGCGCACCAGGCGCTGGGCCAGCACGCCGATCAGGCTCGACGACAGCAGAAAGGGCTCGATGCCCATATCCACCAGTCGTGTCACGGCACCCAGGGCGGTGTTGGTGTGCAGGGTGGAGAGCACCAGGTGGCCGGTCAAGCTGGCCTGGATGGCTATCTGCATCGTCTCCAGGTCGCGGATCTCACCCACCATCACCACGTCCGGGTCCTGGCGCAGTATCGCGCGCAGGCCGCGGGCAAAGGTCATGTCCGCCTTGGTGTTGACCTGGGTCTGGCCGACGCCCTCCAGGTTGTACTCCACCGGGTCCTCGACGGTGAGGATATTCTTCTCGCGGTTGTTGATACTGCCGAGACCGGCGTAGAGGGTGGTGGTCTTACCGGAGCCGGTCGGTCCGGTGACCAGCAGAATGCCGTGGGGGCGCGACAGCAGTTCGGTCATCACCTTCAGGTCGCTGTCCGGCATGCCGAGCTTGGTCAGGTCCATCTTGCCCGCCTGCTTGTCCAGCAGGCGCATCACCACCCGCTCCCCGGCGGAGGACGGCATGGTGGACACGCGCACGTCCACTTCGCGCCCGGCCATCAGCAGGGAGATGCGGCCATCCTGGGGCACGCGTTTCTCGGCGATATCCAGCTTGGCCATAACCTTGATACGCGAGACCAGTAACGGCGCCAGGGCACGGCGTGGCTGCAGCACTTCGCGCAGCACACCGTCGACGCGGAAACGCACCACCAGGCGCTTTTCGAAAGTCTCGATATGGATATCCGAGGCGCCCTGCTTCAGGGACTCGGCGAAAATGGCGTTGATCAGCTTGACGATGGGGGCGTCGTCTTCCTGCTCCAGCAGATCCTCGGTCTCCGGCAATGCGTCGACAATGGCCGCCAGGTCCAGCTCTTCGCCCAGGCCCTCAACTTCCGACAGATTGCCCCCCTCGCGATTTTCGTACAGGCGCTGCAGGGAGGCCTGGAAGATCTCCTCCTCCACCGCCTCGATATCCACCGCAGAGCCGCTGAGGCGCTGCACCTCGGCCAGTACCGTCGGATTCAGCGGCGCCACATACTGACAGCGCGGCTGGCCGTCCATGTCGACCAGCAACACCCGGTGGCGCTTGGCAAAGGCGTATGGCAGGCGCCGGATCATCGGGGACTTCTCTACCGCTTCAGCCGTCATTTCTCGTTCACTTCCGCCTCGAGCACCTGGACCGGCGAGCCCTCTTCACCCTCGTCATAGCTGCCGGTGGGCGGCAGCAGGTCCGGTAATACGTCGCCACGGTGCCAGTCCCAAATCAGGCTGGTTCTGTCTTTCAGGTAAATCTGCTTGGACTGCAGGTCCAGGTAGCGCTTGCGGGTCTCCTCGTAGCCGGCGACCTGGGTACTGAGGATTTTCGGGCGCAGGAAGACCATCAGGTTGGTCTTGTCGACAGCTTTGCTGGAGTTGCGGAATAGGCGCCCGATACCCGGAATGTCCCCGAGCAGTGGCACCTTGGAAACCGACTCCACCACCTTGTCCTCGATCAGGCCGCCGAGCACCAGTATGGCGCCGTCGTCGATCAACACCTTGGTGCGGATCTCGCGCTTGCTGGTCACGATATCCGCCGCGCCCTCGGTAAAGGGCAGCACGTTCTCCACCTTCTGTTCAATTTCCAGGGTGACCGAATTGTTGTTGTTCACTCGCGGGGTCACCTTGAGCTCGGTGCCCACATCCTCGCGCTGGATGGTGGTAAACGGATCGTTATTGCTGCCGGACAGCAGCTGTTCACCGGTGATGAAGGGCACATTCTGGCCCACCAGTATCTCCGCCTCCTCGTTGTCCAGTGCGATGACCGTGGGCGTGGAGAGGATATTGGCGTTGCTCTCGGAAGCGACCGCGTTGATGGCCGCGCGGATATCGGTACCGCTCAGGTAGCCCAGGTGCAGGGCACCGGCGCCGGTCAGGCTGGTCAGCGGCAGCGAGAAGGGGTTCAGGGTATCGGTCACCAGGTTGCCGTCTTCATCGATGCGACTGGTGGCGGCCCGGTTGTCCCAGCCGACCACTACATCTTCGTTGGCGCCGGCGATCCAGCT
Organism: Microbulbifer taiwanensis; assembly: GCF_014904815.1. Lineage (GTDB taxonomy): Bacteria > Pseudomonadota > Gammaproteobacteria > Pseudomonadales > Cellvibrionaceae > Microbulbifer > Microbulbifer taiwanensis. The sequence continues at coordinate 44,300 of NZ_JACZFR010000030.1, forward strand.
GATACCCAGATCGTTGCCGGTACCCTCGGTAACCTCGACGATAATCGCCTCGATCAGTACCTGGGCGCGGCGCACGTCCAGTTTGGCGATCACTTCCTTCATGGTCTGCAGCAGCGACGGCGGCGCCGTCAGCACCAGGGAGTTGAGGGCCTCATTGACCTGGATACTGACCTCGACATTGGCCACCTGCTGGTCCTTCTCGGTCTTCTGGATGCTGCCACTCATGCCCTCGAGAATCGGCTTCAGGTCGGCGGCATTGGCGTACTGCACATAGATCACCGCGGTGTTGCCCTCGCCGGAGAGCGGCTGGTCCAGGCGGCGGATCACATTTTTCAGCTGTTGGCGGGTCACCGGATCGCCGGTCAGCAGCACGCTGTTGGAGCGCTCGTCCACGGCGATACGCAGTGGCTGCACCTCGCTCCCGGGGGTGCCGCCCTTACCGCCGGACTGGAGCAACTCACTCAGTACCTGCTTCACCTCCTTGGCAGAGGCGAACTGCAGCGGCACCAGCTCGATCTCAATGGCGCCGGCCCGGTCCAGTTGCTTTACCAGGCGCACTATCTGATCGATGTTCGCCGCACGATCGGCGATGATCAGCGTATTGGTATCCGCGTAGGCGGCCAGGTGGCCGGTCTGGGGGATCAGTGGGCGCAGCATCGCGATCAGCTGCGCGGCGGAAATATTCTCCACCCGCACGGTGCGCACCACCAGGGACTCCGCCGGCGCGCGGGTCTGCTCGTCGGCCACCGGAATCGCCTGCTGCTTGGCCAGGGCGTCGGGCACCACCTTCCAGGTGCCGCCCTGCTCCACCAGGCTGAAGCCGTTGACCTGCAGCACTGACATAAAGACGTCGAAGGCCTCATCGTGGGTCATGGGGTCACCGGCAACCACCGTGACCTTCCCCTTCACATTCGGGTGCACAATGATGTTCTTGCCGGTGAAATCGGCCGCCCAGTTGATCAGGTCGCGGATATCGGCGTTATCGAGAGACAGAGTGACCCTTTCCGGGGCCTGAGCCAGTACTGCAGTCGAAATCAACAATCCCAGTCCGGCAGCGAGCAGCCACCGATAAAACATCCTCATCATTATTTGTCTGGCTCTTTTAATTTTGTGACAGTTAAGAAATGGTCTTGGCAATAGTTAATAGTTATCGTGATCAGTTGCGGCGCTCGGCGCGACGCTCGCGGGCGAGGTTGCGCAATTCCTCCAGGCGCTCGCGAATCGACTGCTGCTTCTCCGAGCGGGATGCACTGCTGGCAGCGCTGATCTCCGCCGCCTGGCGGGCGTAATTGGTGTACTTGCGCAGTGGAACGCTGGGGCGCCCATCTTCGTCCGGATAGGTCAGTTTTTCCATCTTTCCGTTCCGGCGTAGAACTATATGATCCACAGCGACCGAGTAGAGTTCCGCTCCCCCGGGCAGGGTATCTCCGACATAGAGGCGCTGCGCCGGCTTGCCCTTCTCCGCCACCAGGGCGCTGGCCTTGTCCTTGGCACTGTTGTCGAGCACACCGGACAACACCAGATTCAGCTGGGTAATCGGGATATTGGCGAGATCCACCTCGGGTTCTTTTTCCGTCTTGACCGGCGCCTTGCCGAAGAAAGGGGTGTTGGGCAGGGAGGCAGCCCGCTGGGGTCGGACGCCAGCCCCACTGCGATCAGCCAGCAGCGACTCTTCCCCATCAGAGGGAATCAGCAGTGCTCCGTAGGCCAGCAGGTTAATAAACAACCAGCCAGCAATCACGCCAATGGATGCCAGGGCGCTGCGCGGCAAGGGCTTGCGCGACTCGCGCGGTGCAAATCTGGCACCGATGGATCCAACGGCTCGCTTTACTGCGGACATGTACAAACCTGTATATCAGTTCAACGATTGACTGAATTTATCAATTATTGACGCCTATTCTCTTTCCTCACCTCGGGAAAGGCAATCTTCCCCTTGTGATGAATTGTACCGCACAATATTTGGCCACTCCGGCTGACTCAGGCAAAAAGCCGCCGATCCATAAAAGAAAGGGCGGCTCAACGCCGCCCTTTCCAATATTGATCAGTATATTAATCAATAATTACAACTTTGTTTCAAGCTCTGGCACCGCATCGAAAAGGTCCGCCACCAGGCCGTAGTCGGCCACCGAAAAGATCGGCGCCTCTTCATCCTTGTTGATTGCCACAATCACCTTGGAATCCTTCATTCCCGCCAGGTGCTGGATGGCACCGGAGATACCCACGGCAATATAGAGGTCCGGCGCGACAATCTTGCCGGTCTGGCCCACCTGCATGTCGTTGGGCACGAAGCCGGCGTCCACCGCGGCGCGGGAGGCGCCCACAGCGGCACCCAGTTTGTCCGCCAGCTTGTACAGCAGCTCGAAGTTGTCACCGTTCTGCATACCGCGACCACCGGAGATCACCACCTTGGCAGCGGTCAGTTCCGGGCGGTCGGACTTGGCCAGCTCTTCGCCGACAAAAGAGGAAACACCGGCATCGTCGGCGATATCCACAGCATCCACCGCAGCGCTGCCGCCTTCCGCAGCCACGGCGTCAAAGGCGGTGGTACGCACGGTGACAACCTTGATGGTATCGGAGCTCTGCACCGTCGCGATCACGTTGCCGGCATAGATGGGGCGCTTGAAGGTATCGGCGCCTTCGACAGCAATGATGTCGGAGATCGGCTGCACGTCCAGCAACGCAGCGGCGCGCGGCAGCATGTTCTTGCCGGTGGTGGTGGCCGGTGCCAGGATATGGCTGTAGTCCTTGCCCAGGTCCGCGACCAGCTTGGCCACATTCTCCGCCAGCTGATGCTCGTAAGCGGCGTTGTCCGCCACCAACACCTTGGCCACGCCGTCGATCTTGGCGGCGGCTTCGCCCGCCGCTCCACAAGCGGCGCCGGCTACCAGTACATGGATATCACCACCGATGGCCTTGGCCGCAGCGACGGTATTGAGCGTGGCGCCCTTGATTTCGGCGTTGTCGTGTTCCGCAATAACCAGAATGCTCATCAGATTACCTTCGCCTCGTTCTTCAGTTTCTCTACCAGTTCCGCTACATCAGCAACCTTCACGCCCGCCTGGCGCTCGGCCGGCGGCTCGACTTTCAGGGTCTTGGTGCGCGGGGCAATGTCTACACCCAGCTCATCGGGGCTGGTGGTGTCCAGCGGCTTCTTCTTCGCCTTCATGATGTTCGGCAGCGAGGCGTAGCGCGGCTCGTTCAGGCGCAGGTCGGTGGTCACGATAGCCGGCAGTTTCAGCTCTACGGTCTGCAGGCCGCCGTCGATCTCGCGGGTCACTTTGACGGACTCGCCTTCCACGACCACTTCAGAGGCGAAGGTGCCCTGCCCCATACCGGTCAGCGCGCCCAGCATCTGGCCGGTCTGGTTGTTGTCGCCGTCGATGGACTGCTTGCCCATGATGACCATCTGCGGCTCTTCCTTGTCCACGATCGCCTTCAGGCACTTGGCCACCGCCAAGGGCTGCAGCTCGGCATCGGTCTCGACCAGGATGCCGCGGTCGGCGCCCAGCGCCAGCGCGGTGCGGATCTGTTCCTGGCACTGCTTGGGTCCCATGGAAACGGCGACTATCTCGCTGACAACGCCTTTCTCCTTCAAGCGTACCGCCTCTTCCACGGCAATTTCGCAGAAGGGGTTGATAGACATTTTTACGTTTGCGGTATCTACGTCAGTGCCATCCGCCTTGGGGCGAACCTTGACGTTGAAGTCCACAACGCGTTTCACAGCTACAAGAACTTTCATGGAAATCCCGTCTTAAATAAGCTTTTTGGGAGCCGCGACTGACTGTTCACAATCGCGAATGAATACGGTCTTCTGGTCAAACAAGTGTTTGAACGGCGTGTATGTTGGCCCTTCTATAGCGCAAAATCAATAGCCAAATGGACGAGCCGACTGCCATTCAGCAGATCTATTTCCAGCTATAAAAATCACCCATTCGGGGCTTCTAAGCCATTGAAATACAGCGTATTTGCCACGGCAAATGAATAGTCCTGCAATTGGTAGGGCTGAATAAAGGTCTATATAATCCGCTGCCAATGCTAAACGCCAAGACTGAGACAGAATAAACGATAGTCGATGCGAAGGTCCTGCTGCCGGGGCCATTCGCGGGACCCTATGAGGCATGGATGCCGATTAGAGCCTACATGGATGGCCGGTTTTTGCTCCTGCAAAACCGGCATTTCCGCCATCCGTGGCGGTCATATTCACAGCGTGTCCCGCGAATGGCCCCCGGCAGCAGGACCGCCCGGATACCCGAACAGAGCATGTCGGGACTCACAGAAGCAGAATAACCAGATCAACCAGCTGAGGAGAGCGCCGTGGAACGCGAATCAATGGAATACGACGTAGTGATCGTGGGTGCCGGCCCCGCCGGCCTGGCAGCGGCCTGCCGTATTCGCCAGCTCAATGAAGATATCTCCGTGTGTGTGGTGGAGAAAGGGTCCGAAGTTGGCGCCCATATCCTCTCCGGTGCGGTATTCGAGCCCACCGCCCTGAACGAACTCTTCCCGGACTGGAAGGACCGCGGCGCGCCCCTCAACACCCAGGTCAAAGGCGACGACATCTATGTGATGGGCAGCGCCGAGAAGGCCATCAAGGTGCCCAACCTCTTTGTGCCCAGCACCATGCACAACGAAGGCAACTACATCGTCAGTATGGGCAACCTGTGCCGCTGGCTGGCCGAACAGGCCGAGAACCTGGGGGTCGAGATATTCCCCGGCTTCGCCGCCGCCGAAGTGCTCTACAACGAAGACGGCTCCGTCAGAGGTATCGCCACCGGCGACATGGGCGTGGGCATGAACGGCGAACACAAAGACTCCTATATGCCCGGCATGGAGCTGCACGCCAAATACACCCTCTTCGCCGAGGGCTGCCGCGGCCACCTGGGCAAACAGCTGATCGAGCGCTTCAAGCTCGACGAGGGCACTGATCCCCAGCACTACGGCATCGGCATCAAGGAAATCTGGAAGGTCAGCGACGACAAACACCAGCAGGGCCTGGTAGTACACACGGCCGGCTGGCCCCTGGACGAGAGCGGTTCCCACGGCGGCGGCTTCCTCTACCACCTGGAAGACAACCAAGTGGTGGTCGGCCTGATCACCGACCTGGCCTATAGCAACCCCCACCTCAGCCCGTTTGACGAGTTCCAGCGCTACAAGCACCACCCGGTGATCAAGCAGTACCTGGAGGGCGGCCAGCGCGTCGCCTACGGCGCCCGCGCCATCGTCAAGGGCGGCCTGCAATCCCTGCCGAAGATGACTTTCCCCGGCGGCCTGCTGATCGGCGACAACGCCGGCACCCTCAACTTCGCCAAGATCAAGGGCAACCACACCGCGATGAAGTCCGGCATGCTGGCCGCCGAGAGCATCGCCGAGGCCCTGAAGGCCGAGCGCGCCAACGACGAGCTGACCGAGTACAGCGCCAAGTACCGCGACAGCTGGGCCTGGAAGGAACTGCACAAACAGCGCAACTTCGGCCCGGCCCAGCACAAGTGGGGCAATATCCTCGGCTCCGCCTACGCCTTTATCGACATCAACATCTTCCAGGGCAAGCTGCCCTGGACACTGCGCGATACCAAGGCCGACCACGCCCAGCTGAAGCCGGCGGCGGACTGCAAGAAGATCGACTATCCGAAGCCGGATGGTGTGCTCAGCTTCGACAAGCTGTCCTCGGTGTTCATCTCCAACACCAACCACGAGGAAGACCAGCCCTGTCACCTGACCCTGAAGGACGACGAAATTCCGCTGAACCACAACCTGCCCATTTACGACGAACCGGCACAGCGCTACTGCCCGGCGGCGGTTTACGAGGTAGTGGAGGAAGCGGGCAAACTGCGCTTCCAGATCAACGCGCAGAACTGCGTCCACTGCAAGACCTGCGATATCAAGGACCCGACCCAGAATATCGTCTGGGTGGCGCCGGAAGGTGGCGGCGGACCCAACTACCCGAATATGTAACTGCACTTCAAGGCGCCCACCGGGCGCCTTTTTTGTCTGATAGCTTTTTGCTGTGCCGGCTTTTGGTTGGTGTCGTCATACCGGCGCAGGCCGGTATCCAGTTCGGGGGCACCTGGATTCCGGCCTGTGCCGGAATGACGAGAGTTATCTGGACAAGCCCTATTCCACTTGGCCAGTTTTTTACCTCATCGCCAGGAACAGAGCTTTGGCCGCCAGCGAGTTCCCAGACTAAGCTTCCTCCGGTCAACACAACGAAGGACCGGCCATGAAATCCGCCCTACTCTGTATCGACCTGCAATATCTGGACGCCGCCCGCGGCTGTGGCGTCTTCGCGGACTCCGGATACAGCGCCTTCGGCAAGGAGGGCCAGGAATACTATTTTGCACGCCTGGAAAAACAGGTGCTGCCCAATGTGCAAAAGCTGCAGGCGCTGTTTCGCGACAAGGGGCTGGAAGTCATCCATATCCGGGTCATGTCCCAGACCGATGATGGTCGCGACCGCAGCTACTGGCACAGAAAGCTCGACCTTCACTGCCCGCCGGGCTCCAGGGAGTCGGAGTTTATCGAATCTGTCGCCCCCAAAAGCGGCGATCTGGTCATCAACAAAACCGCCTCAGGACCATTTGGCAACAGCAATATCCACTCCCTGCTCTCTCGCCTCGGCATTGCGCAACTCTATTGCTGTGGCGTCTTTACCGATGTAGCCGTGGAATCCACCATCCGCGCGGCGGCCGATTTCGGTTACTGCCCCATGTTGATCGAGGATGCCACCGCTTCGGCCAGCGATATGGTACAGGCAGAGTGCGTCAACCGGCTGGGGGGGCGTTACTGTGAAGTGGTGCGCACGGCGGAACTGCTGGAGGATCTGGAGCAGCATATTCGCTCGGTGAGAAAGGAAACGGGATACTGGTAATTTTCTGGCTGCCAATAAAAAGCCGGATACTGTGGCCAGTACCCGGCTTCAGTCTTTCCCTGTTGTTTAGAACTTATTGATCCTGCAGTTCTGGTTAGAATTTGTACTGTGCACTCAGAGCAAAGGACTGCCCCGGCTTCTCTTCGAAAATGGTTACGCTACTGCGCTCGATCTCGACGCCTTCGTCCAGCAGGTTCTGCATCTTCGCCTTGACAGTAATCTCCTCAGTGGGGTACCAGGAGTAAGTCAGGTCCAGAGAGTGGAACGGCTGCTCGAAGGCATCCGGGGCTCCGTTACGGCCAGCCAGATACAGGCGCTCACCAAACACGTTGTAGCCGAGGGTTGCAGAGTGATCGCCGTCAGGACTATCGAAGCCCAGCAACATATTCACTACGTACTCGGAAGCACCGGTCATTTCGCGCACCGGATTGGTCGGCGCATCTGCCTCCACGCCAGCAACCAGTTCAGAATCCTGCAGTGTTACGTTGCCCTGTACGAAGAAGCTCTCCATAAGGCCACCCATGAAACCGAGGCTTTTCATGCCCTCAATCTCGACACCCGTAATCTCACCAGATTCGGCGTTGATGATTTCGCGTAGCTGGTTGGTGTCGCTCGTGGCCGCCTGGAAGAACTCAATTGGATCGGTAATGTCCTTGTAGAAGGCCGAGACAGTCAGGCTGTCCCCGCTGTCGAAGAACCACTCGCCGCGCACATCAAAGTTATTGAGCTCGGACGGACGCACATTGGCATTACCCTTGACCTGCTCGTCGGTGATCGGGTCAATGTAAATGGCATCGGTAATCTCACGCAGATCCGGACGCACAGCGGTCTTGGAGGCACCAAAACGCAGCTGGAAGGTCTCAGCCCACAGAGAACCCATATAGGTCAGGGACAATGACGGGTAAATATCATCCTGGGCATAGACAGCTTCGGCAAGATCTTCCGGATCCGTCGGCACCTGCGGATCGGCCGGCGTGTAACCGTAGGGGTTCCATTCCAGTGCGACCTGGTTGTAATCCTCCCAGCGCGCGCCAGCAGAAAGGCGCCAGGTCTCATTCCAGGTCCAGTCAAATTTGCCGTAAACCGCATCTGTCAGTGTTGCAGCGATGTAGCTCTGCTTGTTGCTGCCGGCCCTGTCGAACGCAAAGTCATTGTCGACATTGGTGATGTTGTCATCATCGAACACCTGGTCCAGGGGTCCGTTGAGAATCGAATCATCTGCTACATCGAAAATATCCAGGCGCAACTGAGTCTGCTGATAGGTGCGGCCCTTTTCTGTACGAGCAAAGCCACCACTCAGCTCCAAAGAGGAAGTGGAGAGCTCCAGCGGCAAAGTGGCTGACCAGCCGTAGTTGCGCACTTCATCTTCCAGATCGGTATAGCGGAAGTCTGCACTGCGGGAACCGGTACTCACGGACGAACTGATAGTTTCACCGGTAGCAGGATCAGTAATGTTGTCCGCATACACATTGACTTCATTCGGAATATCGGTGGTAGCCGTAGCATCCGTGTAGAACCAGTCAAAGCGCAGATCTTCCGGTACCCAGTCGAGCATATTGCCGGGAACCAGGGCCTTGGTCTGCGGCCCCAGGGCATGACTGCCCCTGAGCTGATTGACCTTCATCTCACGCTCTTCATATTTCAATGCGTACTGGCGAAAACCCCGGCCGTCGGAGATCTGGCGGTTTTCGTTGAAGAAATCGCTGATGGCAGTCTCATCATCGGTATTGCGCAGGAACAGGTTTGTAGACTCCACCTCGTGCTCATCGGCGAAGCGCAGACCCAGGTTCAGGTTACCACTGATATCCACCGCATAGGTGGACTCGTTGCGAGTGTCAGTGCGCTCATCGGGAAACGCATGGCTACGCTTTACACGCTCCGTTTCCCGCCACTGACTTTTGTAGGAACCACCGGCGAGGAAGCCGAGCTCCCACTGATCACCAAAGTAGAAACGGTTGCCGACACTGCCTTTGAAGTTGTAGTCGGGATCATAGGATTCCTTCTCGACGGAAATATCCCTATTCAGGTTCAGCGCCAACTCACGGTTCAGTGCCTGGGCCGCATTCTGGAGCTCCTGCTCAGATGCAAACTGATTGCCTTCGGCTATCAGTGTCTTGCGAATACCTGCCACACTCAGGTCGCCCTTGAAACGCTGCATCGCAGACTTGATATCACCGGATAGAGCCCGGGTACCGTCGTCGGTGCCCCAGGCATCGTCGTCACCGCCCTTATAACTCAGTACGTCGCCGCCGGTTTCGCTGTTGAATCCACCTCCCATCTCGATGGAATAGGTCAGGTCTTCGGGAATGCCCTTGGTGCGGATATCCACGTTGCCGCCGCCAAAGCTAGCGGCCTGGTCAGCAGAATAGCTCTTCTGTACCGCCAGGGATTCCACCACCGAGGTGGGGAAAAGATCCAGCGGTATCACATTACGGGTAAGGTCCGGAGACGGCACTGTTGCGCCATTCAGCGTAGTGCTCGAATAGCGCTCACCCAGGCCGCGAACATAGACGAACTTGTCGTTGATCAGAGACAGACCGGAAACCCGACGCAGGGCCGCCGCTACGGTGGAGTCACCGACACGCCCGATCATCTCTGATCCGAGAATATCGGTGACCACTTCCTCTTCCAGGCGCTCACTGACCAGCATTTCAGCTGAGCTCTGCAGGCGCCCCTGCACCATCACCTCTTCAACCTGTTGGGCTTTTGGTGGCTCGATACTATCCTTTTCCACCTGCGCCCAAACCTGAGGCGCTATTGTTGAGGCCGCGGCAATAGCCAGTACCAGCGGCGCTCTCTGAAATTTTTCTTTCTTAACCATTACCCAGGCCTCTCATGTTCCTGTTTATCACTGCGGTAGAAGCAAAGAGGGCGCCGTCTCCCATTGCGAAGCGGCGCCCTTGCATCGGGGATTAACCCGCTTGCGACTTACTCAAACCACAGCGGCTGAGCGCGGCTGCCTTCGTGCAGGCCGTAGGTCCAGCCCTGGGTCCAGTCGCTGCCGTTTACGCTGAGGGCACCCAGGTAGGCGCGCTCAACCGGAGAAACGGTTACGCCAGCCTGTGCACCGGACGCTTCGGTGTAGAAGGCCGGGGTGCCTCCCAGCAATACGAAGCCGGTATCGGCGCCTGCGGTCGGATCGAGCTTGCCGGTAACCTCGATAAATTCATTGCCAGTAGCAGTCGCCCAATCGGCAGGAGTATCGTCGTTCGGCAGATCACCTTTAACTTTATCCTGACAGGCGAATACGTTGGAGGTGATACCTACTTCAGCACCAGTTTCCGCTTCCGCCAGAGTCTCATCGCTCTCGACACGCAGGCAGTAGTTGCTGCCTTCAGCGCCGTTTTCGTCAGCACTGAAAGAGGCGACGACCATTGAGTTGCTGATCATCGGGTAGATACCTTCGCGGAAACGCCAGCCGGCACCCGGATCGTGAGTACCTTTTGCCTGGGCAGAGACAATACAGGTCAGGCCGTCAATTACCGGGCGGCTGTTGATGCCCTGGTCGATAATCTCAGCGCGGCGATCGGTTTTGGTGCCATCGGCCATATCGTCGTAGCTACCGATACCATCGGACTCGATGCAGTGGTTACCATCGGTCTCGCTCTGGATTACCAGGGCATTGGTAATGGTGCCGCGATAACCTTCATCGATGTCGATGGAGTCGTCGCGCACATACAGGGCAACATAGTTGTCCACGTTGACGGCGCCACCGAAGAATTCGATACCGTCATCGTAAGTGGAGTAAGCCTGCAGATTATTGACGACAGTGCCGTTACCAACCGCGTCAAAGGCAACGCCGTTCAGTTCGTCGCCAGCAGCAACCTGGGCACCGGTGTGCTTGACGCGCACGTAGGTCATTTCACCGGAGCTGTCGGCATTGTTGTCGCCACCGTAGTAGGAGGCCTCATCGTCGGTGGAACCTTCCGCAGCCACGTGACATTCGCCCGTCAGAGCCAATGTGCCATCATCCAGATTGCCTTCGTAGGCACACTTGTTGGTAACACCAAAGCCGTTGATCACCATGCCGCCCCACTGGGATACGTCTTCGGCACCAACAGTACCGAGCACATCGGTTTCGGAAGTAAAGGTAATCGGAGCAGATTCGGTACCGCGGGCAAACAGCTGGGAGCCGCGATTGACAACCATAAAGGCGGAGCTGTCCTTGAACGCGATGGTGGCGCCGGCCTGGACTTCCAGCTTGACACCGTCACCGCCTTTGGCGATACCGGCCTCTGCGAGTTCCGCATTGCTGCCGAAGCTTTCGCCGACAAACAGGCTGCCGTCAAAGATGTGCGCACCACCGCTCGGCAGAGCCGGCAGGTACAGATCTTCGGTCAGCGGATTCGAGGAGGACACGAAGTCGGTACCGTAGCGGCAGTTGGCGCCTTCGGGAGTACCCTGAACTTCAGTGCTTTCGATCACGGCGCAATTGTTGGTGGTGTCACCACCACCCGGAGTGGTCGTAGAGTTGTCAGTAGAATTGTCGTTAGTAGTCGGCTCAATGTTGATACCGCCGCTGTCGCAACCAGCCAGCAGTGCGGCGATTGCGGCTGCCAGCAGCAGCTTGTTGTTTACTCGCTTCATAGTTCCCCCTAACGGAAGTTTTGCCAAATAGGTGTAATTGCGGGCAGCCAGAAATCTGTTTTTATGCTTCAGCTGTGCGTCCTGAACTTAAAAACGGATTCCCAGGTGACCCTGAAACCGTGACTTTTCTTGTTCGCCTTGGCGATTCGGACGCGAGGGAGTGTAGGAAGGGAATATTTCGAAATTGTTACTTTAGTGGTGGTTTTCCAAAAATTTTGAAATATGTTTTCGCGCAGGCAGATTAATTACACTTTTATTGCAAACAGGTTGCGATGAGCGGTGGAACGGCGAACAAAGTGTGCAGGAAAAATACAAACAGACAGGAAGATCAAAAAACATACGAGAGGGGTATATGGCTGGATCAGTACTCGCCGAGCAGGAACTCCTCACCGTCACTGTGAAGCCAGAGCTGGCCGCAGTTGTCCCCCGCCCTCTCCTCGGCCCAGTCCACTAACTGATAGAAGGCCTCGCGAGAAATCCGCGCCCGCAGGCCGTCGCGGACCTCTATATAGGGAACAGGCTGGGGCGGATCGCCAAAGGGTTCCAGATGCCAGCCCCGCCCCCTGTCCAGCGGCACTATGTCGCCGGTATTGGTGGTAAAAAGCAGGCGCTCGTGCTCACCTTCACCGCCTCTGGCTACCTGGGTGGCAATAAAGGGTACATCCTCCACGCGGATGCGGAGCTTCTCCACCGGGGTGACCAAAAAATACTCATCCCCTTCGTGCTTGAGGATACTGGCGAACAGCTTCACCAGCGGCAGGCGCCGTATTTCTGTGCCTTCATGGATCCAGCGGCCATCACGGCGAATGACCAGGTCCATATCACCGCAGAAATCCGGATTCCACTTGTGAACTGGCGGATGGCCGCGGAACTCCTGCTGCAGACGCTGCAGTTCCTTGAACAGTGCTTCAGCCACAGGAGGGGCTCCCAGCCATCTCGGAGAGCCTCAGCTGAAAGAGGAAGTACCGGCCGACTCACCGCCGGGACGGCCCTCATCCTGCTGCGGACGGCGCCCGGAGATGTCGCCGATATGCACGCCCACATCCATGATGAACTCCATCAATCCCTCGCGGTCCTCGATCACGTCGGAAAACGACTTGGAGTGATAGAGCTCCACCGCCCCCTGCACCAGGGCCCAGTAGGTGGAGTAATAGAAGTAGGCCGGCACCTTCTTCAACACCCCCTGTTCCATACGTCGCTCGAATACCCGGTTCAGGGCCGAGGCGTTGGAATTGCGGATGGCATGTAGCTCGGCAATCATCTCCGGTGCCAGGTTGAGGGCGATGATCTTCTCCTCTAGGCGCTGGAACAGCCGATCCTTGGACGGGTCGGCCATGCGCGACTCGAAGTAGGCCCGTGCCGGCGCGGTGATATCGCCCTGCTCGGCCGCGGCCAGCGCCGTCTTGAGGCGATCGGTCAGGGACTTCTCGTAATCCATCAGCAGGCGCATGTAAATCTCTGTTTTAGAGATGAAATGCTTGTAGATGGTGCCCTTGCCGATATCCACGCGCTCGGCAATCTGCTCCACGGTGACCTTTTCTTCACCGTGCTCGAGCAGCAGTTCCAGCGCCGCATCCAGGATGCGCTGCTCGCGGGCGCGAAAGCGCTGAACCTTCTCTTTTGCCTTGTCCATGCTACTGACCTTACCTGTGCGTAAAATTGGAGACTGAAATTGACTATCCATTCATGAATGATAGGCAATTCATGCAGCTTGGGAAAGCTTATAGGGAAAGTTGTTCCAATTCGCGCCAAGCAACCTCCCGTTCCACTCCCCGCCATCTTGCGCAAACGCCGCCTAATCCATCCCCAATGTGACACTCAGATCACAAATATATTGCACGCAATAATTTATTATTGCGCTCAATATAAATTATTTAAATCACGGAGGTGCCTATAGACCGAAAAAATCGATTAGTAAATAAGCAACATCAACCAACTCAACAATAAATAAGAAGAGAACGGCAATGATAGCTAACAATAATTCGGTGCTGGGCACCGCAGCCGCTGTCCTATTGAGCCTGGTATCCCAGGTATCCACCGCCGAGGCGCCCCTTCCGGCGCACCCGGCAGCCACAATAACCCCCGCGGAAATCAATGCCCCGGTGGAACCCAAATACGAGCCTCCACGACAGTTGCGCGCCCTGAGTACTGTGACCCAGGCCGCCTGCGACATGAACGGCTATGCGCAGAACAGCGGCCAGGCGTTGGTGGACCATATCCTCCAGTCCGACATCAACTGCATCAATAACCTCTACGACGGGAATGCCACCAGCTTCGCCGCCTTTACCCGACAGCGGATGATCGACGTTGCCGATGCCACCACCGATCTGGCGGCGGACTACCGGGCTGCCGATGGCGACACCAGTATCAACAAGCTATTTTATTTCCTACGCACTGGCTATTTCATCGAGTATTACTATCCGGACGACACCGAAGCATTCGATGACAATGTCCAAACCGCGGTAACCGCAGCCCTGGACAGCCTTGTCGGTAACAGCGACTTCTACAGCGCCTCATCCAGCCACGGTGACGCCATCCGCGACGCCATCATCCTGATGGACAGCGCCAACGAGCAGGCCCGCTATATCCCGGTAATCAAGGAGTGGCTGATCCACTGGGACCAGCAGGCGGCCCAATATTCCTCCATGCGCTCTTCCGTCAACGGCATATTCAGCATCCTTTACCGCGGGCACTACAATCCCACATTCGTAGCCAGCGCCGGCAGCGACAACCAGCTGATGCAGCTGCTCGGTGGTTTCGCCCGCTCCGACTGGATGCTGGAAGGCAGTGCACAGTTCATGCAGGAAAACGCGGCCCGCGAGCTGTCGCGCTTCGTGCAATATACGGATGCACCCGCCTACTCCACGATAGTGGCAGAAGTGGACGCCGTACTCCAGCACTACAGCATGACGGGCACCGGCAGCAGCGTGTGGCTGCTGACCGCCGGCAATGTGGATTACTTCGGCCAGTGTGCGCAGTTCGAGATCTGCGGCTTCGCCGAAGAACTGGAACAGCAGGTGCTGGCCCACAATCACACCTGCAGCGCCAGCCTGAAAATCCGCGCCCAGGACATGACTGGCCCGCAGATGGTCGATTCCTGCGGCAAGCTATCTGACCAGGAAAGCTACTTCCACCAACTGCTGGCGACCGGCTACAACCCGGTGGCGGACGACTTGAATGAGGACCTCGAAGTTATCGTCTTCGACGACTGGTATGAGTACGACAACTATGCGCCGCTCTTTTTCGGAATCAACACCGACAACGGCGGCATGTATCTCGAGGGCAATCCGGCCAACCCGGAAAATCAGGCGCGCTTTATCGCTCACGAGGCAGACTGGCTGCGCCCGGACTTCGAGGTGTGGAACCTGACCCACGAGTATGTCCACTACCTGGACGGCCGCTTCAACCTCCATGGTGACTTTGGCGATGCGCGCACCGGCACCCACAAGACCGTCTGGTGGATCGAAGGCCTGGCGGAGTACGTATCCAAGAAGGATTACAATGACGACGCCATTGCCCTGGCCCGCACCGGCCAGTTCGAACTGAGCGAAATCTTCGCCAATGACTACGGTAGTGGTAGCGACAGGGTCTACAAGTGGGGCTACCTGGCGGTCCGCTTTATGTTCGAACGCCACCGCGACGACGTCACCCAGATGCTGACCCACTTCCGCGCCGGTAACTATGATGGCTACCTCAGCTATCTGAACAGTATCGGCAGCGGCTACGACAGTGAGTGGCAGAACTGGTTGACCCAGGTGCAGAGCACCGAGGACACCGGCTCCGACAACGAGATAGATAACAACGAGACCATCTCCAACCTCGCCGTACCCACAGAGGGCGACGACCTGCATTTCTATATGGATGTGCCCGAGGGAGCAAACCGGCTGAGTGTTGCCATAGATGGCGGCAGTGGTGATGCGGATCTCTACCTCCGCCACGGCACCGAGGCCACCGACAGCGATTACGCCTGCCGGCCCTATATCGGTGGCAATACCGAAGTGTGCGACATAGACAATCCCGAAGCGGGCCTCTGGTATATCCGCCTCAAGGCCTATGCGCCCTTCTCCGGGGTCAACCTGTTGGCCAGTTACACCACCGTGGTGGATGCCTGTACCAGTGGCACGCCACTGGAATACGGCGCGCTGGAACTGGACAGGGCCTCCTGTGTCGCCGGCAGCAACCAAATCCGCTACTTCTATGTCTTCGTACCCGAAGGCACCGACAGCCTGGATTTCGCGCTGAGCGGTGGCGACGGCAACGGGGACCTGTACGTCAACGACGAGACCTGGGCCACTGCGTCCGACTACGACCAGGTTTCCAGCGGCCCCGGCAACAGTGAAAGCCTGAGTGTGTCTTCGCCGGACAGCGGTTGGTACTACGTGTCGGTGATCGGCGACTTCTCCGATACAACGATTGAGGTCACTGCCAACTGACCGTGCGATCGCGGCCATGGCCGCTCATACAGAGCACATTCGTCATTCCGGCGCAAGCCGGAATCCAGGTGCCCCCGACCTGGATACCGGCCTGCGCCGGTATGACGATGGATTTGGAATGAAATACTTGGAGGAGCGGCGGGACAGCCATCCGCCCATGGCTGCGATGGATCTTTAACGAATCCCCATAAAAAAATCCCGGCACTAAGCCGGGATTTTTTTGATTGAGAGTAACCCGGGTCAGAAATTGTAGCGGGCGACCAAGCTCAAGTAGCGGGCTTCGACCCGGGACTGGGGTATTCCGTAATCCGGATTCAACTCACCATTGATCGTGCGGGTTTCCATGACATCCAACGCCGCATCGTCATTCAACAGGTTGTAGACGGTTCCTTTCAGCATCAGCTCACCATCGAACAACGGCCGCGTATAGGTAAGGGACAGATCCACCTGCTTGGCCCAGGGAAGATTACCCTTGCTGCCACGCTTGGCAGGGTTTCCGTTCTCATCGTAGAAGGAAGCCGCGCCGTAGTAGCGGCTGATGCAATCGCTCCAGGGGCTGCCCTCGGCACAGCTGTCCACGCCGGCGGGGTGGATACTGAAGTAATTCTGCGGGCGCCCGGATACCAGCGAGGTGACGAGACCGAGCGTCAGGTTGTCACTGAAGTCGTAAAAGCCATTCATCTTCACGGCGTGGCGGTGGTCGTTGGGTAAATCGCCACTCCCGTGATCCATCAGGTCGGCGTAGTCATAGGAAGTGGTCCAACCCGGATCCGCCTGGTCATTATCGGTGCGCACCAGCCCTTCGGTGTTACCGTAGCTGTGGGACCAGGTGTAGGAGGCATCCATATACAGTCGGTCAGTAACTTGACCGCGCAAGCTGGTCTCGAGGGCAAAATAACGGCGTTTTGGCTCCGGCAGCGCCAGTTCCGCGGCACTCAGCTTCACATTATCCACCTGGCCATCGCCGTCGAAGTCATAGCTGATTTCCATATCCTCCCCGGGATTCATCAGCACATAGAAACTCGATTGCCCGGTCTTGTTGTCGATTCCCATTTCCGCCAGGCGATTGCCCAGTACCGGACCCACGTCGGTGTCCTCGATTGAGCGTTTCAGGTCCCGGTAGATACCGCGCACTCCCAGCACCATATCGTCGAATACCAGGGTCTCGAAACCGACCGTGAATTCGTCTGAGTACATGCCCTCCAAATTGGCGCTCGCAATCAGATCTGCGTCCACTATGCCTTCCTGGCGAACGTAACCGCTCAGTTGCTCGCCCCGGCTCGGGGAACCATCACTCAATAGCGTCGCCCGTCCATTGGCATCGACCTGATCCAATGCGTAGTACTCAAAGTACTCCCGCGAGGCGGAACCCTGGGTGATGTTCATATTGGTGGAAACCGGTTGGTAGTAGCGGCCATAAGTGGCGTACACCTTGGTGTCGCCATCGCCGTGCAGGTCGTACACCGCCTGCAAGCGGGGCGAGAAACCGTCCGCATCCACGAATACCCTGTCGTCGCCGGCTGAGTCCTGCTCGCAAAGTTCTTTGGCGGCTCCCTGAAGTTGGGCACAGCCGTCGGTCGCGGTGTTCTCGAACTGCTCGTACCGCGCCCCCAGGTTGAGGGTCAATTGGTCGGTGACCGCCCAGGAATCCTGGAGATAGATAGCGCGGGCACTAACATCGGATTCCGCATGGCGCGTGCGCACGCGACGGCTGATCATCGATGTGCCCGGCTCCAGGTTCGAACCGTCGTCCGCTTCGGCAATATCCTGACTCCACCAGCCCAGCGCACCGCCGATTCCATTGGGCGTGGAATCGTAGTAGAGATCCACCTTGTTGTAGTCCACTCCCGCTTTCAGGGAGTGATTGAGTAACTCGTAACTGATATCCAGGCGGAGCTGATCGCGAGTGTAGTCTTCTTCACCTACTGTCGAGTCACTGTGATTACTGTAACTCAGGCAAGCATTGCGGCAGTCCTCGACGATGGGGAGATCACTGATCGCCGCGTTATAGATGGTTTCCTGGGTGCGGCCCGCCACCAAGTCAATTGCGAGCGCGTCCGTCAGTTGCCCGCTGTAGTGCAGACCATATACGTTACCACCCTCTCGCGTTGCAGTTACTCCGGTGAAGTCGCCGACCTTATCCGCGGAAGGATCGTAGGCGTAGTTGTCCCGCTCGCCATTCTCCTCATTGTTGATGGCAGTAATATCGAGGCTGTGGTTTTCATTGATAAACCAGTCGAGGCGAACCAGCCAGCGATCCTCCTCACGCACGCGGTCGTAATAGGAAGAATCACTGACCCACTCGTCCTTGGTGGTGCGCGGCGCAAACAGGGCGTAGAAAAAGGCCTTGTCCGGTACTATGGGGCCACTGGCCCAGAATTGGGATTCGGTGAAGGATTCCCCACTCTGCTCGGTGTTGATCTCATAATCACCGGACTGCCTGCGCACGGAATTGTGCTGCTCGTGCATCGAATTGGGATCGAACCGCACCTGGGAACCAAACTTGAACTCGTTGTCACCCGACTTGGACACGGCATTGATGATCCCGCCGAGCGCACCGCCGTACTCCGGATCGATTGCGCCGGTCTTCACCTGGGTCTGGCTGATCGCCTCCCATGGCAGCGCGATGGAGCCGAGGCCAGTCTTGATATTGGAGACATTCAGGCCGTTCAGGTAGTAGCCGTTTTCCGCCGAGGAGGCGCCACCAAAACTGGATGCGCCGTTAAAGCTGGAACCACCCGGCTGCGCCACTCCCGGGGCCAGCTGCGCCATGGCCTCGAAACCGGTATTTACCGGCAGGGCCTGCAGCCTTTCCTGGGTGATCACCACTCCGGCGGTAGATGAACCGGTATCGATACGCCGCAGCATACTGCCGGTTACCTGTACCTCTTCCAGCACCTGCCCGGCTCCCGTCAGGGTACCGTCGTAGATCATCGACTGGCCCACACGCACCCGTACGTCCTGCGCCTGGGCCGGGCTGTAGCCATCCTTCTCGAAGCGGATACGGTACTCGCCCACCGGCAGGTTGCGCAGGTTGTACTCACCTTTCGCATTGCTCTGCACGGTGCGCACCAGGCCCTTGCCGATATGGGTAACGGTGATCGTGGCACTGGCAATCACCTCGCCAGCCGCGCCCGTCACCTGTCCCTTTAGCGAACCGCCGGAGGTATCGGCACCAGTGGCGAACTGACTTCCGAGGCTGGCACTGATTGCCAGTGCCAGCAGACTTTTTCTTATTTGCATCGTCTCTCTTCCCTTGGTCAAGGTTGGTTATTTATTATTCGACATGCAAAATATTTTGCACGCAAAGGCAAATTAAACATATTCTGTGTACAATAACAACAAAATAACCATAACGAGACTGGAGGCAAAATGTCGCAACTGGACAGTGCAGTCGCGCGGGGCGAGATCCCCGCGCAGCAGATCACGCAGGGAGGGTTCAGCCGCAGCTTCTACATGGCCAACGCCATGGAGATCTTCGAGCGGCTGGCCTGGTACGGCTTCTTTACCCTGTCATCCCTGTATATGAGCACGCCACTGGCGGAGGGCGGGCTGGGCTTCAGCGACGGTCAGCGCGGCTTCCTGCAGGGAGCCATTCCCTTCCTGCTCTACCTGCTGCCGGTGTTTACCGGTGCCCTGGGAGACAGGTACGGCTACCGGCGTATGTTCTTACTTGCATTCGCGATCATGACGCCGTCCTATTACCTGCTCGGCCAGGTGCACGCCTTCTGGGCATTCTTTGCGGTTTTACTGGCAGTTGCCCTGGGTGCGGCCATTTTCAAACCCCTGGTGGTGGCTACCGTCAGCCGCACCACCGGCGACCACAACCGCGGCCTGGGGTTCGGAATCTTCTATACCATGGTCAATGTCGGCGGCTTCGTCGGGCCGCTAGTGGCGGGGCTGGTGCGCGCGGTGAGCTGGGACAGGGTGTTCGCGATGGCATCCCTGTGGATTGCCATCAACTTTGCGCTGCTGCTGTTTTACCGCGAGCCGGTGCAGAGTGGCGAGACGAAAAAACCGCGCTCGGTACTGCGGGAAATTGGCACAGTGCTGCGCAACCGCCCCTTTGTTGTCTACCTGCTGCTGATGTCCGGCTTCTGGGCCTGTTACAACCAGATTTTTATCACCCTGCCACTGTATATCCGCGACTTTGTCGATACTGCCCCCATGCTGGCCTGGATACAGGGCTGGTCGCCGTCGCTCGCAGAGGCGGTCGCAACCGGTGGTGCCAGTCAGGTGGGCCCGGAATTTATCATCGCCTTCAATTTCGCCAGCATCCTGCTGCTGCAGATCGCCATCAGCAAACGCTGCCAGCGGCTGCCGGTAATGCCACTTCTGATGGGCGGCACACTGCTGCTCGCCGCCGCCTTTCTGTGGCTGGGTTTCGGCCCGCTGCTGGGTGGTGCCGGGCTGGTCGCCGCGGTGCTGATTTTCTCCCTCGGCGAAATGTTCGCATCTCCAAAGAGCCAGGAGTACGTGGCCGCGGTCATGCCGCGGGACAGGGCGGCGATGTTTATGGGCTACTACTTCCTGTCCATGGCGCTGGGCTTCCTGCTGGCCGGATTCCTGTCCGGCTGGGGCTACGGCACCCTGGCCAAGGAGTGGGGGCGGCCGGACCTGATGTGGGGCTGCTTTGCCCTGATCGCTGTCGCCTCCGCTGGCGGGCTCTACTGGTTCGACCGGTCCATGGCCAGGCAGCTGGCCGCTCAAAAAGAGGTTCACAGATGAAACGCATCCAGACATTGCGGGAGCAATTTGCCACTCACCGCATCGACGGCCTGCTGGTGGCCAGCATGTCCAGTATTCGCTACCTGAGCGGATTCGCCAGTGATGAGGGCGGCGTGGCACTGCTATTGATCGGTGGCAACAGGGAATACCTGATCACCGACTACCGCTTCGGCGAACAGGCGCGCGAGGAGTGCAGCCATGTGCAGGTAGTGGTGCGCGACCGCGCCCGCCAGACACTCGGCGACCTGGTACGGGAACTGGCGGTTGAATGCAATATTCAACAGCTCGGCTACGAGCGCGAACATTTCCCGCACGGGCGCTGGCTGGACCTGGCCGCGGAAATGGAAGCGCTGGTGCTGAAGCCGGTGCGCGGCCTGGTGGAACTGCAGCGCCGGATCAAAGACAACGAAGAGCTGGGCTACATGCGCCGCGCCGCAGATATCGGCGATCGGGCTCTGGACCATTTGCTCGGTATGCTGCGCCCGGGCATGACAGAGCGTGAGGCGGCAGTGGAGCTGGAATACGCGCTGAAGCGCGCCGGCTCCGAGAGTCTGGCCTTCCCCACCATCTTCACCTCGGGCCCGCGTACATCCCGCCCCCACGGTATGCCGAGCGAGCGACCGCTGCGTCGCGGCGACCTGATCACCGCGGACTTCGGCGCCGTGATAAGCGGGTACCGCTCCGATATGACGCGCAGCTTTGTCCTCGGCAAGGCCAATCCCAAGCAGCGGGAGATCTATCAACTGGTGCGCGCCGCCCAGGCATTGGGGGTGGAATCGGTACGCGCCGGTATTCCCTACAGCCAGCCGGCAGACACGGTGAGCAGATTCCTCGCCGACAGCCCCTACGCGGATTACGCGGGTGAGGGGCTCGGCCACGCACTGGGCCTGGATACCCACGAACAGCCCTATCTCGCGCCCGGCTGCGATGAACTGCTGCAGGAAAATCATGTGGTGACCGTAGAACCGGGAATCTACGTACCGGGCTGGGGTGGAGTGCGCATCGAGGACGATGTGCGGGTAACCGGGTCGAGCACCGAGCTGCTGACCAGGTTCACGCGCGAATTAATCGAAATATGAAAATACCGGCCGGCGGCCCGGCGAAGAGTGGAGAAATAACAACAATGCGCAACCTGCACCGGATACTGTTCTTTTGCTGTACTCTACTGCTGACTTCCTGCGACACACCGCGGCAAACCGCCAGCCAGAGTCTCTACCAGCGGCTCAACCAATTGCCCGGCGTCGAAGTCGCGCGGGTAAAATCACTGGACGGTTTCACCCAGGGCTATCAGCTGTGGGTCGAGCAGCCGCTGGACCACCAGAACCCGGCCGCCGGCAGTTTCAGGCAGAAAGTCTACCTGTCCCACCTGGACAGCGCCCAGCCGGTGATACTGGAAACCGAGGGCTACTGGGTGCGAGATTTCCCGCAGAAGGAACTCGCGGACATTCTGCGGGCCAACCTGTTGGCGGTGGAATACCGCTTTTATGGCGACTCCCTGAACGAAGGGGAAATTCCCTGGCAGTATCTCACCGTCGAGCAGGCCGCGGCCGACCACCACCGTATCGTCGAACTGTTCAAGCCAATCTATTCCGGCCCCTGGGTCAGCAGCGGCTTCAGCAAGGGCGGCGAATCGGCACTGATTCACCGGCGCTATTACCCGCACGACGTACAGGCCACCGTGGTCTACGATGCACCGCTGATCCTGGGCACGGAAGACACGCGAGTGGACAGCTTTATCCGCGACAGGATCGACAGCAGTGGCCAGTGCGGTCGGGAACTGGTGCGATTCCAGCGCGAACTGCTCGAGCGGCGCGCGGAGTTGATCCCGGAACTGCAGGCGCGGGCATCCGCAAACGAGCTGACCTTCTCCATCGGCGAGAGCAAGGTACTGGAATACGCCGCGCTGGAATATACCTTCAGCTTCTGGCAGCGGGGCCAGACCTGCGACGAAATACCGCCAAAAGGCGCTGCCCCCGAACAGATGCTCGACCATATTGAGGAGGGCGGCGGCTACTGGGTTTACAGCGACCAGGGTATCGAGGCGCTGGAGCCGTCCATGTACCAGCATCACACACAGCTAGGCTATTACGGCTTTATGACCCAGGACCTGGTGGATCTGCTGCAGGTTGCGCCCGAGCCGAGCAACCTGGAATTTGCGCCGAAAGAAGTGGCGATAGAATTCGATGCGAAATTTACCCCCAACCTGATCGAATGGCTGCAGCACAACGGCCACAATACGCTCTACCTGTACGGTGAGCGCGATCCCTGGTACGCCGGCGCGGTCGATCACGGCAAGATTACCAACGCCTTTACCCTGGTGCAGAAAGACGGCCACCACCTGAGCCGTATCCGACAGCTGTCGGAGGAACAGCGGGAGCGGGCCTACGATGCGCTCAGCCGCTGGCTACAGCGTCCCGTCAATCGCGGTTAGCGGCAAGGAGAGTTATGATGGGCGCACAATAAAAACCGAGGTGACCAATGAAAAAAAGCATTGCCCTGCTGATTCTCCTGCTTACAGCCTTGGCAAATGCCGGGGAGCCCCGCCCGCCCTCACAAGTGATCGCCGAGGCCCCCGCCGCGCACTGGCGCAGGGCCGCCCCCGAAAATACCCTCTACCTGGAGCTGGAAAACGGCCGGGTGATTATCGAACTGGCGGAGCAACTGGCACCCGGCCACGTCGCCAATATCAAGGCACTGACCCACGAGCGCTTCTACGACGGGCTCAGTGTCTACCGGGTGATCGAGGGATTTGTCGCCCAGGGCGGCGATATGGATGGCAACAAGCCCGTCGGGGAAGGCAAGCGCACCATTCCGGCGGAATTCTCCCGGAAAAATATCCCCGCAAAGCAGTTCACTCCCCTGCCCGGCCCGGATGGCTACGCGCCGCAGACCGGCTTTGTTCATGGTTTTCCCGCCGCGCGGGATCCAAAAACGGGCGATACCTGGCTGGTGCATTGCAACGGCGCCTTCGCCATGGCGCGGGAACAGAGTATCGACAGCGGCGGTACCGAATTCTATGCGGTGATCGGCCCGGCGCAGCGCTACCTGGACCGCAATACCACGGTCTTCGGACGCGTACTGGAAGGGATGGAGATACTGCAGCAACTGGAGCGCGGCAACCAGGCGGGAGGCGTTCTCGAGAATCCGGATAACAACCGCATAGTGCGCATGCGTGTGGCCGCCGACCTGCCGGACAAGGAACGCGAGGAGTTCGAGGTATTGAAAACAGACTCCTCCAGTTTCAGGGAACTGATCGCCGCACGCAGTAACCGCCCGGAAGACTGGTTTGTGGCCCGCCCGGATTATGTGGACGTGTGTTCCGTGGGAATCCCCACCCGTCGCGCAAACTGAGCCCTCACAAATACTGGTTGGGCTGAGCACCGCGAAGCCCAACCTATGCACTCCGATTAAAACCGATCCACCGCCAGAGGCTTCACGTCTACCTCCGGTTCCCGCCCCGCCACAAGATCGTCGATAATCTCCGCGGTTACCGCCGCCTGGGTCAGTCCCAGGTGCTGGTGACCGAAGGCGAGATAAATATTCTCCTGGCGCGGCGCGCGGCCGATGACCGGAAGCGAGTCCGGCAGCGACGGGCGGAAGCCCATCCAGCGTTTCGCCTCGCCCCGCTGCAACCCCGGCAATATTGTCTGTGCGTGCTCAAACAGGATATCCGCGCGGCGGTAGTCCGGCCTGGCCCTGAGTCCCGCCAGTTCCACGGTGCCAGCGAGGCGCATGCCCTCCTCCATCGGAGTCATGACAAAGGAACGCTCGAAGGACACCATCGGGCGAGTCAGTTCCACACCGGGATCGGGCAGCATCAGGTGATAACCGCGCTCGGTATCCAGCGGCACTCTGTAACCCAGCTGCTGTGCGAGTGGCCCCGACCAGGCGCCAGCGGCCAAAACCATGCGCCGGGCCTTGAGGGTGTCATTTTCCAGTTGCACCTGGATCCGGCCGTCAGGCAGCGGTTTCAGCCGCTGTACTTCGGCACGCCGGATCTCGCCACCACCCTCGCGGAAGCAACGCGCCAGCTCCTGCACCAGCCGCAGCGGATTGACCGTGTGTGCAGTGTCGGGAAAGTAGAGACCGCCGGCGACAGATTCACTCAACGCCGGCTCCAGCTCGCGCAGCTGGCCCGCATCGAGCTCTTCGATGTTCACCCCGTATTCGCGCAACAGATTGACCGTGGCCAGGTTGTCCCGGCGCCCCTTGTCTCTCTGGTAGAGAGTCAGGGCGCCGCGCTTCGCCATCAGTGACTGCAGGCCGGTGCGGGACAGAAGTCGATCGAAGCTGGCAATGGAGCGGCAATTCAATTCGCGCAGGCTGTGCGCGGAGGCGCGGGCATTGGCGGGCAGTGCGGCGCGGGCAAAGCGCAGCAGCCAGGGCAGCATGCGCGGGAGATAGCCCCAGCGAATCGCCAGTGGCCCCAGCGGGTCAACCAACAGCTTGGGGATGGACAGAATGGTTTTCGGGTTGGCCAACGGCAGCACCACATCGGTGGCGAAATGGCCGGCATTGCCGGAAGAACACTCCTCCCCCGGATCGCCGCGATCCACCAGCAGCACCCTGTGCCCGCAGCTCTGCAGCCTCTCCGCGATGGCGGTACCGATTATGCCGGCACCGACCACCAGGGTATCGACTTCCCCGCCGCTCATGCATCGCTCCCGGCAATCGCGCGGAAGCCGTTGCGACTCTGGTTTTCCACTCCATCCGCGTGCACCACCACACAGTCCTCCACCCGCACGCCGCCGTAGCGACGGAACCTGTCCACTTTGTCCCAGTTAATATGCCCCGCAGCAGGGCTGCGCGCCAGCTCTCCCATCTGCATATCGGAGAAATAGATACCCGGCTCGATGGTAAACGCCTGGCGTGCCTCCACCTTGCGCACCAGGCGCAGGAACTGCGCCCTGGGATCGCGCGGGAACTCCTCGCCAGCAGGATTCGCCAGGTAGCCCCCCACATCGTGCACCTGCAGGCCGATAAAGTGGCCCAGGCCGCAGGGGAAGAAGTAACTGCTGACACCCCGCTCGACGATATCCGCCGGCTCCAGCCGCACCAGGTCGAAACGCGACAGCAGGTGGGCCAGGCGCAGGTGGCCGCGCCAGTGCAGGTCGGCGAATTCCATACCGATGCGCACCTCGTCCACCAGCGCCCTCTGCTCGGCGTCCACCGCCGCAACCAACTCTGCGTATTCGCCACTGCGGTAGGCGTAGCTGCGGGTGATGTCGCTGGCATAGCCCTGGTAGTCGGCGCCGGCGTCGATCACCAGCGAGTGAATATCCTGTGGCTGCATGCGGCTGCGGTCGGCGCCGTGATAGTGCAATATCGAGCCGTGCCCGTTCACCGCCACGATATTGGCGTAGGGCAGTTCGCACTCCAGGACGCCGGCACCGCGCAGATAGGCGTGGTGGATATCCAGCTCGGTACCGCCACCCAGGAAGGCATCCCGGGCCGCATTGTGCCCCCGCGCGGCGATCAGGTTGGCGCGGCGCAGGCAGTCGATTTCATAGTCGGTCTTGTAGGCGCGCAGGAAGTGCAGCTCGGCGACCAGCTTGGCCGGGTTGACCTGCGCCTCGCTGAAACTGCCCAGCAGCTCGGGCGCATCACCGATATATGCAGTGCGCCCACCCGGCGCGGGCAATGCCGCGGCGATCTGTTTCGGCGACCTGGCCAATACCACATCGAAATGCTTGACCCAGAAGCCCTCGGGATCCTCCGGCGGCTGGTGCCAGTAGTCCTCCGGCTGGAAATAGACCAGACGCGGCCTGGCATCGGCGGATACCACCAACACCGAATAGGGGTGCTGCAGCAGCGGCAGCCAGTGCTTGAAATGCGGATTCACCCGGAAGGGGTAACTGTTGTCATCCAGGAATGGTGCGCTGGGCCCACCGGCATGGATCAGCAGGCGGTCGAAACCGCAGTTTTCCAGTGCGCGGGCGTGGCGCTCCCGCAGCTCGGCAATATGTTCGTGATACAGCAGGTCCAGGTTCATCTCCCCTCCTCTAGCAACTCTCAATTATGAAGTCAGTTTTCTGTTGACAGTCTTTGCAAACTTTATTTATTGTACACAATAACAACTCAATTCAAAGCGAATTTACACAGCGCCCTGACCCGCCGGGTCGGGGCAATACCAATGATGAGGAAGTGATATGCAGATCGACTGGAGCGGCGTTTTCCCCGCAGCCACCACCCAATTCAATGCCGACGAGAGCCTGAACATCGCGGCCACCATGGAGCACCTGGAAGTGATGCTGAATGCCGGCATCAACGGCCTGGTAATGCTGGGCACCGTGGGAGAGAACTGCTCCCTGTCCCAGGAAGAGAAGAGCGAAGTGCTGCGTGCGAGCGTCAAGCAGGTAAACGGTCGCGTGCCGGTGCTGACAGGTGTGGCCGAGTACACCACCAGCGGGGCCTGCGCCTTCGCCCACGCGGCCAAGGAAGCCGGAGTGGACGGTCTGATGGTACTGCCGCCCATGTCCTACAAGGCGGACAGCGACGAAGTCGTGACCCATATTCGCGCCGTGGCCGAGGCCACCGACCTGCCGGTAATGATCTACAACAACCCGGCCTGTTACGGCGTGGACATCACCGCGGAAACCGTGGCTGAGCTGGCCAAGGTACCGAATATCGTCTCGGTAAAGGAATCCTCCGACGACCCGCGGCGACTGACCGATATCGCCAACCTGGTAGATGACGACTTTGTCCTCTTCTGCGGCGTCGACGACCTGGCCCTGGAGAGCGTGGCCCTGGGCGCACACGGCTGGATTTCCGGTCTGGTCAATGCTTTCCCCCAGGAAAACCGCCTGCTGTGGGACCTGGCCACCAGCGGCAACTACGAAGAGGCGCGCAAGGTCTACCGCTGGTACACCCCGCTGCTGCACCTGGACACCAAACCCAAGCTGGTGCAGTACATCAAGCTGACCGTGCAGGAGTGCGGCTACGGCAGCGAAGTCTGCCGCAACCCGCGTCTACCGGTCAGCGGTGAAGAGCGCGAGGAAGTGCTGGCGATTATCCGCAAGGCGATCGCCACCCGCCCGACCATCAAGTAAACCAAATGCGATCGTAGGGTGCGCCGCGCGCACCGAGAAGCCGTCGAGTTAGCACCGATCGCCTTTGGTGCGCACGGTGCACCCTACGACACAGCAGGGAAAAAGAATGAAGACGCATCCCGTACTGATCGCTGGCCGGTGGCGCCGGGCGAGGGAAAATGGCCATTTCTCCCCCGACAACCCAGCCACCCGCTCACCCTTAGATCAGCAGTACCCGATTTCCGACTGGAGCGACTGCGACGAAGCCCTCGATGCCGCCGCGGCCGCCGCACGCGAGCTGCGGCAACTGCCCGCAAAGCAGCGGGCGCGCTTCCTGGAGCGCTACGCCGACAAGATAGATGCGGCGCGGGACGAAATAGCCGCGCTGGCCAATCTGGAAACGGCCCTGCCGGCAGCGCCGCGCCTGGCCGAAGCGGAACTGCCGCGCACCACCAACCAACTGCGCCAGGCCGCTGCGGCTGCGCGCGAGGGCTCATGGGCGCAGGCGACGATAGATACCCAGCTCAATATCCGCTCGCAACTGGCCCCGATAGGCCCGGTTGTGGTTTTCGGGCCGAATAATTTCCCGCTGGCGTTTAACGGCGTCTCCGGCGGTGACTTCGCCGCGGCCATCGCCGCCGGCAACCCGGTGATCGCCAAGGGGCACTCCTCGCACCCGGGCACCTGCCAGCGACTGGCGGAACTGGCCCTGGCCGCCCTGATCGAAACCGGCCTGCCCGCCGCCGCGGTGCAGCTGATCTACGCCACCGCGAGGGAAAACGGCCTGCGCCTGGTCAGCGACCCGCGCACTGGTGCCAGCGCCTTTACCGGCTCCCGACCCGCAGGCCTGGCCCTGAAACAGGCCGCCGATGAAGCGGGCAAACCGATCTACCTGGAGTTGTCCAGTATCAACCCGGTGGTGATACTGCCCGGCGCCCTGGCTGAGCGCGGCGCGGACCTGGCACGGGAGTTTGCCGACAGCTGCCTGATGGGCACCGGCCAGTTCTGCACCAACCCCGGCCTGCTCATACTGCCGGCGGGAGAAGCGGCGGAGCGGTTTATCGCCCGCGCCACCGAGCTGTTCAACGAGGCACCGGTGGGCACGCTGCTGGGCGCCACGGGAGAATCGGGTCTCGCCGCCGCCATCGACACTCTGCGCGGCGCCGGCGCCAGGCAGCTGACCGACAGCGACGGGGCGGATCCGAACCGCTTCTGCCGGCCCAACACCCTGCTCCGCGTCAGCGGCGAAGTATTTCTGCAACACGGTTTCCGGCTGCAGACGGAAGCCTTCGGCAATGCCGCGCTGCTTGTAGTCAGCGACAACAGCCAGCAGACCCTCGCCATCCTGGATTCCCTGGAGGGCAACCTCACCGGCTGTCTCTACTCCCACAGTGGCCGCGACGACGAGGCCGACTACGCGCTGCTGGAACCGGCGCTGCGTGACAGGGTGGGTCGACTGCTGAACGACAAGATGCCCACCGGCGTCGCCGTATCACCGGCCATGAACCACGGCGGCCCCTACCCGGCCAGCGGTAACGCCGGCTTTACCGCCGTGGGCATACCGGCATCGCTGCGGCGCTTCGCCAAGTTGGAGTGCTACGACAATGTGCGTCAGCACCGGCTGCCACCACTGCTCCAGGACCAGAATCCCGGCGACGCCTGGCGCCTGGTCGACGGCAGCTGGTCCCAACGCAGCATCCCGTAGGGTGCGCCGCGCGCACCGGATGGATGGCGCCAAAGGCAGCTACCCTAATCGGTGTGCACATCACACCCTACGGCCAAGTATCGGTACAATAAAAGATAATTCGGAGAAACTTACCGTGCACAGTATTGAGGTAATCGATTCCCACACGGGCGGCGAGCCCACTCGGGTGATCGTCAGCGGCGGCCCTGACCTGGGCAGCGGCACTATGGCCGAGCGACTGGAAGCTTTCCGCCGCGACCACGACCCGTTGCGTGCGGCCCTGGTGCGCGAACCCCGCGGCTCGGATGTACTGGTCGGCGCCCTGCTCTGCGAGCCTGTCGATCGCGACTGCGCAGCCGGGGTGATCTTCTTCAACAACGTCGGCTACCTGGGCATGTGCGGCCACGGCACCATCGGCCTCGCCGTGACCATGGCCCGGCGCGGCCTGATAGAACCCGGCGAACACCGCCTGGAAACGCCGGTGGGCGAGGTGTCATTCGTACTGCACAACAATCACCGCGTCAGCATCGACAATGTGCCCAGCTACCGCTATCGCAAACAGGTTGCTGTGGACGTTGAAGGGATCGGCACCGTGCGCGGGGATATCGCCTGGGGCGGCAACTGGTTCTTCCTGGTTTCCGAACACGACCAGATACTGGAGGTGGACAATACCGAGCAGCTCACCGACTACTGCTGGCGTATCCGCCAGGCGCTGGAGCGCCATGGCATTACCGGCGAAAACGGCGGCGAGATAGATCATATAGAACTCTTCGGCCCGCCCTCAGACCCCGCCAAAGCCGACAGCCGCAATTTCGTTCTCTGCCCAGGCAAGGCCTATGATCGCTCCCCCTGCGGCACCGGCACCAGCGCCAAACTCGCCTGCCTGCTTGCGGACGGAATCATAAAAGAAGGCCAGGTGTGGCGGCAGGAGAGTATCATCGGCAGCGTCTTCGAAGGGCGGGTGCGCCGCGCCGGAGAAAACGTCATTCCCACCATCTCCGGCAGCGCCTATATCAATGCGGAAACAAAACTGGTGTTGGAACCGGAGGATCCGTTTGTGCACGGCATTAACGGATAAAAATCCGGTGCGCACGGCGCCCCCTACGGGCGGTAGGGTGCGCCGTGCGCACCAATCAATTACGACGCCAGCTTGTTGCAGTTCAGGTATTCGATCATCCGCGACACCGCCTCGCGCTGGTCGCGAATATGGTTCGACAACGCCTGACGCGCGCCCTTCCAATCCCTTTCCAGCAGGCATTCGATAATCTCGCAGTGTTCCTGTGCCATTTCCCTTTTTACCTTTTCGTCGATCACCGCATAGTTGAACAGTGCGTTGTAAAAAGGGCTGTAGCGGGCAAAGAATTCGCGGATATAGCGGTTGCCACAGCGCTCTATCCAGTAGTCGTGCAGGTCGAAATCGAGGCGGGACTGATCGCTACCGCGCGCCGGGCGGTTGGTCTTCAGCATCTCGCGCAGCT
This sequence comes from Microbulbifer taiwanensis, assembly GCF_014904815.1. GTDB lineage: Bacteria > Pseudomonadota > Gammaproteobacteria > Pseudomonadales > Cellvibrionaceae > Microbulbifer > Microbulbifer taiwanensis. The sequence goes on from NZ_JACZFR010000030.1 coordinate 75,103, forward strand.
CGTCTTCATCGAAATGCTTGCGGGCCAGGTCCAGCGCCTTCAGCTCCAGCATCTCGCGGATATCCAGGTAATCGTGCATATCCTGCTCGCTGAAAGCGCGCACCCGCCAGCCACAGCGCGGCACATGCTCGATCAGGCCGGCACCCGCCAGACGGGAGAAAATCTGCCGCACCACGGTGCGGCCAGCGCCGTACTTTTCCGCCGTGGCCTGCTCGCGCAGGTACTCGGTATCCTGCTGCAGGCTGCGCGCTATCACATCCTTGCGGATCTGCTCCTCGAGGTTCTTTTCGTAGGCAGCCGGTGCCGGCGTCTCCACCTTGCGGCCCTTGAGCGCATCCGGCACCAGCTCCAGACGACCGTTGTCCTTGCGCCGGATAACCCCCTCATCCACCAGCTCGTCGATGGCGTGACGCACCGGCGTCAGGCTCACTTTGTAGTGTTCGGACATCGCCCCCAGAGTCAGTTTATAGGGCAGCTTTCCCTGCGCCTGCAGCGCAGCTTTGACATCGGTCTTGATAAATTCGGTAATGGTCATAGCGCCAACTATTGCTATTATTCCCGCGGCTGGAACACGCCCAGGCAGTGCTCCATACTATTGAACTGATTTTTATAGGACAGGCAGTATCGCCCATGTTGGAAAAGCTGAGCAAGCTACTCGACGTTGAAGAGTTGGACCGCAACCTCTTTCGCAGCCGCCACCACGTGGAAAACTACCGCAAGGTACTCTTCGGCGGCCAGGTGCTGGGCCAGGCCCTGATGGCTGCCAGCCGCACCGTCGAGGACAGGCTCCCACACTCGCTACACGCCTATTTCCTGCGCCCCGGCAGCAGCGAGCTGCCGGTGATCTACGATGTGGACCCGATCCGCGACGGCGGCAGCTTCACCACCCGCCGGGTGGTGGCCAAACAGAAGGGCCGCGCCATCTTCAATATGTCCGCCTCCTTCCAGATCGAAGAGCCTGGTTTCGATCACCAGGTGGATATGCCCACCAGCGGCATCCCCGAGCCGGAGAGCCTGAAAAACACCCAGCAGCTGGCCCAGGAGGCCGGGCTGGTCAGCCCCCAGCACGACCAACGCCGCTATATGATCGACTTCCGCCCGGTGGATCCGCACAGCTACTTCGGCGCCGAGGTGCATGAGGCCCGCTGTATGTTCTGGCTGCGCGCAGAGGGCGAGATGTCCGACAACCCGCTGGAACACCGCAGCGCCCTCTGCTACGCATCAGATTTGGCCCTGCTCGGCACCGCCCTGCAGCCGCATCCCATCTCGCTGTTCGACCCGCACCTGATGCCGGCCAGCCTGGACCACGCCATGTGGTTCCACCGCGACTTCCGCGCCGACAACTGGCTGCTGTATGTCACCGACAGCCCTTCGGCCAGCGGCGCGCGGGGCTTCTGCCGCGGCCAGATCTTCACTCGCGACGGCGTCCTGGTGGCCTCCACCGCCCAGGAGGGCCTGATCCGAAAAATAAAGTAAATCAGTGGTTTACAGCGGGGTTTTGGCTGATATAATGCGCCCCGCTTCGCTGATGAAGCACCTCAAATGTCGGTGAGTAGCGCAGCCTGGTAGCGCACTTCGTTCGGGACGAAGGGGTCGGAGGTTCGAATCCTCTCTCACCGACCATTTCCTTGCAGAGCCTCCCCAAACAGCCCAAGCACCCCGATCTCGACGAGGTACGAGCCGCAGCTGGCGCAGCCTGCGGAGACCAGCCAGCCCGCAGGGCGAAGCTAATCCTCTCTCACCGACTATTTTCCGCACATCTCTGCCACTCGGCACCCCTACTTCCGGACTTGATTCCTGCTCCAGGGCACCGTTACGCTTCCCCGCTGTCCAATTTGACTCAAGTTTCCGGATAGGCGTCTCTATGCTGTTGCGATCGCTGATCACCCTTTTCTTCCTGCTGCTCCCACTGGGCGCAATCGCAGACACCTACAAGCTCCTCTATACCGCCCAGATAGATCCCGATTCAGGCATGGCCCGGGTAGAGATAGCGCTGGATGGCAAATCCCTGCCCCAGAAGCTCTCCATGAACCTGAGCTCCGGCCGCTACTCCGATGTCGAGAGCGATCAGCCGCTGGAACTGAAGAAAGACAGGGCTATCTGGCGCCCCGAAGGACCCAAGGCGCGTCTCAGCTACAAGTTCACCATCAACAACCAGAAAAACAGCGGCAGCTACGATTCCCGCATTACCAGGGATTGGGCCCTGTTGCGCAGCGACAAGTTGATCGCCCCGATGTCAGTCACCTCCAAAGGTGTAAGATCCAAGGCGGAACTGCAGCTGGAACTGCCGGAGGGCTGGTCGGCGGCGCTGCCCTACCCCGAGATCGGCAAGCTCCGCTACCGCCTGACAGACCCCGGGCGCCGGTTTGTGCGACCCAAGGGCTGGATGATCGTCGGCAAGATCGGCAGCCGCCAGGACATCATCGCCGGTATAGACACCAAGGTGGCGGCGCCACTGGGCCAGGATATCCATCGCCAGGACACCCTGGCCTTCCTCAACTGGAACCTGCCGGAAATCGAAAAGGTATTCCCCAAGTTCCCCAAACACCTGTTGATTGTCAGCGCCGGGGACCCCATGTGGCGAGGCGGCCTGTCCGGTACCCGCTCCCTGTTTATGCACGCCGACCGCCCACTGATCAGCGGCAACCGCACCAGCAGCATGATCCACGAACTGGTGCACGTGGGAACGGGCATCAGGAGCGGCGACAAGCAGAGCGACTGGATTGTTGAGGGGCTGGCGGAGTTCTACTCGGTGGAGATACTGCGGCGCTCCGGGGGTATCAGCCAGCGCCGCTATGACGAGACGATGGACAAACTGGCTGAGTGGGGTCGCGAGGCCCCCAGCCTGCTGGTCAGGCGCTCGTCCGGCCCCGTCACCGCCCGCGCCGCCGGCGTGATGCGCGAACTGGACAGCGAGATCCGCAAAGCCAGTGGCGGCAAAGCCAGCATCGACGACGTCGCCCGTGGCCTGGCGGAAAAGCGCGGTGAAGTTACCCTGGAGCGCTTCAGGCAACTGGCGGAAGAAGCCGCCGGCGGGCCGGTACAAGCCCTGACAATAGAGAACCTGGACGACATAGATCGGTGAAGCGCCAAATTACAGGCAAAAAAAAGCCCTGACGACGGGGGGGGGGAGAGCGTCAGGGCCAAGACCATTCTAGGAGTGAAACTTGGAGGATTTCATCCTTAACTACACATCGGGCGAATACCTTGCGGAGCGCCCTACCGGCATTACTAAACACGTTTGGGGGAGGTGTGTTAGCCAGTTACAGAGAAGTATCGAACAAGGCCGCCAGATTGCCAGCGGGCCCTCAATGGAAATTTAGATCGATTGGAAATAGCTTCGGCGCATCTCAAGCAAAAAGTTATTAAAACCCTACCACTGTATAAAAAAGGAACTCACCAACACTGTCTGCACCTAAGCCCGCCAATCCCCTCCCTTTTCGAACCCAGCTGACCAAGGCGCTTGACTAATCCGGAGCAGTCTCTAGAATAGCGCCCTCTTGCACGTCCAGCGGCGCGTAAGTATAAGAAAACGCTGGGATTTTTCGATCCAATCCGATAGAATCCGCGGCGTTTTCACTTCCACAAATTAGTGGAAATCAAGGCTAGGTGGCAGAGTGGTTATGCAGCGGACTGCAACTCCGTGTACGCCGGTTCGATTCCGACCCTAGCCTCCATATTCCCCATCGCCGACTTGCCCCTGTGAAGTCCGGCGACCAGCGAGGGCCCCGATCCAGGGACCGGACTCATGCAGAGTACCCCCTCGCACACCTCCCCCGCCCGGGTGGTGGAATCGGTAGACACAGGAGACTTAAAATCTCCCGAACGTTAGTTCGTGCCGGTTCAAGTCCGGCCCCGGGCACCAAATCTTCAAGCTAGAAAGCATACTTCCCTTTTTCTCGCATCATACTTCCTGTTCTCCGCGCGACCTAAGGCTTTGCCCTACTTCAAATCACGGTGTCGATTTCCACACTGCTTAATCGACTAGCAGTCATGGGCAGAGCCAGACCGTGTCACTAGTGGCCGGGCTCTGCTCCACCCCATAAACTGGCGGAGACGAGAATGAACTCTAATGAACTAGCACCCTCTACCCCCCTCCTCTGGACCGGCCGCATCCTGAGTGGCCTGGTTATAGCCTTCCTGGTCTTTGATGGAGCTATCAAGCTGGCTCCAATTCAACCTGTCACCGACTCGTTGCTAGAACTGGGCTTTACCCCGACTGACGCCCTGGCTCGCGGCCTTGGCATCTTATTGATAGCCTGCACGTTACTCTATGCCATCCCCAGAACTTCATTGCTGGGTGCCATACTGGTCACAGGATATCTTGGGGGCGCCATCGCAATTCAAGTAAGAGTGGGAAACCCACTTTTTACCCACATTTTATTTAGCTTCTACCTTGGAGCTTTCATGTGGGCGGGCTTACTCATCCGAAACAGGCAAGCACGGTACGCCCTGTTTTCTGAACAGCGCCAGACTTAGAGGCTTGAAACGGAGGCTTGAAACGGAGGCTTTAAGCGCAGTTACGGGGCAGAACCTCCCAGGCATCCAGGGAAGGCACACTATCAGCTCCTATACTCGAGTTTACAGCCCTTATGACTGAGGGCCGAAACGCAGAAGGGAGTAAGACATGGCAACAATCACCTGGGCGTGCCTCGAATGCGGCAAGGAAAACCACAAGCCGATCGATGTCGGAGATAACATCGCGGCCAGGGGCCTGATCCGGCAATTGCGGGAAAACTTTGACAATGGAGAGCGCTTATTCCAGTGCGCCACGGAACTGTGCGACGGGAAGCTGTATCCAGTGAGGATAGAAGGAATCGACTGAAACTCGACTGCGACGCGCCCTTCCAGGCTGCCCGCCTAAAGGGCCGGATGGGGAATTTCACCAACCGGCCCATAGTCCTCCGGCAAAACCAATATCGCCGGACCTCGATAGATCTCAGGATTTACCGCTGTTCTCATCACTCATCAGCGTCGGCCAGGCGGCGCGCAGATAAAGCACCATACTCCACAGGGTCAGTGCCGCCGCGACATAAAGCAGCACATAGCCGATCATCTCCATCACCGGATACTCGCGCACATCGAATGCCAGCAACACGATAATCGCGGCTATCTGCGCGGTAGTTTTTATTTTGCCAATAAAGGAGACGGCCACGCTACTGCGCATGCCCAGTTCCGCCATCCACTCGCGCAGACCGGATACGGCGATCTCGCGGCCGATAATGACGGCGGCGGCGATGGTAAACCAGGCGTTCTGGTGCAGGCCGACCAGCAACACAAGAGCGGTAGCGACCATCAGTTTGTCGGCAACGGGATCGAGGAAGGCGCCGAAGGGTGTACTCTGGTTGAGCTTGCGCGCCAAGTAACCATCCAGCCAGTCGGTGGCGGCAGCTGCCGCGAAAATGGCCGCGGAGGCGATATAGCTCCACTTGTAGGGAAGGTAGAAGACCAACACGAAGACGGGTATGAGTGCAACGCGGAGGAGTGTCAGTTGATTGGCGAGTGTCATGCTATTCCCTGTACTTGCGGTGGGCGTAACTTATCAAGCCGTCGCACAAATTGAAACGCCCGGCGAGGCACCAGAAAGTTAATTTTTGTCGGGCACTGCGATCTGCTTATTCGTTGTGCAGTGCCGAGTATATATCCTGGGCGAGTTTGCGGCTGACACCTTCGACGCCGGCAATCTCATCGACTGAGGCGCGACGAATCTCCTGCAGGCCGCCAAAGTGGCGCAGCAGTGCGCGGCGCCGCGCGGGTCCGACGCCGGCAATACCCTCGAGCGGAGATTCGCGGCGCTTCTTGTCACGTCGCTGGCGATGACCGGTAATGGCGAAGCGGTGCGCCTCATCGCGCACCTGCTGTATCAGGTGCAGTGCCGGCGAATCGGCGGAGAGTACCAGCTCTTTGTTACTGGCAACCACATGCAGTGTCTCGAAGCCGGCCTTGCGCGTGGTGCCCTTGGCGACGCCGATGATCTGTACACCGACGACGCCGAGTTCGTTCAGGGCATCCACCGCCTGGCGCACCTGGCCTTTGCCGCCGTCGATCAGCAGGATATTGGGGAACTTGCCCTCCCCGCCGGCCAGGCGCGTGTAGCGCCGCTTCAGGGCCTGGGCCATGGCCGCGTAGTCGTCGCCGGGCTGGATATTCTCGATATTGAATCGGCGGTAGTCGGACTTTACCGGGCCGCCGGTATCGAAGACCACACAGGAAGCGACGGTGGCCTCACCGCTGGAGTGACTGATATCGAAACACTCCAGGCGCTCCGGCAGCTGCTCCAGCTGCAGTATCTCCTGCAGGGACTCGAATCGGTTCTGCAGCTTCTGCTGCGCGGCAGTGCGGCTGCTCAGGTTCTGCTCTGCCGCCTGCTGTGCCATGGTTACCCAGGTGGCGCGGTTGCCGCGCAGTCGGTGCACAATGCTGACCTCACGACCGCTCTGCTCCTTCAGCGCCTCCTGCAGCACCTCGACATCCTCTATCGACTCAGAGGTGAGAATTTCCCGCGGCACCTCCCGCTGGCTGCCGAGATAAAACTGCGGAATAAACGCCGACAGCAGTTCAGCACTGGATAGCCCCAAGCGCTCATCGGGGAAATAGCTGCGACTGCCGAGTATTCGTCCCTGGCGGATAAACAGAATGTGCACACAGCAGCTCCCGCCCTCGCTGGCCACACCCAACACATCCACATCGCCATGGGCGCGCTCCGCCACCTGGTCCGCCTGCAGGCGCCGCAGTGCCGAGATCTGGTCGCGCAGCCGTGCAGCCCTTTCGAATTCCAGCTCCCTGGAGGCCTTATCCATCTCATCCGCCAGCTCACGGACGATCCTGTCGCTCTTGCCGGTCAGGAACATCTCCGCGTGGCGCACATCCTGGCGATAGTCTTCCTCACTGATAAAGTCCACGCAGGGTGCGGTGCAGCGTTGTATCTGGTATTGCAGGCAGGGGCGCGAGCGATTGCGGAAGACACTGTCCTCACAGGAGCGGATGCGGAAGGTTTTCTGCAGGAAATTCAGGCTGTCGCGCACCGAAGATGCATTAGGAAAAGGGCCGAAGTACTGCCCTTTTTTTCGCTTGGCGCCACGGTGCAGGGCAATGCGCGGGAAGGCGTCGCTGCTGGACAGGAAAATATATGGATAGCCCTTGTCATCTTTCAGCATGACGTTATAGGGCGGCCGCTGGGACTTGATCAGGCTTTGCTCGAGCACCAACGCCTCAGTCTCACTGCGGGTGACAGTGACCTCAATGCTGTGGATGCGCTGCACCAGTGCCATGGTCTTGGCGGTGAGACCGGATGCGCGAAAATAGCTCGACAGGCGGTTGCGCAGATTTTTGGCCTTGCCCACATACAGGATACGGCCGTCGGCGTCGAACATCTGGTAGACGCCGGGCTTGCGGGTAACAGTAGGCAGGAAGCGTTTGCTGTCGAACATCGAAAGGTATTAGAAATTGCCGGGTCCGGCGGATGGATTGATCGCGGCCATGGGCGGATGACCGCCCCGCCGCGCTTACAGGTAAAGAATTACCGCCGTTATTATAAGGCCGCTTCCGGATCCAGCATCTGGTATTTCACCGCCAGCAGGGTCAACTCCACATCGCTGTGAATGCCGAGCTTTTCAAAAATGCGGTAGCGGTAGCTGTTGACCGTCTTGGGGCTCACAGACAAGGTATCGGCAATCTCAGCCACCTTGATTCCGTTGACGATCATATCGGCTATCTGTAGCTCGCGCTTGGACAGGTCGTCGAATGGCGAGGTCTTTTCCGCTTTACCGCTGACATTGCGCATCGCCATCTTGGTGGCCATGGAGCTGCTGATAAACACTTCGCCGGAGACGACGGTGCGAATAGCCTTGACCATTTCCTCCAGGTCAGCGCCCTTGGTCACATAGCCCATGGCGCCGGCCTGCATCAGGCGACCGGGAAAGAGGTCATCATCGAGTGCACTGACGGCGATCACTTTGGCTTCAGGACAACGCGACAGCAGTTTGCGGGTAGCCTCAAGACCACCCATGCCGGGCATCTTGACGTCCATGAGAATGACGTCGACTTCAGACTGGCGCACGAATGCGAGCGCCTCCTCGCCGCTGTCGGCCTCACCCACAACTTCTATACCACTGACGTCACCCAACATGCGCGATATCCCCATGCGCACAAGGTCGTGATCGTCCACCACTAAGACTTTGATCAATTTAGCCCCAACTACGGATAAATGCAGTGGCCGCGTTGCGCATATCCCAGCCGCACGCGCTTTTTGACTGCGTTCTTGTTTTTGCCCAGCGAGTCTAATGCCCGCTATAGATCCATCCACAGAGCCTTCTCGCAACATACCAGACAAATACCCTGCTGCAAAGCGAGACAAGCGTGTCAAATACTGGGATCTAGACATAAGTGGCCGATTTTTAGCTATCGATATAACGGCCGTTTATATAACGGAATGTCAGACTGATCCGCTCCTCCATCTTGCGCGCGCTCTTGCCGATTCCGTGCAGCCAGTGGTGCTGCACCGCGCCGGATGTCAGCAACAGGGAAGCGTCCGGAAGGTCCAGAGACAACCGCCCCGCCCCATCGCGCCGCTTGAAGCCCAGCCGGCGCTCCTGCCCCAGGCTGACGGTAGCCACCACCGGCCAGTCTCCCAGCTCCCGCTCGTTGTCCGCGTGCCAGCCCATGCTGTCCGCGCCGCCGCGGTAGTGGTTGGCCAGCATCGAGTTGAACGGGAAACCGGCAGCCGTCAAGCGTGACCGGAGTATAACGAGAGAGTCAATCCAGGGATGTGGCCTCTGTTCCAAACCGGACCACCGATAGATCACATCGGGATCGCCGACGAAGGCGTGGCGGCGGGGAATTGGGTGTTGCCTGCCGAAGAGGCGCACCTCGGGTTGCTCCCAGGGGAGTTGTGCCAGGCAGGCCCGATAGATGGCGGCCGACTCCGATGATGTCAGCCAGTCGGGGATCAGCAGGGCGCGGCCGGGGGACAGGTCAATCCATTCGGCATCGGGAAAGCCTTCTGCCAAATCCGCGGCGCAGGCGCTGAAGGTCTGCTCGTTCAATCGTCACACCAGGGTGCACTTTCGTCAATCCGGGGGCGGGGCGCGCCCCCAGGGGCCCCCCAGGGGTATGGCCCGCCGCC
>NZ_JACZFR010000031.1 GCF_014904815.1 Microbulbifer taiwanensis
CCTCCCGGGCGCGGGCCGAAACCCAGGCCCCCGGACCGGGTTCCGGCCCGCCCCCGGAATGACGAATCTATGAATAGTTGATCCGAAACTGGGCGGCTACGGGTAATAGCGGGGTTCCGGCTCCAGTTCCACACCGTATTTAGCGCGGATATCAGCCGCAATTTCCTCGGCGAGGCCGGTTACCTCGGCGCCGCTGCCTCGGCCCGGGTTGACCAGCACCAGGGCCTGGCGGTCGTGGACGCCCACTGAGTTGCGCCGTGCGCCACGCCAGCCGGCGCGGTCTATCAACCAGCCGGCGGCCAGCTTCCACTGTTCACCAGCGGCGAAGGCCACCAGGTCCGGATGGGCCTTCTTCAGGCCTTCATAGCAGTCGGCATCCACCAGCGGGTTCTTGAAAAAGCTGCCGGCGTTGGGAATATCGTCCGGCGACGGCAGCTTGCTGTTGCGAATATCGATGACCGCCCCGGCCACTTCCGCCGGTGTGAGGTCAGCGGCACTGTGGCCGTGCTCGGCCAGGTGCTGGTGCAGCGCCGGGTAGTCCAGCCGCGGGCTCCATTTCCGGGGCAGCTGCAGGCGCACACGGGTGATGATGTACTGGTCCCGCGCCGCACCCTTGAAGACGCTGTCGCGGTAACCAAACTGGCAGTCTGTCGCAGAAAACTCGCGCAGTTCACCGGTGGGAATATGCACCGCCTGCAGGTCGGTAAAGGTATCGCGCAACTCCACGCCGTAGGCGCCGATATTCTGTATGGGCGCCGCACCTATCTTGCCCGGGATCAGCGCCAGGTTTTCCAGGCCACCGAGCCCCTGCTCCACCGTGTACATCACCAGCCGATGCCAGTTCTCACCGGCCGCCGCACACAGGGATGTGCCGTCAGCATTGTCATCAAGGGACAGGCCGTGAAACTCTACGAGGATTACCAGGCCGGGAAAGTCGCCGGTCAGCACTATATTGCTGCCACCGCCGAGGGGAAGGATCGGCAGATTTTTTGCGCGCGCATATTCCAGCGCCTCACGCAGCTGCTCCAGGTTTCCCACCCGCGCAAAATGTGCCGCGCGAGCGGCAATGGCCAGGGTGTTCAGGGGCTGCAGATCAATATCGGTTTCTATCATTCGCTGCCGGTTCTAACCCAATAACTCTCGCATGCGCTGCAGGTCCTGTTCGGTATCCACACCGCCGGGGACTTCCTCGCAGGCATCCGCCACATGGATATTCTCGTCGTGGTACAGGAAGCGCAGCTGCTCCAGCGATTCGAACTGCTCCAGTGGCGCTACCGGCCAGGAGACAAAATGATTCAGCAGCGCCACACGATAAGCATAGATACCGATATGCCGGCGCGGTTCCAGGCCCTCTGGCAACTGGTCAAAACCCGCTGCAAAGGCATCCCGCGGCCAGGGAACCGGCGCACGGGAGAAGTAGCGCGCGAGACCTGACTCTGCCGCAACCACCTTGACGATATTCGGATTGCGGAAATCCTCCAGGCTGCGAATCGGCTCAGCCAGGGTGGCGACGCCAGCACTGGTATTGGCCGCCAGGTTGGCCGCCACCTGATCGATCACCTTCGGCGGTATCAGCGGCTCGTCGCCCTGTACATTCACCAGTATGCGATCGGCAGCCAGGCCCAGGTTGATCGCTACCTCCTGCAGGCGATCGGTTCCCGAGGCGTGATCCGCGGAGGTCATGCAGACTTCGCCGCCGAAAGCGCGCACTGCCTCCGCCACACGCATATCGTCGGTGGCGACGATCACGCGCTCGGCGCGGCTCTCCTGCGCGCGCTGGTAAACATGCTGCACCATCAGCTTGCCGCCGATATCCGCCAGCGGTTTGCCCGGCAGTCGGCTGGATGCGAAACGCGCCGGGATAATGACGTCGAAGGAAAGTCTATTGGTCATTTTCTGAAAACTGTTGCAAATGCTGGTGAATTTTCTGGTAGAAGACATCCGGCAGATTGGCTTTTACTTCCAGCGCCCACCAGTGACTCTGCCAGAAGTCGCGGCACTTGACCGCGTCCTTCATGGTCATGATCACCGGCGTCTCGCCGTCGAAGTGGAGCTCCTGCGGCGTGAACTGGTGGTGATCGGCGAAGGCCTGCTCGGTAACGCGGAAACCCAGTTGGTGCAGCTCGCGGAAAAAGCGCTGCGGATTGCCGATGGCCGCCACGCCGTGACAGGGGCCCGGCTCAGGGCCCGAGGCCAGCTTCACCGTCGAGGTCTGGTCCAGGTTGAACTGGTGCCAACTGGCCGGTTCCAGTTTCATCTGGAATTCCAGCAGCTCGCCGCACTGCAGCTTCACCTGCTCCTCCGGCTCGCCATTGGCCACCACCAGATCCACCTGGCGCAGCCGCTCCGCCGGTTCCCGCAGCGGTCCGCGCGGCAGCAACTTGCCGTTGCCGAGGCCGCGGTGGCCATCCACCACACAGATTTCCAGGCTGCGCCAGAGTTGGTAGTGTTGCAGGCCATCGTCGGACAGAATCACATCGCACTGGTGGTAGTCGACCAGCGCCTGCGCCGCCTCGGCGCGGTTCGGCGACACCATCACCGGCAGACCGGTAACCAGGTGCAGCATCAGCGGCTCGTCGCCGCATTCGAGCGGATGCGACTGCGCCGTGACCTGATAGGGATACTGCCTGGCCTTGCCGCCGTAACCGCGGCTGATGATACCGGGATTTCTGCCCCGCTCCCGCAACCAGCGCGCCAGTTCCGCCACCAGCGGTGTCTTGCCGGCACCACCGGCGGTGATATTGCCCACAACGATGACCGGAACCGGCAGTGGCTCGGGCGGATTCTCCAGGCTCTGCCGCCGGCGCCGGCCACTCACCATGCCATAGAGGGACTCCAATGGCGCCAGCAGTGGCAGTGAGGAGCCCCGCTTCCCCTCTTCCGGGTACCAGCGTTTGTTGAACCAGTCTTCCACTGACATAGCGTTGTGGCCTTATCCGGCAGTTTGCTGTTGTAACAGGGTTGCGTAGCGGCCGCCCTGCCCCAGCAGTTCGGCGTGGTTGCCACTCTCGACGATCCGCCCCTGCTCCATCACCAGGATACGATCCGCATTTTCAATGGTGCTCAGGCGGTGGGCGATAACGAAAGTCGTGCGGTTCTTCATGACCTCGGTCAGGGCCAATTGAATGGCGCGCTCGGATTCGTTGTCCAGGGCGGAAGTGGCTTCATCGAGAATCAGGATAGGCGCATCCTTGAGCAGAGCGCGGGCGATGGCGAGACGCTGGCGTTGGCCGCCAGACAACATCTGCGCATTGTCGCCCAATACCGTCTGCAACCCCTGTGGCAACTCATCGATGAATTCGCTGGCGTGAGCCAACTCCACCGCGCGCTGCACCTGCTCAGGCGTCGCATTTTCCAGCTCGCCGTAAGCGATATTGCGATAGACGCTGTCGTTAAACAGTACGATATTCTGCGACACCATGCTGATATGGTGGCGCAGGTCGGCGAGTGAAACATCCGCAATATTTACACCGTCCAGCAGGATACGCCCGCAGGTGGGCTCGTAGAAGCGCGCCAGCAGGCTGACCAGGGTACTCTTGCCGGAACCGGAGGCGCCTACCAAAGCAACGGTCTGCCCAGGCTCCACCGCGAAGCTGATATCCGTTAGTACCGTCGGTGCCGACGCATCGTAACTGAAGCCGAGGTTGTCAAAGGTCACAGCGCCGCGCACCGGCTGCGGTAGTTGCGCCTCACCACCCTGCGGCTCTTTCGGTGAATCGATCACCTCAAAAATACTCTCCGCCGCAGCGATGCCTTTCTGGATATCCGCAAACACCTCCGACAGGCTGCGCACCGGCTTGGCCAGGGACGCAGCGGCGCCGATATAGGCGGCGAAGACACCGGCGGTCATCGATTCCACCATACCCGGCGCCAGCGCCAGCCACACAATGGTGGCCGTGGACAGGCCGACGAGAATCTGGATCACCGACACGCTGGCATTGTCCGCCACCACCAGCTTCATAAACTGCTGGCGGTTATTGTCGCTGGCGGACTCGAAACGCGCATTTTCATAGGCCTGGCCACCGTACATACGCACGACCTGGTAGCCGTTAATCGCCTCCTGGGTCACATGGGTCACGTCGCCCATGGTGTTCTGGATACGGTGGCTCAGTTTGCGGAAACGCTTGCCAACGCTGCGCACGATAAAGGCAATAAAGGGGGCAAACAGGAAAAAAGTCAGGGTGAGCTTCCAGTTCACCAGTAGCAGGTAAATAAGCAGGCCTATGGTGGTGAAGGATTCGCGGATCAGCACCTTCACCGCCTTGGTGATGGAATTGGTCACCTGCTCCACGTTGTAAGAGACTTTGGAGATCAGGTAGGCGCCGGTGTAGCGATCGAAATAGGCACTGGGCAGCTGGCCGATTTTCTCGAACAGCTGGGTGCGCAGCCGGTGAATGACCGAGCGCGCCACATAGGCGAGACCGTAACTGCCGATAAAGTTGCCACAGGCGCGCAGCACAATAATGAGCAGCATCGCCAGCGGTATCAGCCAGCGCGCCGTCTCCTGCGGCATGATGCCGCCCGGGAACCAGGCCGCAACATATTTGGCGAGGAATCCGCGGCTCTCCTGAATACCGGCACCCACGGCATCGAGCAGCAGTTCGGTCACCGCGATCAGGCTGACACCCATGGTCGAAAACAGCAGGAAGCCGAAAACCGCAATGGCGAAAATCGGCCAGTGCGGCAGCGCGTAGGAAAGCAGGCGGCGGTAGGTTTCCGCCCCGCGTCGCGGTTTGCTCGGGGGCGTGTTGACTCTATCCATACGAATTCTTAACTGGAGCCCGCTTCGAAACACGCCCTCCAGGATGGGCAAAGCGAAGAGTGCCCATCAACTGTGGCGCGATGGGCACGTCCGCTACGCGGGCTTTGCCCATCCTGCGATCGGTAGGGGCACTGCGCGGGGATTGCGAGCTAGTTTTCTTCCGGTTGCCGCGTGGTAATGCTGAGATTGACAAAACCCAGCTGCCCGGCGGCATCCATGGCCCGCACCACGGCCTGGTGCTGGGCGGTGGCGTCGGCGGTTATCACGAGGGGGCGATTGTACTCGCCCGCGGAAACTTCCGACAGCGCCGATTTCAGCGTAGTCAGTTTTTTGTTGATCAGGGCGCGGCCGTCCACCGAATAGGAGCCGTCCGCGTTGATCAGCACCTCCACGGCGCGCGGCTGCTCCTCGGCCTGGGGACCCGCCGCTTCCGGCAGGTTCAGCTTCAGATGGCTCTCCTTGGTAAAGGTGGTGGACACCATAAAGAAGATCAGCAGCAGGAAGACCACATCGATCAGCGGCGTCAGGTTGACTCCGTCCTGCTCTTTGGCTTGGCGGCGAAATTGCATCGAATCCCTACCCCGCTCAGGCCGCTTCGATACGGCGGTCACTGTGCAGGGCGTCGACCAGTTTCACCGCCTCCTGCTCCATGGTGACGACGATGCTGTCCACCCGGCGCTGGAAGTAGCGGTGCGCCATCAGTGCCGGAATGGCGACAGTCAGGCCCGCAGCGGTGGTGATCAGCGCCTGGCTGATTCCGCCGGCCAGTACGCCGGCATTGCCGGTGCCCTCGAGCATAATGGCGGTAAACACCTGAATCATGCCCAGTACCGTGCCCAGCAGGCCGATCAGCGGCGCCACTGCGGAGATGGTACCCAGGGCGCCGAGGAAGCGCTCGAGATCGTGCACCACCTGCCCGGCGGCCTCCTCAATACTGTCTTTCATCACATCGCGGCCGTGGCGGGAATTGGAAAGGCCGGCGGCAAAGATGCGCCCCAGGGGACTGGAATCGCGCAGCTCCTTCAGCTTGTCGCCACTAATCTGATTATTTTTCAGCCAACCCCAGACTTCACCCAGCAGTGTGCGCGGCGCTATGCGACGCGGGTTCAAGGTCCACAGGCGCTCGATACAGATGGCGATAACGGCGACGGAACAGAGCAGGATTGGCAGCATCAGCCAGCCGCCGGACTTTATTATTTCAAGCACTTTTTATTTCCCAGACTGCGGAAGGAACAAACCTGTGCATCCCGCGATGCACGGCCAGCACTTTATCACAGCTGACCGCGGCGGCTAAGCCTCCCCGCGTCGCCAGTTTCATCCGTGTGATCGACATACCAAAACCGCCCGGCCGAGCGGGCGGCGTCTATCGTCGGCAACCTATCGCCATTGCGCCAGGTAAACTCAAGTGCCCCACTGTCCGCGGTATTGAACAGTTGCGCGCCGCTGGCACTATACCGGCGCACGACATCCGGGTGCGGGTGGCCGAAGTGGTGGCGGAATCCCGCGCTGAAAATCACCTGGCGCGGTTTCGCCCAATCGACCAGTGCCGGCGAGGAGGAGCTGCGTGAGCCGTGGTGCGGCGCTATCAACAGGTCTACCGGCGCCAGGTCCGGATAGCGGCTGCTCAGCTGCCGCTCCACCTGGCTGGAAATATCCCCGGTCAGCAGGATACGCACGCCGCGCCAGTCGATCAGCACCACGCAGCTGTGGTCGTTTTCCTCCCCGGAGAGCCCGCGGATGTCCGGCCACAGCCATTGCAGGCGCAAATCGCCCAGTGTCACGTCGTTACCCGCCAGGCACTGACTCACTCTTCCACCCGATATGCCGCGCAGCCTGCCCGCCAGCTGCCCGGGGGCGACTGTTCGACCGAGCGGCAGCGTCTCCGAAAGTCCCGCAAATCCCCCGGCGTGATCCATGTCGCCGTGACTGACAATCACCGTATCCAGCGCCGGAACGCCCTCCCCCAGCAGATAGGGGGCAATGATCTGGCTGCCGGCACTCCAGCCGGAGCCGGACAAGGGCCCCGTGTCGTACAACAGCCGTTGCTGCGGCGTCCGCAGCACCACCGCCAGCCCCTGGCCCACATCGAGCACCGTCAGCCTCAGGGAGTCAGCCGTGCCGTTAGCATGGGGAAGAAACGGGAGCAGCGGCGGCAATAGAAACAGCCATCCGAGCCGGCGCCCGGGCAGGCCCGCGGGCAGCAACAACAGCAATACGCCCAGGGCCGCCAGGCACAGCACGACCAGATCCGCGGGCGGCCCCAGTACCTGCCAGGCCGGCAGGGCGCCGCGACCGGCCTCGAGAAAATCCATCAGCAGATCCAGCTGCCAGCCGGCAAAGCGGCTGCACCAATCCCCCACCCAGGTACCGGTTAGCAGGGTGCCGAGCATCAGTGGCGGCAGAATCGCGAACCCCAGCCAGGGAATCGCGACTAGATTGAGCAGCAGACCGCCGGGACTGAAGCCGGAGAAAAACACCAGTGACGGCAATACCAGGCCGATGGCCACCAACCACTGGCTGCGCAGCAGGCCCGCGCCTCCAGCGAGCAGCTGCCTCCCCCGCTGACCTTCCCCCCCTGCCCAACCCCCAATTCGCAGGCGGCCACTGAAACCGAGCAACAGGGCCCCGACCGCAACAAAGGACAGCCAGAAGCCGGCGCCGAAAAATGCCAGCGGCTGCAGTGTCAGCACCAGTGCCAGCGCAAGGCTGTAGGCCAGGCCGGCTCCGATGCGCCGCCGCCACTGCCAGGCGAGCAGCAGGACCCAGGTCATGGCCAGGGCCCGCCGCGCGGACAGTGGGGCACCGGCCAGCAGCGTGTATGCCAGGGAGCCGGCCAAAGCGAGAAACACCGCCAACCCCCTAGGCGTAGCGCCTGTGGCCAGTCCGACCAAGCGGCCCAGGAGTTTGCCAAGCAGCAGGAAGAATCCCGTCACCATACCCACGTGCAGGCCGGAGATGGCCAGCAGGTGGGCGGTGCCCGTCTCCCGCAACAGCTGCCGGTCACCACTGCTCAGGCCGCTCCTGTCGCCCAGCAACAGTGCGCAGAGCAGCTCGCTGCGGCGCACCGGCAGCGCCGTCAGTCGGTCGCGCAGCCACTGGCGCAGCGCCGGCAGGCCAGGGGTGTCGCCCAGGTAGCGGGGCCTGTGGTCCTGGGGCCGCACATAGCCGGTGGCGTAGACGCCGCGCTGCAACAGCCAGCCTTCATAGTCGAAACCGTGGGGATTGATACTGCCGCGCGGGCGCTTCAGGCGCAGTGGCAATAGCCAGCGACTGCCGGCGCGCAGCTGCTGGCGTACCTGGGGGTCGACGCGGTACCAGGTGAGATCCAGCAGCTGCCCTTCCATGCCGGGGGACGGACTTGCACCCACCGGCGCCAGCACCCGGGCGCTGAAACGCAGGCTGGTCGCGCGACTTCTGTCGCCAAGGCCGAAGCTGGCAATGCGGATTTCCGGCAGGGAAACTACCTGTAACTCGAGCAGGAAATCGCCGCCGTAGGCGTCGAGTGGCAACCGCTCTGCCAGGGCCTGATGGTTGTGATGGAGCGCCCAGCCGGCACCGACCAAGGCGGCGATCAGCGGCGGCAGCAGTCGTGTCCGTCTGCGCAGTAGCCAGGCGACACCGAGAAGTAGCGGGGACAGCCACAGCAGATAGTGCAATGGGGGAAGGCGCGACAGGCAGCCGCTGGCGACGATGGCGAGGGAATAGATCCACAGCAGGGGCGTCAGCCCCGCTGCACCGGCGCGCCCTGTGTCGGCCGCTACGCCCATATCCCCGCTCCACTCTCCCTGTGAATACCACGTTTTTGCCAGATTTCCGCGCCCTGCGCAAAGCGCGTGCAATGGCAATTGATGGTTTCAGGCTGTCATTCCTGTATAAAGTGGCACCACTCGGTCACAAAAATTTAAGAAAAATGCCATCTTTAACACGTTTGTAATATTCAGCTCGCAGAATCCGCACCAACTCGAGGCAGGGTCGGCATTCGGACAATAAACGGCCCCGCCTCAGCCAAAACCATAAACTGTGCGAGACTACCGATGAAAAAGACCGTTATTTCCCTGGCTGTTGCCGCCATGGTTCCCGCATTTGCCAGTGCCCAGGAATCCGAAATCATCGATTTCTACGGCAAGGCCAATGTGGATTTCCAGTCCGCCGATGAGGGCGACGGCGCCACCACCGATATCAAGAGCAACGCCTCCCGCCTGGGTGTCAAGGGCGAGCTGCCGCTCGACGGTATTGGTGGCACAGGAGGCCTCAAGGGTATCTACAAGATGGAATACCAGGTAGATATCGATGGCGAAGCCGAGGACACCTTCGAGCAACGCAACATCTACGCCGGTCTGGAAGGCGGATTCGGCCAGGTGATCGGCGGCAAGTTCGATACCCCGCTGAAAGTCGCCCAGAAAAAAGTCGACCTGTTCAACGACCTCGAAGGCGATATCAAGAGCATCATCACCAAGAGCGACAACCGCGAGTCCAACAACCTGCAGTACACCACCCCGTCCTTCGGCGGCTTCAAGGTGTCCGCGGCCTATATCAGCCACCGCGACGAAGTGATCGGTATCGACGAATTCGACCGGGAGATCACCCGCGAAAACGGCACCTCCGTGTCCCTGGCCTACGACAACAACGGCGTCTACCTGGCCTACGCCTACGACCAGGACGTGGAAGCCAATGACTGGGACGTGCAGCGCATGGTGGCCCAGTACAGCATCGGCCCGGTACAGGTCGGCGCCCTGTTCGAAGAGCAGGAAAAAGCTGACGGCAGCACCCAGGACGGCTGGATGACCTCCATTGCCTACAAGATCAACCAGTGGACCGCCAAGGCCCAGTACGGCCAGTCCGACATCGTCGTAACCGACGGCGAAACCTACAGCCTGGGCCTGGACTACAAACTGTCCAGCGCGGCCAAGGTCTTTGCCTTCTACACTGACGAAACCGCTGCGGACGACTACGAGCGCAACTACGTCGGAATCGGCACCGAATTCAAGTTCTGATCGGATTTGATCTCGTGCAAATAAAAAGCCCCGGTGTCACAGCCGGGGCTTTTTCGTTGCGAGAGATCAATCGCGGCCATGGGCGTATGGCCGCCCCGCCGCTCCTACAATGGCTCGTCATACCGGCGAATGCCGGTATCCAGTTCGGGGGCACCTGGATTCCGGCCTGCGCCGGAATGACGACTGAACGCTCCTGTAGGGGCGGATGGCCACCCCGCCATTCCTACATTGGCTCGCCATACCGGCGAATGCCGGTATCCAGTTCGGGGCACCTGGATTCCGGCCTGCGCCGGAATGACGACTGAATGCTCCTATAGGGGCGGATGGCCGCCCCGCCGTTCCTACATTAGCTTGTCATACCGGCGAATGCCGGTATCCAGTTTGGGGGCACCTGGATTCCGGCCTGCGCCGGAATGACGACTGAATGCTCCTATAGGGGCGGATGGCCGCCCCGCCGTTCCTACATTGGCTCGTCATACCGGCGAATGCCGGTATCCAGTTCGGGAGCACCTGGATTCCGGCCTGCGCCGGAATGACGACTGAATGCTCCTATAGGGGCGGCGTGGCGGCCATCCACCCACGGCCGCGATAAATGTCAGATCACAAACAAATCCATAAACTCGTGCACCGGCGTCTGCTCCAGCTTCTGCCGATCCCTGCACAATGCAAAGATCTCCTCACAGCGCACAGGCGGAAAACGCGTAGCCAGATTTCCCCGAAACTTCTCCTTCAACAACGGAATCCCCTCCTTCCTGCGCCGCCGGTGCCCTATCGGATACTCCACCTCGACTTTTTCCGTCGAAGAACCATCGGTAAAGAACACCTGCACCGCGTTGGCGATTGAACGCTTGTCTGGATCCAGATACTCCCGTGAATAACGCTTGTCCTCAACCACTTCCATTTTGCTGCGCAGTTCATCTATCTCCGGATGCGCCGTGTGAAAACCATCCTCATAGTGCTCCGCCACCAGGTCGCCAAACAACAGTGGCACCGCCGTCATATATTGCAGACAGTGATCCCGATCCGCCGCATTGGCCAGCGGCCCCTCCTTGGAAATAATGCGGATCGCCGACTCATGGGTGGTAATCACCACTCGGTCTATCTCTTCGATGCGACTCTTTACCTGCGGGTGCAGCAACACTGCCGCCTCGCAAGCAGTTTGGCTGTGGAATTCGGCCGGGAAGGAGATTTTGAACAGAATATTTTCCATCACATAGCTGCCGAAAGGCCGCTGGAATTTAAACTGCCGCTCCGCCCCCACCTTGATTTTCTGGTCGGCGACGGTCTTGCTGAAGCACACATCGTAAAAACCCCACTGCTTCGCCGTCAGCGCAGCGGGAATCCCCATCTCCCCGCGCATCGCAATATCCGCCAGGCGCACACCGCGGGAAGTGGCATCCCCCGCGGCCCAGGATTTGCGCGAGCCGGCGTTGGGGGCGTGGCGATAGGTGCGCAGCGCACTGCCATCCACCCAGGCGTGGGACAAGGCCGCCATCACCTGCTTGCGGTTGGCGCCCCTCAGCTTTGCCGCCACCGCCGTGGAGGCGACGCGCACCAGCAATACATGATCCAGGCCGACGCGATTGAAACTGTTCTCCAGCGCCAGCACCCCCTGGATCTCGTGGGCGCGGATCATTGCGTCCAGCACCTCGCGCATGAGCAGTGGCTTTTTACCCCTGGATACATTCTTTTGCGACAGGTAATCCGCTACCGCCAGGATAGCGCCAAGGTTGTCGGACGGATGTCCCCACTCCGCCGCCAGCCAGGTATCGTTGTAATCCAGCCAGCGCAGGATACAGCCGATATCCCAGGCCGCCTTGACCGGATCGAGGCGGAACTGGGTGCCCGGCACCCGCGCACCATTGGGCACAAGCGTGCCCTCGACAATCGGCCCCAGATGCTTGGTGCACTCCGGAAAACGCAACGCCAGCAGGCCGCAACCCAGAGTGTCCATCAGGCAGTTGCGCGCCGTATCCCAGGCCTCGTCGAAGTCTATGTGGTAATTGAGGACGTAATCGGCGATATCCTGGATCACCTGGTCGTAGTCCGGGCGGATATTCAGGTCTACATTGGCGCTCATTTCTAAGCTCCGGCACGGATTTGTAGGAGCGGCCCATGGCCGCGATAGATTTTTCCGGTTGGCACAGCCCGATCGCGGCCAACGGCGGGTGGCCGCCCCGCCGCTCCTACAGTTCCAGTAGAAAGTTCTGATGCCCGCGGATACCAGAGAGAATAGATAACGCGAACGGACTTCACGAACAGCTGTTCCCGCCCGCTCCCACCGAACTCAGCCGCCGTACCCCGTCATTTCCAGATATCCCTCGCCGGTATGGCTCCCGCTGACAGCGACAGGCCCTTCCCAATAGCGCAGCGCACCCGGATTCCAGTAATCCCCCGGCCAGGAACGAATCTCGAGATCCAATTCGGCTGACGGCACTTTCAATCGCCAGACCACCGGCACCTCGCCGAGGCGGCTGTCGCGGTACTCGACTGGCTGCAGGCTGAACTCGTCGGCTCCCAGTGACCGCGCGCTCCCATCGGTGGCAACCAGGGTGCCCGAATAGAAATCTTCCGCACCGCGCACCCGGAACAGCATCAGGTGACGGCCGTCTTCCAGATGCAGTGCCATCCAGTCCCAACCCTGCTGGTCCGCCATGAGATACTGGCTGCTCCACTCCCGATCAAACCAGCCCTGCCCACGCACGGTGAAACGCTCACCGTCAATGACTACCTCTCCGTCAATCGCCTGCAGCGGAAAACTGAAATACATGGAGCCGCCGCCAGAAGCGGACTTGGCGCTGAAGCCGTGCTCACCATGCAGCACTGGTATCGGACTTGGCTGTATCTGCAGGCGGTAGCTGAAATCCTCGGCCGCCACAGAAAGCTTCCAGACGCCGCGGGGGCGGCTGTCGAGCTGCCAGTTATCGATCCAGGCCTCGAACGACTGCGCGGTTACGCCGGCCTGGCCGGTGCCGCCGCGGGCGCTGCGGGATGCAAAGCGGTGATCTTCCGGGCGGCTCAGTGCCGCGTGGGCCAGCCAGAGTTCATTGCGCCGCCAGCCCGGCTCTTTTTCTTCGTAGGGGCCGGGTCGCAGGCCGTTGCGGAACAGTGTCCACTGCACGCCGAACTTCTTGTCATCGGCACTGCGCAGGTTGGCGGTCAGGTACCACCACTCGAGGCGGTACTGCGGGTGCGGGCCCAAATCCTCTGGCAAACTAATGGTCATCCCCGGCACTGCCTGGCGAAATCCCTGCGGCGGGTCTCTCAGAGCACGGAAAGAGGATTCGCGCTCGGCGTCTCTTCCGCAACCGGTTAGCACCAAGACGATGAGCAGAGCAGCTATATAAATCGCGCTCGCAGGGTGCGCCGTGCGCACCAAAAGGTTTAAAACCCGCACCAGCCCTGAGCGGTGCGCACGGCGCACCCTACCGCACAAACCAGATCCGCTATTACTAGCGGTGCCCAGCAATATCCGGCCCGGCCTATTCATTCTTCAGTGTCTCCAGCCGCACCGGATTGCCCACCAGCGCACCCACAAAAGCGCCAATCACCAGGCACGCCAGCCACACCTGCAACCAGAATCCCGGATACAGATGCAGCGGCAGGGCCCAACCAAAAGCGACGGGATTGACCCGAGCCACCAGCACCCAGCCGAGGAAAATCCCCAGCGGCGTCGCCAGCAGCGCCAGCAGCCCCGTAACCAACATGCTGTGCGCAATCAATCTCCCGCGCAGGCTTTTTCGCCGCACACCGTACACATACAGCAGGGTATAGCTCCCCTGCCGCAGACGGAAAATCACCAGCCCCATCAACGCCAGGGCCGTGCCCGCCAGTGCCAGCGTCAGGATGTTCAGCATGTGCGTCATCTGGAAGGTACGGGCAAAGGCGGTGTTGGCCCCCCGCTTCAGCCCCGCCTGATCACGAAGGCGACTGCCGGCCAGCCACGGGTATTCCGACCGCCAGTCTCGCCAGGAGATCTTGTCGATGTCCTCCACGCCCAACACAAAAGTGGCATAGCGATCGGGCAGCGCGTCCGGAACAATCGCGAGTGGCAGCATCAACTCGCCCTCGGGCCGGCCGTAGTCGGCGTAGATGCCGATCACCTCGCGCGTATGTAACTCTTGGGCGCCGTTGGAAATTCGTGTCTCGTCACCCCCGCGCAGACGGGGGTCCAGTGGCTGCGGGGATTCTGGATTCCCGCCTGCGCGGGAATGACGATTTGGAGTTACGCTCGCCCCTCCAAAGTGGAAACGGATCCTATCGCCCACGGCCAGGGACTGCCGGCGGGCCAGCTGCTCGTTGATCAGCACGCCCCGCGTCGGCAGTGCCACCCAGTGGTTAGGTACTGCGTCAAGAAATGGCCAGTCCCTCAGCAGCGGCGAGGCCGGATCGATCGCCAGAACATCTACCTGCAATCCGTCCAGCAGTGCTCGACCACGCACCATTGGCAACACCGTCGTCACCCCGGGCAGGCCCCGCAGCCGTTCGCTCCACTCAGCAGAATCCAGCGGCCGGCCGGGATCCAGATAGAGATCGCCCTGCAATCGCTGGTCGAGCCAGCGGGCAAAGGTGGATTCGAAGCCGGTGACCATCGCCTGCACCCCGATGGCGGTGGCGATGGCAAATGCCAGCGCCGTCAGCGGCAGGCTCAACAGCCGGCACAGGGCCCGCATCTCGGAGCAGGACCACTCCAATAGCGGCTGCCGGCAGTGGCGCTCGGCCCGCGCCAGCAGCCGGTTCAGCAATTCGGGCAGCAGCAGGCCGGCGCCGATCAGGCATCCCAGGGTGGCCAGGAATATCAGCCACAGCCGGCCCGTCAACAACAACACCAGCAATGACACAGTGACGAGCAGCAGCGCCCCCAACCAGCGCCAGCGGACCATCGGCTCCCTACCCTCCCGCTCCCGCCGCAGCATCAGCAGATCGGCGCAGGCCCAGCCGACCACCAGCGCCAGTATCAGTACCATACCGAGCCAGGTTTCCGCGGAGGGAGCGCCCCTGGCCAGGATATCGACACTGAAAAGCCCTTGCAGAGTGCCCTGGAATCCGTCCGCCATCGCCGATGCCAGCCGCTCGCCCAGCCACAGTCCCAGAGTGCCGCCGACCAGCGCAACCAGCAGCACTTCCACGACCAGCGCCAGGCGCAATTGCACCGGTCGTACACCGAGCCGCACCAGTATCTCCAGGCTGCGACGCCGCTGCTCCAGCGCAAAGCGGTAGACACTGCGCACCAGTAGCGCCGCCACCAGCAGCGCCAGAGCCCCCAGTGCATCGAGGCTGAGCAGGAAGGCTTCCACCAGCGGCTCCGGTTCCACACCGTAGTCTTCAACTTGGCCGCGGTAGCCCTCAGGGAGCGGCAACCTTTCCGCCTCCGCCGCCGGCAGCAGAATCTCGAGTCTGCTGCGCCCGGCGCTCGCCAGTTCGGCGGCTACTGAAATGTCGGTGAGCAGCTGTCCGCGCGGCAGGCCGTCAAATTCTTCGAACTGATAGTCCCCGCCGCCCGGCAGCGACAACTGCCGCCAGCGCGCCAGGTCTGTGGCGCTGCCGAGCAGGGTTGGGCGATCGAACCCGGCGAGCAATTGGCTGGCGACCGGCGCGCGCTCCTCTGGCTGCCGACTATACTGCCGCAGGCAATCGGCACTGAATGGATCTATACCGATAACGGCGGGTATCTCACTCCCGGCGAAACGCACCTCCAGCCGCGGCGACACACAGAGCCCCGCCCGGCGCAGCCGCACGAAATCCTCCACCTCCAACGCACGGCCATCGACGTGCACCACACTCAGCAGCGGCTCCAGCGCCGCCCTGGATTCGGCAACCGCATTCTCCGCCGCGGCCGTCAGCGAGCGCACCCCGCTCCACAGCATGGCCGCACACACCAGGATCAGCAGCAATCCGGCCAGCTGTCCCGGATGGCGGCGGTAATGGCTCAGGAAGACAGTGCCGAGTCCCATGGGCGCAGGGCTCCTTCCCGCAGTTCAAGAACCTGGTCGCAGCGCTGGGCCAGCTCCGGGTTGTGGGTGACGATCAGTGCGCCCAGCGCCCGCTCGCGGATGGCGTCAAAGAACAGCGGTGCCACACGCTTGGCAGTGGCATAGTCGAGGCTGCCGGTGGGCTCGTCGGCGAGAATCAATTCCGGCCGCATCACAAAGGCACAGGCCAGCGCCGCCCGCTGCCGCTGGCCGCCGGAGAGTTGATCGGGATAGCGGTGTGCCGTGTCGGCAATACCCAGGCGCTCCAGCAGTATCTCGCCGTCGTGCTCCTGCAGGCCGGCCAGCCCGGCGCGAAAGACGATATTGCGGGCCACCGTAAGCGTGGGGATCAGGTTGCCGTCCTGGAAGAGTGTGGCGATACGGGTGCGGCGCAATTCGGCCCAGTCGTCGTCATTCAGCTGGGACCGATCGCGGCCGAATAGCCGCAGCTGACCGCTGTCGGGGGCCAGCAGGCCATTGAGCAGGTTCAGCAGTGTGCTCTTGCCCGAGCCCGAGGGGCCGATCACTGCCACTGCCTCGCCGCGACGCAGATCGAGGGATAATCCGCGTAGCACGCTGATCTGTTCGCGGCCGGTGCGGTAGGATCTGCTGAGATCCTGGGCCTGTATCAAGGCATCATTCATGGTTTGGTGGAGCTGCCTGATGGACTTCAGCTAGTTTATCGCACAGGGAGTCACTGCAGAATCAAGGTAGCAGAATCAATTACGCCCATCGAACAAATAAAATCCTCCGCCACACCTGTTGCACTCTTAGCAATTCAGCCCCAATCACTGGCCACCCATACAGCTGTACGAAAATTCAGCCTTCACTCCGCCTCGAAAACCAAATCCAATGTCACGGAGAAACTACAAAGGCCATATCAAAACTAAGGCCCGACTCCGTCCGTGCGTTTTATCCCTATATTCTGTGACTTTCCGACTCCCCCTTCTCTTTTTCGATTTTTCTCGACAAAAGTGTAGAGGAGCGGAGCTTGCCGGAGCAGTTAACAAGTTTTACCATGCGCGGCATATGTAACGCGCCCCCGCAAGGAGCGCCCCACAAGGAATAGTTGGGACCCGCCATGCAATTCAATCAAGACCTCCCCGTTGTCGCCGGACATGCCGCCGGAAAACGCATTCGCTGCACTACCGACCTGATGCCCACCTATCAGCGCCTGAAGGATGCCGCCGATCGAGGCAATCACTGGCCGCGTATCGCGCTCAGGGAACTCAATGCCCTGACCAGTGGTATGCTGGACAAGAAGAATGTGTACGTCCGTCCCGGAAAGCCGGATTATTACGTTGTCTTCCTTCCGGGTATCAAGGCTACGGTCAAGCGCTGGACCAATGATCAATATTGCATCACGGATATGGATCTGGATGAACGCTATTTTGAGGCGACAAGTCAGGAGAATACCCGGATGGGGCTCTACCGGGTCGCCCCACCTAAGGGCGACGAAGGGTGGACTGCCAAGTATGTTCAAGGAGGCCGGGTAGCGCCCAAGGCGGGGCGCATGGTTACCGTATCCGACGCAGGCTATTCAAGCGCTGACCATGCAGCCCGGGCGGTGATTCCACGAGCGATTAAGGCTCCTGACGTGGCGGGCGCCAGTGTTCGCAACGGTGGCTGCGATCTGCATTTCACTCCTGGCAAAAAGTTAGGCAGCCTAATTCGCTATAACGCCCTCAACAACGACCAGTGCCGAGGCTCGGCACTGCACCTGGCCTACTCCATGGCCCAGGCCAGGGATATCAAAGATGTCATCTGGTTGGCGGACAGTGGTGGTTCGCTGGTGCTGACCCAGGCTATGAAGATTCTGGTGGACCAGGGTGTTACCCTTAAAGGCCATACCGCTTATCTGGCCAAGGCCACTAGCTCGCCCGGCCAGGCGGTGCGCCTGGCCCACCGGCTGGAAATGACGCTCAACGAAGACTTTGCGGATACAGGCCTGAGCCCGCGGGGCGCATTCAGTCAGTGGCGGGCGGCCGGCGCACGCTTCGCAGATGAACACGACGCCTACGATAGAGAGCGCCATGCGGACGCCTGGGTTTCCGGTGCCGGCAAAGTGGCTGCCCCGGTGGGCGCGGTCGCATTTGCTGGCGGCCTAATGGGCGCATCCGTACCCGTCATTGCCTCCATGAGCGCTATTGCTGGGGCGGTGGGATTCGTCGGAGTCTGGCACAATATTGGGAAAAGTCTGGTGTCAAAAGTCCGCGACAAAGAACTCAAGCGCTGAGGTCCCCTATGTGGAATCCAATCAAGTACTCGCATCTGGAATGGTTCCAGCGCGATAACCACTGCATCCCCAAGGGGCCCAGCTTCAAGTGGGCGCCCTGGAAAACCATGCCCCTTGCGGGCAGCAGGTTGCGTCTCAAAGTTCCGCGCCACTGTCCTACGCATTCCACAGTCAAACAGTTCGACCTCCCGTTTGGCAAAGATCCCGCGGACCGGCCCATGGGCTCCTATTCTGAAATGGCCATGGCCAACGACCATTGGGGTTATTGGAGAGTCTTGTACCGTTATTACGCCTTCTGGGGCCCCTGGATGAGCGGCTGCAAGGCGGAACTAGGCTTTGGAATGAGCGTAGTGGGACGGCGGAAGGGATCCGAGTATCCCAATACGTCCTTCTTTCACCCCCGCGCTTTTGAATCGGTGCTCACCGAGTATCTGAACGACCGTTATGGGCACCAACGCTGGGGCTCCACGAAAAACGATCCCCGTCCCCGACACGCGGGGCCCTTCGACTGGAGGCTCCACTATCACCTGCCGGTGTTCGGCGCCAGCTGCAAGATCTACGACACGGGAATGGATGGCAAGACCCTGGAGGGCAACCCTGAACGCCTATTTTTCTTCCCCATCAGTGACCGGCATTTTGTCAGGGTCCGGTTCAAGCGAGACCTCTACGCCCGGGATAACAAGGGCAAGCCCACCTATGACGCCAGCCCGGTGCGGGATCTGCAGGAAGCTATTTTCAACAGCATAAGCCTGGAACTCGGACCCGAGGCGCAGGCCAGTTACGACAGAATTAAAGCCCAGTGTCCCGATATGCGGTTGACGGAGACTTTCGCTCCCCTCAATTGGCCCACCGAGGCCACAACGCCGGGCGAGGTCTATGAGCCCGAGCAGGCATCCCACAAGGCCCTGGGTTTTTAATGCTCGAGGGCTGAGGCCTATCCATACCGCGAAATTAGGCCACCGCTACAACTCCACCTCAATATCCGCAATCACCGCATTGGCAATATCGCGCGCTGTTTCGACATCATCGGCCCGTGCCAGGGCAACACCCAAGCGGCGCTTGCCGGCGACTTCCGGTTTGCCGAACAGGCGCAGCTGGGTATCGGGGCGGGAGAGTGCGGCGCTCAGGTTGCCGAATTGCATCTGGGTGGAATTGCCCTCCACCAACAGCACCGACGAGGCCGAGGCGCGGTGTAACTGGATATTGGGAATGGGCAGGCCGAGAATGGCGCGGGCGTGCAGCGCGAACTCGGACAGGTCCTGGGAGATCAGTGTCACCAGGCCGGTATCGTGCGGGCGCGGTGAGACTTCGCTGAAGATCACGTCGTCGCCTTTGACAAACAGCTCCACACCGAATAATCCGCGGCCGCCGAGGTTGTCGGTCACCGCTTTGGCAATCTCCTGGGCGCGGCTCAGCGCCGCTGCCGACATGGCCTGCGGCTGCCACGACTCCTGGTAATCGCCATCGGCCTGGCGGTGACCGATGGGCGCACAGAAACTGGTGACGATATTGCCACTGCCGTCGTTGTGGCACTCGTTGTGACGGACGGTGAGCAGGGTGATTTCGTAATCGAAGTCGACAAAGCCCTCGACAATCACCTTGCCCTTGCCGGCGCGGCCGCCCTCCTGGGCGTAGGCCCAGGCCTTGTCAATCTGTGAGGCATCGCGCACCAGGCTCTGGCCCTTGCCCGAGGAACTCATGATTGGTTTCACCAGGCAGGGTATACCGATCTCTTCGATAGCGGCTTTGAATTCCGCCTCGCCGGCGGCAAAACGGTAGCTCGAGGTGGGGAGGCCCAGGGTTTCCGCGACCAGGCGACGGATGCCCTCGCGGTTCATGGTCAGCTGGGTCGCCCTCGCGGTGGGGACAATATTCACCCCCTCCCCTTCCAGCTCGGCCAGGGTGTCGGTGGCGATGGCCTCGATCTCCGGCACCACCAGGTGCGGCTGTTCCTGTTCGATCACTCCACGCAGGGCATCGCCGTCGAGCATATTGATCACATGGCTGCGGTCGGCCACCTGCATCGCCGGGGCATTGGCATAGCGGTCCACCGCAATGACTTCGCAGCCGAGGCGCTGCAGCTCGATCACCACTTCCTTGCCCAACTCGCCGGCGCCACAGAGCAGGACGCGGGTGGCGGTTGAAGAAAACGGGGTGCCCAGGGTAGTCATGGAATTCCTGCCTTGTTGTAAATGTTGCGCGGGGGATATCTCTGCGGCCGTTTATCCATCCCAGGCCGGCGCCAGGCGCTCGGCCTGCTCTTCGCGAACGTCATCGATGACGGCCATCAGGTCCCCGACGTCGACACTGGACGTGTCGTGCTCGAAATGCCCGGTAAGGGCACTGTCCGGGTGCAGCTCCCCCGCCTCATACAGCGCCCAGATCTCCTTGCCGTAATCGGTCGTCAATAGTTCCGGGGCGAAGCGGCCGAAATAGGCACGCATATTGTTGACATCGCGCTCCAGCATCACGGCGGCGTTGTTGTTGCCGGCTGCATCCACCGCCTGGGGCAGATCGATGATCACCGGGCCCTGGCGGTCCAGCAGCACGTTAAACTCGGAAAGGTCGCCATGTACCAGACCGGCGCACAGCATGCGCACCACGTCGGCCATCACCTGGCCGTGGTAATCACGGGCCTGCTCGGTGCTCAGGGTGACGTCATCCAGGCGCGGTGCGGCGTAGCCCTCGTCGTCGGCCACCAGCTCCATCAGCAGCACACCATCGACGAAGCCGTGTGGCTGGGGCACGCGCACAC
Source organism: Microbulbifer taiwanensis (assembly GCF_014904815.1). Taxonomy (GTDB): domain Bacteria; phylum Pseudomonadota; class Gammaproteobacteria; order Pseudomonadales; family Cellvibrionaceae; genus Microbulbifer; species Microbulbifer taiwanensis. Next base: position 20,720 of record NZ_JACZFR010000031.1, read on the forward strand.
CGGCCGACGCCAGCCGATACAGGGCATCGACCTCGGCACTCAGCCAGGCCTGTTCCTGCTCTTTCTGGCCGTAGCGGGTCTTCTTCGACATGGCCCGGGCGCGGCGGCTGTTGCGCATCTTGCGGCCTTCCTGATACTGCACCGCCTGCTTGAAGCTGCGCTGCCTGGCCTCCTTGAAGACCTTGGCACAGCGCAAGTCGTCGCCGCAGCGCACCACATACACCTGCGCTTCCTTACCGCTCATCAGCTGCGCGACGACCTCGTCGATCATGCCGTCGTCGACCAGCGGTTGTAATCTCTTGGGTACTTTCATAGTTCCTGGTAATCAGCCCTCTCGCGCCTGCGGAGTTTTCAAGATAGCTGCCGCTCTTACCGGTGCGCCAGCGCATAGTCGATAGCCGCACACACCGCCGCGGCCTGCGCGGTATTGCACTGCTCGGACGTCGCGCGGGGACTGTCGGGGTAGACCTCGGTGGTGGTCTTGTAGGTGGCATTGGTGATGCCCGCACAAAGCGCGAGCTGATTGAGCGGATACTCAATCACGCCCCGCGCGACCACCGGCGAACCGATGATCTCGCCCTTGTCATCAGCGGGGGCGATATGGGTGACCTGTTCCACCGCCGCGATCACTGCCTGCTGGAACTCCGGCTGCGGGCTCTCGCTGTCGTCGACCAGGTAGAAGCCGTCGGGAATCCCACCCGGCGCGAACGGCTTGCCATCGCGGGCGGCCAGCGCGGGGCGGAACTCGGTCTCGTCGGTATCGGTGGTCTCGTGCAGGTCGATATGCATCAGCACACGATCGCGGATGGGTGCCACCAGTCGCATCAGCGCCGCCGACTCCTCAGCCGGGCTGTCATCGCGGAAGGAGCGGTTCGGGTCGATCGCGTGCGGGTTCCAGCGGTGGATGCGCTCGTAGCCCCAGGGGCTGACGCAGGGCGCCACCAGCAGGTTGGCGCGGCCGGCGTAATCCGCTGCATGCTGATCGACGAACTGCAGCGCACCGTGTACACCGCTGGTTTCATAGCCGTGCACACCGCCCGTCACCAACACCACCGGCAGCTCGTCGCGCCAGTCGCGGCTGCGGATCGCCAACAGCGGAAAGCGTTCAGGGCCGTATTCCAGGCGACCGTATTCTTCCACGTCGAACCGCGGGCGCAGGTGCTCGATTGCGCCCAGCACCTCTGCCTCGTAGCTGCGCTGACGGGTCTGTCGTGACAACCACTCGGCGCGCTCCGCCTCGCCCCAGGGAATGCCGGGCGTGCCGATTGGATAGGGTGCGAGGGCCGTGTTCATTTCGCTTGTTCTCCGGTTATGAGCGAGGTTGGCGGGTATTCTAGCACCCGGCTCGAAACATTGCGGGGCTCCTCGTAAGACCAGATATCAGGTCACTGCGATTTCCGGGAGAACGCGCCTGCCACGCAGCCAATCGAGCCTCCGCAGCAGACCCAGACCAAGCGCCAAATCTGGCGATTCGAAACACACCGGGGAGAGAGTATCGCCGCAATCAAAAGGGCCCCACATTTGCGGGGCCCATTCACATTAGGTTGACTCCAGCAAGCTTCATATATTGGCGCCAACCATGCGATCGCCAGTGTTAGTTGCAGGCGCCGAGCGAGGTCCAAGGTTGACCAGTTCCCGGCCCGCCGTTATTGGTAGCCGGGTCATCGCCCTGGGTCCACCAATTGGCCTCGTAACGTATACCGTTATGCTGAACCTCGTCTCCGCCCGTATATACGCTGCCGGCATCCCAAATTGGAAGACTCGGACAGGAGCCACCGCCAGAACTACTACTGGAAGAACCGCCTGACGAGCTACTGGAACCCCCGGAGCTGCTGGAACCGCCGGAGCTGCTTCCAGAGGAACTGCCCCCGTCACAGCTGCGAACGTGCGTCCATGCGGTTTCCCAGTATTGGCCGTTGCCGGGCTCATAGGCCCAAGCTGCCGTCGATGAGCACCAACCGGCAACATCACATCGGTATTCGTTACCCACATTCTGCACTTCCTGCCCGGCGCTATAGCTGGTACCAGCTACATACTGCGGCGCACTGCAGGAGCCACCGCCAGAGGAGCCACCGGAACTGCTGCTGGAAGAACCACCACTGCTGGAGGAGCTGCCTCCACCGTTGCCAGGATCGGTAAACAACAGACGATTTGGCGATCCATTGGCGCCGCTGATCTTACCAGTCGTAGACATTCCGATCATGCTGCTGGCAATGGTAGCCGGTGACGCTCCCGGGCTTTCCTCAAGCAGCAATGCCGCAACGCCCGCACCATGAGGCGAGGCCATTGAAGTACCGCTAATGGTGTTGGTGGCGTTACTGCCAGTCCACCAGGCAGAGGTAATACTGGAACCTGGGCCAAATATATCTACGCAGGATCCCCAGTTGGAGAAACTCGAGCGCGTGTCACCCGAAGCCGAGGAAGCAACTGTAATCGCGCTACTTTCACGGGCAGGAGAGTAATTACAGGCGTTGGCATTATCGTTACCCGCCGCAACTACCACTGTGACACCCTGGTTAACAGCGCCACGCACAGCAGAATCCAGAGCCGTGGAAATACCGCCCCCCAGGCTCATATTGGCCACGGCGGGCTTAGTATGATTTCCGGCCACCCAATTTACCGCGTCAATAATGATCGAGCTGCTGGTTTCACCAGAGCAGCCAAACACCCGAACCGGATGTAGAATGACATCCTTGGCTACGCCCCAGGTGGTGCCACCTACCGTACCGGCCACATGAGTTCCGTGACCGTTGCAGTCTTCCGTTCCCCGACCGTCATTGATTCCCGAGAAACCATTACCCATGCGCCCGGAAAACTCCGTGTGCGAACTGAGAATACCCGTATCTATGATGTAGGCGTGAACACTATTCCCAGTAACGTCGTAGCTATAGGCATTGTCGAGCGATCCCTCGCGCTGATCAATGCGATCCAAACCCCAGGTCGCTGGAGACTGCGTAGTCGAGGTATACATCACCTGATCCTGCTCGATATACGCCACCGAGTTTTCTTTTGCCAGCTGCTGGATCTGGGTGGCTGTAGCTTTTACGGAAAAACCGAGTATGGCTTGGTCGTAACGATGCAATACCGGTGCACCCACATTCGACGCAAGCCGGCCCGTCTCGAACGAGACAAACTGTGCAGTGCTCATGGTGCTCAATCGAGCTTCATCTTTTAGCACCACAATATACTGTTCCGGTATCGCATTGCCCGGCTCGGCAGAAAATATTTCCGCCGCGAATACGCTGGCAGAGAGGGGGATAGCCCCCACCAACAAAATCGACCTTGTTATATTTTTAAAACACTTCATGTTTCACTCTCCATCTATTTTTATTTATCTGAAACGGCCTACTACAGGACTTCTACCGCTAACTAGACTTACAACTACCACATCACCACCCCACAAACTTTTGCAGGAAGGGGATCTCGTCACAGCATTTTCCGGGCACAAAGCTCCCCCGCTCGCCCGCACAGTCACGGCCGACAATCACTATATGGCTTGGAAAATACCTGAATAACCGTAACAGCCTGCACCTACACTTCGCCAAAGCGACAAGGAACAGACCTTCTGTTAATCAAAAATTTTTCTAATTTATTTCATTGAAAAGTTCTCGCACAACCTGCGCATTAAAGTGTTCCGAAAAGACCTGAGTTCCGAAAAGAATGCAATCATCAAGATGATGTAAAGCGCTTAGAATAAGCTCATCGATAAGCAATTCAGCCAAACTCGATAATCTGAAGCCAGGGAGTTTCAATCCGCCTAAATATCCAGATGGCGGTTAAAACAGAATGCTAAATATCGCCTTTGGAGCAATTTTTAAGCCGTACACAGATACTGGAAACTCACCCAGTCTCAAGGAATGGAATAAAATTCAGATATGGTTTGCCGGGCAGCGGGGCCAGAAAGAAAGCCTCCAATTTGGGGAGGCGCAATAGATTTTTATGATTATCACCGGTCACGAGTATTCTCCGAATTTCCTTTTCATATCAGCCATGCCCAACTGAATCCTGGTCGATTCAAGCATTGTCGCGGGCATTCAACTGAAGTTCCTTTTGAGAACGTAAGCATCAGATTGTGACTAACCGGTCCAAACATAGGCTTCCAATGATAGCGCTGTCAATATCATATGAAGGTTGCGGCGCCATTCCTCCACAAGAAATTCGAAAGACCGGAATAACCTCTAGAAACTAAAATGAAATACACGAAAAGGGCCGCAAGCGGTCCAGTAATTCACAAGCAGTGACTCAAGGCAGTGTTCAGGCTTCTAGCGCTCTTACGCCGGGCACATCCAGTTCACCCACCGGTTGCCGGTGGGGATTGCCGCCTGCCGCATGAAGAGCGGCTGCTGGGGATGACAAGAACAGAAGTCGAGATCCCCGGATCTGGACTTCCAATACTCCGGGCGGGAACTCGCGAACGGTTTCGCGACAGTGTGAGTGGATGACTCACATCCGCGGCAACCACATGCCCATGGTCGCGGCAAAGATACCAACGGCCATAAAGACGGTCAGCGGCACCAGGGTGCCGACAAAGGCGAGCCGTGCGCCCTGCCCGGCTTCGTGCTTCTGACAATGGAAATACCATTGCAGCATGGCCAGCGGGACCAGGTACTGACCAAAACCCAGGGCGTACAGGAAGGGCCCGGTGAAGGATTCCCAATCGATACCCCACCCACCGGTGAGCATCACCCAGCCCATCAGGACCACACGAAAGAACCACACCGCACTGGCGGCCAAGAACAGGCGCAGGGCCCAGCGCCGGTGCTCGGCAAAGCGGCCGGCCATGGCATTGCGCAGCGCCAGGAACGCAAACACCAGAATCAATATCCCATCGATCGAGATACTGATCTGCGACACCAGATCGCCAATGCTGTGACGAGTCCAGGTCATGTACAACCCACCGACGCTGCTGATGACGGCGGCCACAAGGTAGCTGCGGCCCAGCCAGCGGTGGAACTTGGGCGCATGCCGGCGTACGGCAGGAATCAGCTGCAAGGGACCACCACCGATCACGATCGCGGCCAGCAGAACGTGCGCCGCCGCGGCCAGGTTGCCCAGCGTATCGCCCTCGCGAAAGCCCGCCGGCAGGTGCAGGCCCTGCAGGCCGTGAAGTCCCGACTGTGCGATGGGCGGGTAGAAGACGGCGAGAATGTAGGCAAGGAAGATCCAGTGGCCCGCCGCAGCGAGGCAAAACCAGGTTTTTACCGACAGGTTGACGGCCCGCCGCGCATCGAACGGGCGGAGCAGTGTTGGACTCAGTACAGCGTCGTTCATAGTGTTTCTCCTGGTGTCTGTGTAGCGGGACTCACGCGGCTCATGTAACTCACAGGGTGTTGGCTCACCCTGGTTTCCACGGCATGGTCCTCTCGGGCTCGGCTGAATATGCCCGGCGAGCATGGTCAGCTTTTGTAGGTCTCTGCACATCCGCCACAGGCAGGAATCCGATCTCCCCCAAAAGGTGGAGATAGCCCTGTTGCCAGCTCCCCCGCAAGGCTCATGACAGCTGGCCGCGCCTGGTTTAGCATGCGGGAATGAAGTCGCCGCCCCCCAAGACGCAGGCATCAAACCCGCCCGATGCCGACACAGAATTACCCAAGCTTCCGGTCTGGCAGCCACTGCGCGGACCATTCGAGCGCTGGCCGCAGCTGACCGACCTGCTCATCGCCCTGCTCGCCTTTTTGCTGACGCTGCTGATGTGGTCCCGCCAACAGGCTCACGATGTCCTGGCCTTACAGAGCCTGTGGGATATCGCCGCCTTTCAGTGCGCCTTCGTCGGCTGCTTCGCCCTGTTATGGCGCCGCACCCACCCCTGGCAGGTGCATACCGTGATTCTGGGAGCCAGCCTGATTCTGGAACTTGGGTTGCCGGCCAATGGCATCGTTGCCCTGGCCTTTTCGCTCTACAGCCTTGGCCGCTACGAGCCCAATGCCCGCATCAGTTTGATCGCGGTTTTTGCGACGCTGGTTTACGTGGCGCTTGATATGAGGGTCCTGATTCAGCCCACGGCCTCAGGCACCGTGGCGGTCGTACTGGCGTGGGTCCTGTGGCACATCGGCCGCCGACTGCGCTTTCGCGGCGAATACCTGCGGTTGCTGGAAGAGAGAGCCGAGTATCTGGAGCGCGAACGCAATGCCGAGTCCGAGCGCGCTGTGGCGGCCGAGCGCACCCGAATCGCGCGCGAGATGCACGATGTGGTGGCGCACCAGGTCAGCCTGATGACGGTTCAGGCCGGCGCCGCCAGAACCATCTGCCGCAACAACCCAGTGGCGGCCGGTGAGGCCATGGCTGCGGTGGAGGCGGCGGGTCGCCACGCCCTGTCGGAGATGCGGCATCTGCTCGGCGTTCTGCGCCCGGCCAGCGACGAGGCGAAACTCACCCCACAGCCAGATTTGAACGATCTCCCGGCCCTGATCGAGAAGGTCCGACAGGTGCTGGCCAGGGTGGACTATGAAACCCACGGCGACTTCGCGGCTGTGCCCGCCAGAGTCGCCCTCGCCGCCTATCGCATCATCCAGGAGTCATTGACCAACGTCATCAAACATGTCGGTGCCGAGGCCAGCGTGATCGTGAACGTGCACCTGGAGCCGGGTCAACTGGCTATCTGTGTTCACGATGACGGGCACGGCGCCGCTGCGCAGCCTATGGGTGAACAACACAGCGGCGGACACGGCATCGCCGGTATGCGCGAACGCGTGGAACTGCTCGGCGGCCGCCTGCGCGCCGGTGTGGTCGATGGCGGTGGCTTTGAGGTGACTGCACAATTGCCCACTGCGGATGAGGGAAGCTGATGATACGAGTCATGGTGGTGGATGATCAGGCGCTGGTGCGGCGCGGTTTTGCCCTGGTGCTGGACAACGAGCCCGATATTGAGGTGGTGGCTGAGGCCGGCACCGGCGTCGAGGCCATTGAGGCAGCACGCGAGCAGCAACCGGACATCATCCTGATGGACATCCGCATGCCGGAGATGGACGGGCTGGAAGCCACAGTGCACATCTTGGAAGCCGGCGACGCAGCCTGCCGGGTCATCATCCTGACCACCTTCGATCCCGACGAATACGTGTTTCGTGCGTTGCAGGCGGGGGCCAGTGCTTTCGTGCTCAAGGATATTCCGCCCGAGGCACTGGTGCAGGCGGTGCGCACGGTTGCGGATGGCGGTGCCATGCTCGCACCCGGTATCACCCGGCGCCTGATCAGCCAGTTTGCGCAAAAGTTGGGAGCGGGACGCAACCTGGCCGAGCGCTTGCAGCGCTTGACCACACGGGAGCGCGAGGTGCTGGCAGCGATTGCCGCTGGCAAGAGCAATGCCGAGATCGCCGCAGCCCTGTTTATTGGCGCGGCCACCGTCAAAACCCACGTGTCCAGTGTGCTATCCAAGCTGGGATTGCGCGATCGGGCCCAGGCCGTCGTCTTCGCCTACGAATGCGGCCTGGCCACCGTCGGGGAGCGCGATGTTGGTTTCTAACGCAAGACTTTCCAGCCCAACATCAGGTTTGCCGCGCAATGCGCTGTACAACCTTGCCGCTGTCGCTGCTGTATTCCTGAGCGTTTTCCTGACCCTGGGCGCCTACGGCCATTTTGCCGCTGTTTGGGTGCAGATGATGGGCGAGGATACTGCCATGCTGCGTCGCCTGCTGCTGATGCTGCCCGGGGCCATGCTCGCCGGCACCGCCGTGTTGAACATCCTGCTCAGTAAGCCTCTATGGCAAGCGCGTGGCTTCGCGCTCACCGTCGCCCTGGCGGGCAATCTGCTTACCATGGCCTACCTGGTCTACCTGCTGATACGAGGTGTGCCAGGCCACCCTATTGGTACCTTCCTAGCCCTGGAAATGTCGTATTTCATCCTGCTGGTGGGTATACGGGCGGGTCTGGTTTGGCCGGCGGTAACTGAAACGCCAGCTGATGCCGAGACGAAATAACGCCTCTGGTGGCGCCTGTCACTGTGTCAGCGAGCAAGTATTGAACAATTAGGGGCAGATCAACATTCTAGCACTACATACTCTCAAGCAGATTAACGCCATAAAGTCGATCTGCCCCATTTATTAGTCACCACGAAAGACGAGCGGCTACACGCGCCTCATCAGCGTGCAATGAAAACAACCAGCCATTGCGCTCACACAGCCGCTGAACGATACCCAGACCCAGACCATAGCCGTTAGACGACGATACCTCGGTCAGTGAGTGCCCCTCATCAGCGTCACTACTCACTTGATTGGTGACGAATAGCGCGTGCTCCTTGATGTGAATCGTGATCGGCCCCTGCCCGTCAAGCGTGTGTTCGAATGCATTTCGCACCAGATTATTGACCGCGATGGAAAAAGCCTGTGAATGCCCGTTGGCCATAGGTCTTGATCGGTCATCAATCTCAACATCGATCAAGTCGATTTCAACATCGACGGACTTGCCGCTCAACAGGTGGCGCTGCTGATCTATCGCCTGGCTTACCAGCGGCATCACTGAAAACTGCTCGTCATACAACCCATCGTCGGTTTCGCGAGCAAGGCACAGGAACATATCAATCGTGGCTTTCATTTCGAACGTTGCACGCCTCACTCGATCCACCACCTTCGCATCGGTCTTTGACAGATCGCTTTGTTCCAGCAGCTCAAGCGCGCCCATTATCACCGTGATCGGCGTCCGCAGCTCATGACTGGCTGAACCGGTAAAGTATCTCTCCCTCTCAACAAATGCGCTGATACGCTCAAGCGTCTTCTCAATGGTCCTGGCGAGTACGCCAACCTCATCATCGCCGAACCGGCTGGACGCTATGCGTTTATGATCTTCGGCCGATAGTTTTTCCGGGTCTATGTCCGCGACCACTTTGGCGAGTTGCACGACAGGGGCGACAGCCCTACGCATCACGAGAACGCCCAACCCGAAACCAAGAACACCGAGCGTACCCACGACTCCGGTGATCACGAGCAGCCACCACCAATCCTCTGACGACGCAGCCTCAATCCCGGCAACGTCGAAAACCACAAATGCGTGTCGCTGTTCACTGTCGATAGGCACTACCGCGACATGTAATTCTTCCGCCTCGAATTCATACACCCCCTCATCGGGGCTTGTCTGCGCCCACTCCCTGAGTGATTCCGGCAAGCTTCCAACCTCATCGTATCCGCGAATATTCATCGTCAAAGAGGGATAGCTTTCGGCGGCACGCTGCAGCTGACGCGCCAGCGCCCGGTCTTCGCTCAACTTGAGCGCTGCGAAGAAAGCGAATCCCCAGGCCAGGCTGAGCACAGCAACACACACCGCAAATGCGATGGCGACACGCTTGCGTAAACTGTACCGGTACATTACTGAGGTTCCTCTGCAATTCGGTACCCGATGCGATGCACCGTATGAATCAGTGGTCTATCAAACGGCCGATCGATCGCCTGCCGCAGCTTGTACATGTGCGAGCGAAGCGCATCACCATCGGGGCGTTCGTCAGCCCACAACAAAGTTTCGAGATCATCGCGAACCACCACAGACGGCGCCGCCTCCAGCAATCGTTGAAGTAGCCTCATGCCCGCAGGGGTGAGATCGATGCGCCGCCCCGCGCGATGCACTTGCAGTGTGGACCGGTTCATCGTCAGATCACCTACCGTTAGCAGGTTTTCGGCTTTTCCATGCCGACGTTTGTACAGCGCCTGCAGCCGCGCATGCAGCTCTTGCAATGCGAATGGCTTGACCAGATAGTCATCAGCGCCCGCCTCGAACCCCTTGAGTTTATCGTCCAGCGTGTCTCTCGCGGTCAGCATAAGCACCGGCGTTTCTACTCCGGCATCAGCTCGCAGCTTCTGGCAGAAGCTCAGGCCATCCATCCTTGGAAGCATGAGGTCGAGAACAATCACATCGAACCGGTTCGTCAACGCCAGGTGCATAGCGCTTACACCGTCATAGGCAAAATCCATTACATAGCTATGCTTTTCAAGATACGCGGCAATATTCTCGCAAATGTCGCGGTTGTCCTCGACAATCAACACTCTGATCGGCGCCGCACCTAGCGCATGTACCATCTGCTGCTCCCCCTTACCAGGCACGATTTACCGGGCACGATCTACCAGGCATAGTCCAGCCGCAGCCCAATAAGCGGCTCGGCTTCGCTCTCATCTTCCACTTCAACACCTCGACGGTAGTCAAACTCGGTGTCGTCGCTCGACGACGCTGCCGTTACATTGATGACATCGAGAAAGGCTGTTACATCGATGGGGCCAAATGCGCGTCGATAGTCCACGCGAACATTCAACGAGCCGAAACCGCTATTGCGACCGACATTACGCTCAGTGATCTCTTTCGAGTAGCGTAAGGGTTGTCCGGCTTCCAATACGTCTGAGTGAATAATAAACACATCGTCTGGCCTGCCGGAAAGGTATTTATAGCGCCCGGCGACCTTCCAGCGGTTGCTGACTTCCCAGGTCAGACCGAGGGTCGCGACATGCTCGCGGCTGAATTCGGCGGCAACGGCACCGCGACCGTCTTTCCGGTCGACCGTGGCATCGTTATACGAGTAGGTTGCGGTAGCGTAAATGCCCTTGCGAATCGTACCGTTGGCCACGACATCGACGCCGTACGATGAGCCGTCACCAACGTTTGCAAAGGTGCGGCTTGCCCGGTCAAGGTCTACCACCAGGCTGTCCAGATTTTGATAATAGGCTTCAGTCAACACCGACCAGCTGTTGTTCGGGAAATACTCGAAACCGAAACTAACGTGCGTGATCTCTTCGGTCCCAAGGTCATTCAACTCGTTAGCGGCAAGTTCTAAAAACCGTGGCGACTGATGAAAGAGACCTGCAGTCGCAAAATACCTGATTGTCTTACCCGGCCGCCAATTGACGCTGAACCTGGGCGACGCGAAGCTTTCGTCTGCAAAGCCGTCCCGTTCGAAGCGCACGCCTGTGCGAAAATCCCAATCGCCGAGCTCAAAGAGCTGCTCTACATAACCTGCGTAGCTCGTTTCCTTCTGAATCAGTGAAGAGTTGATGCTCTCGGGCGTCAGCACAATATAATGCTGATCGGGGTCCGGTCTAAAATCATCGTCGTCGTAGACAAACCGGACCCAATCACCATCCAAGTCGGTGTTGTAGTCCAGTTCAATTTGCGTTACTCGAACACCGGCACTGAACACGCCCCATTGATTCACAGTCTCGAAGTCGCTTCTCCAGCCGATCTCTGTCTCATCTTCACCGATGGTAATAATGTCTTCCCGCACCGGAAAGCTGGACGCGGGCGATCCCGCAGGTACCAGATCAGGAAATGATTCACCCTCTGAACTGATCTTGTCGCTTGTGCGGTAGTATACCTTGTTGGTCAATACAGCTTCTTCACCGATCAATGATCGCAATGTCAGACCGTACAAATCACTATCCTGTTCAGAATATTGAAGTGCAGCATCTTCGAAATTGGGTGACGCAAAAACATGCGTCACACCGCGGGTATAGTCTTCGTGGGTATCCATCAGCAGGATTTCGAAGGTGTGGTTCTGGTTCACCGGTATGACCGACTTTACGATGACGTCTCGCAAGACAGGCGCTCCAATGTCGAGCTCTTCGATCGTTTCAAAAAATGAGCCGAAGTCCAGTCGACGAGCAGAAACGAGCAAAGTCGAGTCTTCAGTGATACCGATAGGGCCATCGTAACCCACTTCATAGCCCGCAAGGTCGAGGCGCAGACTCGCTGACGGGCTTGGATTGCCATCGGCGACTTCCAGCTTGAGTAGCGATGCCGCCCGGCCGCCATAAGCCGCGCTCCACCCACCCGGTGAAAATTCTGCACCGCTGATCACGTTCGGTGCAAAAATCGAGAAACGGCCGCCACCACCGACATCTTCTTCTTCACCCAGCGTCGCATCAAAGTGTATCGCTTTATCAAAGGGAAAATCATCAACGAACAACAAATTATCCCTCGGGCCACGACCGCGTACGCTAAAGCTCGCGAATTCACTGGCGGATGCCAGGCCAGGTAGACCATCCAGCGAGAGAAGCGGATCTGCGCCGCCGCCAACAGCACTTCGCAACGCTTCTCTATCGAGATAGGCACTGTTAACTGATAATGGTTCAGCTTGCTGTCCGAGAACCGCCACTTCTTCTATTGCCTGTGCTCCAAGCTCGAATTCAAGCTTGATATTTTTGCGCGTAACCACGCGTACACTTGGCTCATACAACGCATTGAACCCGTCTTTGGCCACCCTCACCGAGTAGAGGCCGGGGTCGAGCTGTTCAACGACAATGCGACCCTGTGCGTCGGTTTCTACAGATCGCGTGGAATTGGTTTCCCGCTCCTCGAGCGTGACCTGCACGGCTGAGAGTGGCCGGTCAGTATTCTGATCTCTGACTACGAAAGTCAGCGCACCGGGCGCCTCTGCTGCGTGGGTAAAAAGTGGAAACCCAATCAGGAGCGCCGATAGTGTCAACCGCGATCCCTGTTTCAATTGCCCGCTCATCTTGCTATCCCTCCAACGATCTGCCGTATTTATTTGGTGAAACGCTGGGAGGTTAGCAACGCCAATGTGACTAAAAAGTCGCTGGAATGTGAAAGCTACATCAGAGCCCGGATGCCTACAGCCGGTTCAACTCAAGGGCAATACCGGCACCATGCTATGTAACGCAGCGCGCGGGACGTTTTGAAACGCCACTTGCGTCTCACCCATCCTGACTTTCATGAATATATAGTATTTTGAGCAAGCCAGCCCGCCTGGGACCTCTTTTTAACCGCTGGAGACCCAAAGCAACTCCGCTCACTTGTTTAAAAAAACCTCGGTTTTCCTTCCTCTATCCGCTATCGAATAAAAAACCACCAGATAGTGACTCGAATTTCCTGCATGCCGCATTCCACCAGTCGCCAACACTAACCTGCCGTAATGAATAAATGGGATTACCCATTAATGGGACCATGTCAAATGTAAGGCCTGACTCCGTGACCTGTGACCTGTGACCTGTGACCTGTGATCTGTGATCTGCGTGATCTGTACACGCTCTAAAATGTGCGGCCTTGCCAGGCCGCTGCTGACCCCAATTATTGTTGTGACCTCATTAATTGTTGTGAGCCCATTAATTGTTGTGTAGTAACGGAAGTTTATTGCTATTGTTCCTAATAGATCCCATGCGGGTCAGGATAGCTCTTTAATTCTCCTTCGTGAAAAACTAGATAATTTCCTGCCTGATTGATCACCAGCAGAGGAAAACCACGCCAATAATGGAAGTTATTTTCATTGTTAAGGTGATAATAAGCGTCGTTCTTTGCTGCAGGTTCGAAGAAGAATATTTGTATGCCCGCTGTTTTATTTATGTGAGTCACGTAAATGAAAAAAATCAAATTCCCTAGCAATAAAGAATTGGCTAATCTGCAGCCCTGGGTTATATGGGTAGGTTCTATTGTTGCTGCCTCAATAGCTCTGGGGTTGACGTATATTTTAGTTACACTTATTTTAGTTGAGAAGAATATCAAAATTTCTGACTACGTTCAGACTTTAATTTTAGCAGTACTATCGGGAACACTTATTTATACATGGATTCAGCACAATAATTATGAACAAACTCAACAGTCAAAGGTGTTTCTTGATAAATCAATAGAATTACTTGATAAAGCCTATACTGTATTGGTTGAATCTGATTCATCTATCACTAATGACCCTTTATGTTGGATTACTTCAGCAAGGTTAATTAGACGATCGGATGACTTGGCAAAGGACATTACTTTTGACGCACATCAGATTTTATATCTAGCGGAACATGACTATCAACGACACAGATTTTCAAATATTTTTCAATCCGGAGAGGAATGCTTGCCATCTATTTTTTATCTCGGGAGTTCTCAGAATGCAAAATTGACTCTCGGAGAAGCAGCATTGATTTCGGCTGCATATGGTGTTGAAAGTTGGATTCCAATTGATGCTATTTCTGTTATTTATAGATTTTCCGTGTTTCCGCCAAATTTTAAAGACCCATTAAAGGATTCTGACCCATTGACGCTCCATGCGTATTTACGGATGCGCTGGGAGCTGAAAAACAAGGAGCTATCCAGATATTTGACTTTTAGAAATAGATTCGAAGTTAAGGAAGGAAAGATATATTACCGGAAAGATCCTGGTGGTCGCCTTAAAGAATTGGATGCTTATGCGATTGATAAGGAAATTGATGAGCTAGATTCTTTGTTCCCATATTCACTTCATGATAAACCATTTGCAAGGAATTCTTGATATAACCCAATGGTTCAATAGGGATATATAAAGTGTATGTAGTGGTCAACTCTTTTAAGTATGTGTATCAAGCCAAATGGATGTACAACTAGCACTCTGACTCTGGAATTGAATTGGACACCCACCAAAGAATTGAATTGGAGAAGAATTGAATTGGACACCCACGAGAGTGTAAATAATTCTGTATAACTACCCCTGCCGGTTGCTTACTGGTAGTCGGCGAGTCGATCACCGAACTCGATCATAAATCGGTTTAGAGCCGGCTTCCAGTTGCGGATCGGCATCGTCCATTTTTTCGACGCGACCTGCATAGCTAGGTACACGACTTTCATCGCGGAGTCGTCAGTGGGGAACACTTTACGCTGCTTGGTGGCCTTGCGGATGACGCTGTTCAGCGACTCAATGGCGTTGGTGGTATAGATCACCTTCCGTATCTCCGGCGGGTACTCGAATAGTGTGATCAGGTTTGGCCAGTGCGTGGCCCAAGACTTGCTAATCTGCGGATAGATTTCATCCCACTTCTCTGCAAAACGGTCTCGCTCCGTCTGAGCAGCCGCTTCTGTGGCCGCGGTATAGATTTCCTTTACATATTGGGGGGGGGCAGAGTAAAATTTTGGCACCTAAATTCACCGTTCAATTTAACGACAAAACTTTACTCTGACCCGATCTATTTTATTCAAAACGGGTGACCCAGTTATCCCTATCCCCCTATTTTAAGCTATTCAAATATTTCTGAGGAACGAGTGCATTTCCGTCTCGAAACTCTTCAACCAAATGAATGTTATCAAAGTCATCAAAGTAATCCTTTGGGACATGCTCAAATACAATCATTTGAAAGGATTGCTTCATATCGCTCAAAACGTTGCCTATAAAACCATCCAATAGCTTAAACGCATCTATAACTTTTGCCCTATCCGAGTGTTGCAGCCTTGTCTCAGAGACATTTTCTTCTTCGCCATAATATGGCCTGCTTGGTTGATCAATTAATAAAAAAGAAGGAACGTGATTAGTGTTTTTGGTCAGCATTAGTTCATGAAGCCCTAAAAACATAAACAAATGTTTAAACATATCGTTTGAACTGCTTCCGGCAGCTTCAACATAAGTCGTTTTTGGCTTCCTAAAATCAAGCTTTTTATCTTTATAATTGAAGACGGGTAAGTAGCCGCCATAATTCTCTAGAGATGGCTCGACTAATTTCATGTAGTCTTGAATTATTTCCTCTAAAACTTTGACACACAACTCCCTGCTCTCTGTAGTATCAATAACCTGAATGGAGCTTATCTGACCTTCAATTTCTGCTGTTGATATTATTTTATCAAAATCATTTTTTGGATGATAAAGATCTAGCTTTGTTTTTGTTTGGCCAAGGAAAATGTACTTATCTCTATCGTCCCCAAAGCTTTTGACCTGCCTGGGCAAACCTTTCGCCTCCTGCTCAAGTTCATTTATTAAACGCCTGCACGCGGCTATTTCATCAGTGGTTTTCCCGTCAATTGGTGTTCTCTTTTTATTGAGATGCTTAATTTTCTGCAAGTCTTCTTCTAGTGAAGTTATCAGAGTGTCAAAAATGGACGTTTTTACTATTTCATCTTTGTTTCTCCAGTATTCTACTGGCTTCAAGCTGTCCTCAATGACATTTAGGCTAGACTTGTACTCGTTGTATGCAGATTGAAACCTCATAAGATTTCTCACTTTTCTCTCTAGCAAGTTCTTCTCTGATATTATTTTATCAAACCTGTTGCCTTTTGCGCTATAAGCTTGGTTAATTCCATCATCAATGACAGACTTTAGGGATTCTATTGAGCTTGGGATATCATCGACTTCATCAATAAGCCCATATTCTTTTGCTTCCATGGCGATACTTTGAAGATCCTCATGAAATTCGGATTTTCTCTCTGAAATTTGTTTGTTCTTTTTTTCTATTTTCACCAGCCTGGCTTGCAGAGATAGCTTTTTCTCGCGCTTTAGAATGTTTTCAACTGTCTCAATCCCTACAGCCAAGTCAAAAACCCGAGGAAGCGCCTCCCTGTATCTGTTGTCATTTTGTTTATCAAAAAAAACTTCGCTATGCTGAATTATGTCTCCTGAGATGGTGCAAAATAACATGAAATATCTTAATGAAATTTTACTGTCGGCCTTTAAGGATTTACCACCAAATGGAATTTTTACATCCTTATCAATATTAAATTCAGTTTCCAGTATCTCTTTGAGGCTTCCCTCTGTCATGTTCGGAGATGGGAGCTCAGGAATCTTACCTGTCGATGAAAAGTAATAATCACTTGATACGCTGTTTTTGTTGGGTGATTTTCTTGCTATAGTGAAATCTTTGTCATTAACTTTAAAGTTAAGCCCATACCAGGCTACATTTTCATTTATTTGGCTTTCGGCTATTTTGTGCTTTGATGCGAAAAGGCAGTAATCAACAATATGCAGAATTGCTGTTTTCCCAGTGTTTGACTCTCCAGTTATCACATTTACTTTGTCTTCTTCAAATTTAAGCTCTCTCCTATAGCCACCTTCATCATTCATCCAAAGGATTATTTTTTTTATTGAAAACTTCATAGCTCAACCCTTAAGTTCAAATACAGGCTTGATGCATCTTCATTTAAAATCTTTGCAATATTATCAGAGGCTTTTAAGGCTCTCTTTAGTCGACCGCCCATTGAATTCACGCATTCAACTTTCTCTCTCGAAACGATATTTGAGTTCTCTATTGACACCACATCGACCTCAGAGAGAAATTGCAGTGCATTTAAGGATGTACTCAAATTATCGTAGTATCGTTTATTAAAATTTGAAAAGCAGTGAAGCTTATCCACTATTAACTTATCGAGGCCCCTTACCTTGGTTTTCCCATTAGCCAAATATGACAGAAGTTCTTTGTGCGCCAAGAAAGGCATTATTAGCAATGCTTTTGTTAGCTCAAGCTTTTCTGATTTTTCTATGACCATGGCAATTGCCAGTGAGGCAAAGGCCAAGTTATTTATAGTATCTGTTCTCACTTGTACTTTTCTTTCCAATCTTTATGCCAACCAATTACAGGCTTGTTTGATAGGCTGTATAGGCTCCCATGCCCCATATCTGACAGTAATTTTTGCCCTGATATTGAAAGCTCCTTGCCTCTCATTGCTTTCAGGATCTTGTGGGCAATATCAACATACTCACCAGGATTGTCCCTCCTCCTATATGACGATCTAAATTCCGTCTCCCACTGACGAAAAATTTCATCTTCAAATATTTCAATTTCTTCAGATGTCAGCTGACCTTCATCAACCCAATTAGACAAATTACTTTCTAGCATGAGCCTATAACGAGTATAATTTTGGATGACTTCCTGCTCGCTCAGTTCAATATCTTCTATTTCTAAGAGCTGCTTAATAAAAATTTGCTCTTCTATTCTATCAGGGAGTCCGCCTTCAAATTTCCGTATCTTGAGTTCAGGGTTGTTTGCGATATCAAAGTATCTGCGAAACTTACGACTTCTTTCTTCAAAAGAATAAATAAGCTTTTTGCTATCAGAGAAGTTCTTAAACATATCTTGTCGTACAACTGAATCTAACTGATTAAATAGATTTTCAATTTCTCTTGGATTAACATCTTTTTCCTCGAGAGCTGTTTTGCACTGGTCAATTATGCTGTCAACATTCAACTCGGATTTTATGTTGCATAAGAACTTACTCAAGACTGCTTCACCCAGGCTAATAACTGAACCTAGATAACTCTTCGTTTCTTCTGATTTAGTAGATTCGCACAGTTCTTTGAGGTAGTTATTTATTTTCCCAAAATTAATTTTTCCGACCTGAAAATCAGAAAGGTTTGATAAAAAGGTGTTGTTCGATGAGAATGACTTATTACTTGCCAAGACAAAGGTGGTTTTCCCTACAAATTTTAACTGATCATTCAGACTTACTCGGCCGTCATTTTCATCTGCTATCACAGCACTCCAATTATGCATCGTCTTCCATAAGTCGGGATCAAGCTCGGTTAAATTGGCGGCAGTTCCATCAGTTTTTTTTTGGATAGTGTGCTTGATTTGAATAAGAATTTGGTGATTATTGTTTAGCTGAGTATGTACATCATCCAAAGCTTCAAATCCAATCGTTTCGCCTTTCTTGAGTGTCAGCAGCTTATACAAGAAATAGTAATACTGGAAATCAAATCCAGCAATTGTCCCTGCGGCAGATGTTTTTTCAGTATGAGGCTTACTGGTCACATTAAACTCTTTCCAATTTTCGTCAGTTCATCTCTGTTGCAATTCAGACCATACGAAATGCAATGACAACTTGCGCCTTTCAAGCCTGCTCTGGCTCGACATCGGATACTCGTAACATTACTGTATGACGCTGCCATAACCAGCAGCTGGAGCACAGCGTGGGCTGACCGGCCCCATTAGGTACGTAGTTAATGCCTCGTTAGGTGACTTGTCACATCTGAGCAAACAGAGACCCTGATTGAGTAACATGAACCTGTTTTGATAGTAGGTTCTCAAAAAATTCTTGAGGTGCAAGACGTTCATAGACATCCAAAAACTCCTCTATTAGCACGAAATAATTTTCATGCTTGCCTGAAACTACTTCTCTCCAAATACTAGGCCTATAACGAACTAATATTGATAGGGAGTAAAGCAAGGCAACGCATATCGCCCTGTATTCACCCACTGATCCGAATACAGGAATTATTACGCTAGAACTGGTGTATGGACTGCGATGCTGTTTGATCGCTCCGTGCCAATATTCTTCTTCAGGGTGTTTAACTAATGCTTTAAAATGAAGGCCGGGATATTCGGACACCTGATATTCAATTTGGTCTATTGGTAGTGATAAAGCCGCTATATCTTCTTTCGATTTAGAACATGAAATATCATTGATCGTAACATAAGTTTCTCTAAGTCTCGGCTGGTTAAATCCAAAACTACCATTTGCCTCTGAATCATGATTAAAGGTCAGCCAATTGGGTGGGGAGTTTGTGACTAGCAAGAATAGATCTTCTAGCTCGGGTATTCTTGAGAATAACTCAATAAGAGTAGTGACTTCACTTTTTGATAGATCTATATCGGCAGGCTTTTTTGGCTTTTTAGCTGGAAAAGATGAAACATCAGCGCCTAAGAATTCTACCCATTTCTTGAAAAATCCGTTCGACAGCACTCCTACTAAAAAACCTTCAAAGGAATTATCGTCAACCGAATCAAATGTATAAAGGCCATGACCATATTTAGTCATATTCTCCACTTCATCAAGCGATGCAGGGCCTTCTGGGGATGCAAGCATTTCCGCAGATGCAAATGCTATTCCTCCGTAATATAGACTTACAATTCTCTGGTTTAACTTTTGCTCACTTGCCGCTTCAAAGTAATCACAGCCATTTTGAATACAGAATGCTAACCCCTCAGCTTTAGCTTCAGCTATCTCATTGGAATAACTAAGCCCCATTGAAACATATCTCTCAACAACCAATTTTTTTGATAGGCCTTTGGTCTTAAACTGCTTAATTCTGCTCCAAATTTGTTTAATGGGATTCTCTGATTGAATATAGCTTGCAAATTCTCTTGGCTTGATCTTAGGTTTTTCTGGTCCGCCAGTAGAAACCTTCCCATTAGAAACTAATGAATTCCATTTGATAATATATGATTGGATACTAGATTTTTCGATTACTTCTGTTTCAATTCCGTAGGCATATGATTCAAGATGATAAAAACTGCCATTGATAACTATTAAGTCGACAATATTATCTAATACTTTGTAAATTCCATTTGCAGTAGCGCAAGAATACAGCAACCCAATTTTAAACTCAGCGTTAGACTTTTTCAGTTTTATTACAATATATTCCCCGTTGGGAAATTGCCCATCGATTGAGCATTCCCAATTGTGTTTTTCAAAAGGCTCAATAATATCGCGTTTTGCATTGACCTCTAGAATCCCTAACCTTGTTTCTTTTCCTGAATCCATTACTCTCTATTTCTCGACTTTCATCTAACAGCTTATTAAACAGACACTGCTATATAATTCAGTTCCCGTTAACCCTGCGATAAACCAACCATCTATTGTCCCAAACACCCAATTAATCAATTGCTTGTAATGGAAGGGGCTGTCTTTCGAAAAGTGTTATATGGCACAGCATCTCTATAAACCTTTATATCGTCGCACTCGATGTTATTTAAATCCCCTTTTAAGTCAACGAATTGGCTTTCATTTGATGAATTTGACGCCAGATACTGCTCTATTAGATAGTTACAAATTGAATATCGATTAAAATTTAAGCGGGCAGTTGCACACATAAAAAAAGCGAGCCTCAATCGAGGCTCGCTTTTTCGACTCCCGAAATCAGCTTAAACAGTACCTGCCGCTATCCGCGGCTCCCACTGCAAGCCAGACTAGAAGCAGGCGCCAGGCACCCTTACCCGTCCTTCCATCAGAATTCGCGCACTGCGGCTCATAATCGCCTTGGTAGCAATCCACTGCCCATTGACGACTTCCGCTTCCGCGCCAACGCGCAGGGTGCCGGACGGGTGGCCGAAGGTAACGGCATTGCGCTCCCCTCCCCCGGCGGCCAGATTGACCAGGGTACCGGGAATGGCGGCGGCGGTGCCGATGGCGACGGCGGCGGTGCCCATCATGGCGTGGTGCAGTTTGCCCATGGACAGAGCGCGCACTAGCAGGTCGATATCGGCGGCCACAACTTCTTTACCGCTGGATGCGGCATAGTCCTTCGACGGCGCGACGAAGGCGACCTTGGGGGTATGCTGGCGGCCGGCTGCGTCTTCCACCTTGTCGATCAGCCCCATCTTCACCGCACCGTGGGCGCGGATGGTTTCGAACATGGCCAGGGCCTTGTCGTCGCCGTTGATGGCTTCCTGTAACTCGGTACCTTCGTACCCGATCTCTTCGGCGTTGACGAAGATGGTGGGGATACCGGCGTTGATCATGGTGGCCTTCAACGTGCCGACACCGGGTACTTCCAGTTCGTCCACCAGGTTGCCGGTGGGGAACATGGCGCCCTCGCCGTCGGCCGGGTCCATAAACTCGATCTGAACCTCGGCCGCGGGGAAGGTGACGCCGTCCAGTTCGAAATCGCCGGTTTCCTGTACTTCACCGTTGGTGACGGGTACGTGGGCGACGATGGTCTTTTTAATATTGGCCTGCCAGATGCGCACGGTGCAGATGCCGTTTTCGGGAATGCGCTCGGCAGCGACGAAGCCGCTGTTGATAGCGAAGGCACCGACGGCGGCGGTGAGGTTGCCGCAGTTGCCGGACCAGTCCACGAAGGGTTTGTCGATGGAGACCTGGCCGAAGAGGTAGTCGACGTCGTGGTCGGGCTGTTCGCTCTTGGACAGGATGACTGTTTTGCTGGTGCTGGAGGTGGCGCCGCCCATGCCGTCGGTTTGTTTGTCGTAGGGGTCGGGGCTGCCGATTACTCTTAGCAGGAGGTTGTCTCGCGGTTGGCCGGGGACCTGGGCGGGTTCGGGCAGGTCTTGCAGACGGAAGAAGACGCCTTTGCTGGTGCCGCCGCGCATGTAGGTGGCGGGGACTTTGATTTGGGGGGGATGAGTCATAGGTTTACTCATTCAATCGTTTTTTTTGGGGTGTGGCCGCCCCGTTCAGTGTTCATTTGTCACCTCGGGGAAGGGAATCCAGCTCAGTGGTTCCTGGATTCCGGCCTTCGCCGGAATGACGACAACGCGTGAAATTGGGTTTTGCCTTACGTAGGGTGTGCCGTTCGTACCGGTTCGGGGTTTATGCCAGAACCGGTGTCTGGTGGTGCGCGCGGCGCACCCTACGTTTGTTCGTTATTCCGGCTTAGGCCGGAATCCAGTGCCGCGACGCTGGATACCGGCCTTCGCCGGTATGACGAGCGAAGGTGGCAGGTATAACGAGTCGCCTATTTTAGGCTGTCGCTTCGGCTTCGAGGAAGTCCTTGGCGAAGCGTTGCAGTACGCCGCCGGCGCCGTAGATGGAGACTTCTTCGGCGGTGTCCAGGCGGCAGATTACCGGGACTTCTACGGTTTCGCCGTTCTTGCGATGGATCAGCAGCGTCAGGGTAGCGCGGGGCTTCTGTTCGCCGATCACATCGTAGGTCTCGGTGCCGTCGAGTTCCAGGGTCTGGCGGGTGGTGCCGGGCTGGAATTCCAGCGGCAGTACGCCCATGCCGATCAGGTTGGTGCGGTGGATGCGCTCGAAGCCTTCGGCGACGATGGCTTGCACACCGGCCAGCGCCACGCCCTTGGCGGCCCAGTCGCGGGAGGAGCCCTGACCGTAGTCGGCGCCGGCCACGATGATGAGCGGCTGCTTGCGGTCCATATAGGTCTCGATGGCTTCCCACATGCGCGTCACCTGGCCTTCCGGCTCCACGCGGGCGAGTGAGCCCTGGCGGATGTTGCCGTTGTCGTCGCGCACCATTTCGTTCAGCAGTTTCGGGTTGGCGAAAGTGGCGCGTTGGGCGGTCAGGTGGTCGCCGCGGTGGGTCGCGTAGGAGTTGAAGTCCTCCTCCGGCAGGCCCATTTTCGCCAGGTATTCGCCGGCGGCGCTGCTGGCCAGGATGGCGTTGGACGGCGACAGGTGGTCTGTGGTGATGTTGTCACCGAGCACCGCCAGCGGGCGCATGCCTTTCAGCGCGCGCTCGCCGGCGAGTGCACCTTCCCAGTAGGGCGGGCGGCGGATATAGGTGCTCATCGGGCGCCAGTCGTACAGGGGCTTGCCCTTCTCTTCTTCCGCCTTGTTCAGGTCGAACATCGGGATATAGACATCGCGGAACTGCTGCGGCTTTACGCTCTGTTTCACGATCGCGTCGATCTCTTCGTCGCTCGGCCAGATATCTTTCAGGGTGACCGGGTTGCCGTCTTTGTCATGGCCCAGTGCGTCCTTCTCGATATCGAAACGCATGGTGCCGGCAATCGCGTAGGCCACTACCAGCGGCGGCGAGGCCAGGAAGGCCTGCTTGGCGTAGGGGTGGATGCGACCGTCGAAGTTGCGGTTGCCGGACAGCACGGCCGTCGCGTACAGGTCGCGGTCGATCACTTCCTTTTGAATAGCCGGATCCAGCGCGCCACTCATGCCGTTACAGGTGGTGCAGGCAAAGGCGACCACGTCGAAGCCCAGCTGCTGCAGATACTGCAGCAGGTCGGCCTCTTCCAGGTACATTTTTACCGTCTTGGAGCCCGGTGCCAGGGAGGTTTTCACCCACGGCTTGCGGGTCAGGCCCAGCTTGTTGGCGTTGCGAGCGATCAGGCCGGCGGCAATCATGTTGCGCGGGTTGCTGGTGTTGGTACAGCTGGTGATGGCGGCGATGATCACGGCACCGTCGGGCATCAGGCCCTCTTCTTCCTTCCATTCCTTGGCGATACCGCGGTTGGCCAGTTCGGATACCGGCAGCAGCGCGTGTGGGTTGGACGGGCCGGCCAGGTTGCGGCCGACGGAAGAGAGATCGAATTTCAGTACGCGCTCGTATTCGGCGTCTTTGAGGGTTTCCGCCCAGAGGCCGGTTTCCTTCGCGTACTTTTCTACCAAGGCCACCTGCTCGTCGTCGCGGCCGGTCAGCTTCAGGTAGTCGATGGTCTGCTCGTCGATGGCGAACATACCGGCGGTGGCGCCGTACTCCGGCGTCATGTTGGCGATGGTGGCGCGGTCGCCCAGGCTCAGGTTGGACGCGCCCTCGCCAAAGAATTCCAGGTAGGCGCCGACCACGCGCTCGCGGCGCAGGAACTCGGTCAGGGCCAGTACCAGGTCGGTGCCGGTGATGCCGGGGTTCAGCTTGCCGGTCAGTTCGACGCCGATGATATCGGGCAGGCGCATATAGGAGGCGCGGCCGAGCATCACGCTCTCGGCTTCCAGGCCGCCGACGCCGACGGAGATGACGCCCAGTGCATCCACCATCGGGGTGTGGCTGTCGGTACCGACACAGGTATCCGGGAAGGCGACACCTTCACGCACCTGTACCACCGGGGACATCTTCTCCAGGTTGATCTGGTGCATGATGCCGTTGCCCGGCGGAATCACGTCGACGTTTTCAAATGCGGACTTGGTCCAGTTGATAAAGTGGAAGCGGTCTTCGTTGCGGCGCTCTTCCACTGCGCGGTTCTTTTCGAATGCGTTTTCTTCGAAACCGGGGTGCTCGACGGCCAGGGAGTGGTCGACGATCAGCTGGGTCGGTACCACCGGGTTGATCTTGGACGGGTCACCGCCCTGCTCCGCAATGGCGTCGCGCAGGCCGGCGAGGTCCACCAGTGCGGTCTGGCCGAGAATATCGTGGCACACCACACGCGCGGGGAACCAGGGGAAATCCAGTTCGCGTTTGCGTTCGATGATCTGCTTCAGCGCTGCAGCCAGATTTTCCGGCTCGCAGCGGCGCACCAGGTTTTCCGCCAGGATGCGCGAGGTGTACGGCAGCTTGGCGTAGGCGCCGGGCTGGATGGCGTCGACGGCGGCGCGGGTGTCGAAGTAATCGAGGTCCGTGCCGGGGAGGTTTTTGCGGTATTCGGTGTTCATCATTTGGTAAATCTGTCTACTCGTATCTGTGGTCAAATTCCGGCACGAAACTGTAGGAGCGGCCCATGGCCGCGATTGATATCTACGGTTGCGATAGAGTCCGATCGCGGCCATGGGCCG
>NZ_JACZFR010000111.1 GCF_014904815.1 Microbulbifer taiwanensis
CAAAACGCCAGAATTGCAGCGGCTGACAATCCGCGATCGCGGGCGCCGGAATGCCGTAGCGCTTGCCGATTTTGATACTGGTATCACCCAGTACAGAGCCGATCACCGCAACCTCGCAGGCGTTGAGGACTGTCTTGCTGGTCTCCTCCGGCTTCTGCGCGACAGCATGGTAGCGCAGGCCGAACTTGCGGCCCTGGTTGCACAGTCGCATGTGCTCAGGCGCCGCGGCGCCGCTCCTAGTACCGGAGCCGGTCAACTCCTCATCGATCACGTAGGTGATATGGCGACCGTCCAGCACCGCCCACACGATCTTGCAGAAAAACTCGTGCTCCTCCTCATCCTGGAAGGCCGGCGAATAGGCAATACGGAAGCCGCGACCGCTCCTGACCGCCTTCAGCACTGCGTGCGCGAATGCCCTGCGCGTGTGGTAACGGATCGCCTTGTGGTCGTAGTTCGGATCAAACACCAGTACCCGGGCGCCCTTCTTCGGGATCTCGGGATTTTGCTTTACCGCCTGTGATTTACCCTGCCCGGAGCGGGCAAGGTAGATCGTGTTGCGGTTGGGCAGCGAGGGGTCAGGATTCGTCGCCACTGGCCACCCCCTGATCGATCTGTTCCTGGCGGCGCGCCTCCGCCGCCTCCCGTTCGGCCTTGTCGCGGCGGCGCAGGCCGACCACATCCTGG
>NZ_JACZFR010000112.1 GCF_014904815.1 Microbulbifer taiwanensis
GGTACGGTCGACGAGGTTGAGGGACATACTGGCCAGCACTGGACAATCGTCGGTAACGCTGACAACAGCGCGAGCAATAACGGTATTACCTTCGTCAACGCCGAGAAGCTGACCGCGGCCAGTGGTACCAATCTGCTCGGCAGAGATGGCGTTAGCGACGGTACCGATGGGCACGATAATTTCGTATTGACCGCTGACGGCGACGTCAAGGTTGGCGATATGACCTTCTTCGGAGTCTCTGCGGTTGAGGGCCGTGGCGGTGTCAACGACGTTGATGCCAGTGATTACGTGGCAGGTCTGGCCCTGACCGGAGCAGACAACGAGATAAAACTCACCCACGATACCCTGAATAGAGTTTTCCAAGATATAGATACTGTTACCGTTCAGACCCTGACGGGTTCTGCTGGCGATGACGAGTTTACCGTTGCCGAAACCGGAGTAGGAACCGGCGTTTACACTGTAGGCGCAGACCTGATCACGTTTAGCGATGTGACTACCGTTAACGCTGGCGCTGAAGGGGCGAACGGAGACAAGGTCAACGCCGTGGGTGATATGACCCTGACCGGAGCGGATGGAGAGTTTCTCAACAACAGTATCACCTTTAGCGGTATCGAGTCCGTGAGTGGCGACGGCAGCAGCATAGTTGGCTCCGCCAAGGCCGACCACTTCATCGTCAAG
>NZ_JACZFR010000113.1 GCF_014904815.1 Microbulbifer taiwanensis
GTTAGAGCTCATGAAGAAATACATTGTTTTGTTGATCGTACTACTAATTTCAGGTGCAGCAGAAGCTACAGCCTTGCGAGGCGTATCTATTGGAGATGACTGCAAATCTACCTACGATCTTGAACAAAGTCAGGGCTCGAGGCTGAAAATCGACG
The DNA here is from genome assembly GCF_014904815.1 of Microbulbifer taiwanensis. Classification (GTDB taxonomy): domain Bacteria; phylum Pseudomonadota; class Gammaproteobacteria; order Pseudomonadales; family Cellvibrionaceae; genus Microbulbifer; species Microbulbifer taiwanensis. Next base: position 156 of record NZ_JACZFR010000113.1, read on the forward strand.
GAAAAATGAAAATATTTGAGGGAATTCATGAAGGCTATCCTGCTCTGATTTCGTACAACTGCGCAAATGGAAAAACATCCTTACAAAACGTAAATATTACGTATTTCGAAGATTCGGAAGCAAAGAACAGGGTAAAAGGGCTAGAAAGAGAATACATCGAGCTATACGGGTTTAAGCCAGTGCGTGACGTAGATGATGAATCAGTATGGTTGGTATGGAAAACGACCAACGCAATAGTTACAGTGTCAGCTCTCCATGGAGGTGAAGGCTCTGAGTTATATTCATCCACGGCGCGCCGTAGCAGCTCTAACCAGGCGCTGCTGAGGGACAGTTCACTTTATGCACCTTTGTGCGGCTCTCTGCGTTCGCATTCTCGCACAAAGGTGCATAAAGTAAACTGCCCCAGAGCGCAACGTTA
>NZ_JACZFR010000114.1 GCF_014904815.1 Microbulbifer taiwanensis
ACGGCCAACGCTATGCACCTTTGTGGTGGTCGCTACGCTCTCATTATCGCACAAAGGTGCATAGCATTGTCCGCCCCTGAGCGCGGCGTTAAGTGCAATAGGCCATGTATGAACGAACTAGCAAGCACGGGGATATTGATTGCCGGAGCTGCTCTTTCTGCTCTGCTTGCATACAGGTGGTTATATTTAGGATTCTTTCTCGGTATTGTAATTTTTTGGTTCAGCGGAGTTGTAAGAGTGGAAGTTCTTATGCTCTTAGATAAAAGTTACGAGCCTGGAGTTGGGGGCACCGCTTGGGTTGTAATTACTGGGTGGCTTTTAGGTATTATATGGTGTCTTCCTTTTTCAATTGCTAGGTTTTTTATCAGTAAGAAATAAAAAAAAGTCAACCCGTAGTGTTCGCACTTAACAAGGCCATGAACTTCGCGCCTATCGGCGCCGGACAGCCTGCGCTGCGCTCCGGCTGCCGGTTATAGCAACGTTATGTGAGAGGAGTCTGAGAATGAAACGCCAGTTACAAATGCTCGGATTTGTACTAGGTTTCATTTCGCTAGCGGGCGGACTAATTGA
>NZ_JACZFR010000115.1 GCF_014904815.1 Microbulbifer taiwanensis
CCGACTCCTGCCGACACAAATCCATGCCCGAACTTGCCGCCGCCTAGAGTAGAGACGACTCCGCCCACAAAGCCGCGCACAGCGAAGGCTTTCACACCCCAACCGCTGGGCAATCCGCTAAAGGCCGCCGCAGAGATACCCGCAAGCACACCATTCTTGAACGCCAGCCCCCAGCTGCCGGTGACATGGTAGGTCTGCTCGGCATTGTAGGCGGCCAGTACCGCCGGACAGGCGGTTTGGGCTGCGATACAGATACCAACCTGAACTACGGCATTCAGCGTGGAGTTCTGGGACAGCTTATAGTGCAGCGCCCGACCGTTCAGCCACCGGTCCCTGAACCGGTTCCAACTGCTGTAGCCGCTCGGGTCTGTGTAGATCAGTGGGTTATTGTGCACATAGGCGTAGCGGTTGTAACCCTGCACGCTGGTCACGCCGTCGATCACCGGATCGGCGGAGACGAACCGTGAGAGGGTCGGGTCGTAGACCCGGCCATTCATATGGATCAGGCCCACTTCATCCAGCATTTCGTGGCCGGTGTAGCCTCTGTTGCTAGTGAGGTGATT
>NZ_JACZFR010000032.1 GCF_014904815.1 Microbulbifer taiwanensis
CCGGTTGAGAGCAAGGTGAATGTGGCTGCCAACCTGCTGAAGCGCTGCTTTCAGGTAGATCGTCCCAACCGTCGCTGGACCAGCGACATTACCTAGATCTGGGTGAGGGATCGGTGGCTGTACCTCGCAGTAGTGATGGACTTGTATTCGCGTCGCATTGTCGGCTGGGCGCTGGATGTGCAGATGACGGAAGAGCTCACTCAGAGAGCATTGAAAATGGCTCTGATGGGCCGTGAGTCAAAACCCGGACTGATTGTGCATTCAGACCGAGGTGTGCAGTATCGAGCTCAGGGGTATCAGGACCTACTCTTGGCGAACGGCTGCCGCTCCAGCATGAGTCGCCAGGCAAACTGCTGGGACAACGCTGCGATGGAGTCGTTCTTCAGTCGGCTAAAGGTAGAGCTGGTATACGCAGGAAGCTTCGACAGTATTGATCAAGCAAAATCCGAGGTGTTTGAATACATCGAGGTTTTCTACAACAGGATACGCCGGCACTCTACACTGGGCTACATAAGTCCAGAAGAGTATGAGCGCAAATGCGCATAGTTAGAGTGTCTACTTTTTGTGGGTAAGACCAGTTTTAAAATGGATATCGAAGAACTAAACAAGAAAGCTAAATCGCTAATTGATGAAACTTGGAAAGACAGCTCCAAGTGGCATCAGAACTTCAACGAAGCAATAAGTCTGCTTGAAACCGCCTTAGACAAAGCCCCTAATGATGAGTTCTCCCTCATAAACTACGGCACAGTTTTGTGTGATATGGGCAATCACAAAGAAGCAACTGAGTATCTTCGCAAAGCGATTGACCAAGGCAGTGAAAATAAGCATGCCTTTTACAATCTCGGTGTAGCACTGATAAATTGTTCCACCCATGAAAGTGCAATTATCCACATGAAAAAGGCAAAATCTAAACAGGCTGGCGCTCTTACATGGGAGGCATACTTTGATCCAATGGGGCACTAAAAACTAACAGGCGACAGTCAGTCCGCTCGAATGTCTCGCTCACGCCACCCAGCATCGACAGGGCGGTATGAAACCGTGGGCACCACCGAGAACCCATATTTCACTGCGAGACGAAGCGCGTGACCTCAAGTATTCAGTCAATGTATAATTGCAGGCAGTCTGGAGACCAGCCTCCTCCGCGGGGACTGCACCTTACGTAATTCATACCAGAGATGGGCACACGCGAAACGACGCAGTCGACAAGCAGACATGCGCACATTCCATGCGCTTACTCTACAGCCAAATTTTCGCAATGCAGGGAAAATTTGTTTCCATCCGATTGCGGCATTGGGAACACAAGGAGACGACATGAAATCAGCACGGGAAGTTGTTCTGGCCTGGATTGATGCATTAAACAATAGGGATGCCGAAGCCATTGCTGTACTCTGCCACGAGGATGTGGTCAACCTACAGATGCCCATAGGCGATCCGAGCATTGGGCGCCCAGCCATGCTCGAGCACTTCCCGAGACTCTTCAATGCATTTCCGGATTGCCGTGTCCGGTCTCTCCAGCTGCTCGAGGACAACGAATGGGCGATTCTCGAATGGGAGTTAACCGGCACTTGGCAGGGTATGTTCTTCGGACATCAACCTAATGGCCACTCGATCAAGGTTCGGGGATGTGAAATCTTCCAGGTAGCCAATGGAATGATCAAATCTCAGCGTGGCTATTGGGATAAAGCCACTTGGTTTGGGCAGCTCGGTATCCCACTGGAGTGATCCCTACCCGACGCTACGGGCGTTCCTGCGCCGGCTTTTGCCGCAGTGGAGAAATGAACGCCCTCCCCTACCGCCCTTACAGACGCCCATATTTGTTGCGATAGTCCTGCGGCGTAACCCCAGTCAAGCGTTTGAAAACACTGCGGAAGGTTTTGCTATCGTTGTAACCCACCTCATAGGTCAGGGCCTGAATATTCCGCTTGCCACTCTCCAGGGCTTTCTTGGCAACTTCAATCTTCACCCGCTGGATATACTCAATCGGCGTAATCTGAACCGCCTGCTTGAAGCGGCGGATAAAGTTGCGCTTGCTCATATTCACCTGCGACGCAACCTGTTCGACGCTGATATCCTCGCCGTAGTGCTCTTCGATAAAGTTCTGCGCGTCCAGTATCGCCTTGTCACCGTGCCGGTTCAGGCCGCTGAATATCGAGAAGTGCGCCTGGTTCATATGGTCCCGGTGGATGGAAAAATTCTTGGCAACCCGCACTCCAACCTCGTGCCCGCAGAATTTCTCGACGAGATACAAAACCAGGTTCAGTGACGAAAATGCACCGCCGCCGGTATAGATGCCGCCCTGGTCGGTCAGCACGGAATCCGGTTGCAGGTCCAGCTCCGGGAAGCGCCGACGCATATCGTCGATGACCGCCCAGTGCGAAGTGCAGGCCTTGCCTTCGAGCAAGCCGGCCTCCGCCAGGAAATAGCTGCCCTTGCACAGGCTCGCGACCTCCGTGCCCGCCTCATAGTGCTGCTTCAGCCATGCAATGGCCGCGCTGTTTTTGCTGCGCAACTGATCCCATTCGCCATCGAAGGCGGGAACCAGAATCAGGCCCTGGTGATGGCCGGCAGACTTTGGCGGTACCTCTTCCAGGCTGCGCTGGCAGGCGAAGGACGCGGGGCCCCCGAGGCGGATATCGCTGGCCTGCTCGGCCACCAGGGAGATATCAAACGCCGCCGCCCGCCCCATCTGCCTGAGGATGTCATTCGTGCGCACGAATATATCCAGTGGCGCCGCCGCCGACGAGAGCACGACGTCTTCATTGACCAGGATATAGACACTCTTCACGGTCGTTCGCCCCTCCGCCTTTTTCACTCGGGAAGATCATAGACGAGCAAATGGCACAAAACCACCCCACCTCCGTCATTTGACCACAGCGCACGCAGGCGCACCGAGCGCCATACTGCCCCGGACGCTACAAACGGAGGTCACCATGAACCGGATAGTCGATACACAGGAATGGCAGAGCGCGCTGGATACTTTTCGAATCAAGGAGAAGGAGCACACGCGGCTCCGGGATGCATTAAACGCCGAGCGCCGCCGTCTGCCGATGACGGAAGTCAGCAAGAGTTACCATTTTACCGGCCCCGGGGGCCAGGTCAGTCTGCGGGACCTGTTTGAGGGACGCAGGCAGCTGATTGTCTACCACTTCATGTTTGCCGAATCGCCGTGCACCGGCTGCTCGATGATGGTCGACAACATGGGGCACATCGCCCATATCCACGCGCGCGACACTTCGCTGGTGCTGGTTTCACTCGCCCCCTATCCCAAGCTCGCCGCCTTCAAGGAGCGCATGGGTTGGGAGTTTCCGTGGTATTCCTCCGCGGGGAGCGATTTCAACCGGGATTTCGGTGCGACCCGCGACAACGGCGAAATGTTCGGCGTCAGCGTATTTATCCGCGATAACGACACCATTTACCGCAGCTACCACACCACCCAGCGCGGCGCCGAGTATCTGGGCTCCAATTTTTCCTATCTCGATCTCACGCCAATGGGGCGCCAGGAGCTCTGGGAGGACAGCCCCGAAGGAGTTGCACAAACGCCGCCCTATCAGTGGTGGCAGAAGCACGACGAATATTGAGGGGACTGGCAATGTGTCCGCTGTGTGCCCTGGGCGGGCTGACAACCTGGGTGCTGGCCGGAGGCTTAAGCGGCAGCTGCGCCGCCACCGCAGCGATCTATTGGCGCAGACGGAGGGCATCTTCGGCCGAAAACTCGACTCGGGGTGTCGGTGGGAGCGCCGCCTGTGTCAATATAGGTGGCCCGCCGGCGCACCACGCCAATGATCGACGTTCAGCGCGCGCGGGTGGGTCAGTCGCGGGGTCCGATTGACCTCGTGGAAGTGCGAGGTTCAGACTGGCATCCGGCTGTAGGGGTCTTCTAATTTCGGCTTTAATCCAAATAATTTTAAGAAAGGCAACAGTTTGGATAAATCCGTATAGGAGTGAACCAATAACAAGAAAGACATTTATGAGAGTAAATATGAATTGGAAATCTGCCAGTATCCTGGCTTGGACCCTTATTTGTGCCATAGCGCCCGCGCAAGCCCAGAGGGAGCCCGTGGTGGATAACACCGCGAATTCTGGTGCAATCGTCCAAACCGAAGATGTCGATCTCTTCTATCGCGTCTACAACGCCGCCGGCGGACGCCCGACCGCGGAACAGCTCCAACGCGACTATCTCGACCGAGGTTCGGATGGACTGGAACTCTTCGCCCGGCTGCGCAATATTTCCGGAGAGCGGATCGCCGACAGATTAACAAAAAATCCCGACCTGTACGCCGATGCCAAGCGCTGCCTGGCCGCCCTGCCGCGGGCAAAGGTGCGCCTGGAAACGGCTCTGCACACACTGGGGCACCTGTATGCGGATGCCCGCTTCCCGCCGGTTACCATCGCCATCGGTCGCGGTAAACCGGTGGCAGTCGGCGGACCGGACACCGGTATCCAGGTCGGGCTGGAGGCACTGTGTGCGACCGATTGGCTTAACCCGAACGTCGAGGATCGTATCGTCTATGTACTCGCCCATGAGTACGCCCATGTGCAGCAGGTAATAGCAGCCACCATCGGCGACAAAGAAAAGCCTACGGTATTGGAACTCTCACTGGTTGAAGGCATCGGCGAATTCGTCGGCGAACTTATCGCCGGCCAGGTCGCCTACTCCCGCAATGCGGCCGCCGCGGCCGGGCGCGAACTGGAGATAGAGACCCGCTTTGCCGCCGATCTCGACAAGACCGACCTGTCCGACTGGGTATACAACGCCACCCCGGACACCCCCGGCGATCTCGGCTACTGGGTGGGCTACCGCATCGCCAAGGCCTACTACCGCAATGCGTCCGACAAGCGCCGGGCCCTGCGCGAGATCCTTGAGATGACCGATGCAAGGGACTTTCTCGCCAGGAGCGGCTGGTACCCAGGAATAGAACTCAATTAGATCCACAACCAACAAGTACCAGTACAATACCAGGGCCGCGGGCCCTTTCACGACACACCACCGAGATTCCAACCGCGGAGAAAAGTTATGCATAGCTCGGATCTGGAAAGCGAATTTGTCGTATTGAGCCCTACAAAGGATGCCACCAGAATCGCCAACACCCCCGATGTTTACCAGAAACTGCAACGGGAGTTTGGCAACTTCGCCGGCCATGACCTGGTCACCTGCTATTCATTCGACAGGAATTGGGCAAACTGGGAAAGGCACCCCAACGGCGACGAGATTGTAGTGCTGCTGTCCGGTGCCGCTACTTTTATTCTGGAGATGGACGGCGGTCGCAGGGAGATACCGCTGTCCCGCACCGGCGAGTATGCCATTGTTCCCAAAGGTGTCTGGCATACGGCGCAGGTGCAGGAGCCCAGCAGGGTACTGTTCATCACGCCCGGCGAGGGTACCGAACACCGGGCGACAGAGTTCGCTGCGCAAGAAACCGATCAATAGCCACTAGAAGTTCACCGCCAATGCCGAGTATCCAATCCAAAGGTCAGAATATCTATTACGAAACCTGCGGCTCCGGACCAAGTCTGGTTTTGCTGCATAGCTTTCTCTGCAACGGTTCCATGTGGTCGGAGCAGGTGGAGCCGTTGTCCGAATACTTCCGGGTAATCAATATCGATATCCGCGGTCACGGCCAGTCCGGCGAAGCCGACCAGCCACTGGACATCTACGACCTGGTGAAGGATATACTGGCCGTACTCGATGCCGAGGGAGTAGACAGCGCAGTCTGGGCGGGACTCTCGATTGGCGGCATGATCGCGCTGCGCGCGGCGCTGGTGGTACCGCAGCGCGTATCGGGGCTGGTATTGCTCGACAGCCACGCCGGCACCGAAACCCGTTTCAAGAAATTCAAGTACAGAGCCATGGTGGCGACCGCAAAGCTGTTTGGCATTGACCCCCTGTTACCCAAGGTCGCCAGGCTGATGTTCGGCCGCCATACACTGCAGACCCAACCGGAACTGGTGCAGCACTGGAAACAAATATTTTCAGCCATGCCACTGGCTTCCATCGATAACGTATGCGACGCCCTCTGCCATCGCGACTCCCTTAAATCGCGACTTGCAGAGATATCTCAGCCGACTCTGGTGCTGGTGGGCGAGGAGGATATCTCACTGCCACCGCCCTGCTCCGAGGCCCTGGCGCGGCGGCTACCCAATGCCGTGCTGGAAATCATTCCCCGCGCCGGACATCTCTCTACACTGGAACAACCGGCCGCCGTGACCAAGTCGATGCTGGAGTTTCTGCTTGCACACTGTCGCGACACGCGAAACGGAACAATGATCAGATCCGCATAACCTGAAGCCGTTGACGCACCCCGCCGCCGGCTTCCCGAGTGGCTGTAGGCACCCGTCCACTTAGGCCAGCGCAGATCTGATTTCCGAAAAGGCCTGGTACTGGGACAGGAAAACCCTACCGGACAACTGCTCCAGGAATCCGGTCTTTTGCAATCCATCCATCACCGGCCCCTTCACTTCGGACAGGTGCAGCTGCATGCCCTGCTCCGCCAGCCGCTGGTTGACGGCTTCCAATACTTCCAGAGCGCTCCAATCGATCTCGTTGATGGCACTGCACATCAAAATCACATGCTCTACGCACTCGCTGGCCGCCAGGTCGGCGTAGATGCGCTCCTCGAGAAAACCGGCATTGGAGAACATCAGGCTCTCATCGACGCGGATGGTCAGTATCTCGGGCACTGTCAGCACCTTGTGCCGCCTGATATTGCGAAAGTGTTCAGTGCCCTCCACAAGCCCCACTTCGGCAATATGCGGCCGCGAGGTGCGATAGAGGAATAACAGTATCGAGGCGCCGACGCCGCAGGATACCCCGGCCTCGACGCCGAGCACTAATGTCACGGCAATGGTGACCAGCACCGCGAGGAAATCGCCCCTGGAAAAGCGCCAGGTTTTCTTCAGGATGGAAAAATCCACCAGCGACAGCACCGCGACAATAATGGTGGCCGCCAGTGTCGCCTTGGGCAGGTAGTAGAGAAATGGCGTCAGGAAAATGCAGGCGAGCCCGACACCCAAAGCGGTAAAGACACTGGCCAGCTGGGTTTCCGCACCCGCATCGAAATTGACTACAGAGCGGGAAAAGCCGCCGGTAACCGGGAAGGCACCGGACAGGCCGGAGCCGATATTGGCGGCGCCGAGCGCTATCAGCTCCCGGTTCATCTCTATTTTCTGGCGCCGCTTGGCGGCCAGTGTCTTGCCGACGGATACCGACTCCACATAGCCGATGATGGAGATCATGATAGCGGGCAGAACCAGCGGCTCGACCAGGTCCCAGGACATGACCGGCAGTTGCAGTGCCGGCAACCCCGCGGGAATGGCGCCGACCAGCGCCACCTGCTTGCCCTCGAAATCGAAGGCGGCAGCCGCGGCGATGGTGGCCAGCACCCCCACAACCGGTGCAGCTTTCACCAGCAGCCCCGCAGTGTGGGCGGAGAGTGACAATCGCTCCAACTGGCGCACGGCACGGAAACGCGCCCAGTAGAGGAAAAAGATGACCGCCGCACCGGTTGCCAGCGCATAGGGATTGATTGCCGCGGTATTGACTGCGATTGACTGCAGCAGCTGTGGCAGGGTGTCGCCATGGGCACCTACGCCGAGAATATGCTTCAGCTGGCTCAGTGCGATCAGCAGTGCAGACCCAGTGATAAAGCCGGAAATGACCGGGTGCGACAGGAAGTTGGCGAGATACCCCAGTCGCAGCAGGCCGAGCAGCGCCAGGAACAGGCCCGACAGCACAGCCAGGGTGGCCGCTGCCAACAGATAGTCGGCACTGCCCTGCCGCGCCACTTCCCCCAGCGCCGCCGCACTCATCAGCGATGCCACTGCCACCGGCCCCACTGACAGGGTGCGGCTGCTGCCGAACAGCGCATAGGCCAGCAGTGGCACCATGCTCGCGTACAGCCCCACCTGGGCCGGCAGGCCGGCGAGCAGCGCATAGGCCAGTGACTGTGGAATCAGCATGATGGTGACGACAGTTGCCGCCAGCAGATCGCGGCTCAGTGCCTGTCGGTCGTAGTTGCCAAGTGACTCGAATATCGGGAGATGGGTCGCTACCGGGCGCATGGATAACATCCGCTAATGATTATTGTGCTTTCCAGCTTCTGCCCTATTCGGGATCCATCGCCACCAGTACGCCGCCGATATCAAAACCGGCGTGCCGGGCCTGACCGAGCAGCACCTTCCTGTCCGCACCGGCGAGCAGTCGCGCGCCGGCCCAGAGATTGCAGGAGCGGTTACCGGTGCGGCAGTAGGCGTGCACCCGATCCCCGCGCGCCAGAATATCGGCAAACGCCCGGCAGTGCTGGCTGGTCATCCGGCCGCGCGCAAACGGAATGGCGATAAACGCCATACCACTTCGCTCTGCGGCCTCTTTCATCTCGGCATAGGACGGCTGGTCTTCGCTCTCGCCCTCGAGGCGGTTGCACACCAGCAGTTTCACCCCGGTCTCCGCCAGTTGCGCCAGGGCGTCGCAACTGCACTGATCCGATACGCTGACCTGTTCGTCGAGTTGTTTGATATTCATCGTTGTCTCGAATTGATGTAGACACGCTGATTCCACGTATAGATTTCGCGGTTCGTCATGCCGGCAAAAGTGGATTCCGATTCAGCTGGCACCGGGATTCCGGCCTGCGCCGGAAAGACGGCGACCAGGATTCCCCTTGCGCTTACTTACAATTTGTTGATCGGCACTTTCAGGTAGACGGTGCCATTATCTTCAGGCGGCGGCATCTGGCCCGCGCGGATATTGACCTGGATCGATGGAATGATCAGGCTCGGCATTGCCAGTGTGGCGTCGCGCTCGGTGCGCATCGCCACGAACTCCGCCTCGGTGATGCCATCGCGCAGGTGAATATTATCGCGTTTCTGGGCGCCCACAGTGGTTTCGCACAGGTGTTCGCGCTCGCCGGACGGCGGGTAATCGTGACACATGAACATGCGCGTCTCTTCCGGCAACGCCAGTAGCTTCTGCGCCGATCGGTACAGGGCTTTCGCATCGCCACCGGGAAAATCGCAGCGGGAGCTGCCCACATCCGGCATAAACAGGGTGTCGCCGACAAACAGCGCATCACCGATCAACCAGGCCATATCCGCAGGAGTGTGGCCCGGGACATAGATAACGCGCGCCTGCAGCCCGCCGACATTGAATGTTTCGCCGTCGCAGAACAGGTGATCGAACTGGCTGCCGTCCGCGAGAAAACCTCTCTCCAGGTTGAACACTTCGCGGAAGGTGCTCTGCACCTGCCGTATCTCCTCGCCGATGGCGGTTTTGCCACCCAGCCTTTCGCGAATAAACGGCGCCGCGGACAGGTGATCGGCGTGGGCGTGGGTTTCCAGTACCCACTCCACGGTGAGATTTTTCTCGCGCACGAAAGCTGCGATCGCCTCGGCACCGGCGGTGCCCGTGCGGCCGGAAGCAGGATCGAACTCGAGCACCGCATCCACTACCGCGGCGGCGCCGCCCTCGCGGTCGTAAACGACATAGCTCCAGGTTTCGGTATTCCGATCGAGAAAGGGCTGAACCTGTGTGAGCGGCTTGGCGACAGACATGCATTGACCTCCGGTACTTGGCACTGGCCACAATATACTTGTCGACAATATACAAATCAATATAATGTAAAAATGTAAAGTATCCCAGCGGGGAGAAATCCATGCCTGAAACTGCCGAGGTCAGTCTCGACAAGATGCGCGCCTCCGCCGGCGAAGCCGCACAGATGCTGCGCTCCCTGGGCAATCGGGACCGGCTGCTGCTGCTGTGCCTGCTGAGCCAGGCGGAGCTGAATGTCGGCCAGCTGGAGACGCGACTGGATATACGCCAGCCCAGCCTGTCGCAGCAGCTCGGCGTTTTGCGGCGGGAGGGCCTGGTGGCGACCCGGCGCGAGGGCAAGCATGTCTATTACCGGGTTGCCGACCAGCGGGTACTGACAATGCTGCGAACCCTCTACCAACTTTACTGTGCGGAGTAGCCCCCAACCATGACCATTGACTGGAATGCGTTTACCCCCTGGTCCGCCCTGGCCGGCGGCGCGCTTATCGGGCTGGCGAGTGCCCTGCTGTTGCTGCTGAACGGCCGCATAGCCGGCATCTCGGGTATTCTCGGCGGACTGATAGACCGCACTGCCGGGGAGACCGGTTGGCGGCGGGCTTTCGTGCTGGGGCTACTGCTCAGCCCGCTGGTGTGGCTGCTGTTCGCCGCCCTGCCCCCGATCCGGATCGAGGCCGGCTATCCGCTTTTGATCGCCGCCGGCCTGCTGGTCGGAATCGGAACCCGCTACGGTTCCGGCTGTACCAGCGGCCACGGCGTCTGTGGCCTGTCGCGCCTGTCCCCGCGCTCGCTGGTGGCGACACTCGGTTTTATGGGCGCCGGCTTCGCCACTGTCTTTGCAACGCGCCACCTGTTGGGAGGCTAGGCCCATGAAAAGAACGCACTTCAGTGCATTGGCCGCCGGGCTGCTATTCGGCCTGGGCCTGCTGCTGTCCGGCATGGCGAACCCGGAAAAGGTGCTCGGCTTCCTCGACCTGGCCGGCGCCTGGGATCCTTCCCTGGCCCTGGTGATGGCCGGCGCCATCGGCGTTGCCCTGCCGGTGTTCCGGCTTGCCAGGGGGCACAGCCAGTCGCTACTGGGAGAGGAGAACAACCTGCCGACACGGCGCGACATAGACCGCCCCCTGGTGATCGGCAGCCTGCTGTTCGGTGTCGGCTGGGGGCTGGCGGGCTTCTGCCCGGGGCCGGCGATAGTGGCCACCGGCGCCGGCCAGAGCAAGGCGCTGGTATTTGCCCTGGCAATGCTGGCGGGCATGGGCCTCTACCATCTGCTGAATCGCCGTGGCCGCACTCCGGCCTGAATTGCCGGATCCGGTAACTCAGAGTGCCGGCGGGGCCCTTCCCCCAATCCCGTCTATCTTTTCTGAGAGTCTTCCGAAAGCCGCGGCAATGGAATAAAAGGCAGGGATGCGGGCCAGCAGATTGATTCCCCAGTGGTTGAAACACTACCGGCGCCAATGGCTGGCGGGGGACGCGATTGCGGCACTGGTGGCCACCATGATGCTGGTGCCCCAGGCGCTGGCCTATGCCGCCCTGGCCGGGCTGCCGCCCCATATCGGTCTCTACGCGGGCCTCCTGCCCCTCATTGGCTATGCCATCTTCGGCACCAGCTCGGCACTGTCTGTCGGCCCTGTCGCGGTGCTGGCGCTGATGACCGCCTCGGCGCTGTCGCCGCTGGCGGCGCCCGGCAGCGAGGAGTATATCGCCGGCGCGATCATTCTCGCCGCCCTCAGCGGTCTCTTCCTGTTCGCCATGGGCCTGCTCGGCCTCGGCGCCCTCTCCAACCTGCTCAGTCACCCCGTCATCAGCGGCTTCGTCTCCGGCGCCGCCACGCTGATCATCATTGGCCAGATAAGTCCGCTGTTCGGTATCGACAGCGACGGCGATACCGCCCTGCAACTCTTGATCAGCACGCTGAAACAACTGCCTGAGGCGGCACCCATGACCGCCGAACTGGGGATTTCGGCCGTCCTGATGCTGGTGGCCGCGCGCCTGTGGCTGGCGCCGCTGCTGCAGCGACTGGGACTGGCGGAGTCCTGGGCGAAGCTGCTCTCCCGGCTGGCGCCGATGCTGGTGGTGCTGGTCGCTATCGCGCTGACGACACTGTTTCACTGGGAGAGGCACCTGGCAGTGGTGGGCGCCATTCCACCGGGACTGCCGCAGCTCAAACTGCCGGGCTTCCACTGGGACCTGACCTACAAGCTGCTACTACCCGCCTTGATCATCGCCCTGCTCGGCTTTGTCGAGAGCCTCTCCATCGCCCACGCCATTGCGCTGCGGCGCGGCGAGCGGCTGAACGCGGATGCGGAGTTGCGCGGGCTGGGCGCGGCCAACCTGCTCAGCGCCCTGTCCGGCGGCTTCGCCGTGACCGGCAGCTTTGCCCGCACCGCCATCAACGATGAGGGTGGCGCGCACACGCCCATGAGCGGTGTTATCGCCGCACTGCTGATGGCACTGGTACTGCTGTTTATCACCAACCTGTTTACCGAACTGCCACTGTGCGTGCTGGCGGCGACCATCATCGTCGCCGCCGCCAGCCTGGTGGACGTGAGCGGCTTTATTCACAACTGGCGCTACGACCGCACCGACGGCGTCGCCATGACCGGCACCTTTCTCGGCGTACTGCTGTTCGGCGTGGAGGCGGGAATAGGCCTGGGTATCGGCCTCTCCTTTGCCACCCTGATCTGGCGCACCAGCCGCCCCCATATCGCCGTGGTGGGACGGGTCCCCGGCACCGAGCACTTCCGCAATGTGCTGCGACACACGGTCAAGACACAGCCGGACATTCTCTTCCTGCGCATCGACGAGAGCCTGTTTTTCAGCAATATCAGCGCCGTGGAGGATCGCCTGCTGAGCGAGATAAAGCGGCACCCGCAGATACGCGAGCTGGTACTGATACTGTCCTCGGTCAGCCGTATCGACGGCACCGCCCTGGAGCGGTTGCAGCAGGTAAACAGGGACCTGCACGAGCGGGATATCCGCCTGCACCTGTCGGAGGTAAAGGGGCCGGTGCTGGATCGCCTGGGGCGCTCCAGGCTGCTGGAGGAACTGAGCGGGCGGGTTTTCCTCTCCTCCTATATCGCCGAGCTGGCACTGCGACGCAACCGGCTGGATGAGGGTGAGGCCGCGGCCGGCAGCGGCTGACCGCACACTTGTCCCCAGCCGCCTTATACTGGCAAAATATCCAGTATTTGGGCAGCCGCCGCCGATGCAGCAACTTACGGATGAACAACAGGCCATCGCCGATCACCCCGGCGGCCACGCCAAGATTATCGCCGTGGCCGGTTCCGGCAAGACCACCGCGTTGCTGCACTATGTCAGGAACCGCCTGGATGCGGGCATCGCGTCCGGGCGGGTGCTGGTACTGATGTACAACCGCAGCGCGCGGGAGGATTTCGAGCGGCGCCTGCAGCAGCTGATCGAGGGCGCGGCCCCGGCCGTGCACACTTTCCATAGTCTCGGCTACCGCCTCTACCAGCGCATGATCGCCAACCGGCATATCTCCCCGGCCAACCTGACCCCCCTGCCCCAGTCCGTGGTGCAACTGCAGATCTGGAAGGCGATAGAAAAATGCGCACCGCCCTACGAACTGGAGGAGATACGCGCGCGCAAGCAGTCGGAAATCGAAGCCGCGGAATTTTTTATCGACTATACAAAGACGATCCTGACCGGCGACTTTAGTGCTTTCCAGGCGCTGAAGCTCGGCGATGAGTACATGTATTTTTTAAAGGTGTTCCGCGCCTTTGAGGACTGGCGCCGCAGCCAGAATGCGGTGACCTACGCCGACCTGATCTACGACCCGGCGATACTGCTCAGCCTGGAGCCGGGTATGGCCGAGCAGTATGGCAGCCACTACGAGGATATCCTGGTGGACGAGTACCAGGATATCAATGAAGTGCAGCATTTTTTACTGCGCGTGCTCTACGGAAAATCCGGCAACGTGATCGCCATCGGCGACCCGGACCAGACCATCTACGAGTGGCGCGGCTCCAAGCCCAATTTCCTGCTCAAGTTCTTTGACGGCGATTTCCCGCCCTCCAACGTCTATCAGCTGAGTCGCACCTTTCGCTACGGGCACCAGCTGTCCCTGGCCGCCAATCACTTTATCGAGAACAATCGCGAGCGCGCGAAAATTTTCTGCGTCTCCGCCGACGGCGAGCAGCAAACGGATATCGAGCTGGTACAGGCAGAAAAGGAAACCCGCTGGCTGGTGGAGCACCTCCGCCGCTGCAAAACCAAAGGGCAACCGCTGGAGCAGGTCGCAATACTGGTGCGCCTCTGGTCGGTGGCCGCGCCGATCGAACTGGCACTGCTGGCCAACAACATTCCCTACCGCTCCGGCAATCGCAATACAGTGCTGTCGCGCCGCGAACTGCGCCCGCTGTTCTGGAGCCTGAATATCGCTTCCGGCCGCTTCGCCGAGCTGCCGGCCGGGCGGCGCGCGCAGGGCTTGTACGAGTGGCTGACTGCACCCCATATCCGCATTGCGCGCAAACTGCTGGAGCCGATCTGTGCACAGCTGGCGCAGCGCGATGGAGACTGGGGCGCACACCTGCTGGCACTGGTGCCCGAATCACTGAGCAAGGCGCAGCTGAAACGGCTGCGCCAACGCGCCGAGCTGCTGACGGAAATGGAAAACTGGCGCGGCCTGGCCGGCGAGCTGCTGCGCCGCCAGTTGGGAGAACTGGATTACCTGAGCGGTATCGGCGACGACAGCTTTACCCGCCAGCAAGGCGAGGAGCGTCAACAGACAATACTCGCATTCTGTCAGTACCTGGATAGCCTCAAGCAACCACCCACCGAGGCGCTGGCGCATTTACAGGAACTGCAGCGCCAGCACCGCGAGGGCGAACAGTCGGCCGCGGAAGCGGTGCAGATCACCACCATGCACCAGGCCAAGGGCCTGGAGTGGGACCAGGTGATCATTCCATCCCTGACCCAGCACAATATGCCCTACCAGCCGCAGCGGGATTTCTCCACGCCGGCATCCTTGGAGAGCGAGCGGCGCCTGATGTACGTGGCCATGACCCGCGCCCGCCGGCAGCTATACCTGTTGGCGCCACAGCCAGCGCCGAAAGAACAGGGAGCCGCGGCGGAGCAGCAACCGTCGCTGTTTATCGACGAGATGCAGCTGCCACTGTGCAAATTGATGGCCGGGGCACTGCAACAGCGACCGACGGAAATCACCAGCAGCATTCCCATCACCCGCCAGGCCCTGCACTATCTGGAGGCCTGCGATTACAACCCGGAAATCAGCGGCCCGCGCGCGCCGCTGCACAAACCGGCACTGGGCGACGGCATCCGCCACCGCAAGCTGGGTTACGGACGGGTGATCAAATGGGAGGACGAGAGAGTGGAGGTGCTGTTCAGCGACCGGCAGACGCGGCGCTTTGATTGGGAGAAACTCGCGCAGCACTTGCTGTAATTACTGAATGTAGGAGCGGCCGGTGGCCGCGATCAAAATCCCAGGTGATGCCTATCACTTATCGCGGCCACCGGCCGCTCCTACAGGGCCCTGTATGGTGCGCCGTGCGTACCGCGAGACTTGAAGGTGCGCACGGCGCACCCTACGCAAGTCCCGAAATTATTCCGCAGCGCTATCCAATCCATGTGCGAACTGCTGGCTGACATTGAAAAACAGCGCATACTCGTCACCGGACTCGGGATCGCGCACCTGCATTTTGTCGTAGATGCCGCGCTGGTCGTAGACGATCGACTGGTTTAGCACCTGCAGGCCCTTGAGGCGAACGAAGCCGCGCAGTTCGGACGTGCTGATGGTGTGGTAGGCGCTGTCCTGGCTTCTGCCGTCACCGCTGCTCTCGATGGAGTCCATCAGGCCCTCGACCATATAGCGGTGTATGTCCTCCCGTTCCAGGTTGGCGCTGCGGCCACTGCAGACGACGCCGATCATATGGGCTTCGAGACTCATGTAATTGCTGGCCAGTACCTGGTCCACATGCTGCAGGCACTTACCGAACTCGGCGCTCTCCACCGAGCCGTAGGCCTCCGCCAGGCCTTCCAGCTTGCCCCCGCCGTAAGGGTTGTACTCCGCCGACTCGACAAAAGCGCGGCGCAGCGCATTGAAATCCAGGGTGAAAGACAACCGCTGTGCCTCGGCCAGCAGGCGGCGATATTCGCTCACTTCGGCCTGGCGCAGTTGGGGGCCGCCCTGTTGCCCATCCGCCTGCCGGGCAGGCGTGGTACTACAGGCCGCCAGAATGGCGCACAGGCCCAGCAACGCGCTTGCGCGCATAAATTTAAGACTGAGAGTTGCCATTGGCTGCTTCCGTTACAGGTTTGACTCTGATGCCGAACAGGCCCTTGCGCTCGGCCTCGGCGGGTTCCACGTGCGGCTGCAGGAAGGCGCGCAGCTTGTCCCGCTCCCACATGGCATCCTGGTAGCCAAGTTCGACCAGCTCGCCGATAAAAGGTTTCTCGAACAGCAGGTAGCTGGCCGCCGAGGCGCCGCCGCCGGATGTGGTGGCACCGGTGGAGCGGAACAGCCAGCGCAGTGCCGGCGGCAGATAGCGCACCTTGCGCCCTGCCAGGCGATCGAGGCTCTGGGACGGCTCGATGACCGCCGACTCCACCGGGCGCAGGGGCCCCAGGTCTTCGAGATTTTTCGCATCCACCGAGTCGAGCAACAGGTTGACCCTGTCCAAGTGCTCCAGGTCCCCTTCGAGGCTGTCGATAAAGGCCGCGTTGAACAGTTGGCCGGCGATCTGCGCTATGGACGGCGAGTGCCGCGGCGGCTTGGTGCGCTTCTTGCCCCAGTGTACCGGCGAGCGGTTGTCGGACACGCCCACGACAAACACGCGGTTGGCGCCCAGGTGCAGCGCCGGGCTGATCGGCGCCAGCTGGCGCACAGCGCCGTCGCCGAAATAGTCGTTGCCGATCTTGACGGTGGAGAACAGGGTCGGGATGGCCGCCGAGGCCATCAGGTGGTCGACGGTCAGGCGGGTGCGCACACCATAGCGGCGGAATCGCCGCCACTCGGGCAGCTCCTCGCCCCCCTGGAAGAAGCTGACGGACTCCCCCTCACTGTAGGAAAGGGCATTGACACAAACGGCGCGCAGATGGCCGGCGTCGATATTCTTCTGGATATTGCCGAAGTGGACTACCTCTTCCACCAGTTGCCGCAGCGGCGAATTGTCCAGCAGAGCCAGTGGCTTCTGGCGCCCTACGCCCTGGTTGAACAGCGAGCGGGTGATGGCGAACATGTTGCCTAGCAGGCTGCGCCAGCTGCTGCGATAGATCTGGTCGACGGTCAACTGCTCCCAGAGGGCGCAGAGCCGCTCCACCGATTCCCTGAAGTTGCCCGGGTGGGACGCGAGCAGCAAGGCATTTACCGCCCCCGCCGAGGTGCCACAGATAATCTGGAAGGGGTGCGGATTGCTCTCCGGCGTCAGCTCCGCCAGCGCCTTGAGCACGCCAGCCTGGTAGGCGGCACGCGCACCGCCGCCGGACAGTACCAGGGCACTGGCCTGATAGGGGAGCTTTGGTATCTCATTATTTGCGGACAATTTTTTCTACCAATAGCGAGAAAAAGCACACAGGGTCACTTCAAGTCGGGCTACTGAGAAACCTGGTTCCCGGCAAATGCACTGCCGGGGTAATTAGCATAGCAGCCGCATATCGACAAGAAGATGACCCGATTGGGATTTCGGTCGCAAAGCCGTGATGGGTTTGGCACCGAATCCGGCAGAAGCAACTAGAGCGCCATGTCCACCACATAGCGCCCTATTCCGTGGCCGCGGTGCAGCCTGGCGAGGAACTCCGGCGCCTGCTCGAGGGAAATATCCTCGGCGATGCGCTGCAGCTGCTCGCCGATATACCAGTCGCCGGCGAGCTTCTGCCAGACCGCCGTCTTCTTCGCCAGCGGCAGCTCGACGCTGTCGACCCCCAGCAGGCTGATACCGCGCAGGATAAACGGGAACACATTGGCCTGGAACTGGGCACCGGAGGCCATGCCGCAAGCGGCGACACCGCCGCCATAGGCCAGTGACTTGATCACATTGAATAAAGTTTCGCCGCCGACGGTGTCCACCGCCCAGGCCCACAGCGGCTTGGCCATCGCCTTGCTGGCAAAGGGTGCCAGGGTTTCCCGGTCGATGACCTTCCAGGCGCCGAGGGCGGTCAGGAATTCCGCCGACTCGAGCTTGCCGGTCACTGCCGCCACGCGAAATCCCAATTTGGCCAGCAGCGCCACCGCTATGGAACCGACACCGCCGGTGGCGCCGGTCACCAGTACCTCGCCGTCCTCCGGCGTGGCCCCGGCCTCCAGCAGCTTCTCCACACAGAGTCCGGCGGTGAGGCCGGCGGTGCCGAGGATCATTGACTCCCGCGCCGTCAGCCCCGGCGGCAGCGGCAACGCCCAGCCCGCGGGAATGGCTATGCGCTCGGCGAGCCCCCCGGGAGTGTTCATACCCAGGTCGTAGCCGGTCACCAGTAACTGGTCGCCGGGTGCATAGGTGCCACTCCTGTCCTCAACCACCCTGCCCACGGCGTCGATGCCGGGGGTGTGCGGATACTCGTCGGTGATGGCGCGATTGCCGAATGCGGACAGGGCGTCCTTGAAGTTCAGGGAGGAGTGGGACACCGCCAGCAACAGTGGATTGTCCGGCAGGTCCCGCAGATTCCGATTGACGATCCGCTGGTCGTACTTGCCCGGGGCCACTTCCTCTACCCAGATAGCGCGAAAAGTCTTTTCCATGGCAATGCTTCCTTTTCCTGCCACCGATGCCACTGCGAGGGGTCTGCCAGTCACCGGTAACCACTCGCCATTGAAACCGTCACTGCGCCTGGTGGCGCCAGGCGGCCAGGCGGGAGAAAAAGCGCATCAGTGCGGATTCCACGCCCGCCTGGGCGGCGAGGCCCATTTTCCTGGCGATATTCTTTTTCTCTTTGTATTCGATCTGATACAGGTCGGCATCCCGCGCACAGCGGGTCAGATACTCGTCGGAGGTTTTCAGTTCGTCCACCAGGCCGAGATCCAGCGCTCGCTGGCCGAACCAGACTTCCCCGGTGGCCACCCTGGCGATATCCAATTTCGGGCGGTACTCGGCAACGAAATGCTGGAAAAGCGCGTGTATCTCTTCCAGGTCGCTCTGGAACTTCTCTTTCCCCTCCGGGGTGTTCTCGCCGAACATGGTCACAGTGCGCTTGAATTCGCCCGCGGTAAACAGCTCGAAATCGACATCGTGGCGCTTGAGCAGGCGATTGAAATTCGGCAGCTGCGCCAGCACGCCGATGGAGCCGAGCATTGCGAAAGGTGCCGCCAGGATACGATCGGCAACACAGGCCATCATATAACCTCCGCTGGCCGCCACCTTGTCCACGGCGATGGTCAGGAGGATACCAGCGCTGCGCACCCGTGCCAGCTGGCTCGCCGCCAGGCCGTAATTGGCCACCATGCCGCCTGGGCTCTCCAGGCACACGACAACTTCATCGCCGGGCTCGGCCACTTCCAGCACCGCGGTGATTTCCTCGCGCAGCTGGGACAGCGCACTGGCCTTGATATCGCCGTCGAAGTGCATCACATAGATACGCTTGCGCTCGCCTGCCGGCTTCTCGGTAATGACTGCCGGCGTATGCTGCTCACCCGCTTCCGCGTCGGCCTCGCCCTGCCCCGGTACGGGGGTCTCCGTACTTTCCAGTCCCGACTGCAGGACCTTCTGCTGCGGTTTCTTTTTCTGTTCGGCCTTGTGCTTTTTCGCCAGGGCCTTTTCCTGTGCCTTTTTGTCCCTGGTCAACTGCTTCCTGCGCCGGGAAAACTCGTGCTTGTCCATGACCGCCTCGAGCAGCGTCTCCTTGAACTGCTCGTAGCGATCATTCAGGTGGGTAACACTGATATGTCCCTGCACCCGCTCCTTCAGGTGCTCGCGATTAGCGACAATAAAACCGATGATGACCAACAGGGCGACGACGATGGTCACCACCTTGGCCAGGAACAGGCCGTATTCGATGAGAAATTCCACTAAGACTCCAGATTGCTACCTTGCGTATTCAGAATTATCGGCGATTCACTGCCACTCGTTAAGCGCCGAAGTCGCCTGCTGGTTCAGCGGTCGCGCCAGCAGGCCGTTATGGCTGATACGCACTTCGTACACGGCGCCGTCCTCCATCGGCAGAAAGGTCGCACTGCCGTATACCGCGTCCACGAACGACAGCCTGTTATCCAAACCGCGCAGCGACTGCCACACATCGACACCGTAATTACTGCCGTCCAATGCGTGAACCGAGCGCTCTCTGGTGCGCTCATCCTGCAGGGTGAGATAGCGACCGCTGAGGCGATCCAGGCGGTAGGCGGGCTGGATTCCCCAGCGTGCCAACGGCCCCTTCCATTTCAGCATACGCGCGTCGAGTTGCCACTGGTCACCGTGCAATTCAAACTGCTGGGCCAGGCCGTCCTCATCGGAGAATTTCGCATCGAAACGCTGCTCGCCGGTCTTGCGGAACGACAGGGTGCCGACGCTATGTTCCTCAGCCAGGTTGCGGTAACTGTAGACATCCGCGGCCACCAGCACGATCAGCAGGGCGGCGCCGAGAAACAGCAGGCCGACTGTGCCGCGAATGAATCCGAACACCCAGCTGCCGTTGAGCAGCACCCTGCCCCCCCAGAACACCATCAGCAGCGCCAGAATTGAGATCAGAAAGGTAATGGCGATATACATAGTATTGTCGGGCTCCGTATTTTTAACCCACCGCGGAAACGGGACGGCTCAAAAGCGCTTCATTTGCCGGCCAACTGCGCGAAAGTGCGGATCAGTTGCCCGGACAGTGTCTGCGGCGACGGCAGTTCCGGCAGCGCGCTGTAGTGAAACCACTGCGCTTCGGAGATCTCTTCGCGATCCGGTTTCAGCTCCCCGCCCGAGCACTCGGCCAGGAAGCCGAGCATCAACTGGCCGGGAAAGGGCCACGGCTGGCTGCCAATATAACGACTCGCCCCCACCTCCAGTCCAACCTCCTCACGCACTTCGCGCGCCAGTGCCTGCTCGGCATTTTCACCCGGCTCGATAAACCCGGCCAGCGCCGTGTATTTCGAGTAGCGATTGCCCGTGTGACGTGCCAGCAGGCACTCCTCCCCGCGGGTTACCAGCATGATGACACAGGGAGAAATGCGCGGATACACCGCCAGCTGGCAGGAGGGGCAGACTCGTGCGCGGTCGTTGGGGTGATACTCGGTCTCACTGCCGCAGCGGCCACAGAAACGGTGGTCACCGTCCCAGTTCACCACCTGCAGGGCGCGCCCGGCCAGTGCGAAATGTGATTCGTCGACCTGCCCGAGCAGGCTGCGCAGGCCGCGCCAGTCACAACCGTCGACGTCGATTTGACGGGAGAGCAGGTGTACTCCGCAGGCGTGTCCCGCCAGCTCTCCCAGGTAGTGGCTGTGGAGCACTGCATCGGGGGGCAGCACACTGTTACCGTGCAAGAACTGATCGCCGCAGCACAGCAGCTGCCCGTCGGCTATCAGGATGTGCCTGGCCATCGCCGGCAGGGGCCATACGCTGGCGGCAGGCATGAAAATATCGCTCAATACTTAACTCCAAGACCGCTCAGGGCTGCACTCCTGATCCACCCAGGGGGCTGCACTCCAGCACTACCAAGACTGCCTTACAGATCCGCTCGGGTCCCGCTCAGGCCACCTCTACCGGGTAGCCGAGGGCGTCGAGACTCTCCATGGCGAGATTCAGGGACTGCCTGTCCGCCTGGCGGTGCAGCTTCACCTCGCCGAGGTAGTATTCCAGGCTGATAATGGCATCTGCGAAGATGTCCAGGGACTGCTCTATCGCAGGCGCGGCATCGCGCTGCTCCATGACCGTTTCGACAAAGTCCACCAGCCGCTCGACCACCGCCGCGGCGTGGCGCAGGTTGAGCACCACCAGGCCGCCGCGCACCGAGTTGAGAGTGGTGGAGACATTGCGGATATGGCCGTGGTCGAAACCCGACTCGGCGTAGGAAGCCAGGGCGCGCTTGATCAGCGACAGGCCGGCCTCGGCCTCCTTCAACACCGCCACCTCGGCTTCCGCCAGCTGGCTGTGCTCCAGGGCAACATCCGCATGCCCGTATTCATCGACATCAATACAGGAGCTCTGGCGCAGCGCGCGGATGGTGCTGTCCACCATCAGGACCTGGCCGGTCAGCTTCTGCAGCGCGGCTTCGGCGACAGAACCGCCGGCACCGGCACTGCTGCGGTATTCCTGCACAGCGTTGCGCAGCCCCTCGCCGACCCTTCTGAAATTCAGCAATTGCAGTGTGCTGGCGATACGCTGCAGGGTGCCCACCAGGCCGTCCTCATCGTCCAGTCCGGTGACCCCGATCATCTCCACATCGTCCAGCATGCGGCGCACACCGGACAACTCCTCGTCCAGTGCACTCGCCACAGCGCTGATTGCAGTGGCACCTGGTCCGCCGAGGCTGGCCCGCTCGCGCTCCAGCTCTGCCTCGTCGTATCCCAGGGAACCCGCCGAAAAAGCATCCAGCATTTTGGCGCCCTGGCCACTGGGCGCCGACAGCGCCAGCCAGTAGAGACTCTCCTTCAGCAACACCGGCGGCGCCGGCTGGTCCAGTGCCGCATCGCCCTCTTTCTGCAGGGCGCGCAGGCGCCGATCGAACATGCTAAATACCATGACCCGCGAGCGATTGATGTGCATCTCCCGCGATGCCATTCCGCCGAGTGCGGCGCCGGCCACGGCCCAAAGCCGCCCGTTGGGGCGCCCCGCCGAGATACTGGCCACGCGCTGCAGCGCGCGCGCCATCATGGTGTAGGCCGGTTTACAGGGTTTGCCCTGCAGCAGCGCCAGCAGACCCACCTGGTACATATGGCGGAAGCGGCGCACGAAATTGCGCAGGTCCTCCGACATGACTGCCGACGACACGGCGCCGGGCACATTCGCATCCAGGCGGCAGCGGAAAAAATGACTCTCCGGGACCGGCGGCTGCGAGCGCGCCGAGCGCAGGTTGTTGATATAGGGGATCAGCAGCTCCGGACGCGCCGTGCCGCGGTTCTGGACAAAGTCGAGATAGCGGGTCACCACATAGAAACCGGTCCCCAGTGCCTCCATCAGGTCACCGGCTGCCTCCTGGCGCCCTTCCTGCAGGTCGGCCAGCGCACTGAGCATCTCCTGGGCCAGCAACTCTCCCGCGTGCAGCTGCACCATCTGCAGTACACCGCTCACCTGGCGCATGGCGGAGAGGCACAGCTCCAGCGAATGCCGGTTGTTTTGATCCGCTGCGAACTGGTCGAGATAAGCCGCGGCGCCATCCACGGCGACCACCAGCTCATCCTTGACCACATTGACAGAAGTTATATTGATATCGCGCAATTCAGCCACTGACTACACCGCTGCACTCTTCATTCGTTGTACAAATCCCGACCAAACAAGAGTGATCTGGCCGGGAACAGAGCAATTTATACCAAACCTGCCAAGAGTCCACCTTTCCGCCGACGATTTCCACCGAACAATCGACAAAACTGCGGCCAGCGGAGCATCCAGCAGTGGAAATTGGTAAAACCACTTGAATTTCCGCCCAAAATAAGTAGCGTTTGGCACTGCCGCGACAGACGCGCATGTCCTGACCTGACGACAGCCACACCGTTTGCCGGGCTTAAACCGCCGCTACGGGGCGGTATTCCCTATGCCGCGGAACCCCGCACCAACCGGGGCTCACCAGCCCGTCCGGCGGGCGACGCGGTTAACCAAGGAAGTAAGAATGAACACCTACAATAATGCCCTCACCGCTTCCGGCGGCGGCTTCGGCCGCGCCTTTACCGACAACTTTCTGGGGGAGGCACCCGATTGGTACAAGTTTGCCATCGCCGCATTTTTGATCATCAACCCACTGATTCTCTATGTCAGCGGCCCCTTTGTCACCGGCTGGGTGCTGATTGCCGAGTTTATTTTTACTCTCGCCATGGCGCTCAAGTGCTATCCGCTGCAGCCCGGGGGCCTGCTGGCCATTGAGGCGGTGCTGCTGGGCATGACCAGCACCGATGCCGTCTATCACGAAGTGACGGAAAACTTTGAAGTGATACTGCTGCTGATGTTTATGGTGGCCGGCATCTATTTTATGAAGAGCCTGCTGCTTTTCGTCTTCACCAAGATCCTGATCAACGTCAACTCCAAGACAATGCTGTCACTGCTGTTCTGTGCAGTGTCGGCAGTCCTGTCGGCGTTTCTCGATGCCTTGACCGTGACCGCGGTACTGATCGCGGTTGCCGTGGGCTTCTATTCGGTCTATCACCGGGTGGCCTCCAACCAGCCCCACCATCACCACGACCACGACCACTCCAATGACGATCAGGTGGTCGAGTACCACCGCGAAGACCTGGACCAGTTCCGCGCCTACCTGCGCAGCCTGATCATGCACGGCGCCGTGGGTACTGCCCTGGGCGGTGTCTGCACCCTGGTGGGCGAACCGCAGAACCTGCTGATTGCGGAGAAGGCCGGCTGGGAATTCGTGCAGTTTTTCCTGAATATGGCGCCGGTCACCATACCTACCTTCTTTGCCGGTCTCGCCACCTGCGCCCTCCTGGAAAAGAGCGGAATCTGCGGCTACGGCGCCAAGCTGCCGAGCGCTGTGCGCGAAGTGCTAGTGAACTTTTCCCGCGAGGAGGAGAAGAAGCGCACATCCAGGGATGTGGCGGAACTCTGGACCCAGGGCATAGTTGCCATGCTGTTGGTACTGGCGCTGGCATTTCACGTGGCCGAAGTGGGCATAATCGGCCTGATGATTATCGTGCTGCTGACCGCGTTTAACGGCGTGGTGCAGGAAGCGCGTATCGGTCATGCTTTCGAAGAGGCACTGCCGTTTACCGCACTGCTGGTGGTCTTCTTTGCCATAGTCGCGGTGATCCACCAGCAGCACCTGTTCGAGCCGGTCACCCACTTTGTACTGGGACTCGAGCCCTCACAGCAGCCGGGCATGCTGTTCCTGGCCAACGGCATACTGTCGATGATCAGCGACAATGTGTTCGTGGCGACCGTGTATATCAACGAAGTGAAGGCTGCGCTCACCGCCGGCGAAATCACCCGCGAGCATTTCGACAAGCTTGCCATCGCGATCAATACCGGCACCAATCTGCCAAGCGTGGCGACACCCAACGGCCAGGCAGCCTTCCTGTTCCTGCTGACCTCGGCGCTGGCGCCGCTGATCCGGCTGTCCTACGGTCGCATGGTGCTGATGGCCCTGCCCTATACGGTAGTGCTCAGCATTGTGGCTATGGTTTGTGTGGTTTACGCGATCTAATTGAATGCGGACAAATCTGCCGGGAGCAGATTTGGATAGCCGCAGGCTGCCCGCAACGCGGGTGAGGCACAGGGATGTGCCTCGTCAATGCGGAATTGCGGCTGTTCCGCATTTACCAGAAGTGTTTGCCCGCAGATTTTTCCAGCAGCGCCAGCATGGACTGGTGCCCCTCCATCTCCTCTGTGCTCGCCTGCAACACCGATAGCGGCGCGCGATCCGCGGCCAGCCTGCGGATGGTACCGGCCGCCGGATCGCGCTGCTCACCGCTTTCCTCGTCATTTGACTGCTGATCGCCGGCCAGCGCCAGGTCTGTCTGGCCGCCGGTCATCATCAGGTAGACGTCGGCGAGAATTTCCGCATCCAGCAGTGCGCCGTGCAGGTCGCGCTGCGAATTGTCGACGAAGTAGCGCTTGCACAGGGCGTCCAGGTTGTTTTTCTGCCCCGGGTGCTTTTCCCGCGCCAGCGCCAGCGTATCCAGCACACTGCAATGCGCCGCGACGCTCTGCCAGCGCGGGCTGCCGAGCAGCTTCAGCTCCCAGTTGATAAAGCCGACGTCGAAGGGCGCGTTGTGAATGACCAGTTCGGCGCCCTCGCAGAAGGTCATAAACTCATCGGCAATCTGGGCGAAGACCGGCTTGTCCACCAGAAACTCGTTGGTGATGCCATGCACTTCGATCGCACCGTCATCCACTTCCCGCTCGGGGTTGATGTACTGGTGATAGTGGCGCCCCGTGAGTTTGCGATTGACCAGCTCGACACAGCCGATTTCGATAATCCGGTGACCCGTCTTCGGGTCGAGACCGGTAGTTTCGGTATCAAGAACAACCTGACGCATTTACAGCCCTCTCAGCTCCCCATTTCGTCGATGCCGCGATTGGCCAATTCATCGGCGCGTTCGTTGCCTGGATGGCCGGCATGCCCCTTGACCCAGTGCCAGTGCACCTGGTGGTCAGCAATGCTTTCGTCCAGTGCGCGCCATAGATCGGCATTTTTTACCGGCTTCTTACTAGCCGTTTTCCAGCCGTTCTTCTTCCAGTTGTTGATCCAGCTGGTAATGCCCTGTCGCAGGTACTGGGAATCGGTGTGCAGGTCGACGCGACAGGGTTGCCGCAAGGCTTCCAGTGCTTTGATCGCCGCCAGCAGCTCCATGCGGTTGTTGGTGGTATGAGCCTCGCCGCCGAACAGTTCTTTTTCCGCATCGCCGTGCACCAGCAAAGCGCCCCAGCCTCCCGGGCCCGGATTACCCCGGCAGGCGCCATCGGTGTAAATGGTAACTTGTTTCAAATCGAATACTTATCTGTGGAAAAAGCGCGGCCCGTGGCAATTCTGCAGGATTTCACCGCTTACGATGTTGTCCGCGCGCAGCGACACGCGTGCTCGATGGCACCGCGGTCAGCCTGGGTTTCTGTTCGCCGCGCCAGTTGATCTTGATGGTGCGCATACGCGCCACTTCTTTGCGCGCGACTATGATGTAAAAGCCTCCCCAAGGCAAGCGCCAGCGGGCGCCGAGACGCTCCATCCAGACGGTCTTGGCCAGCAGTTCGCGCTGTTGCAACGGCAGGCGAAAGAAGCCGCGCTCCAGGGTATTGGCCTGCAGGTCCAGCAGGTTCATCCAGTCCGCGACCCGCGCCGCACGCAGTTGATTGCCGCGCTGGTAGGCACTGCCGGAGAACAACAGGCGCGACAGCCCCAACAGGGAAAAGGGATTGAACCCAATCAACAGCATCTGACCACCGGGTATCAACACCCGAGCGGCCTCGCGCAACACCTGGTGCGGGTGACTGGCGAAATCCAGCAGATGGTGCAACAGCACCACATCGATAGACTCCGACGGCAATGGCAGCTGCTCGAATTCTACCAATGCCGCACTCTCCTGCTCGGGGCAGGCGCTGAGACGAAAACGGTGGTTGATGCGACTGCAGGCAGCAAAATCAACAGCGTCGGTGACGCCCGCCTGCATCAGGTGATAACCGAACATTCCCTCCACCAGCGGCTGCGCCAGCGCCAGCTGCTGGGAGAGAATCTCCTCCCCCAGCCCACTGGCGAACCAGTGCGACAGCGCAGGGCAGGTCTGCCCCAGCGACGGCAACTCGGCGCGCCTGCCCAATATGGACTTCTTTGCCATGGTTTCTCCGACCGAATTCGAGTCCAACTCTGATTCTACCGATTTCGCGCAGAGCGAGACCAATGTTTTATCCACCCGCCCCTGGAAGCAACTTTACTCTCAGGTGTCGCCAGAGATAGTCACCCTTCGCCTTCTCCTGAGCGCAGCGGCACAGCAATTCATCACAAGCTACCTTAATGGTATCGTTTCCCCATCTTAATTGGCCGGACGCAACAATGCTCACCATATCCCCAATCCCCGCCTTCAGCGACAACTACATCTGGCACCTGCAGCAGGGCGGCGATCACTGGGTAGTGGACCCGGGCGACGCCCGGCCGGTATTTGACGCGCTGGATGACAAGCCCCTGAGCGGAATACTGATTACGCACCACCACCCGGACCACACCGGTGGTATTGCCGAGCTGCACCGGCACTACGGTTGCCCGGTATACGGCCCCGGCTCCATCGAGGGTGTCACCGAACCCCTGGCCAACGGCGACCAGCGCGAAATACTCGGGCAGCCAATGCAGGTCATGGACGTGCCCGGCCACACCCTCGACCACCTGGCCCTGCTGATCGAGGAGCCCGGATCAAACGGCACGCCCCAGCTGCACCTCTTCTGCGGTGACACCCTCTTCGCCGCCGGCTGCGGCCGCCTGTTCGAGGGGACACCAGTCCAGATGTACCAATCTCTGTCCAAGCTGGCCGCCCTGCCCCCGGAAACCCGGGTCTATTGCGCTCACGAATACACGCTGGCGAACCTGCACTTCGCCGAGGCGGTGGAACCGGGCAATGCCGCCATCCGCAACCGCATTGCAGAGAGCGAAAAATTACGGGCCGACGACCGCGCCACCCTGCCCTCCACCATTGGCGAGGAACTCGCCACAAACCCCTTCCTGCGCTGCCATATACCCGGCGTAGCGCGACGTGCAGCCAATCACGGCGCTAACGGCGGTACCGAAGACTCTGATGAAGTGGAGGTATTTGCCCGGTTGAGACGCTGGAAGGATAAATTTTAATCGATTACATGACATTTCCCTGGAGAGCGGCGATCTATCCGGCGTTTTGCGCAAAAACTAGCCGTTTCGCATTGACCGAAACTAATCGTGCTCTTTAGAATCAGACAATTACAACGAAAAGCTCAGGTGCAGTAAAAGATAAGCCGATTGGCACATCCTGAGCCTGGAAATTAGAAGAACGACTGCGGACACCAAGCATGGTTCACAAAAAATTTGCCGTCGCGCTCCTGGCAGCGGCGGTGGGGGCCTGTACGCAGATGCCGGATCAAAGCATCGCGCCCGGGAAACAAAATCTGCAGGGGCAGGAGACGGCCGCAATTGCTGCCAGTGGCGCCGATATCCTGAAACCGGCGGAGAAAGCCCTGCCGCCGGTAGATATCTGGGATCGCCTGCGCCGGGGTTTCCGCCTCGACCGCCGAATCGACGACCCCAAAGTCAAAGACTATATCGCCTATTACGCGCGCAACGAGGGCTATATGGCCCGGGTCACCGAGCGTTCGCGCCGCTATATCTTCCACGTCGCCGAGCAGCTGGAGCAGTCCAACCTGCCGTTGGAGCTGGCACTGCTGCCAATCGTCGAGAGTGCCTACGACCCCTTTGCCTATTCCCACGCCCGCGCCTCCGGCATGTGGCAGTTTATTCCAGCCACCGGCCGCTCCTTCGGCCTGCACGAAAACTGGTGGTACGACGGGCGCCGGGACGTGGCGGAATCCACCCGCGCCGCGGTTCAATACTTCACCTATCTTTCCAAACGCTTCAACGGCGACTGGGAACTGGCGATGGCGGCCTACAATGCCGGCGAAGGCACAGTCCGCCGGGCCATAGAGCGCAACCGGCGCCGCGGCCAGGGAACCAGCTTCTGGGACCTGAAGCTGCCGCGGGAAACCAAGCGCTACGTACCGCAATTACTGGCATTGGCAGAAGTGGTTTCCCGCCCCGATTACTACCGGGTGCCACTGCACGACGTCGCCAACCAGCCCTATTACACCGCGGTGGATGTCGGCAGCCAGATAGACCTGTCCCAGGCGGCGGAACTCGCCGACATAGAGATCGAGGAACTCTACCTGCTGAATCCCGGATTCAACCGCTGGGCCACGGATCCCAACGGCAATCACCGCCTACTGATCCCCGTGGAAAAGCAGGAGATATTCACTGCGGCCCTGGCGGACCTGCCAAGGGACCAGCGCGTCACCTGGCAACGCTATAAGATCGCCCGCGGCGATACTCTGTCCACCATCGCCCGCCGCTACGAAACCACCGTGGCGGCCATCCGTGAAGCCAACAAGCTCCGTGGCAATAGCATCCGCGCCGGCAAGACATTACTGATCCCGAGCGCCTCCGGCCCCGCAGGCCAGTATGCCTACGCACTGGACCAGCGCGTTAAGCGCCGCCAGTCCTCCGGCAGCGGCCGCAAGAGCAGCTACACGGTCAGGCCCGGAGACACCCTCTGGGGCATAGCGCGATCACTTGATGTCAGCGTGCGCCAGCTGGCCAGCTGGAACAGCATGGCGCCGGGCGACACACTACGCCCGGGACGCACCCTGGTCGCCTATGGCGGCAGCGACAACAGCAGTCGCACCACCCGCAAGCTCTCCTATCGTGTGCGCAGCGGCGACTCTCTCTATCGCATCGCCAGTAAGTTCCGCATTGATATCGACGATATCCTGCGCTGGAACAAGATCAGCAAATCCAGCCACCTGCAGCCGGGGCAGCGCCTGACACTGTTTGTCGACAGCGCGGCCAGCGGCTGATCGCTGGCCAGGAGTGCAACAATCAAAAAAGCCCGCAATTGCGGGCTTTTTTGTTGATGCGATTCGGTGATGGACGACCTCTCCAGACCACTCATCACCGCCCACCAATCACTTCTCCTGGATTTCAATATCCGCCTGATCGGCCAGGTATTTCTGCACAGCGGCGAGTTCCGCGCCGCCGTTGACCGATGCCAGCTGCTGCACCAGTGCCCAACGCTGCTCGCTGCTCTGGCGCGACAGGTCGCCGCGGCGTACGTCGCGCAATTTCAGCACAACCAGGTCGCCATCGCTGGTAGCGAAGGTGGCCACGATATCCCCGCGGGAGCCCGGCGCCTCGAGTGCAAATGCCTCTTCGATAATCTCGCCGCGCTCACCAAAACCGCCACGACGGGTCTTGTCGCTGGTTTCCAGGGTCAGCTCCTGGGCCTCTGCCAGCTCAGAGAAGTCTCCACCGGCTTCCAACTGCTCTTTCAGTTGCTGGGCACGGCTCGCCAGCTGCTCGCTGGCCTTGTCGCGCTTCAGCCGCTGGACTATCTGCTGCTTCACCTCTTCCAGCGGATAGACACCGGCCGGCTTGTGCTCAGCCACTTTGAGAACCACCGAGTGCTCATTGGTCAGGTTCAGTACGTCAGAGGTATTGCCATCCTCCTTAACCTCCGGCGCAAAGGCCGCAGCAACCACCTTGTCGTTGGCCGCAATACCCGCACCACCCTGGCGGCTGAACAGCGCGCTGGTCTGCAACGGTACACCCAACTCTTCGGCGGGACCGGCCAGATTGTCAGCGTTGTAGGCGAGATCCGCCAGTCGCCCCAGGGCACCGACGAATTCGCGCTCGGCCTCGGCATTGCGCAACTGTGCGGTAATCGCGGCTTTGCGTTCCTCAAAGGTCGGTGGCTCGGCGTCTTCGATCGCCAGCAACTTGATAATGTGGGTGCCGCTGTCGGTGGTTACCGGCCCGGAAACCTGGCCGACTTCCAGGGATGCCAACGCCTCCTCGAAAGCTTCCGGGAAAACGTCTCCGCTGGTAAAACCGAGATCGCCGCCCTCTTCGCGAGAGCCAAAGTCGTCCGAATAGGTCTTGGCCAGCTCGGCGAAATCTTCACCCGCGTCCAGTTTGGCCTGAATCTCGGCAACCTTTGCCTGATCGGCCTCCTCCAGCAGGATATGGGCGGCGTGGCGCCGTATATCGGCGCGGAAGCTGGCGGCTTCCTGCTCATACTGGGCGCGCACGTCCTGCTCCGATACATCGATATTGGCAGCGAACAGTTCCGGCTTCAGCTCAATATATTCGATGGCGACCTGCTCCGGACGCTGGAACTGGCCCTGGTTGTCCTGATAGTACTGTTCGACCTCACTATCGCTCACTGTCATCGTTTCCAGCAAGTCCTGCACCGGCAAGACGGTGTAATCGAAATCGCGCTCTTCCATGGATACAGCTACCACCTGTTCGGCATCATTCCGGGTGGTGAAGGCGCTGTCAGTCACACCATCGGCGTACTGCTGCAGGACCAGGTCGCGCTCCATGACCTGGCGAAAGCTGGCCGGGCTGTAGCCCATACGGCGCAGTGCGTCGCGAAATATCTGCGGGTCAAACTTGCCACCCGCCTGGAAACCGGGAATCTGCACCGTTTCCCGATCCACGATCGCGGCACTCATCACCATACCGCTGTCCTGGGCCGCCTGGCGCATCACAGAACCGGTGACCAGTTGTTGCAGTACCGGTTCGCGCAACCGCTCGTCGCTCAGCAGGTCTGCAGGGACATTCTCACCGTACTGGCTCATGATCATATTACGGCGATTCTGAATCGCGCGCTGCAGATCCAGGTTGCTGATCGTTTCACCGTTTACCTCTGCCACCGCATCGGCGGCACCGCCACTGGCACCGGTGAAAAAATCAATTCCCCCGATGACCATAATGAAACCGAAAAAGCCCGCAACTATGATTGCAGCAGTGCCTTTCAGGTTATCTCGCATGGACTGAAGCATGCTCGGCTCCGTAAGTTAACTCTATTACCTGAACCCGTGGTTTCAGGTGCTTATTATTACCAGATACAAATCGCTGGGGCCGAAGACCACCGCGAACACCTGGAGCGGCCGGACCGCGATTTTAGTCAGCTTTTGCTGCCCCGACGGGGTGAGGGCCATGGATGGCCCGAAACAAAAAAGGCGCATCCAATTGATACGCCTCCCTGAAGCTTCGACTTGTAAACGAGGCTTCTCAAATTACCGCATGACTTAGTTGACGGCGTCCTTCAGGGCTTTACCGGCCTTGAAGTTCGGGATTTTTGCCGCGGCGATTTCGATCGGGTCGCCGGTGCGCGGGTTGCGGCCGGTGCGGGCAGCGCGCTCTTTCACGGCGAAAGTACCAAAACCTACCAGAGCAACCTGATCCCCTTTCTTCAGGGCACCAGTGATGCTATCTACCATTGCGTCCAGAGCACGGCCAGCTGCTGCTTTCGGAATATCTGCAGATGCGGCAATCGCTTCAATCAGTTCGGACTTATTCACGCTTAATCCCTCTGTTCTTTTCTAGGTATGTTTTGGGTACCCACATCCGGGGTACCTCTGCGTTCGAGCCTTCAATCGCCGGCAATTTTGGCGCCGGTCAATAAGGCCCGTTTTATACCAACTGCCCCGTAGCGGGTCAAGGAACCATGCGGGTTTCCGGGCAGTTGGACAATTCTCCAGCAGCTTTTTACTGCGGAAAGTTTATTTTTTAGCCTAATGCGGCCAAAGGGCATCCAATGATGCCCCGCAAACGGCTCAGTGAGTTTGCATGGAGCGCTGGGAACGCTCTTCGGCCTGTTTTTGCAGAGCGGAATACTCTTCATCGGACAGAGATTCCGGCTTGTGCTCGAGAGCCAGTTCCAGCACCTGGTCAATCCATTTGACAGGCTTGATCACCAGGTCCTGCAGGATATTATCCGGAATATCCTTCAGATCCCGCTCGTTGTCCGCCGGAATCAATACGGTCTTGATGCCGCCGCGATGCGCCGCCAACAACTTCTCCTTTAGACCACCGATACGCAAAACTTCTCCGCGCAGAGTAATCTCACCGGTCATGGCCACCTCGGAGCGCACCGGAATATTGGTGAGCACCGATGCCAGCGCGGTGCACATTGCGATACCGGCGGAAGGTCCATCCTTCGGCGTCGCCCCCTCAGGCACATGGATATGAATATCCCGCGTCTCGTGGAAGTCCGGTGCTATACCGAGGGCTTGGGAGCGTGCGCGAACCACCGTCAGGGCCGCCTGTATGGACTCCTGCATCACGTCCCCCAGAGAGCCGGTCTTGATGACCCGCCCTTTGCCCGGTACCGCAGAGGATTCGATGCTGAGCAGCTCCCCACCCACCTCGGTCCAGGCCAGGCCGGTAACCAGGCCTATCTTGTTTTCCTCCTCGGCACGGCCGAAATCAAACCTGCGCACGCCGAGCAGTTCCTCCAGCTGCTCCGGCACCACGGTGACCTTGTTGCTGGTCTGCTCGCGCACATGCTTGGTTACCACCTTGCGACAGACTTTCGCTATTTCGCGGTCCAGGTTGCGCACGCCGGCCTCGCGGGTGTAATAGCGCACAATATCCCGCACCGTATCGTCGGCCAGCGCCAGCTCATCCTCTTTCAGGCCTGCGGCCTGACGCTGCTTCGGCACCAGGTAACGCTGGGCGATATTCAGCTTTTCGTCCTCGGTGTAACCGGGCAGACGAATGACTTCCATCCGGTCCAGCAGTGGGCCGGGAATATTCATGGAGTTGGAAGTGCAGACGAACATTACGTCAGACAGGTCGTAGTCCACTTCCAGGTAGTGATCGTTGAACGATTTGTTCTGTTCCGGATCGAGCACTTCCAGCAACGCCGATGCCGGATCGCCGCGGTGGTCCATACCCATCTTGTCGACTTCGTCGAGCAGGAACAATGGATTCTTCACGCCGACCTTGGAAATCTTCTGGATCAGCTTTCCGGGCAGAGAGCCGATATAAGTACGGCGATGGCCGCGAATTTCCGCCTCGTCGCGCACACCGCCGAGCGCCATGCGCACATATTTGCGGTTAGTCGCGCGGGCAATGGACTGACCGAGAGAGGTCTTGCCCACGCCGGGGGGGCCCACCAGGCAGAGAATCGGGCCTTTTACTTTCTTGACCCGCTTCTGCACGGCAAGGTACTCAAGTATCCGCTCTTTGACCTCCTCCAGGCCGTAGTGCTCTTTCTCGAGAATCTCTTCCGCTTTTTTCAGGTCGTGGCGCACGCGGCTGGCTTTTTTCCAGGGCACGCTCAACATCCAGTCGATATAGCTGCGCAATACCGACGCCTCCGCAGACATGGGCGACATCATTTTCAGCTTGCCCATTTCTGCGCGGGTTTTCTTTTCCGCCTCGGCAGACATGCCGGACTCCGCGATTTTTTTCTCCAGCTCCTCGATCTCGTTGGGCTCTTCGGTAATTTCACCCAACTCTTTCTGAATGGCCTTCATCTGCTCATTCAGATAGTACTCGCGCTGGCTCTTTTCCATCTGCTTCTTGACCCGGCCGCGAATGCGCTTTTCCACTTGGATCAGGTCAATCTCCGAATCCATCAGACCGAGCAGGTGTTCGAGTCGCTCCTTCACGCTGGCGGTTTCCAACAGCTCCTGCTTCTGGTTCAACTCCAGCGACATATGCGCGGCAATAGTATCCGCCAGGCGCCCCGGCTCATCGATGCCGGACAGAGAGGTAATGACCTCATTGGGCACCTTCTTGCTGACAGAGACATACTGCTCAAACTGGGTCATCGCCGAGCGCACCAACGCCTCGGCCTCCGCCTCCGGCAGCTCCTCGGTTGCCATAGGCTCGACAGTCGCACGGTAGTGGCCGTCGCCCTCGGTGACTTCAGTGATATTGACTCGCTGGCTGCCTTCCACCAGCACCTTCACGGTCCCGTCGGGCAGCTTCAGCAATTGCAGCACGCTCGCAACGGTGCCGATACGATAGATATCGTCGGCGCCGGGATCATCTTCCGAAGCCTTGCGCTGCGCCACCAGCAGTACCTGCTTGTCACTGCGCATCGCCTCTTCCAGGGCGTCGATGGATTTCTCCCGGCCGACAAACAGCGGGATAACCATATGCGGGTATACGACGACATCGCGCAGCGGCAACAGCGGATATTCATGTGTGGTGTCGGATGGCTGATCCATAGAACTCCTCTCGGCCCGATCACTGGGTAGTTGGCGCGGCTCAATGCGGCTATTTGGGAATACAGCTTACTCTGGGCCGCCGCCTGTCAGTTGCTAGAGATGGGGGGGCGGCGACCGGAATACAAGTCTAATCTAACGGCGAATTTGTGCCGAACTCGATGACGGGGTTCAAAATCACCTTGCCAGGGCAGCCGACGCGGGTCTGCACAAAATCCATTGCCCTCCACCCTCGAGCTGCGATCCATAAAAAAAGCCCCAATTTGGGGCTTTTTCAGATCACCGCCGGCTATCACTCTTCCGGCGCCGCCTTCTGCGGTTGCGCTTCGCTCTCGTACACCAATAAAGGCGCCGATTCTCCCTTGATGACCGCCTCGTCAATCACGACCTTGGCGACATTGTCGGTAGAGGGGATATCGTACATGGTTTCCAGCAGGACCGATTCCATGATGGATCGCAGCCCGCGGGCGCCGGTCTTGCGCTCCATTGCCTTGGTTGCCACCGCATCCAGGGCATCCGGACGAAAATCCAGCTCCACATCTTCCATTTCAAACAGCTTGGCGTACTGCTTGGTCAGGGCGTTGCGCGGCTCGGTCAGAATCTTGACCAGGGCAATGCGGTCCAGTTCTTCCAGGGTCGCGGTAACCGGCAACCGGCCGACGAATTCCGGAATCAGGCCGTAGCGTACCAGGTCTTCCGGCTCCAGATCGCGTAGTATCTGGCCGAAATTGCTGTCACCATCCTTGGACTTCACCTCGGCACCGAAGCCGATTCCGCCCTTCTCGGAACGGTCGCGGATCACCTTGTCGAGCCCGGCAAAGGCACCGCCGCAGATAAACAGGATATTGGAGGTATCCACCTGCAGGAATTCCTGCTGCGGATGCTTGCGTCCGCCCTGGGGCGGCACCGAGGCAACGGTGCCCTCGATCAGCTTCAGCAGCGCCTGCTGTACGCCCTCGCCGGACACATCACGGGTAATGGACGGGTTGTCGGATTTGCGCGAAATCTTGTCAATTTCGTCGATATAGACGATGCCCTGCTGGGCCTTTTCGACGTCGTAGTCGCACTTCTGCAACAACTTCTGGATAATATTTTCCACGTCCTCGCCCACGTAACCGGCTTCGGTCAGCGTGGTGGCATCGGCGATGGTAAAGGGCACGTTGAGCAGGCGCGCCAGGGTCTCTGCCAACAGCGTCTTGCCGCTGCCAGTGGGACCTACCAGCAGGATATTGGACTTGCTGAGTTCGACATCTTCCTTGCCCTTGACGCCGGTCTTACTGCGCAGGCGCTTGTAGTGGTTGTACACAGCCACCGCCAGCACCCGCTTGGCGCGCTCCTGGCCGATCACGTACTGATCGAGGATTTCAGTGATTTCGCGCGGTGTGGGCAGGCGGCCCTCGGGACCTTCGGAGGTTTCCTGCACCTCTTCACGAATAATATCGGTGCACAACTCGACGCATTCGTCACAGATAAAGACGGACGGGCCCGCGATCAGCTTGCGCACTTCCTGCTGGCTCTTGCCACAGAAAGAACAGTACAGCAGTTTGCCGTTGTCTTCTCCGCTGCTCTGGTCGGTCATCAAAATACTCCGTGGTGTTTCGGCCAGCCGGGGCCCATCGTCGGTCACCTCTAAAATCTACTGCGCGTGCGCCTGGCGGCATCCGGCGGGCTCACAATCCACATGTACTAAAAGTACACTCCGGTTGCTACGCTCCGGCGACCACCACCAGCCACCCGCTCGCTACGATTTCTAGAGGCGCCCATTTGTTTCTATAGCAAGATGCTGTCTTTTGGCGCCTTTTTCAAGCCCTTTGTGCCGAGACGGGCCGGAGACCCGTCCACTGCCGCCGGCAACGCCACCAGCGGCTCAAAGTTATCAGCAGGCGGGTTTATTTTTCCAACGCCTGGCGCTGCGAGAGCACATCGTCCACAAGACCGTATTCCCTGGCCTCGTCGGCGCTCAAAAAATGATCGCGCTCGGTATCCCGCTCGATATCACTCACCGAGCGGCCCGCGTGATGGGCCATCAGCTCGTTCAGGCGCTGGCGGATCTTCAGGATTTCCTGTGCGTGAATATGGATATCGCTCGCCTGCCCTTGAGCGCCGCCGCTCGGCTGGTGGATCATCACCCGGGAATTGGGCGTGGCAAAACGCTTGCCATTGGCACCGGCAGTGAGCAGGAAGGCACCCATGCTGCAGGCCTGGCCTATGCACATGGTGCTGACATCCGGCTTGATAAACTGCATGGTGTCGTAAATGGACATACCCGCAGTTACCGATCCACCAGGGGAGTTGATATAGAGGTGGATATCCTTGTCGGGGTTTTCCGCTTCCAGGAAGAGCAGCTGCGCCACCACCAGGTTGGCCATATGGTCTTCCACGGGACCCACCAGGAAAATGACCCGCTCTTTCAGCAGGCGCGAGTATATATCGAATGAGCGCTCGCCCCGGGCAGTCTGCTCCACCACCATGGGTACCAGCCCGGTGGCTTTCGGATCAATCGAGGACTCGAGGGGATAGTCAAAACGTGCCATAGATACCGTAGCTTCCTTTTGTGGCGTATTAGGCGAGTCAATCCCTGGCACAGGCTGCCAGAGGCTGAAAATTCGGTTTTTCTGAGCTTAACCGGTCATGCGCGAGAAAGCCAGCCGGCAAATAAAGGAAGGGAGAAGGTTGGCGACCGCCCTATTGCGGTCGCCAACTGGCAGGGCAACTGTTGAGTTTAGCCCTGCTGCTGAGGCTTGATAACGTCGTCGTAGCTGCTCTTGACCTCTTCAACCTTGGCGGCCTCGAGAACAAAGTCCACCACCTGGTCTTCCAGCACCACAGACTCTACGCCAGACAGCAGTTCGCGGTTGTTGTAGTAGTACTCGACCACTTCTTCCGGCTGCTGGTAGGTAGAGGCCAGCTCTTCCACCTTGGCCTTGACGCGATCCGCATCCACAGAAAGCTTGTTCTGCTTGACGATTTCGCCGACCACCAAACCCAGTACGACGCGGCGCTTGGCCTGGTCTTCGAACATGGCGTCCGGCAGCATCTTCTCTGCGTCTTCCATTTTGATCTGGCCGCCAAACTGCTGCACCATCTGGCCGCGCAGGGTGCGAACCTCACCGGCCACCAGCGCCGCAGGCAGTTCTACCGGATGTTTTTCAAACAGCTGGTCCATGACCTGGGTCTTGACCTTGTTCAGGGCTGCATTTTTCAGCTCGCGCTGCATGTTGCCGCGCACTTCTTCGCGGAACTTCTCTTCACCGCCCTCTTCCACGCCGTAGGTCTTGAAGAACTCTTCGTCCAGCTCCGGCAGTTCAGGCTTTTCGGAAGCGCTAACCTTGATGTTGAAAGTCACCGCGGCGCCGCGCAGCTCTTCCGCCTGGTAGTCTTCCGGGAAGGTAACGTCGATATCCTTCTCTTCACCCGGCTTCATGCCCAGGATGCCGTCTTCAAAGCCCGGAATCATCTGGCCGGATCCCAGCACCAACTGGTGGCCTTCCGCCTTGCCGCCCTCGAACTCCTCGCCATCCTTGCGGCCGACGAAGTCGATGGTCACACGGTCGCCTTTCTGCGCCTTGCGCTTGGTTTCCTTCCAGCTCTGCTGCTGCTTGCGGAGGACATCGACCATGTTGTCGACATCTTTGTCGGTCACTTCGGCAACCGGGCGCTCGACACTGACCTCAGCCAGGTCTGTCAGCTCCACTTCGGGGTACACCTCGAAGGTGGCGACGTATTCCAGGTTTTCACCCGGCTCGCTCTTGACGACCTCGATGCTCGGCTGGCCGGCAGGCTTTACATCCTGCTTCTGCACTGCGTCGTAGAAGGAGCGGCCCAGGACATCGCCGACAACTTCCTGACGCACACCGGCACCGTAGCGCTGGCGCACAACCTTCAACGGCACCTTGCCCTTGCGGAAACCGTTTACGCGGACATTCTTGGCCGCCTGCTGAAGGCGCTTGTCCACTTCCTGATCGACGATTTCTGCCGGCAAATTAACCGTTAAACGACGCTCCAGGCCGGAAGTTGTTTCGATGGAAACCTGCATGTTAATCCTCGTGAGATTATCTCTTTTTACTCGCGCCGCAGCGCCAACTTATACCGGGGCGCCGGGACTCTGCCGGTCGACCGCCTCACATGGCATCTGTATCGGAATTGCGCGGCAATTGCCGACTGTCGCCAAATACAAACAGCCCGCACCTGCCCTGTTCGGCCAGGTGATGCGGACTGCATAAATCCTTGATTGGTGGGGACGGGGAGACTTGAACTCCCACACCTTGCGGCACCAGAACCTAAATCTGGCGTGTCTACCAATTCCACCACGTCCCCGAAATCCGCCTCGACGCTAACTCATTGATATTCCTGCAATTTAGCGCAAAAACATCGGACCCCAGCGACGAGGGGAGCAGATTGTGCCACAGGCGCCTGAGGGCTTCAACAAAATGCCATTCCACGGCGCTTCCGACGCGAAAAAAACAGGCTCAAAAGGCACCCGCGATACACAAAAGCAGAGGGCGCCGCGAAGGCGCCCTCTTTGACCGGATTGCGGTATCGATCACACTCTCTCAACAATGGTCGTAATGCCCTGCCCGAGACCAATACACATGGTGGAGACTCCCAGGGTACCGCCCTCGTTCTGCATCACCGACAGCAGAGTACCGGTGATGCGCACGCCGGAACAGCCGAAGGGGTGACCCAGTGCGATGGCGCCGCCATAGAGGTTCACCTTCTCGTCCATCTTGTCGAGCAGCTTCAGATCCTTCAACACAGGCAGCGCCTGGGCGGCGAAGGCCTCGTTCAGCTCCACCTTGTCGATGTCATCGATGGACAGGCCGGCACTCTTCAGCGCCTTCTGGGTGGAGGGCACCGGGCCGTAACCCATGATGGAGGGATCCACCCCGGCCAGCGCCATATCGCGCACCTTGGCGATGGGCGTCAGACCCAGAGACTGGGCACGCTCGGCGGACATCATCAGCATCACTGAGGCGCCGTCGGTGATCTGCGACGAAGTACCCGCAGTCACCTGGCCGTGCTTGGGATCAAACGCCGGGCGCAGCTGTGCCAGCCCCTCGACGGTGGTGTCTGGGCGGATGGTCTGGTCGGTTTCCACCAGGAAGGGCACGCCATCGTCGTCGTGACCCTCGATGGCGATAATTTCCCGGCTGAACTTCCCGGCTTCTGTGGCCGCGGCAGCACACTGGTGCGAACGGGCACCGAACTCGTCCATCTGCTGGCGCTGGATGCCGTGCATCATCGCCAGGTATTCCGCGGTCATACCCATGGAGCCGGCGGCCTTGGCCATATTGCGACCCAGTATCGGGTTGGGGCTCACATGCTCCATCATGTTCAGGTGGCCCATATGCTCGACACCGCCGACCACATAGACGTCACCCAGGCCGGAGCGGATATTGGCCGCCGCGGTGTGCAGGGCCGACATGGAGGAGCCGCACAGGCGGTTCACTGTCTGCGCCGGCACAGTATGCGGCAGGCCGGCACGCAGACCAATAAAACGGGCCACGTTGAAGCCCTGCTCGTCGCGCTGCATCACGCAGCCCCAGATCAGGTCGTCGATCTCGGCCGGATCCAGCCTGTCATTGCGCTGCAGGAATTTTTTCAACAGCTCCGCAGACATGTCGTCGGCACGCACATTGCGGTAAACGCCGTTCTTGGAGCGGCCCATGGCCGTGCGCGCGTAGTCGACGATTACGGCATCTCTAGGATTTAAACTCATTTTCAATCTCCAATCTTGCCGCAGGAGCGGCCAGTGGCCGCTCCCACAGGGAGCTATCAGTTGCTTTTGTAGTAGGTCTCGCCCTTGGCGGCCATTTCACGCATGCGCTCGGTGGGCTGGTACAGTTCGCCCAGGTCGGCGTACTTGTCGGCCATCTTCACGAACTCGTCTAGGCCAATACTGTCCAGCCAGGCGAAGATGCCGCCGCGGAAAGGCGGGAAGCCGATGCCGTAGATCAGCGCCATATCGGCCTCGGCCGGCGAATCGACGATACCCTCTTCAAGGCAACGCGCCAGCTCGGTGGCCATGGGCACCATCATGCGCTCGATAACCTCGTCTTTCTCGAAGTCGCGGCGATCGGCCACATGCGGCTTGAGCAACTCGTAAGACTCTTCGGTGGCCACTTTCTTCGGCCGACCTTTCTTGTCCTCTTCGTAGTTGTAGAAGCCCTTGTCGTTCTTCTGGCCGTAGCGCCCAGCTTCGTACATCACATCGGAGGCAGCGGTGAAGGTCTTGCCCATTCGCTCCGGGAAACCCTCAGCCATGACTTTTTCCGCGTGCACGCCGGTATCGATACCGACCACGTCCATCAGGTATGCCGGACCCATGGGCCAGCCCCAGCGCTCCATCACCTTGTCCACTGCCTGGAAGTCGGCGCCGTCACGCACCAGCATCGCGAAGCCGGCGAAGTAAGGGAACAGAACCCGGTTAACCAGGAATCCGGGGCAGTCGCGCACCACGATGGCCTTCTTGCCCATCTTGTTCGCATAGGCGACGACGCGGGCGATGGCGTTGTCGGAGGTCTTCTCACCACGAATCACCTCCACCAGCGGCATCTTGTGCACCGGGTTGAAGAAGTGCATCCCGAGGAAGTTCTCCGGGCGCGCCAGCGGCTCGGCCAGGTGATCGATGGAGATGGTGGAGGTGTTGGAGGCGATGACCGTGTCCTCACTCACCTTGCCTTCCACTTCCTTCAGCACCGCGTGTTTCACTTTCGGGTTTTCGACAACCGCCTCGACGACCACATCGACATCGCCGAATCCGTCGTAGCTCAGGGTGGGCTCGATGCGGTTCAGCACCTCACCCATCTTGGCTGGAGTCAGGCGGCCGCGATCAACCA
Organism: Microbulbifer taiwanensis; assembly: GCF_014904815.1. Lineage (GTDB taxonomy): Bacteria > Pseudomonadota > Gammaproteobacteria > Pseudomonadales > Cellvibrionaceae > Microbulbifer > Microbulbifer taiwanensis. Next base: position 41,667 of record NZ_JACZFR010000032.1, read on the forward strand.
GCTTGGACAGCAGCTTGTTGGCCTCTTTCAGGCCGAGATCGATGCCGTCCTGGGCGATATCCTTCATCTTGATGGGCGTGCCCTTGTAGGCAGACTGGTAGGCGATACCGCCGCCCATGATGCCTGCACCCAGCACCGCGGCGCGTTCGATTTTCTTGTCCGCTTTCTTCTCCCAACCCTTGGCGACCTTGCCGATGGCCTGGTCGTTCAGGAACAACCCCACCAGGGACTTGGCAGTTCCGGTCTGGGCGCAGAAGATAAACTGCTCCTGCTCTATTTTCAGGGCCTCGTCGCGACCAACCTTGTAGCCCTGCTCGATGGAAGTGACCGCGGCTACCGGAGACGGGTAGTTCTTGCCCGCCTGCTGGCCGACAAAGGCCTTGGTGGTGAAGAAGGCCATCAGCGCTTCGGTGTCGTTGAGCGGAATCGGGGATTTTTTGATTTCACGGCGGGACTGGTAGTCCAGTTCGCCGTCGATGGCGCGGCCGAGGAGTTTTAGCGCGGCGTCTTTCAACTTGTCGGTGGGCACTACTGCGTCCACTGCGTGCGCGGTCAGTGCGGCGTCCGGACGCTGCTCCTTACCGGCGGCGATCCACTCGGCGGCCACATCCACACCCACAATGCGCGGCAGACGCACTGTGCCGCCCCAGCCGGGAATCAGGCCCAGCTTCACTTCCGGCAGCCCCACTTTGGCCTGGTCGCCCATCACACGGTAGTCACAGCCGAGACACACCTCGAAACCGCCGCCCAGTGCGTAGCCATTGATGGCGACAACGGTCGGCACCGGCAGGTCTTCCAGGCGATTGATGTTCTCGTTGTTCTTGTTCATCAGGTCCGCGATACCTTCCGGGCCGGCGGAGAAAGCGCCGCCGAATTCGGTGATATCGGCGCCGACGATAAACACGCCCTTACCGCTGGTCAGCAGCACACCCTTTACGCCGTCCGCGGCCTCTATGGCGTCCAGCGCCTGGGAAAGTTCTGTAACTGTCAGGCGATTGAACTTGTTGACGGATTCGCCCTGCAGGTCGAAATTGAGCTCGGCGATGCCGTTGTCCAGCATCTGCACCGATAGCGCTTTGCCACTAAATAACATTGATTGACCTCTTTTATTCGGGGCCCCTGGCCCAGGGTCGGATTTGTTCTGCGACCGCGAATCCCGCGCCCGCCGTGTGCGGTGACGCAAAGACTGATTACGGTCAGCCAGCTGTATTATCGGGGTTAGTATAGCCAGATTCAAACGATTGTTTGAATACTATTTTCTTACAAACCGAATGGCAGTAAATGTGTCGGGGCACAGATATTGACCAGCCATTCAGCCAGTCGCGAGAGAAGGCAGGGCAAGTCTATATCCAATAGCGCGGGCAAATCACCATGCTGGCGCCGCCTGCATTCAGTTCCAGGCACAAAGAAAGATCACTGCGGGAGTCAGGCGCTGAGCGCGCCCTCTAGATAGACGATCATACGCTGGGAGGCGAGTTGGCGCTGACCAGGACACAGTCGCAGTCGCCAGGATTGCGGAAACGGTGCGGCCGGCGACTGCTGAAATAATAGCCATCCCCGGGCCCCAGCAGTGCTGTCTCCGCACCCACGGTCACCTCCAGCTGCCCGGCCACCACAATACCGCCCTCTTCGCCTTCATGGCTGAGCAGTTCCGGCCCCGTATCCTGCCCGGGCGGGTAGACCTCGTAGAGAATGGACATATCCCGCTTGCTATTGCTGGCACCCAGCAGCCGGTACTGAATCGGACCAGTGCCGACGTTAGGCATTTCATCCGCGCGAAAGAAAACCTGGGGATTGTCGTCGAATTGCAGGGTGAAGAACTCGGCCAGCGACATGGGAATGCCGTCCAGTACCTTCTTGAGGGAACCGACCGACGGGCTGACGCGCCCCTGCTCTATCAGGGATATGGTGGCATTGGTCACTCCGGCGCGCTTGGCCAGTTCGCGCTGGGACAGGCCGTGCATCTTGCGCACCGCTTTCAGGCGCACGCCGATGTCGTCACCGCCCCTGGCTTCCGGTGGCTGAATTACCGAGTCCATATTCATAGTGATCTGTGGTGAGTGATGAGTGGATAGTGTGCCGCAAAGCGCACATCACTGGCCACTCATCACCGACCACTTCTCAGACCATATCGTCAAACGGATTGGCATCCGGCAAATCAACCGAAGGGATTCCCGGCAGCGTCACCTGCCCGGTGGACATCTGGATCTGGTTCTCATCCACCAGCCCCTCACCGAAACGGTAAATGGCGTTCAGGTCGCCGCGACTGGCGCGCGCGTCGTAAGCCTGGGACTTTTCGCTCACCGTTTCGTTGCCCTTGCGATGCGCCGTTAACGCGCGCTCGCCGTGACGCTTGGCCAGCATGCGTCGCACTAGATGCGGCGCCAGCACACTGGCAGTGGCATTGTTCCCGCCGAAGCCCTTGGAATTCAGGAAGGCCACGTCCAGGGACTCGGGATCGCGCTCGGTGTGCTGCAGGGCTATATCCAGGTGCGAGTGGTGCACGTCGTCGGCCACTTTCTCGATGGTGGTGATACCCGGCAGAATGCCGCGATCGAAGATACCCAAACTGGTGATCAACTGGTCGCCACTGGCCGCCGCCACCGTGTGGCCCACGTATGCTTTGACCGCACATAGCGGCCAGTTTTCGATGCCGAAGGCGCCTGCCAGGCGATCGAATATCGCCGACTCGGTAACCCGATTCTGCGGCGTACTGGAGCCGTGCGCCTGCACGAAGCTGCGCCGGCGCAGACTCTCCTCACCAACGATGGCGCGGGCTTCCGCCATGGCCCTGGCCACGGTCAGGTAGTTGCCCGGCCCCGGTGCCGAGATGGATTTCTTGGTGCCGTCCGCGTTGACGAACACATTGGCCACGGCGCCGTGGATGTTCGCTCCCAGTTCCAGCGCCAGGGCATCGTCCATCAGAATCACCCACTGGGTGCCCTCGCCCAGGGTGAAGCCACAGTTCTCGCCGAACGGGCGGCTGGCGCGGCGGTAGTCGACTTCGCCGGGGAAGATCTTGCGCAGGCCGTCGATATTCGCCAGCGCGCCCATGGTGGAGTATCCATCCACCACCTCCGGCACCAGCGGCGCCTCGGCGGCGCCGACCACGGCGACGCGGGCGCGACCGGAGCGGATATCCTCGACCGCCGCGCGCAGGTTGTACAGGTAGGTCGCACAGGCCCCGGCCACTGCGCCCGTGGTGCCGACACTGCCCAGCACATAGGCGTTGACGAAGTCCGCCGGCATACTGGTCAGGCCCAGCGCCAACTGCTTGGAGCTGACCCGGTTACCGCGCAGGCGCGACTGCAGCAGGCCACCGTTGCCGTATGGATCCAGCTGACTCATCGCAGAACTGGCGTAGACAGAAATCTTGTCCGGACCGGCTGCAGCGGCGACGGTGTCCCAGTCGATACCCAGGGACTGCACCGCGTCGGAAGCACCCAGTATCGCCAGCTGCAGACCGCGGGGATGGAAGCGGGAGTTGTACTGCTCGCCCGGCTCGAAGCCGGTGGGCAACTGACCCGCGGAAGCCACGGATATTTCGCGATAGCTGTCCAGCATCACCGACAGGCCGCCGGTGCGCACGCGCACTCGGCCGTCGCCCAGAGACTCCACCTGCCAGTCCGCCGGCAGCGGTTGCGGCAACTGGCGCGCGGACATCTCGAAAGTAAAGCCCTCGGGACTACTCAGCTCCGCCGGTTGGTGGAAATGGCACTTGCGGTAATCGTAAAAGCGCTGCTCCAGCTCGCGCACCAGGGTACCGTTCAACACCTGCTGTTCCAGCGCCGCATCCAGGGGCCCGCCCGCGTCCGCCCCGGTGCGCAGCCCCATCAGCGCCGCCAGGTCGGACAGGGTATCGGTGCGCTCGGCGGCGCCGAGCCTGTCCAGCACCAGGCGGCGATAGCCGCGGTGAAAGGAACTGCGACCGGCGGGATTAAAACCGCCGAATGCGGTGATTACGGGAAGGCGCTGCATCCTGACCTCCAGCAAAACGCTGAGAAAACTTACAAATCCGAGTGATGGTCAGTGTAGGGGCTGGCGATTCGGCCGGGTTATGGGCATACTGGCCAGCAAAATTGAGCTTTTGGCCATAGACGCCACTGCGGCCTTCCGAACACAGTGCTGCTGGCGCACCGAGATGTAATGCGAACAGTCACCTTTTTATTGATAGACCAGATGCTGGCAACCGGTACCGTGTTGCCGCTGGAAATGCTGCGCGGTGCCGAGAGCCGCGCCCGTGTCGAGGGCGACTCCTCGCCGATGCGCCTGATTACCGCCAGCCTCGACGGTCGCCCGGTCAACACTCGCTCCGGCTTCTCCTTTGCGCCAGATGTGGCGCTGGCAGACGCCCCGGACAGCGACCTCATCTACATTCCCGCCCTTTGGCGCAACCCGCGCCCCGCGCTCAAACGCAGTGGCGAGCTGCTCCAGTGGCTGCGCCGACAGGCCGAGGCCGGCGCGGCGATCAGCGCCGTGGGCACAGGCGTCTGTTTCCTGGCCGAGGCCGGGCTGCTGGACGGCAAACCCGCCACCACCCACTGGCACTACTTTGAGCGCTTCGCCGCCGATTACCCGAGAGTCAAACTGAAGCGCCAGTATTTCATCACCCAGGCCGACAAGCTTTTCTGTGCCGCCAGCGTCAATGCACTGGCGGATGTCACCGTCTATCTGATCCGCCAGCTGTACGGCCCCGCCGTGGCGAGCCATGTGGAACGCAACTTCTCCCACGAGATACGGCGGCCCTTCGAGGAAATCGCCTACTCCGAGGGTGCGGTGCACCTGCACCCGGACGAGGAGATAGTGCAGGCGCAGACCTGGTTGAAGGAGCACTGCAGTGAGGAAGTCCGCCTCAGTGAAGTGGCCAGTCATTTCGATATGAGCGTGCGCTCCTTCAACCGCCGCTTCAAACTCGCCACCGGGCAGACGCCACTGCAGTATTTGCAGAATGTACGCGTGGATATGGCGCGGGAGCTGCTGCAGTCCAGCAACCTGTCCGTCAACGAAATTGCGGAGAAAGTCGGCTACCAGGACATGGGCCACTTTACCGCGCTGTTCAAGAAATTCCTGTCGACAACACCCAGCGAATACCGCACTACGGTGCGGGCGAAGCTGTTTCGGGTAAACACCTAATGCGGACAAATCTGCCGGGAGCAGATTTGCACAGCCGAAGGCTGCCCGCGAAGCGGGTGAGGCACAGGGACGTGCCTCATCAATGCGGAATGCGGAATACGGAATGCGGAATGCGGAATGCGGAATGCGGAATGCGGACGATATTGCTGGATAGGCAATTCACAGCGCATCCATCTCGCGCGCAAGCAATTATTTTTTGCGAAGTAAAATCACGTCGCTATCGGCAAACTGCAGCTCCGCCTGCAATTGACCGGCCAGCCAGCGGAAAGTTTGCTGGCTGAAAAAACAGATATGGGTGGGATCGCGGATATAATGCCAGTTGGTGAAACGTTCCGGCGAGAGCACCAGCTTTGTCATCAACGCCATCATCCCGCCGGGGCGCAGGATTCCCCATAAGTGCTGCAACTCTTCCCTCGGGGCCGAGAGGTGCTCAATCACCTCGGTAGACACGATAAAATCATACTCCCGCCGCATGGCCCCTGCATTTGGCGCAAAATAAGTATCGTATAACTCAACCCTGTGGCCCGCCTCGGTCAGCATCTGTGCCAGCAGGGGCGCAGGACCGCAGCCGAAATCGAGCCCCTCACTGCCGGGGCGCAACTCATTCAGCAAGGGGGTCACACAACGACCGAGAAAGCGGCGGTAGCCTTCATCCTGCAGGGAGTTTTCGTGCAGATCGTAATAGGCGCGCTCTTCATCAGGGGAAAGGTGAAATTCCGGCGGCACAAATACCAGCGCGCAATTGGCGCACTGGTAGTAGCTGCGAAATTTATCGCGATGATAGAGCTGTGCCGCCAGATGGCGACACAGAGGGCAGTTAAAGGACAATTCATTCGAGCCATCCATGACTCTCACCCTTCGGGCAGCCTTCGGCTGTGCAAAACTATAATCCTATCGTTTTGTCAGGCCGCTGCAGTTTCGGTCTTTTTGACCTCTTCTGAATGCTGCAGCAGGTTGCCCTGAGTGATGGCAATTTTGCGTGGCTTCATCGCTTCCGGTATTTCGCGCACCAGTTCAATATGCAGGAGTCCATTGGCGAGTTTGGCATCGGTCACCTTGACGTGATCGGCCAGCTGGAAGCGCCGCTCGAAATTGCGCGCTGCAATGCCTCGATGCAGGTAGTTGCGCCGCTGATCGTCTTCCGGCTTTTTACCGCTCACGGTAAGGCGGTTCTGTTCCACCTGTATATCCAGCTCGGACTGCTCGAATCCGGCAACCGCCATCGAAATGCGATAGCTGTCGTCACCGGTCAGCTCAATATCGTAGGGCGGATAGGCGGGCTGCTTCTGCTCGCTGGTGGTCATGGCGTCCAGCAGACTGGCCATGCGATCGAAACCGATAGCGGAGCGATAAAGGGGAGTAAAGTCTAGATTACGCATTGTCATATCCTCAATTCAGAGCAATATTTAGCTACTTACGATTTAGGCTCGTCCGAAAACCGAGCCGGTTGCGGGAGCACCTCATCAGAGCCTGCCTCCCGTAACAGTGAAATAGGGGCCGGTAACGGGGATTCAAGGGCGAGAGAGAAGAATTTTATGCAGACGAGACAACGGAAGGTTCGGGAAAACGTTTCGCGGTCGTCAGCTGGGGATTCACGGCTGTTTATCGGCGTCCGCCCGGACAGGCTCACCCAGCATTTTCTCGATGGACTGACCAGTCAGTGCAAGCGGCAACTGGGATCAGACAGGCGCGACCGAACGCGCTGGACCAGCCACACCAACCGGCACCTGACCCTGGCCTTCCTCGGTGAGACACGCGACGAGCTGATTCCGCCAATAGAAGAGAGATTGGCACAGATTGCCGATGCCCTGCCCGCCTGTAGCGGACGCATAGTCTCGCTGAACCCCTTTCCCCAGCAGCGCTCCCCGCTGCTGGCGGCGGAGCTGCTCACCAATCCGGCGCTGGACAGGCTGCACGAGCAGTGCCGGCAGCTGATGATGGATCTTGGCATGAAGCCGGAACGGGCAACATACCGCCCCCACGTCACCCTGGCCCGCAACAGGCGCGGCTTTGCGCGCTTCGAGCCGGTGATGCTGGACCACACACTGCCGGTGGACAATATTATCCTGTACCGAAGCGACACGGTTCCCAGCGGCAGTCAGTATGTGCCGCTGTTCGAAGCCCATCTTAGAAGCGAGTGAGAAACAAAAAGGCCCGCTGTGTGCGGGCCCTTTCCATCCGTCATTCACTGTATCAATCGAGTTGCGACAGCACATACTCCGGATACATCACCAGGCGCGGCCGGGACAGGCGACGTCCATCGAAGATAAACACGTAGCGCTCGCCATCATCATCGGCAGGGATGGTGCGGCGGAACTTCCAGGTGTTGACCTTATAGGTCTGGCGCCCTGCCTCTACCGGCGCCACCAGGCGGTACTGGTTGTGACCGAGAAACTCGAATTCAACCGCATCACTGCGGGAGGGCTTCAGCTCCAGGCTGCGGAAAGTGTGCTTGCCCTCATCGCTCTTATCCGCCAGAAGCTTGTCCAGGCGGGCTCTCTCACGCTTCACATAATCCAGCAGATCCGGGTCCACCTCCCGGGCGGGCGCGGCAGCCTCAGGGGCGGCCTCCTGGGGGGCAGCAGCGGCAACGGTCGGCGCCGGCAGCTCCGGCTTGGAGACAGGGGTGACGCTGCGCGCGGCCGCCGCCGTGCGCTGCGCCGCTTCCGCCTTGGCCAGCATGGCATTGACCATCTGCTCCACCTTTTCCTCCTGCCCGGAGATACGGTTCTTGCTCTGGGTAACCGCCTTCTGCTCGGCCGACAACCTGGTCCGGAGTTCATCATAATTTGACTGGATGAACTCCACTCGGCGATTGCGGCTATCCACCCCGCGCTCCGCCATGGCAAAGCCGTGCTTGGCCTTGGACAGCTGGCGCTCGGTGTCCGAATCGCCCTTCTGTTGGTGATCGCTCTCCGCCTGCTGCAGTTCGCGGCGGCTCTCTTCGAAGTGCGTGCGGGCCTTACCCAGGGATTCCTTGGCACGCTCCAGCTTGTACTCATAGGAGAGCAGTTCGTTCTCGATATCCTCGATTTCAACCATCCGGTTTTCGAGCGACTGCTCCATGCGCGCCAGTCGATTCTTCTCTGCCGTCAGCGAAGCCTGTGTCTGCGCCACAGCCCCCACGCCCCCGAAAATCACAACACCCGCCATCAAGAGCGAGCAGTACCGCGTTACCGCCATAGTAAAGAACCCATTACTCGGTTTTTTGATATCCATAGAAAAATCACACAAAGATCATTTTTTGAGCAAAATTTTTGCAAATCTGTCGCGTGAAACGGTAATTCTACGCAGCCCCCCGCCGCCGGGCAATGACCAGAGGACCGGTCACCATTCAGTTTTGCGCCGGCGATCACAGCATCCAGCGCTTCATTTCACTGCAACAAAGGTTCCGCTAACTTTTTGTGACATTTTTACCTTCACAGCGCTTGATTTTTTCCTGTGCGCAAGCATTATGGGTAACAGGGAGAAGATCGCTGGAGCCAGCGGAATTCCGACCCGGACGTAAAACACCCACAGCTGTTCAGTCAGCAGATACCCGTTGCGTTCCCGGTGTGCCGGTTATTCACAAGAGCTCTGCCTACTCCCTCAAGGGCGCCCTACCTTCTTTCAGCAAACCGCACACGCGGCCTGCATGGTTTCTTTTAACCGGAGGTATTTGCCCATGAAATCTGCGCCTTACGATAACATTGTGTTCCGCGATATCGATAAATCTGCCGCACTGGCCACTACGGTATCGAAGAAGTTACATAAACTGGAACGTTATTGTGGCGACATCATACGGAGTCGCGTCGTCCTAGAAGCCCCCCACCAGCACAAGACCAAGGGCAAGCAATTCAAGGCTTCCGTGGAACTCGCGATCAGCGGTAACCCCGTGACCATCAGTAGTGAACATGAATCCATCCATCGCGCCGTCAACGATGCCTTTGCATCCGCCGAGCGCTGCCTGAAAGAGCGCGGCGAGCGCCGCAAGACACAGCGCCACCAGGCGCTCTGCACGATGGAGGAATGACCGAAGAGTCCAGGTCTGGGACAGGCGGTGCAGATGCACCGCCTTTTTTATGCCCGGCACTCAGGCAACCGGCGTTCGCATGGTTACAAACTCTTCCGCCGCGGTCGGGTGAATACCGATGGTCTGGTCAAAGACCTGCTTGGTGGCTCCGGCTTTAATTGCCACAGCCAGACCCTGGATAATTTCGCCGGCATCCGGCCCCACCATATGCACTCCCACCACCTTGTCATTGCTGGAGTCGACCACCAACTTCATCAGCGTGCGCTCATCCCTGCCACTGACGGTGTGCCGCATCGGCCGGAAGTCTGATTTGTAGACCACCACAGGGATACCCGAGTCCCGAGCCTCTTCCTCCGACAGCCCTACGGTGCCGATATTTGGCTGGCAGAAAACAGCGGTGGGAATATTGTTGTAATCGATCTCGGTCAGATTGCCGGTTTGCAGGTGTTTTACCAGTGCCATGGCCTCTGCCAGTGCCACTGGCGTCAACTGCGGCTCACCGGTGACATCGCCGAGGGCATAGATGGAACGCACATTGGTGCGGAAATTATCGTCCACAGAGATGGTTCCGTCCCTGTGCAACACGACACCGAGTTTGTCCAGTCCGAGCCCGCTGGTATTGGCGACGCGCCCGGTAGCGTAGAGCACAGCGTCGACAGCGATAGTGGAACCGTCGTCGGCACGCACCAGCAGGCTGCCATCTCCCAGTTTCTCAACCGCCGCTATGCGGTGGTCAAAGTGCAGCTGTGCGCCCTTCTTGGCCATTTCATCGCGTACGAAATTGCGGATATCCCGATCAAAACCGCGCAAGAACAACTGCCGACGATAGGAGAGATGGGTCTCCGCCCCCAGGCCGGCGAAAATGCCGGCAAATTCCACGGCGATGTAGCCCCCGCCCACTACCAGAATCCGCCGCGGAAACTCTTCCATGGAAAAGACTTCGTTCGAGCTCATAACATACTCGCGCCCTGGAAAATCCGGTATAAAGGGCCAGCTGCCCGTGGCCACGAGAATACGCTCAGCCGAATAGCGCCGGCCGTTCACTACAACGCCATGGGGATCCTCGATACTGGCTCGGCCATCTACTACCGAGACACCGGAGTTAGCCAGCAGATTGCGATAAATACCGTTCAGCCGCCCGACTTCACTGGCGTTGTTTTCGCGTAGTGTCTGCCAGTTGAAGTCGGCTCCGCGATTCTGCCAGCCGTAGGCAGCTGCATCCTCGAATGCCTCGCTGTAACTGCTGGCATAGACAAACAGTTTTTTCGGCACGCAGCCCACATTGACACAGGTCCCCCCCATGTAGCGATCCTCCGCCACTGCCACGCGCATACCTGCGACAGCGGCCATACGCGCAGCGCGAACACCACCGGAACCGGCCCCGATAACAAACAAATCAAAATCGAATTCGGCCAAAATAAACTCCTGCTGCCAGTGAATCACAACCGTGCCCGTGCACGGCGATTGTCAAAATTTCCAACAAATTGTCGACCTTTCAACCAATTTAGCCAATTGGACTAATCCTGATAAAACAATTGGTACAAAGTTGACAATTTTTACTTAATATTCGTTGACATGCGCATGTGCTTTCGATATTCATGTGATGACTATCACAAAAACCGGCCTGCTAGCGAAAAAGAATAGAAGTCTCTAGCGAATACAGCGGTCTTCAACGAATAAAATAGCCTTTAGCGAAAACAACAATTTAAACAGGCAAGAAAAATGGACTCCCTTCCCTCTACTATCCAGCGAGCCTTGTGGTTAACCTGCCTGCTGCTTGTCAGCAGCCTGTGCAGTGCGAAAACCCACCCCAGTTACCTGAACCAGGACTACTGCGATGGCCTGGTGGAGCAGTTCGTCGATTCCGGAATGCGCAGCCTGGGCAAGTACATCAACGAGCATTTCAATCCCGAGTACAAGGGCGGTATACGCAATACCATTCACTTCCTGGAGCAACGCTCTGAATGGCTCGGCGAATGCAATGACTACCTGCTCGACACAGCACAGAGTCATGTCTTTTATAACGACCAGAATACCCGGGAAATCTTCGCGGCCATGAACGCCCTGGCCAGAGAGCTGCAGCATGTCCGCGAAGGTGTCGAGTACCCGGATGATGCGGGCAACAATAACCCGACTCCCTTTATCAAAAGTCGCTATGAAACACTGGCGCAACTGGTAGACCAGCACCACACGCGCATGCTGATGAAAAAGCAGTTCCAGTAGTCGCGTGCCAGATCCTGTGTGCGGAGCCGGGCTCCGCGCGCAGGGCGCCGCTCTTAGCCTTCCCCGCCCTTTTCCAGATAGACCTTCAGCGCACGAAACTGCTCGGCCAGTACACTGTTAACCGGCTCGGCAATGGCATCCAGCTTGTTCGCACTGGAACCCCAAACCCGGTATTCCCAGGTCAATAGTGATTTGTCGCCCTGGGGCACTATACGCCACTGCATCAGCCCGCTCACCGGCATACTCTGCAGCGGCCCGAGGCCACCGGACAGGCGAACCTCCCGTTCCGGCAGTGCGTAGATCACTCGCAGATGCTCGACGGAAGCCTGGTCCCAACGCTCACAGAAACATCCCCCGGCGCGCAACTCCATCGACAGGTTGCCCGCCGAACCCGAATAGCTGTGGGCCGGATTCCACCATTCCGGCAGGCTCGCCAGCCCGCGATAGACACTCGCGCTGTTCTGCTCCAGCTCCTGCTCCAGCCTGATGGCAAACTCACCCGGAGACTGACTGATCACCTCGGCGGCAAGTCCGCTCGACCAAGTGGCCGTCAGCGCCACAGCGGCTGTGACGAAAAATTTTCTCGACATACTGATGATCCTGTAGCGTCGCTATTTTTTGTTGTCGTGCCGGTCTTCCCTCCGACTTTCGGCAGCCGCATCCTGTCGCCGGTCGAATGGCGCTCCACCATCGAGTCCGGCACCCGCACTGTCACCCAGCATCCTCTCCTTGAGGCTGCTGGCGATGCGCCGGGTCAGGGCGCCGAGACGTGGGCGCCGCTTTTCGGCAAAGGGAATGGGACGGCAACTCTGCATTGATGCCAGGCCGATACGCGCCATAAACAGGCTCGCCCCCATCCCCTGCCCCAGGCGCGCGGACAGGGTACTGAGCATACTGTCCCCCACCAGCTCAGGCCACAGCTCGCTCACCGCGTACTCGCTGGCGCCGCTGTAGGCGACCAGTGCCAGCACCTGCTTGAACAAGCGCCAGCGCACCACTATCGAGGGGCGGACACCGTAGATCTGCGCCACGTCGTCGATCATGCGCAGGGACTGGCGCAGGGCTACCAGGATATCGATGGACGCGAAGGGGCTCAGCCCCACCAGCGCGCCGGTGGTGGTGGCGTGGCGCACTATGCGCCTCATGGCTTCCTGGTCGAGCGCCTCGAGGAAGGTGACTTCCAGGTGCTGCAACAGTTCACTGCTGTCATAGTAATCCGGCGTCTCGTCGAGTACCCGGCTCAGCAATACTCCCTGCGGCTTGCCGGCAAAGTGTTGCTGCAGCTCGCGACGAAACGGCTGCGCCTCCTCGTGACTACGGCAATCGCGCAGCTCCGCTGCCAGCTCCTGTGTCCTGTGCAACTTGCGCAGCGGGCGCCCGGCGCGGAAATACTCCCACACGGCACTGACGATAGTCGCGCAGAAGACCGCAATGATTACACCGGCGAGCACACCCAGGCTCCAGTGTTTGTCCGCCGCCCAGCTGTACAGCTGGCGCAGTTCCCAGGCAACGGCCGCCCCCGCCAGCCCCAGTGCCGCCAGCAGCGCCGGCTTCCATAGTCGCAGGCGAAACAGCGGCAGGCGCAGCTCGGAAAAAGAGATCCGGTCGGGCAATGTCTCCCCGATAGTAATGGAGCGCGGTATTTCGTCCGAATCCTCGCTCAGCGTTTCGACGCGAGTGGATTCCCGCTGAGACGATTTCGTCTCAGGTTCGTCCAGCGGCTCAATACGGGTCTGCCGTCGCACTGAATCCCTTTCACCATCCATCAGACTTTATCTCCGAGCAACAGATTGAGCAGCGCGTCGACACGAATATGCGGGATGCACTGGCCTTTGGCCATGCCCGCCGGGGGGCGCAGTTGCGGCGGCGCGGCACCGGTGTAGTGGCGCCACTCCTCCCCCTCCCGCGGCAGCTGGGCAAAAATCTCCGCGTTCTCGAAACCGAGGTAGCGCCCCTCCAGGTCGTGCCCCATCAGCATACGGCGACCGTTGCGCTGGCTCTCATTGGAGCAGCGCACCGCCGCTATGGCCTCGCAGAAAAGCGGCAGGCCACGGTGGCGGGCGCCGGCAAAGGCCTGCTGCAATTGCTGTCCCAACTGCTGGCGCAGCGCGTCGTGATCGGCGGCCAGTACCTGGTCCACCTTGGTGGCCGCAAACAGCAGGCGGTCGACCCGCGGGCGCCAGAGTTTGCGCAGCAATCCCGTCTGCCCGTAACGGAAGATATCGGCGATATGGCCGAATGCCAGGCGCATATCGTCCAGGGACTGCTCGCCGGCAAACAGGGTGCCGATCATATCCACCAGTACCAGCTGGCGATCCAGATGGCGGAAGTGGGTCTCCACGAAGGGGGTCACCTGCTCGCGCACATAGTCGCGGTAGCGCCGCGCCAGAGTCTGGTAAACGCTCTGATCGGGCATGGCCGCCAGCTGTTCTTCCGTGTATCCGCGCAGATCCAGCAATGGCAGCAGGCCGTAATTCTCATCGTCCAGCAGGGCGCGCCCGGGCTGCAGATAACTCAGTTTGCGCCGGCTACGGCAGTCGAGCAGGAACTGGCGGTAGTCGCGCCAGAGTGCATCCAGCTGCGCCGAATCGGCAGCCGCATGGGGCTGAAGCGCCGCCAGCTGCGATATCAGCTGGGGGGCCAGGCCGGCGCGTGCGTCGCCGCCGATGATGTGCGACTGATGACGGCACCAGTCGCGATAGCCCATCTGCAGCAGCGGCAGATCCATCAGCCACTCGCCGGGGTAGTCGCGCAGCTCCAGAATCAGCGTCCTGGTTTCCGGACCGGCCAGGCGCCGCCGCCGGCGAAGGTGGATATGCAGTTCCATCGCCGACACCTCGCGGGTGCTCTCGGGCCAGCGGGGCGGCTGCGACAGCAATGCCTCCAGGCACTGCTCGTAATCGAAGGGCGGCAGCCCGGAATCCAGCGCCGGTTTCAACTCAGCACCGAGCAGGTCGCCGTTCAGCGCGGGGGCAAAGCCCGGCAGCTGCGCCTTGTGCGGATGGCTCAGCTGGTAGATCAGGCTGGTCAGCAGTGTCGACTTGCCGGCGCCGCTGAGGCCGGTAATGCCGATGCAGACGCGGCGATCCAGCAATCGCTCCGCGGCCCAGTGGGACTTGTCCCGCGCCTCGCGGCGCCACTGGCGCAGTCTCTCCTTCACGCGCCGGCCGCGCCCTGAATCCGCCTTGGATCCGCTTTCACTCATCTGCAATTCCGTTTTTCGCGTTAGGGGAAGGATAACAGCTCACCCGGGTGGGAGTTTGAGATACCAATTTGTCCCGAACAGATTGGGGCGCGCAGTTGAGGCACTGGGATGGTATCAATCAAAAAAGCGCGCCGACCTCGCGGTCGGCGCGCCTTCAGCGGGGCTGGCCCAGGATCAGTCCACCAGGGCTATATCCCCGGACCCCATCACCGAAAAAGAATCCCTACCAGGCCGGCGAATGACTATGTCGCCGGAGCCCATTACGGAGCCGCCGGCGCTGTCGGCCTTCAGGTTGCGGCCGACAAAATCACCGGATCCCATCAGGTGGATCTGCAGATCGGCCACGCGGCCACCGACGACCATATCGCCGGAGCCCTTGATATCCACACCCAGGCTCTCGCCGGCGAAGTTATCCAGACGCAGATCGCCGGAGCCGGTAATCGAAGCCTGGCCGCTGACTGCGAGCGCAGTACCCACCAGCAGATCACCGGAGCCGGTCACAGTGGTCACCAGTGACTCTGCCGCCACTTTATCGACACGAATCTCACCGGAACCGGTCACGCGCAGTTCCAGGCTCTCGCTCTCCAGGGTGTCGGCCCGCGCCTCACCGGAGCCGGTCACCTTGAGTGCCTCTATCTTCGGCAGGGTCACCCGGTAATTGACCTCTCGGTCCAGGCTGACCGTTATCACCCCAAACCAGCTGTTCTTGTAGTCCTCTACCGACAGCTCCAGAGTGTCGCCGTGCAACTCCGCCTTGGCATAGGGCATGATCTCCTCTGCCCCGCTGGCCACTACCTCGAAGCTGTCGCCCTGAATCACCTGCACATGGGAACTGCCCTTGAGAGCGATTCGGGTAAACCCTGACACTTCAAACCGCTTACTGCTGGCCTCCTCAGCCCGGCTCGCGGCACTGAATGACGCGACGACCAGCAGCAGTGCCGCCAGCGGGGCGAAAATGGTGTTTCTTACGGCCATAGGTATCCTCTCGCTTCTAAATTACCGTTTGCCTACCTTAATAGACCGCCCGACAACGCCTTTTGGATGCAGCGTGCGGAATAAATTTACCGCGGGGTCAGCTAGTGACCAAACGCCGCTCCGGCGTCCCGCCCGCGGCCTCCATCTCAGCCGCAATCGGCTTCGGCACAGCCCATTTCCGCCAAAACGGCGCGGATCTTCTCCGCCTCGACGGCCAGCTGCTCCGCTTCCGCTGGCTGCTGCAGGGAGAAATCGAAGTCCGCCAGCGCATCCACCGGTATCAGGTGCATATGAGTGTGGGGCACTTCCAGGCCCGCGACCATCACCCCTACCCGTTTGGGCGAGTAGACCGCCTTCAGTCCCTTGGCGACCTTCTGCGCCACCAGCATCAGGTGCGCGGCCAGGTCCGCCGGTACATCGTCCCAGTGGTTCACCTCCTCCACAGGGATCACCAGACAGTGGCCCGGCTTGATCGGGGCTATGGTCATGATGGCCACGGCCCTGTCGTCGCGCCATACAAAATGCCCGGGCAGGTCGCCGTTGATGATCTGGGTAAAAATGCTCGCCATGGATAGCCTCGATAATCTACAAGGGTTGGAATTTTTCGACTGTGGAGTCTAACAGTTTGGGAGAAAAGCGCATCACGCCAGGCAGCGATCAACGCGCATAACGGGTCCGCGATTTCACACTTCATCACATTATTCTTCGCCTTTACACGCTAAACAACTGAATGCAAAAGGGATAGAACCCCCCCGCAATCAGAGAACCTCAGTGAGCGCAAAAAGTTGTGACGGGCTTCTGATGACAACCTGTCGAACAAGATGACAATTTTCTTAAACTGCGTTGGCAGCGGATAGCTTATGCCTTAGGCTCGACCCCCAATTAAAGAGGTACCGCCATTGAGCCACGGCACGAAGTATCCTTTTGCCATCTGATCACTTTTCGGCTCTGCGGGAAATATATTTACCCAGTGTTAACTTCTCGTCGGGGGGAAGCGATATGAAGAGCCTGTTGGATCAGGTCGGCGGCGCCCAGGTCGTCAACCGCACAGTCGGGGAATTCTACCAGGCCATAGGCCGCCATCTCTCCAGTTTCGAAGCCTGCGATCACCAGAAGCAGCAGAACCGCCAGGCCCAGTTTCTCAATCACGCCTTCTCTTCGCAGCCGGAGCCGGTCCGCAGCAGCCGCGCCAGCTTTCTCGCCCGCGGCCTCAATCCGGCCCTGTTCGAGGCTCTACTGGAGTATCTCGAGGCGCGCCTGGTGGAGTTGGGCTTCTCCTGGCAGCTGAGCAATCACCTGGTGGAAACCGCCGGCAACCTCTACGGCGACTGCGAGCAGGACCTCTCCATCGCCTGCTGACCGCCACCACTCTCCCGGGCCGCCGGTTGCGACTCGGGGGACCACTCAATACAATGGGCCCCTCGCAGCCTTTACCCCCCGTTTGCTACCGCATCCGGTAAGCGCTACTTCACTCACCTTCCTTGTTCCCTGAGAGAATTCATGAAGATTGCCAACCACTCCGTAGTGGAAATGCACTACACCCTGAAAGACGCCGACGGTACCGTCATCGACTCTTCCGCCGACAGCGAGCCGCTCAAGTACCTGCAGGGTGTGGGCAATATCATTCCCGGCCTGGAGAAGGAGATGCTGGAAAAAGCTGCCGGCGACAAGTTCACCGCGGTAATCCAGCCGGAAGAGGCCTACGGCGCACAGAACCCGGAGCTGATCCAGACCCTGCCGCGCAGCGCCTTCGGCGGCGTGGAAGAACTGGAAGTGGGCATGGCGTTCCGCGCCCAGAGCACCGAGGGACAGCCGATCGAAGTCGAAATCATCGATATCGATGGCGACAATGTCACCATCAATGGCAACCACCCGCTGGCCGGCGTGGAACTGCACTTCGATATCGAAGTGGTTTCCGTGCGTGAAGCCACTCCTGAAGAGATCGATCACGGCCACGTGCACTGATCTGTTCGACAACGGGCGCGGCTCATGGCCGCGCCCGTCCCGTCCTCGACACCTATGTTACCGATACTTCCATCCTCCCTCTTTGTGCGCGGGTTCCCCGACATGCCAATCCGCTTCCCCTAAGATGCCCCGCGCCAAAATGGCCGGAAATACATTGGAGAGCGAGAATGCGTGCACTGCTGTTGGGGATACTGCTGGGACTGTCAATTAGCGGCTGCGGCGGTGGCGGTGGCGGTGGCGACGACAGCACGGCGACAGAAACTGAGCAGTCTCAATCGAACAGCGGCAGTGGCGACACCTCGGCAGGAGACGACACCGGGGGAGATACAGGGCAGGATACCGATAAATCTGCGCTGGACCAGGCCCTGCAAAGCGGCGACAGCAGTGGCCTGCAGAGCCCCACAACCCTGCTGGCACAGGCCCTCGCCGAAATCGACAGGCTGGAGGCCTTCCAGCGCGACCTGATCACCGGTACCAGTATCGGTGGCGCCCTCAGTTACCCGGTGCCGCGCAGTAGCCACTTTATCAGCGCCGCTTACGGCGACGGCGTGCCGATACTGCGCGGCAGCCACAGCGGCAAGCCGCTGGCCAGCGCGGTGGAGATAGAGGGCGAGCGCGGCGCCGGCATAGGATTTGAGTTTTACCGCCCCGAGTCGACTGCCAGCGGCCTGGACGCCTTCGCCGCCGGCCTGCTGCGCTGGCTGGCCGGGGATCGGCTGCCCGCAGGCCTGGCACTGGCGGGCATCGACGCAACGGATCTGGACAGTTGGCTGGCGCAGCAATTTCCCGACAGTACTACCACCCACTGCCCCGCCGGACTGGCGCCGGAATGCCTGGACGGCGCCCAGGTGCTGCTGATCAGCGACAGAACCACCGACGGCGATGGAAGTGCCCTGCAGGATCTGGTGGCATCGGCGCGCGAGCGCGGCATCGGCACCATTTATATCCACACTCGCGGCTGGAACAGCGACCCGCTGGGCGATGCGCTGCTGGCACAGTTCAGCCTGTCCCGCGGCGACTACCCGGGCAACTATTTTGTCGAAGACTCCCTCGACTGGCCCGGCAGCGACGCCATGCTGGACGCCATGCAGGCCAACAACGCTATCAAAACCGCGCTGCTGCACTTTGAGGCTCAGGATTTCTCCATCGACTGGAGTGCCTGCACGAAAAGTGTGGGCAAGACCGAGTGCGACCAGTTACCGGATCTTCGCGCCGCCCTGCTGGACGGCGCCGGCGAACTGCGCGGTATGCTGGCGGCCCTGGACAGTCGCGGACAACCCCTGTTCGAGCAACGCGGTCGGCGCCTGATGAAACTGCTGGTATTGCTCGGCGACCTGTGGCGGCGGGAGATCCACTACCCGATGCGGAAGGAAACTGCCGCCACCATCGACTTTATGCAGGCCCTCTTCGCCGACTACAGCGTGCACTACCTGCGCGACGTCCAGCAGGCGCAGCAAGACCTGGGCAGTTTCAGCGACAGGCTGTCGACCGAGCCGCAGACAGCCCGCCGCCAGATCAGCCTACAATTGCGCGGCGACCACTTCACTGCCCTGGGCGCCTACCTGCCACCCGGCCAGGTGCTGCGTGTCACCCGCAACGATAACAGCGCCGCCGAACTGGCCCTGCGCATCAACACCCAGCGCACCGGTTCCACCCGCCTGTGGGACGAGTATTCCCGTCCCCGCTTCCTGGCCAGCCCGTCGATTCCGCTGGCCAGCGGGCAGACGGTTGCCGTCACCTCACCCTATGGCGGCACGCTGCAGCTGGTGCACAGCAGCGCCCCCGACCCTGTCTCCGTCAGCCTGACAGTCGAGGGCGCGGCGCAACACCCGTACCTGCAGTACGCGGATGATATGGACCAGATGGCCTTTGCCGCAGCCCTGCAGGCCAGCTCGCTCAGCTGGGCAGAGATCCGCAGCCCCTTCGCCGAAATCCACTCGCTGCGCCAGCGTCTGAACGAGTCCATCAACGACTCCCGCTACGCTGGCAGCAGCGCGGCCTTCCTGGACGACCTGTTCGAATATGTGCTGCGCGACGCCTACACCCTGGCCGGCTTCCAGGGGGATGGTGTCGAACTGGCGCCCGCCGTGGCCCAGCGCTGCGATATGCTCGGCTGGGACTGCGCCAGTCCCGACATCCACGGCCTGCCGGCAGTGCAACATATCAACGTGGACCTCTTCGCCCACTGCGGCGCCGGCTGCAGCGGCAACCCTTACGACCAGTCGTGGCCGCTGGATCCCTACGGCTGGGGCGAGAGCCACGAACTGGGCCACAATCTGCAGCGCGCGCGCCTGAAGATCCACGGCGGTCGCAGCGGCGAGGTCTCCAACAATATATTCCCACTGCACAAGAACTGGCGCCTGCGCACCGAGCGCAGCGAGGATCTCGCCAGTAGCCGCATCGCCTACCGCAGTGCCTTCGACACCCTGAGGGCTGGAGCCGCCAGTGCGACCCCCTACCAGGTCGCCTACGACGCCATTTGGGCCGACAGCAGCTACGCCGCCGACAACGGCGAGCGCATGGCCTTCTACGCCCAGCTGCCGCAGCTGTGGCGGGAGATCACTGCGGTGGACAGCCAGGGCTGGGATATATTCACCCTGCTGTACCTGTCCGAGCGCCAGTTCGACCGGCTGGACGCGGAAAGCTGGAATTCCGCCAGAAGCAAATTCGGCATGGGTGCCTTTGCCGACAAGCCGGCGCTGACCGGCAACGAGTTCATGCTGCTGCAGACCAGCTTCCTGAGCGGCCGCGACCTGCGCCCGCTGTGGGATACATGGGGCGTGGACTACGGCAGCGACACCGCCGCCCAACTGGATGCCCTGGCCCTGCCAGCGCAGGAGAAAGTGATCTGGGTGGGTCCGGACAGCAACGACTGGGGCCAGATAGAAAAAGTCGCGATCCGCGAAGATATGGTCTGGCCCTTCTGAGCCAGCCACTCCACGGGCGGGCCGCAATCTCTGCTGCTATGGTGCACAGAAAGATCGCGGCCGCCGCCATGCGCAAACACCCGCCAATGCCAGGGAAACTTCCCGACAAAATTGTCCTGTTCGACAGCCAGTGCAATCTCTGCAACGGCTGGAGCCGCTTCCTCTTGCGCCGCGACAGGGACGCCATTTTTACCCTCTGCCGTGTACAATCCCCCGCCGGCCAGCGACTGCTGCAGAGACTGGGCCTGCCGCTGGAACGCTATGAAACCGTTATCTACCTGGAGCGCCACCACCGCCAGCTGGTGGCCTACCACCGCAGCGAAGCCGCGCTGCGTGTGATGGCGCAGTTGCCGGCGCCCTGGCGCCTGCTGCGCTGGCTGCGCGCAATTCCCTTGCCGCTCAGGGACTCTGTATACGATCTGGTGGCGCGCAACCGCTACCGGCTGTTCGGCAAGAGACCCAGCTGCAGGCTGCCAGCACCCGGTGAGCGACACAGATTTTTGGAAGAGACAGATGTTGAGTGACCAGTACCTGCAACGCTTTGGCGGCATAGCCCGACTCTACGGCCGCGATGCCCTGGACAAGCTGTACAACGCCCACTTCGTTGTCATCGGCATCGGCGGCGTCGGCAGCTGGACCGCCGAGGCGCTGGCCAGAAGCGGCGCCGGACACATAACCCTGATCGACCTGGACGATGTCTGCATCACCAACAGCAACCGCCAGAGCCACGCACTGGCGGATACCATCGGCCGCATCAAGGTGGACGTGATGGCGGAGCGACTGCGGCAGATCAACCCGGAAATCGCCGTGCACACCGAGGAGGAGTTTGTCGCCGCGGACAATTTCGCCGAACTGCTCGACCCGGACAAGAGGTCCATCGATATCGTTATCGACGCCATTGATGCGGCGCGGGTCAAGGCGGCGCTGATCGCCTATTGCAAGGCGCGCAAGCTGCGCCTGATCACTGTCGGTTCCGCCGGCGGCAAGCGGGACCCTGGACGGATCGGCTGCGCAGACTTGGGCCGCACCATCAACGATCCGATGCTGGCCAAGGTGCGCAGCCACCTGTACCGCTTCCACAACTTCCAGAAATCGCGCAAGCGACAGTTCGGGGTGGACGCCATCTTTTCGACCGAACCCATGGTCTTTCCGCAGCCGGACGGCAGTGTCTGCCAGCAGAAGAGCGGCATGGAAGACGGGGTAAAGCTGGACTGCAGCGGCGGCTTCGGCGCCGCCACCATGGTCACCGGCAGCTTCGGTTTCGCGGCGGCCAGCCGCGGAATAGAGCGGCTGTTACAGAGATAAGGCTGACAGCCTCCGAAAGCTTCCTATCCGGAAACAAATGCGAGCGCCTGGCGCAGCAGTGCGTGGAAGCCGTTGCTGCGCGACCGGCTCAGGTGTTTTTCCAGCCCCAGGTCGGCAAACAGGCGGGGCAGGTCCAGCGCGCGAATCTCTTCCCCGCTGCAGCCGTCGATCTGCGACAACAGCAGCGCCCCCAGCCCCTTGACCACGCGGCTGTCACTGTCGAGTGCGAATAGGTGGCGACCACCCTGCTCCCGGTGCACCAGCCAGGCATCCGATTCGCAGCCGCGCACCAGGTATTCGGGCTGGCGGATTCCCGGCTTGCCCGAAATCGATTTGCTCCAGCGCATCAGTTCGCGATAGCGGTCCTGCCAGTTGCGCTGGGCGGCCAGCCGCTCCAGCTGCAGCGCGGACAGATCATCGCCACTCCAGTCGCCCGCCTGCAATGGCGCGGCGGCCAGATTTTCCGTTTCCGTCGCCGTTTCCACCAGATATTCGCGCAACGCCTCCACAAACAGCTGCACATTTTCCCAGGTGTTATAGGCGGCCAGGGAGGCGCGCACCGTCGCGGCAACGCCTGCGGCGCGGATCAGCGGCTGGGCGCAGTGGTGGCCGACGCGCACGGCGATATCCCTTTCATCCAGCCAGTGCATCAGGTCTGCGGCGCTGCCAGTGGCCGGCGCGAAAGCGACAATGCCCAGGTTGTGCTGCGGCTGGCTGATCAACTGCAGTCCCGGCATCGCCGCCAGTTCCCGGTGCAGCCACTGCAACAGTTGCTGCTCGTGAGCGGCCATAGCGGCGCGGTCCTGTACCGCGAGAAAATCCAGCGCAGCCCCAAGACCAGCGATCGCCGCCAGTGACGAGGTGCCGGCCTCGAATTTGTGCGGCAAACCGGCGAAGCGACTGTTATACAGATCCACTTCCGCAATCATCTCACCACCACCCTGCCAGGGCGGCATGGCCTCTAGCAGTGACTCGCGCCCGTACAGCAGGCCGATACCGCTGGGACCGTAGAACTTGTGCGCCGAGCAGACAAAAAAGTCACAACCTACCTTCTGCACATCCACGCGCTCGTGGGCCGCCAGCTGGGCGCCGTCGACTATCCAGTGCAGATTCCGACCGCGCAGTTGCCGGGCTATGGCTTCCAGATCCGGGCGCAGCCCCAGTGCATTGGAGCCGCCGCTCAGGGAAACGATCCTGGTGCGCTCGCCCAGCACCTCCCCGAGGCGATCGAACTGCGGTATCCCGGCCGTGTGCGGCACATAGCGCAATTTCAACTGGAAGCGCTGCGCCATCATCTGCCATGGCACTATATTGGCATGGTGTTCGACACTGGAAATAACGATCTCGTCGCCGGCGCGCAACTCGCTACACAGGCTGTTGGCGAGCAGGTTGAGCGCCTCGGTGGCGCCGCGGCAGAAAACAATTTCCCGCGCGCTGGCGGCGTGCAGGAATGCCGCGGACTGACTGCGGACCCGCTCGACCATTTCAGTGGCGCGCCGCGCCAGGCGGTGGCTGGACCTGTGGGTATTGGCGTTGCTGCACAGATAGAAATCGCGGATCGCATCGATAACAGGGCGCGGCTTCTGAGTCGTGGCGGCGTTGTCCAGGTAGACGAGCCGTCGGTTTTCCGGCTGCTCGAAAAGCGGGAAGTGTTGTTTGAAAGTTTTGGGGTCGAAAATCATTGGAGGGCAAATAATCGCTCGGTATTGAGGCGGGTCTGCTCCGCCACCTGTTCAATGGAGATGCCGCGCAATGTCGCCAGTTCTGCGGCGATCAGCGGCAGGTATTCCGGACTGTTGCGCTGCCCCTGGCGACCGGCCAGCGGCATATCCGGCGCGTCGGATTCCAGCAGTACGGCCTCCAGGGGCAGTGCGGCAAAGGCGCGGCGCGTCTTGGCCGCGCGCTCGTAGGTGATGGTGCCGCCGGCACCCAGGCAGAAACCCAGCTGCCAGTAGTCCCGCGCTATCTCCTCGCTGCCGCTGAATGCGTGAATGACACCGCCGCGCGCGGGGCGGTATTCCTTCAGCAGGCGCAGCATATCGCTGTGACAGCGACAGGCGTGCACGATCAATGGCAGATCCAGCTCCGCTGCCAGCGCCAGCTGGGCACGGAAATGCGGCTCCTGATCTGTCAGTGGCGTGACTATGGCTCCGTCCAGGCCGCACTCGCCGATGGCCACACAGGGGTTGCCCTGCAACTGCGCGGCCGCTATCTGTTGGGCCAGGTCGCGCTGCAACTGTACCGGCTCCATTTCCGCTTCGGCCACCCACCAGGGATGCAATCCCACAGCCGCATACCAACCCGGTTCACCCTTCACCAGTTCAAACAGGGTGGACCAGCGGGGCTCGCTGACTCCCGGGATGATCATCCGCTCCACGCCGGCGTCGCGACACCGCTGCCACACCTGCGGCCTGTCCCCGTCAAAGGCGTCGAAATCGAAATGACAGTGGCTATCGAAAAGTTGCACTTGTGATACCCCGCTTTTGGCCCCATTTTAGCACGGAAGCCTTCCCCAACCTCGAGACTGCCGTGCTAGAAACCCTAATCCCAATAGTGTTATTTACCTTCTCAACCAGTATTACGCCCGGTCCGAACAACCTGATGATAATGTCATCCGGATTGAATTACGGCGTGAATCGCTCGCTGCCACACCTGTTGGGAATCTGTCTCGGCTTTCCGGCGATGATCGTCGCCATCGGTCTGGGACTGGGTACACTGTTCAGTCGCTTCCCGCTGCTGCACGAGATTATCCGCTGGGCGGGCATCGCCTACCTGCTGTACCTGGCATGGCGCATCGCCAGTACCCGCGAGATGGGCAGCACCGACAACAGCAAACCCTTCACTTTTTTGCAGGCAGTGGCGTTTCAGTGGGTGAATCCCAAGGGGTGGATAATGGCAGTAGGTGCGCTTGCGGCCTTTACCAGCCCCAGCGGCGAGATGTGGAATGACGTCGCGCGTATAGCGCTGACCTTTGTCGCCGTCGGTGGCCCCTGCATTATCGTCTGGCTGCTGTTCGGTGTCGGCCTCAAACGGGTACTGAACAATCCGGCCCATTTGCGCCGCTTCAATATCACCATGGGACTGCTGCTGGCGGCGAGCGTGGTGCCAATGGCTATTGACTAGCCCTCGCAATTTCCAGTTCGACGCGGAAGTTTTTCACCATCTGCTTCATAAACAGGCCCGGGAATAGTTTGTACAGGTAGGCACCGAGCAGCGACCTGTCGCGCGGAAACAGCCGCTCTTTTCCCTGTGCCAGCGCCGAGACGATCCTCTCCGCCATCCACCCGGCGCTGCGCACCTGGCCGATGGTGCTCTGCTTGTGCTTTGCCATGCCGCCGTCGCCGGACAGGGCATTGCTGTCGATATTGGTCGCGACAAAACTCGGGTAGACCATCAGCACCCTGATGCCCTCGTCGCGCACCTCTTCGCGGAAGGTCTCGAAATACTGATGCAGCGCACTCTTGGCCGCACAGTAGCCCGCGCGCCCCAGAACCGGCATCCAGCCGGCCATGGAACTGATATTGATCACGCAGCCGGATGCCGCGCGCAACTCTGCCAGCAGCCCCTGCGCCAACTCCACCGGCGCGTGGTAATCCACCGCCATCACCCGGCGAATCACCGCGTTACTGGTCTGGGTGGATAGACTGCGGTGGGTGATGCCGGCATTGTTCACCAGCAGATCCACTCGCCTGTAGCGGTTGCGCAGCTGTTCGAGCAGACTCGCCGTGGATTTTTCACACGACAGGTCAGCCACAAAGGTTTCCGCCTCTATCCCACGTTCGCGCAACTGCACCGCGCGCTCCTCCAGTACCTCCGCACTGATATCCACCAGCGCAAATCCGGCCCGGTAGCGGGCCGCCAGTGCCTCGACAATGGCCCAGCCGAGGCCGCCGGCCGCACCGGTGACAATAAAAATCTTCGCCTCCCTCACGCCACGCCCTCCGCAGTCTTCCCCGGTTTCGCGGCCGGCTCAATGTCCAGTGCCTCGCGGGCAAAATAGGAAAACGCCTCCGCCGAGGTCTTCTCCGGTACGAAACCCAACTCCTCCTTCAGGCGCCGGTTCAGCAGTACCGGCCGGTATTGCAGGAACATTACCTGGCCGGGCTGCCTGTCGGTCAGGTGCAGAAAATAACCGATGCCCAGCAGCAGT
The DNA here is from genome assembly GCF_014904815.1 of Microbulbifer taiwanensis. Lineage (GTDB taxonomy): Bacteria > Pseudomonadota > Gammaproteobacteria > Pseudomonadales > Cellvibrionaceae > Microbulbifer > Microbulbifer taiwanensis. The sequence continues at coordinate 67,562 of NZ_JACZFR010000032.1, forward strand.
TTTACCAGCCATACCGGCGGCTTGCGCAGCGGCTTCCCCAGCAGCCGCGCAATTTCTGCCGGCGTCAGTGCGCCATCGCCGGCCAGGTTGTAGATACCATCGGCACTGCGCTGTACGCCGAACTGGATAGCGCGGATCGCATCGCGGTCCCAGATGAAAACGAAGGGCGAATCGTGGCCGCCAGGATCCAGTATCGCGCGGCGGTCAAACAGCTCGCCGATCTTGCTGTTTTTCGCCGCACCGATAATCGAACAGGGGCGGAATATCAATTGTTGCAGGCGCGGGTATTTTTCCCGATAGGCCGCCAGTATCTCTTCCACCTGGCGCTTGTGATCCGAATAGCCGAATTCCGGGTTGCCGCGCAGCGGGTGCTGCTCTTCCAGCCACTGCGGATTGTCCGCATGGTAGCCGTAGGCTGCGCCGCTGCTGGTGACGGTGATGTGTTTGACCCCCGCATAGAGGCAGGCCTTGAGCACATTTTCCGTGCCATCGACATCGATGCGGTATTCGGTCGCCCTGTCGCGTCCGGCGGACATCACCGAGGCCAGATGCACCACATGGGTGATGGACTCGGCGCGCAGCAGTTCGCCCAGGGCGGGATCGCAGATATCGAGGGTAAAAATCGGAAAGGACGCCGGCCTCGAGCGGATATCCACCCCCACCACCGGCATTTCCTGCGCGAGCAGCTCCCCTAGCTGGTGCCCCACATAGCCACAGGCACCGGTTATCAAAACTCTTTTGTTACTCATAGTCTCTTCTTGTTATTCAGGATGGCACTGCGCGCTGCGCTCTCGCCGTCCTCTCGCTGCGCCGGTTGCTGAAATTCCAGTAGCCGGCCAGGCTCAATCCTGACACCAGGTGCCAGACACCCCAGAAGCCGGCCACCACCAACATCTCGCCAGCGGATGGATAGAAAGTGAAAAGAATCGCCAGTGCCAGGCCCGAGTTCTGGATACCCACCTCCATGGTCACCGCGCGGCGATCCGCCAATGGCAGTTGCATCAGGCGAGCTGACAGATTGCCGATCGCAATCGCCAGGGTGTTGTGTGCCATCACCAGCAGCAGTACCGAACCGGCGATCTGCAGCGCTGTCTGCCAATGCTTGCCGAAAGAAATAGCCACAAACAACAGGAACACCAGCAGCGACGCACTGCGGAAATAGCGCTCGCTGCGGCGCGCGAACTGTGGAAAGCGCGCACCGACAATCATGCCGGCGAGCATCGGCAGCGCCAGCACCAGTATCACCAGCCCGATCATATTGTCCGCCGGCAGGGCTATCGCCTGCAGCAGCTCGCGGGTGTGCGGATTGAGTCCGCCGTAGAGGGCGAAATTGAGCGGCGTCATCACCACTGCGACCAGACTGGAAACAGCAGTCATACTGACCGAGGTGGCCACATTGGCGCGGCCGATCCAGGTCATCACATTGGAAAAGGTGCCGCCGGGACAGCAGGACACGAGAATCATACCCAGTGCCAGCCCCGGCTCTATCGCCAGCCACCAGGTGACCAGGCAGGTGATGGCCGGCAACAGCAGAAACTGGGCCACCAGGCCGGTGACCGGCGCCAGTGGCCGACGCAGTACGGCGACGAAATCCGCCGGGCGCAGGCCCAGCGACACACCGAACATCATAAAGGCCAATATCGCGTTCAATACCAACAGCGCGGTGGGCGACATCTGGAAGCTGCTCGCGACCGATTCCGACAGGGTATTTTCCACTAGGCTGCTCCCGGGCTGCTGACCAGTCGGGGAGTATCCTGCGCAGCCAGATCCCGCCGCAAGTCCGCCGTGTGACCGCGCAGTGTCTTCAGGTAGGTGTCCTTGTGCACGTAGTAAGCCATGCGCTCCAGCTGCAGGTACTTCATGCCGCCGTCGGCGCGCGTGGCGGCGCGCTCGCGCTTGCAGGCCCTGAATCGCCGGGCCGACTCGGCACCACAGGCCAACTGGCGGATATACAGGGCCACCAGCTCCGCCTGTTCGTTGCGGCCCTCCCAGCCGAGTCCGGCGGCCTCCACCATCCCCATCAGGAAGACATTGTCGGATTCCGGGTGGAAGACGTTCAGGTAGAGGCGCGGCGCATAGCCGTTCCAGTTGAGCTCGGCAGAATCGATAAACGGGTAGTGCAGCTTGTAGCCGGTGGCCAGCAGGATCATGTCGTAGTCGCCGCTGCGACCATCCTTGAAGGTAACGGTGTTGCCCTCAACCGACGCCATGTCGCCCCGGGGCTGAATATCCCCGTGACCGATATGGTGCAGTATCAGCGAATTGATCACCGGGTGTGACTCGAACATCCTGTAGTCTGGTTCCGGCAGGCCATACTGACTGGGGCGGCCGAGCATGAATCGGCTGAGCGCCGCGCTGATGCGCTGCTGTACGAAGCGCGGCAGCCTGACCCTGCCGCCCAGGGCATCTGTGGGCTTGCCACCGATGAACTTGGGTAGGAAGTAGTAGCCGCGACGCAGGCTGATATCCACGCTTTTCGCGCGATGCACCGCATCCACGGCGATATCGGCTCCACTGTTACCGCAGCCCACAAGGAGCACCCGCTTGCCGTCGAAGACGGCCGGATCGCGATACTCTGACGAGTGCAGCAGCGCACCGGCAAATTTTCCCGGCAGCTGCGGCCTGTTCGGGTGGTGCAGAGTCCCGTTGGCAATCAGCAGGCCGCCGAAGATGCGGGTCTGCTCCTCCCCATTGCAGCGAGTGGTAATCTGCCAGTCATCGCCGTCGCGCGCGCAGTGCACCACTTCAGTATTGAATTCATAGCACTCATACAGGCCAAACTCCTCTGCGTATGCGCGGAAATAAGCGCGCAGCTCACTGTGATGCGGGAACTGCGCCACGTGATCCGCCATCGGGAACTCGGCAAACTCGGTCATCTTCTTCGACGAGATCAGGTGCGCGGATTCGTACATGGTGCTGGTGGGGCTGTCGATATCCCAAAGACCGCCCACATCGCCGTGGATTTCAAATCCAACGCAGGGAATACCGTGTTTGACCAGGTTGCGCACTGAGCAGAGGCCCATGGGCCCGGCGCCGATCACCGCATAGGGTTTCATTGTTATTCTCGCTGTGGTCGATGAAGTTGATCGCATGGACGGCAATATACCGTGACAAGCCGATAGCAGATCGTCATAATCGGGCGATTATTGGTTAATTGCGGACAGAGAAGTGAAACCGGCGGATTGCAGAAGCGTCACCCTCAGCTATACACGGGCGATTACCGCGGCCCTCAATAGCCTGGAGCTGGAAATCCCGCAACAGGCAAAGGAGATCCTGTCCGGGATAGACGACAATCAACGGGTGCCTATGGGCGTGCAGGAACAGCTGTGGCTGGCGCTGTCGGAGGCCTATCCGGACCCGCTGCTCGGCGTGAAGCTGGGTCGCGCCATGCACAGCAGTCACCTGGGGCTGGTCGGCTACCTGCTGATGACCCAGAAGACCGTCGGTGCCGCCATAGAGCAACTGTTGATTTATCATCCCCTGGTGGGCGAAGGGGGCCAGTTTGAACTGCGCCGCGGCGCCCATCACGCCGACCTGTGTTACAGCCCCAACTACCTGCGTTGCGCGCAGCTGCGTGTGGAGACAGTGCTGTCCGCCTGTCTCTCACAGACCCGCAGCATGACCGGCCACCCCTTTCGCGCACAGAGCGTACTGCTGGCCTACCCGGCCCCGTCCCTGGCGCTACAGCAGAAGTACCAGCAACTGCTGCAGACGCCGGTACAGTTCAACGCGCCGGTATCCGCCATCCGCTTCCGCCCCCAGGACCTGGAAATTCCGCTGACGGCCGCCGACCAGCAGGTGATGGCGCGGCTAAAACCCGAAGCGGACGCACTGCTGCGCGCCCTGACCAACAAGAGCCTGCAGTTGCAGGTGGCACACCTGCTGCAGCAGGAGCCGCAGCTGACCCGCGAGCAGGTGGCCAGCCAACTGTGTATCAGCCCTCGCCACCTGGGGCGCAAACTGCTGGAAGAGAATGCCAATTTCCGCACGATTCAGGACGATGTGCGCAGCCACTACGCATGCCAGTGGCTGCGCCTGGGGGACAGGAACAATGCAGAGATAGCCGCAGCGCTCGGCTACTGTGACGAGAGCGCTTTCGGCAAGGCCTTCCGGCGCTGGACCGGCGTCTCCCCCAAGGCCTTCAAGCGCAATCCTCCCCCGGAAAATTGATCGCTGGACTCGACTCGCAAGAGTGAACCCATAGCTCGCGCTACGGGGCTACAGGACCTGTCTACACTAAGTCGATGGTCGATTCAGTGTAGACAGGCCCTAAAGTGAATCCGGTTATGGAACCCATCGCGCTAGGTATATCCACCATTGGCGACAGCGCCGCGAAGCGCCAGCTGCTTCCGGAAATGGTCAATCGCCACGGCATTATCTGCGGTGCCACCGGCACCGGGAAAACCGTCACATTGCGCCTGATGGTGGAACAGTTGAACCGGCGCGGCCTGCCGGTTTTCGTCACCGATTTCAAGGGCGACCTGAGCGGGCTCGGCGCCCCGGGAGGCGGCAATGCGAAGGTCAACGAGCGCCTGCCACTGTTCAATCTCGACGACACTTACTTCCGCGCCAGCCCGCTGGAACTCTGGGGGCCCGCCACCCTTCCCCTTCGAACCGCCATTTCCGAGCTGGGACCGGAACTGCTGGGGCAGATGCTCAACCTGAACGACAACCAGGCCGGCTTGCTGCAACTGCTGTTCAAGATTGCCGACGAACAGGGGCTACTGCTGCTCGACTGGAAGGACCTGCACGCATTGATTCATTTCGCCGAGGCCGAGCGCCGGAATCTTGCCTCCCGATACGGCAATATATCCCCGGCCAGCCTCGGCGCCATCAAACGCAAGTTTCTCGCCGTAGAGCGGGACGGCGCCGACGCACTGTTCGGAGAACCCACGCTGGCACTCGACGATCTGCTCGACGAAGCGAAAGTCCACCTGCTCGACGCCAGCCAAATGCACCCGCGGATCTACAGTATTCTGCTGCTGTGGCTGCTGGCCGAGCTGTATGAAAACTTGCCGGAGGCCGGTGGCCAGCTGAAAATTGCGCTCTTCTTTGACGAGGCCCACCTGCTGTTCGACGATTTGCCAAAACGCCTGCTCGACGAAGTGGAGCAGATAGTGAAACTGATCCGCTCTCGCGGCGTGGGGATATTTTTTGTCACCCAGAATCCGCTGGATATTCCCGAGGCCATCCTCGCGCAGATGGGCAATCGCGTTCAGCACGCCCTGCGTGCCTACACGCCGAAAGAGCAGCGGGCGGTCAAGGCCGCCGCAAACAGCTTCCGCGCCAATCCCGTCTTCAATACCGCCACCGCCATCGGCGAGCTGGCGGTCGGCGAAGCGCTGGTTTCCTGCCTGGACAGTGACGGCGTACCGCAACCGGTCGATCGCCTGCTGATCCACCCACCGGCCAGCCGCCTGTCACCGCTCAGCGCAACGGAAATCCAGCAGCTGCTGAGCGCCAGTCCGCTGGCAAAAAAATATCGCCATACACTGGATCGAGAATCTGCCTACGAACAGCTGCAGAAACGGCAGGTGGCGGCCGTTAAAAAAAATGCCGGGGGCGCACAAATGGAAAAAAGCGGTGAGCTGGGCCGCGCGCTGGACAGCATGGCCAACAGTTTCGGGCGTCAGCTGGGGAGGGAACTAGTCCGTGGGATTCTCGGCGCGCTCACCGGCCGGCGAGGCTAGAAAGGCATTCAGCGACGGCAACAGCGGTGCCAGGGATTTGTATTTCGACTCCTCCGGCGACAGCCGCTCCACCGCGCGGCGCAGGGAGGTCACCGCCCCCGCTACCGGCAGCAGATCTGTCAGCGGGTTGATCATTACCCGGATTGTAAACACCACCGCCCCGGATTCCGGCAGCCGGCGCAGTGACTGGCGCTCGACACGCAGGAAAAGTTTTTCATCCTCGACCTTTGAATCGCCGCGCTGCGTCAGCTCTGCAGAATTGACCACCGTCCAGTTGCTTCGCCACACCGGGTAATCCGGCAACAGGTGATCGAAAAAGCGGGTCACCTGCGCGGACAGCTTGTCGCGAAAGCCGGGCACCGGGGCGTGAATGCTATCCAGGGGGCGTCCGATCTTTTCTTCCAGGCGCCAGTAACTGGGAGCCGCCAGGGAGGCGGCTGTCAGCTCGTAGCCCCGCGCACCCGGTTGCAACAGGCAGAGGTCGTCCGCTACCCACTGGCTGGCAGTCCACAGCGGTTCACCACCATCCGCCAGCGGCCAGCACAGAGACGCGCCCTCCCCTCGCCAGCGAAGCAATCCGCCCTCGATAGAATACGCTCGCCGTTGATGGCGGCACAGAAGCTGCAACAGCAGCTGGTGCAGCTCCCGCTGCGCCGCCATCGATCGCGGCAGCTGGGCAAACACCCTGTCACCGAGACAGCGGCGCGCGCGCAATCTGTTGTGAAAGTAGTGCGGCAGATTCTGACAGGGTTGAATCCACTGAGAATCATCCAGGCGCTGCAGCCCCATATGCACCATGTCCGCGGACTGCATAAAAGGCAGAAGCAGCGCACTGCTGTCCTGCGCATACCGGCGATCACCGTCGGGGCGGGCAAGTGTCATCAGTGACGCTATCGGTTCGTTATTATTATGTGACGCGGAAGCCGCTTTCGCGACTTCCGCCAGTATCTACTAGCGGGCAGCGGTAGCTTCTGCTGTCGCGGCGCGCAGTGCAGCCAGGTCCTCCAGCCAAACGATATCCTGCACTGCCACCTGATGGCCGGTAGCATTGGACAGGGCCGCTCCCAACTGCTGCAGGTCGTCGCCCTCGGCGGCCAGTGCATCGATCGGCAACCGCAGCCACACCTGACCCTGCTGGTCGATCACCTTCTGCGCCTTTTCGGTGTCTATACCGGTCACGTGGCGGTCTATGGCCGAGGAGCCGCCCGGAGGCAGGTAGATGGTGCCGTTGGTGAAGTCGACCGCAAAGGCCACAACGCCGGGCAGGATACCGAACAGCAAAGCGACACCGTCCAGGATCACCACCACCGGATCCACGCGCCCGCCCTGCTGGCCCTTGCGCTCCGGGTAGAGAAAATAGCCGCAGGCCGTCATGTTCATTACCAGAGTCAGCAGGCAGCCGGCGGCCAGGCCGCGCTTGATTGATCTATTCATGGGTTATCTCTAATTGCGAACATCTATGGGCTGAAACAGCCCCCGAAACCAGCCCGTTAGCTTACCCAAACCGGCCCCGCCCCGGAAGTGGCGCCGAGAGCCACAGGCGTGGCGCGGGTCTCAAAATGGAAACCTCATAACTGCCGGCCCTCGCAGAAATCGATCAAAAGTTGACCAATAGTACGCCAAACTGCTTGTTACCTCCCCATAAACCTCCCCCGACTGCCTAAACTTTGATCAGCACCAGTTGCGAGTTGTAAGGGAGATGTACGCGATTTCTGACAGTGCGAAGTTGCGCACTTGTGATCAGGCCGGGCAGTGAGCAGTCGCCAGGGGTCCGACACCGGAAATTTCAGGGAGCAGTAATCGCAACGGGTGCCGCCATGGAATGGCTAAAGCACGGTATCGGCCTCGGTACCGTGCTTTTTTATTGCCCGCCTTTTAATCCGTCTAGACTGAACAACTCTCTCCAGGCCCGCGGTGCAAAATTCGGGCCGGCCCTGTATCCTGCGCGCAATTAGTACCTTACACCACACTGGACGGGAGCCCACTCATGTATATCACCAGCGATTTTGACAGCGGCAATATCGAAGTCATCAATACCGATAGCAGTCCGGTCGAACTGGCCATCCGCCAGGACAATAACTCTGACTTTTACCAGTGGTTCCACTTCCGCCTGGAGGGGAAAGTGGGCGAGAGCTATCCGCTGCGCATCGTCAACGCCGGTAAGGCGGCCTACCCGGAGGGCTGGGAGAACTATCGCGTCTGCGCCTCCTACGATCGCCAGAACTGGTTCCGCATCGGCGCCGAGTACGATGGCAACACCCTGGACTTCACCGTGGAGCTGGACAGGCCCGCCATCTACCTGGCCTATTTTGCCCCCTTCTCCTGGGAGCGCCACCTGGACCTGCTGGCCTGGGCGCAGCTTGACGACCGGGTGCAGCTGCAGACGCTGGGCAAGACTCTGGACGGCCGCGATATGAGCCTGCTGACGGTGGGCGACGCCGAGGCGGCCAAGCACCGGGTGTGGATGATCGCGCGCCAGCACCCCGGCGAAACGATGGCGGAGTGGTTCGTGGAGGGCTTCCTGGAAACACTGCTGGACGACGCCAACCCATCTGCGCAATCCCTGCTCCGGGATACCGTCTTCTACATAGTGCCGAACATGAACCCGGACGGCAGCGTGCGCGGCCACCTGCGCACCAACGCCGCCGGCGCCAACCTGAACCGCGAGTGGCAGAACCCGAGCATGGAGCGCAGCCCGGAGGTCTACCTGGTACGGGAAAAGATGCTCGAGATCGGCGGCGATATCTTCCTCGATATCCACGGCGACGAGGCACTGCCGTTCAATTTTGTCGCCGCCTGCGAGGGCATCCCCGGTTACGATGAGCGTCACGCCAAACTTGAAGAGACCTTCAAACGCGCCTTCGTCGCCGCCAGCCCGGACTTCCAGACGGAGCGCGGCTACGATCTGGACAAGCCCGGCGAGGCCAACATGACGGTAGGCACCAACTGGTGCGGCCACCAGTTCCGCACCCTGGCCCTGACCCTGGAGATGCCGTTCAAGGACAACGACAACCTGCCAGACCCTATCGAGGGCTGGTCCCCGGCGCGCTGCCAGCAACTGGCACGGGATATCTTCCTGCCGATTCGCGAAGCCCTGAAGGCACTCTGATCACCATGTCCCTGTAGAGGCGGCGGAGCGGCCATCCGCTCATGGCGGTGATCAGAGCTTGGGCGCTATCCCACCATCGATCGCGGCAACCGTCATGGATGGCGGAGTGCCGCCCGGCGGGAATGCCGAATGTGCAAGAAGCACACAATCGGCCGACGGCCACTTCTACAAGGCTCTACGCCAGTAAAAATCTACTGCGCAAGTCGGGATATTCAGCACAGAATACCTCGGCTAGCGGCGCGCTTTTTGCTAAGTTAATTCGTTCAGAATAAGACTCACAGGAATCAAGACAGGAATAAAAAATATGCGAATACCTACCCTCTGGCGCCGTCTCGGCCTGGCGGTCGCCGTCGCCGTCTCCGGCGCGCTCACCGCCTGCGGAAAAGAAGCTGCGGAACAGAAATCCTCTGCGGATACCGCAGTCCAAACTGAGCAGCAAGTGCAGAACAAGGACGCGGCGAACTCCACGGAGCCGCGCCTCAGCGAAGCGGAAAAGGCCCAGGTCGAAGCCATGGCCGCGGACCTGCATAAGCACATAGAGGTACTCGCCTCCGACGAATTCGAGGGCCGCGCCCCCGCCACCAAAGGCGAGGAGCTGACCGTCAACTACCTGGCCGAGCAGTTCGAGGCCCTGGGCCTGGAACCGGGTGTCGTGGACACCGATGGCGAGCCAAGCTGGTTTCAGCAGGTGCCGGTAGTGGAAATGCAGATTGAATCCACGCCAATGGACATCAAGGGCGAAGACTTTGACAAGAAGCTGCAGCCGCTGACGGAAATGGTCGCCTTCACCCAGCGCCAGACGGACTCCTCAGCACTGGACAACAGCGAACTGGTGTTCGTCGGCTACGGCATAGTCGCGCCGGAGAACGACTGGAACGATTACGCCGACCTGGATATGACAGGCAAGACTGCGGTGATCCTGGTCAATGACCCGGGTTACGCCACCCAGGACAAGACACTGTTCAACGGCAACGCCATGACCTATTACGGTCGCTGGAGCTACAAGTTCGAGGAAGCGGCGCGCCAGGGTGCCGACGGCGCCATCATCATTCACGAGACAGGTGCCGCCGGCTATCCGTGGGAAGTGGTCAGCGGCAGCTGGTCCGTCGCCCAGATCAGTCTGGCCGCGGAAGACAAGAATGCCGACCGCGTCGCCGTGGAAGCCTGGGTGACCGGCGATACCGCCAAGGAAATCTTCGAGGCCGCCGGACTGGACCTGGCAGCAGAGATGGAAACGGCCAAGACCCGCGGCTTCAAACCCAAGTCCCTGGGCCTGAACGCGAGCGTCGAGCTGAATAACAAACTGCGCACCTCCGATTCCCGCAATGTGGTAGCCAAACTGCCCGGCAAGACCCAACCGGACGAAGCGATCATTTACACCGCCCACTGGGACCACCTGGGTGTGAATGAAAATGCCGAGGGCGAGGACCAGATCTTCAACGGCGCCGTGGACAATGCCACCGGCACCGCCGGCCTGCTGGCCATGGCGCGCCAGGCTGCAGCCATGAAGGAGCGCCCGGACAGGTCACTGGTATTCGTCGCCGTCACCGCGGAGGAGTCCGGCCTGCTCGGCTCCAAGTACTACGCCGAACACCCGGTTGTGCCGCTGGACAAGACGGTAGCCGGAATCAACTTCGATGCCATGGGCGTGCTGGGCCCCATGCGCGATGTGATAGTGGTCGGCTACGGCAACAGCGAGCTGGAAAAACTGCTGGAGAAAGCCGCCGAGAAACAGGGCCGCTACCTGGCACCGGAGGATCACCCCGAGCGCGGTTACTTCTACCGCTCGGATCACTTCAGCCTGGCGAAAAAAGGCGTGCCGATGCTCTACTTCGACTCCGGCAGCGACAGCTTCGAGCACGGCCGCGAGTGGGCACAGAAAAAGAGCGAGGAGTACACGGCCCACGCCTACCACAAGCCGGACGACGAGTATGATCCCGAATGGAACCTGAAAGGCGCGGCCATGGACCTGCAGCTGGGACTGCAACTGGGACTGGAACTGGCCAACAGTCGCGACTGGCCCAACTGGTATGAGGGCAATGAGTTTCGCGCTATCCGCGATGCCAGTGCGGACAGCAGGAAATAACTGAACTGCCCTTGTAGGAGCGGCCCATGGCCGCGATCGATATCCGGGGCAACCGGAAGGTCCGATCGCGGCCATGGGCCGCTCCTGCATGGGGTAATCAGCCGGCGTAGGCGGCCTCGATAGCGGCGATATCGATCTTCTTCATCTGCATCATCGCCTGCATCACATTGCCCGCTCTGGCCGGGTCCGGATCGAACATCCGTTCTCCCAGGACTTCGGGAATAATCTGCCAGGAAACCCCGAATCTGTCCGTCAGCCAACCGCAGGGCAGTTCCTCTCCGCCCTCGGTGAGTCTTGCCCACAGCCGATCCACCTCCGCCTGGTCCTTGCAGCTGACAAAAAGGGAAATGGCCGGCGTAAATTGAAACTGTGGACCGCCATTGATGGCTACGAAATCCTGCCCTTCCAGCTGGAAATCAATTCCCAGTACCGATCCCGCGGGTGCCGGTCCACCTTCGGGGGCGCGACGCATTTTCACCACACGGGAGTTGTTGAAAATGGCGGTATAGAACTCCACCGCCTCCTCTGCGCGACTTTCAAACCACAGGAAAGGGGTAATTTTCTGCATAGCCAAGCCTCCAAGTTTCTATTGATTCCCCGGTCACTCTTCGAATCAGAGATATTCAAACTTGCCCTGGGCTAGGTTGCCGAGATAACAACGTGCCCCTTGCTGGAGTTCAACTTCCCGAGTTTTTCGACACCATCCAGTAGGTAACGCCGAGCGCGAGGACAATCGCGGCAAACCCAAAGATAAACATGGGTCCGGTTTTATCCGTATCCAGTACGATAATTTTCCGCGCCATTGCCATCAGCGCTGTTGCAATCACCAGCTGTATGGGAATGACATTGGTACCCAGATAAAGCCTTATATTGATGAATATTTCGACAGCAATGAGTACCACCAAAAAAGAGCCGAAGATATCCAGGATATCCCTGGAGTCCAGTATCCAGACTGGCGGAAAATTGAGCCTCTGGTACAGGACAAACATTACATAGACAGCCCCCCACACGATGACCAATGCCATAAGAACCGCCAGGAAGCGCACGGCAACTCGAATGATGCGGTGGAGATACCGAATCAGCCTGTCTTCGTGCTCCGTTGGCAGTTCTTCGTGTACTATCGTGCGGCGCCCGTTGCTTTTCATTTCCGCGGCTTCCCATGCGTGTGTGCAATGAGTTATAGCTCAAGGATCACGAATTCCACCAGCCGGGAAACCGCCGACATTCAGGCAATTACAGCTCCAGGAAGAGATCGAAGCCGCCCCAGATCATGCGTTTGCCATCGAAGGGCAGCCTTTTCGGGTCCATCATATGGGCGAGACGCGGATCCTTCATGACCTTCTCATTGATTTCATCCCGCTGTTCACGAGACTGATAGACAATCCAGGAAAAAATCACCGTTTCACCTTCCTCCAGCTTTACGCTCTGTGGAAAGGAAGTCACCTCTCCCGGCTTCACGTCTTCCGCCACGCACTCCACGTACTGCAGGGCGCCGTACTCTTTCCACACTTCGCCGGCCTCCTTGGCCATCTTGCGGTAGGCCTCCAGGTTTTTCTTTGGTACCGGCAGTACAAATCCGTCTACATAACGTGCCATCGTCAATACTCCCTCGCTGGAATGTCAGGATTGCATTGCCTTGAACTCGGCGGCAGCTTCCTGGACATCTTCCGGAAAGTCCTCGAATTCCTGCACCTGGCGCAACTCAATCACCTCATTGTCAGATGCCGGGCAGCGCTTGGCCCACTCGACGGCTTCCTCCTTGGATGCCACATTGATCATCCAGAAGCCACCCAGCACCTCCTTGGTTTCAACATGGGGACCATCGGTCACCGAGGGCGTGCCGCCACTGAAAGAGACGCGTGCACCCATGGAGAGCGGGTGCAGCCCCTCGAGACTGATCAGCACTCCGGCCTCCTGCAGCTCGGCGTTGTACTTCATCATCGCCTCCACCGCGGCCACATCGGGCACGGTGCCAGGCTCTGCTTTCTCATAGCCCTTGGGGATCATCAACATCATAAAACGCATTTCGGCTCTCCTATTAGCGATTATCAAAGCACAGCATTCAGCAATCTGACCGTAATCGGTCGCTCCATACAATAGTCGAGCACCGCGACCGGGTTTCGACACGGTCGGCACAATTTTATTGTCGTGATAATTTTGACGCCTGCCGGGTCGCATCCGGCGACGACAAGGAGGCCGTGGACTGAGCCGTGTCTATACTCACCCTCGCAGCTGGCACACTCGTCCATATCGCCAGTTCCTGGAAACTGAAGCTGCTCACGCTTTCGCAACGGGATTTACCATGGCTCCGGAACTCGTCTCCCTACTCAACAGCTATTCGGTCCCCGCCGGCATCTGCAACAACCTGGGAAACTGGATCGCGCTCAACAGCAAGCTGCAGCGACTGCTGGCCGAACCCTTTCACGACAAGCTGTCGGGCTACCTTTCCGATGGTAATACGTGGCAGCAAGTCCAGAATGCGATCGGCAGCAATCGCCAGGCCATCCTGACAGACACCCGCTTCAGGGCACCGCTGGCGGATAGGTTTGCCCAGGCCACGCGGATTGATATTCTCGGTATAGACGGCACCAACTATCTGATCGAGTTTTTTTGCCGCAGTGAGCAGGCACAGTTACAGCTGCGAGAAAAAGAGTGGGACAGTCACCGCGCCCTTGACCGAATACCGCAATCGCTTCGGGCGGCGGAGGAGCCCCGAGTAGACCCCCTGACCGGCCTGCCCGATGTGCTCGCATTCGAGCACCAGCTCAATCACCACTGGAACCTGGCACTGTGCCAGCGCAGATCCCTGACACTGCTTCTGGTCGAGATCGCGCTTGCCCGGGCTCAGGCAGACGCACTTGCGCGCGCGCGGAGCAACACTATCCTGCAGCGTATCGCTATTTGCCTACAGCAGAATCTCGGCCGCTGGAATGACTTTGCGGCGCGGACCGGCGATAGATCCTTTGCAATTTTACTGCCGGGAACGGATAGGAGAGGCGCCATCGCCATGGCCGAGCGATTGCTCGAGGCTGTATCGTCCCTGGAGGTGGACAGGGCTACCACGGCAGCCTGCAAACGCTTTGCTGTCGCCATCGGTAGCCACAGTTTCCAGCCAACCCCGGCGACGAGTGCGAAGGCGCTTCTCGAGTGTGCAGAAAGTGCCCTGCGCCGCGCACGAGATGCCAGAACCAACTGCGCCTTTGCCTACTCCCAAATTGCGACGAAGATCAAGCCGGCACGGAATAAAGTCCTTAGCGCAGATCCAGCATCATAAGCTGCGCGCCAAATCCATACAAATATACGAGCGGCAGAGCAGTTGCACGGTGATATACTCTTTATTGCACATTGAATCCACCAACTGCCAGTAATTCATCTCACAACTACACGACATCTTATGGCAAAACAAACTACAATCTGGCAAGAAGGAACCTAAAAATAAAAGTAGATTTTTGCTAAAATTATTCCAGATGGCAAAAACTCCGACAAAAAAACTGTGAAAAATTGTTGAATTGCCACAAATTAGTAACTAATAGAGATAAATCATGCTTCCGATATTATTGTTTTCGATTGTATCAATCTACAGTCTGTTTGTGTACGCAAAAGACAAGCAACAAACCCATAAAATTCTTGCCAAACTAGCTCTGAACCTCGGCGGCTGTGCCTCATATCGCCTTCCAGCCCGTTACCTTTCAGGTATGCCTGCCGGTCGTGATTGCGCACTGGCTTCCCCTACCCGAGCAAACCGGAACCTTTGATTTTTGGAAACCCCTTAACTCAAAAGATCTCAATGAGGACAACATGAATAAAACGCTAGCAATGACATTTCTATGTACCACCTTATCAACGACCGCAATTGCCAACAGTTATAACGACCTAACCATCCATCAACATACTGATCGATCAACCATCGGACCGAAAACTTTAATCGAGCTTCAGAATGCAGGATCGCAATGGGTTCAAACTCCTCTCCAGGCCGGAGCAAAGCCTAACTTTGATCTGGAAGAGGTGGACGTCCACCTGCCGCCGCCCGAGGATGACAAACAAAAAATCGCTTAACCCGGATTTTGCACGGCCCCAAATACAAGAACGGCGGAAAGCCTTATCATCACTGGTGTCTAAATCAGTCCGATAAGAAACTCCGCCGTGACAGAATGCTACCAACCTGAACTCCGCTTTTCATCCCTTTCCCGTCGTAGAATCACCGCAGATTTCACTGGCGGTGATCTGACCTCCAATGCCGGCCTCCTGCTCTTGCGAGAGTGGGACCAGAAGCTCGGACTATCCCGCTCTGTGGCCGAGGTTGTGAATGACCCGCGTCGCCAGGTCTGTGTCGAGCATGGTACCGAGCAGCTGGTACGGCAGCGATTGCTGGCCATCGCCGCCGGCTACGAAGACCTGAACGATCACGATCAACTGCGCTTCGATACCGCGCTCCAGGCCGGCTGCCAGCGTTTGGGGCCTTTGGCCAGTACCGCCAAACTGTGCCGCTTAGAACAACAGTAGGACCGCGCTGTCGCCGCAGGCTTACACAAGGTGCTCTTCGACCAGTTCGTAGCCTGCCATAAGAAGCCACCCAAGCGGCTGATCCTGGACTTCGATGCCATAGACATCCCAGTGCACGGGGAGCAAGAGTAGCGCTTCTTCCACGGCTATTACGACCGCTACTGCCTCCTGTCACTCTACGTCTTCTGCGGTCGGCCCTGCTGGTGAGCTACCTGCGCCACTGCCGGCAGGATGCCGCCAAGCACAGCTTGGCCATTCTCGCCCTACTGGTCAAAGCGCTGCGCCAGCAATGGCCCAAGGTAGAGATTATCTTCCGCGGAGACAGCGGCTTCTGTCGTCATCGTATGCTGGATTGGTACAGGCGCAATGACGTGAAGTACATCGTCGGTATTGCTCGCAACAAGCGGCTGGAACGCAAGCTGAGCGGCTGCCTTGAGCTGGCCAGGCGCTGGTCCAACAATGGGGCTTTCAAGTTCAGCCTGTTCAGGAGTTTCCAGTATGCCGCCGGCACCTGGAAATATAAGCAGCGGGTTATCGACAAGGCGGAATATACCCGTGGCGGGCCCAACCCTCGCTTCATCACCACCAATCTGGAAGGGGATAGCGAAGAACCCTGCCGGAATCTCTACTGTGCCCGCGGCGATATGGAGAACCGCATCAAGGACCAGCAGATAGACCTGTTTTCCGACCGCACCTCCTGCCACCGCTGGTGGCCGAGCCAATGGAGGCTACTGCTCTCGGCGCTGGCCTGGGTGCTGTATGAATGTCTGCGCAAACAGCTGCAAGACACCCAGTTGGCCAAAGCCTCGGCAGCCACTTTGCGCAACCGATTGATCAAAGTAGGCGCCGTGGCGCTCAAGAATATGCGCCGTGTTCGCTACCTGCTACCGACATCGTTCCCCGACAGAGAAATCTTCTGCAAGCTGGCAGTACGCCTGGTACCCACGTAGAGCAGTGGGGTGCTGTTCCCGGCAAAAAAACAGCAGTCCCACCCCACTCGACCGGGCAGCATGAAATACTGCGGTGTCAAACTGGCGATGCAAAATCCGGGCTAGGGCCCCAATCCACTATCAGCCCAACTCTTATGCAGAATTCTAATTGTTAGCCATTGTAGTTTATTATCGTTAGAAACAGAGTAATCAGGGGCATTAAGGTAGCCAATCTCGAAGCAACCACCGGCGACTCCAAGCTCTTCTGGAGTTTCCGAATATATCCAATAGAGGGTAGTTCCACAGTTGGCACAGAAATATCTCCGTTGCGAACCCTTTGAGTGCTTTGACTCAAACCCATAGACACTAGACGCCCCCAAAATCTCCTTAACCTGAGCTAAGTCGAAATAGGCAGACGCACCGAAAGCGCTACCCGTTCTGCGACGACAGTTATAACAGTGACATACACCAAAACGTTTCGGGCTCCCCAAGACCTCGATAGCCAACTCCCCGCAACAGCATTGTGCCCTTGCCATATCTACCTCACAAAAAAATAATCAGATATACGCTGAACCATCTCCGGCACTAAGTTCCTCCAGAGTGTTTTCGGCAATACGGAAGAAACCTAAAACCTGCTTAATAAAAATAATCCTTTGACGAGAGACACAGGCTCCAGTTCACTTTAAATCGAATACGATTTGAATGCCGAAGAAACAGGTACTAACTCGAAGCCGTTATCGTATAAAAACGGAGTTTAGGCTCACCCTTATATCAGTGCACTCATATGAATCATCCCACTTGAACCTGAGATAGCTGTTCGCATTAATAGCGGCTATACGCTTTAACCGTTCAGAGCTACCGGTAATACACCTGGCTTCATTGCCATCAGCGTCTACAGCAAGACAGAACGCTTTAGAGCCGGACTCATCTTCGTACAATTCGCAACCAATGGACTGGGCATCGTCCTAACTATGCCGTGCGGCACTCAGAGCGCCGATGGCACTATTGGCACTGAAATCGATGACCACCTCCTTATCGGAAGTCTCCCCAGCCAGTGCAACGGCCGATACGGCCATGGCAGCAATGAGCATCGAAATATTTTTAATCATAGAACCGCCTAAGTTTTTGTTGGAAACAAACAATACTCTCGTTTCAACATCGATAGAGCCAGTAGTCTATAGTTCTACTCACCCAACAGACGGCGCGAAATAGGTCACAAACAGGTGATTTTGGACATGACCTTTCAGTACTCGGCCGGATACTGCTCATGTATAAAATCGCAAACCGGTAAAACCTGAGCAGTAGAAGGCACTCATGATCAAGAAATTGCATAATACCGGCGAGACGGGAAACAGGCGGCATTTCGACCCAAATGACCCGGATCATTTGATTGCCGGGCTGTTACCCTGCGCTAACTCCCTAAACTCTCCGCAAACAGCAGAAACAATAGTTCAAGAGGATTATCCATGCCCCCCCTATCCCACAGCGTCGATTGCTCCGGCTGCTCTCTTGCAGTATCTGAATATCCAGCCCAGGGCAGAGCGAAAGGCGTAGTGGTTGCCGGGCACGCGATGATGGCTAACCGCCGCACACTCGACCGCCCCAGAGGAAGAGGCCTCGCCAGCACCCTAGCCGAGGCAGGGTTACACGTATACACATTTGACCTACGCGGTCACGGACAAAGCAGCACCGCAGGAAACAGCCATTGGAATTACGACGAAATTGTCCGCGGTGACATTCCTGCAGTGGTCGACTGGGTCCGCGCCAGGCACCCGGCTTTACGCCTCGGATTACTTGGCCACAGCCTCACCGGCCACGCCTCCCTGTTCTGGCTAGGACTGACACCCCGGGCCCCGGTAGATGCACTGGTTCTCTACGCAACCAACCTGTGGTTGCCGCAGTTCGAACCTACTAACTGGGTTTGGTTCCGCAGACGCGCCGTGCTGTTTATATGGGAACTTCTCTGCAAGCCCTTGGGTTACTTCCCCGCTCGCCGCCTGCGTGTGGGCTCGGAGGACGTTCCGTTATCCTTCGTTGCTGATCTTCGTCGATGGGCGAGAACCGGTAGCTGCATATGCGCCACAGATGGAGTGGACTACCTGTCATTACGAGATAATGTACGGCAACCTGTATTGGCGATTACTGGTGAGAAAGATCGCTTTCTGTGCCCACTCGAATACTGCCAACAATTTCTAGCACCGGTCCCAGATCACCGTATCTATTGCGCCCCGAATGCAAACCACATGACAGTCGTAACCAGAGAGCTATCCCGCCCCGCATGGGAACACACCGCACAATGGCTCGTTGAGCAGCTAGACAGACCTCTCTCGCGCCAAATGGAAGAGTCAGTAACCTCTAAAAATCAACAGTGGCGTCGAGATAAGAAGAAAACCGCAGACGACTTTCAAACACAATGAGCACCCACAAATAGAGTACACACGCTGAAATAATATCAGGAAATTGGCGCACCTCTCAATGATTTACGCAACCGCACCAGATGCAGTATGCAATGAACACGTGGACCAGGAAAAGTCTAGTCAAATTTCTGATACTACATGATGCAATAATATAGTTACTCTCTACTCACTTACACTTTAAGAATTTGAAAACTCAAACTTCATGATAAAACCTTAATTAAATAAAATAATTCCGCATAAAACCGCTGAACAAACATTGAAAATTAAATTCACTTCTGATATAGGTGAAACTTAGATATCGCAAAGCAAGTAAGGCCCCCGCTGGTTAAGAACAGAAGCCTTGTGAAACCGCCCTAGAACGGAAGGTTCCGATTGCTTGCAATACAGCCGACACGAACCCACTTCACAATCTCGGAGGCGAAACTTTGACCCAGGAAACACAGTCGATCGATCACTTCATTTCAGCCGGCGGCGGGCACCAACTCATGGTTCAGGAGTTGGTGCCCGCACGAGGCACGGAAAATGGCGCTGCCGTGCTTTGCTTACACGGGATTTTCTCCGACAGCCGCTTTTTCTACAACAGCGTCCAGCAGGGAGCCGGCCGCTACCTGTTAGACCAGGGTTACAGAGTGCTACTAGGAAATCTGCGCGGGCACGGGCGCAGCCGTTGGCCAAACGGAGAGGCTCGATGCTGGGACTGGAGCTTCGATACCTATGTCGATTCGGACGTGCCCGCGCTGATCCGCTTCGCATCCGAGCAACACAAGGGCCCGCTACTCATGCTCTGCCACAGTTTCGGCGGCTATGCCGCACTGGCAGCATTAGGGTTGGATCCCAGTCTGCAGGCCGAGGTTTCCGGCGTCGCGGCTCTGGCGTCAGCCATCAATGACTACTCAGACGGCGGCCTTTCCAAGCGCATACAATTGCCACTCTCGGACCTGGTAGCGCATATCTTCGGAAGAATGCCTGCCAGGCGTCTCGGCCTAGGCCCTTCGGACGAACCGCCAGCGTTAATGCGGCAGCTCGCACTGTGGGCCGCCCGCGGCAGCTTCGCTAGCGTTGACGGTAGCCGCAATTACTGGAAACTCCTGCGAAACGTGAAACTCCCTGTCTATGCCGGCATCGGTGCAGCAGACCGCTTCCACGCCTCCCCTGCACGTGCGAAGAAGCTCGTAGAGCATTTAGGCAGTAAAGATATTACTTTCGAGACCTTCGGTAGAGCACAGGGCTTTGGACACGATTTTTCCCATTTCGATATAGCAGCAGGCAAACGCGCCCAAAGTGTCGTATTGCCCTGTGTGCATGCCTGGATGGAGAAGTATTACTAATAGTGGCACGGATAACAGCCTCACCCTCCAAAGCAATCACCCTCCCATTGCGCCGGCGTTAAGCCGGCACTCTCCGCCACTGCCATCGACAGCTTCCCCGGTATAAAATTATTAGTGAATCGGACCAATCAACCTGGCAGGGTTTTCGTATATCATCCCAAAATCACAGTAAACTTTCGTCGTGAAGTAAAGTAAATCCTATCCCCCGCCACAGGTTTTCCGGTTTTTTGACAGGTATGCGAGAGATCGCGAGATAGTAAATTACTGCCTGTTGTTCATACCTTGACCCATTGTGTCGCCATCTCAGTCCACCGACCGGCACACCATTGAATGGCGGACGGGCCACTTCAAGCTAACCGCCCGCTTCAATCGCGATGGTACTCTAAGGAATGACCAGGGATCTGCGGGTAAACCAAACAGTGCAAATTCAGCCCGAATCACGATAGCCAAAATATTGAAGACACTGATTCCAGCTGGAATATCGACACTGCCGAGATAAAATTGAGCACAAGCCTTCTTGGAATATAATTGAACAAGGGTGCGGCGTAGAGAATTCTTCGCAGCCTGAAAAGCAAATTTTTCTCAGAACTCCCCTATGGAACAACCACAGGGACAGCGGTCGTGGTAATAGCACTTACTTGACGCGGCGCTACAACCGGGGTCGCCCCGTGAATAAAAAGAAGGAATACCATCTGCAACAGCGGATGAAAATACTAGTTCATCACCTGGAACAAATTAAAGAATCAGTAATGGAGGATATGCGTCCGGCGAAACATCTGGGTGTCCACGCAGCCTCCCATCTGGCATATTAAACCCACCACGCCAGTTAAATATCTAGTAGCCTCGGCACGGCGATTATTACTTACATTTGGCTATACACAGCCTAGTAGCTACGAGGCACTTATGAAAAGAATAGCTCCAGTCTTAACAAGATCGCTATCTGCTCTTTCACTCACTCTCTTTATTTCGCCCGCTTTCTCGGAATCGAAACCGGTCACAGCTGTGGTTCTGGGAGACAGCTTCTCCTCCGGGCAGGCCGGGCGCTGGCGGGGCAATACACGAGTCCCGCAAGGCGGGGCGTCAACCCCCGAGAGCTTCGGAACCGATGGTGCCGAACATGCTGCACCTGGCTACCCAAGATGGGACTCAGTTTACGAGGAAGACAGCATTGATAACGGCTGCCATCGCGCATACAGCGCCCCCATCCGCCAGTTGAGAAAGCCCTATTTCCCCATGCCACCGCTACAAATTAACGGCCCCTTCCCAAGCGTAGTCAACCTGGCCTGCAGCGGCGCTCGCAGTAAACATCTCTGGCCCGAGGCGGAGGGCGGAGAATACCAGATGGACCAGGTGCCGCAGATCACTCGCCTCAACGAGCTGGCGCAGGATAACGATATAGAGCTGATTGTCCTCGGTATCGGCGGAAACGACTTGGGCTTCTCCGACATGATAGCTTCATGTATATATTTTTGGATAGCAAAAAACGAAATGGAAGAATTTGAAGATGAAAGATGTTGGGATGATATCAACGAAACCCTCTCTCTCTCGCTGTTCGATACCTATGGCAATGTTTCCAAAACCGTCGACTTGATCCGCCAGACTATGACAATCCATGGAAGAACGGATCCCAACGACTATCGAATCGTATTAATGGGCTATCCGGCAATCATCGCAGGATCCGATGATAATCGATACAAT
The DNA here is from genome assembly GCF_014904815.1 of Microbulbifer taiwanensis. Taxonomy (GTDB): domain Bacteria; phylum Pseudomonadota; class Gammaproteobacteria; order Pseudomonadales; family Cellvibrionaceae; genus Microbulbifer; species Microbulbifer taiwanensis. The sequence goes on from NZ_JACZFR010000032.1 coordinate 89,322, forward strand.
GAATGGAATCGAAGAATATATGGAAGGTGTCCCTTTATTGACGACGACTCTGATTATATCAAGCACACCTTGATGCCAAAGATCAACGGATTGTACGAGGCACTCGCCCACGAGAAATCCGTAGACTTTATCAACCCGCAGTATGTCTTTGATGGGCACAAACTATGTGAAGCGGAATCGCAGCGCGCAACTCCAGAAATATCCGCAACGGCGGAAAACATGGAGTGGGTAAGATATCTTGACAGCACGATGGATCCCGAGGGGAATGGGCGCGCCGGCGCAATGACCAGCTGGTTAGAAGACAACCTCTTCAGTGAAGACAATCCTATGGGGGAACAAGGCCGCGTGAATGAGTCCATGCGCCCCAATCAGTTCGGTCAGGAAGCCTTGGGCTCCTGCCTACGTAAATGGTGGATCCAGCGCGGTACAGCGCCGTCGGCCTTCAACTGCAGCAACCCCAACCCGGCAAGCACTCAGCACGTTAAAGTCGGCCCGCTGGCCGAACCCACCAGCGTTCATGTTGGCGGCTCATATTCCATTCCGGATGCAGAGCTACAGCAGCAGGATCCCCCCCCTGGCGGCGGAGACGACCCCAACGATCCCCCGACCAAGACCCCCCCTCCGCACACGGAAGGCGTTGTCACGGTACCGGGAGAACTGCAGCGCCACTTTACGATTGCAGAAAATGGCCAATCTGAGCCGGGCCGCATGGCGCGTATCGAACTCGCGATTGATCACCCATATAGAGGCGACCTACGGATTCTCCTGCGCAACCCCAGTGGCGCCGAATATATATTAAAAAGGGAGAATCCAAGTCACAGTTCTCCAATGCCCTCCGTGTGGCGCGGCTATCTGACCCACGCCGCGCTCCAACCGGGCCAGTGGACTCTTGTAATACAAGATACAAAAAATGCACATACTGGGACTCTTCATGGCTTCAATATATATTGGTTCTGACCGGCTTCCATAGTTACCAAAGCCTGCCTTCAAAATATTGATAAAGAAAAAAACATTTGTGCAAACTTTTGCCCGCATGTGCCAAGGAGCATGCGGGCAACACTCTATGCAATGAGTTATCTTGCGCTTGGTTAATATTTTTGTCTCAGCTCGACGACGACGCACTCTGTCTAGGCTAATTATCCTCCCCTCTAACTTTGTAACCGAAGACCGACCCACCGCTCCAAACCGTTTGCAGTGTTCTGCAGGTGTCAGGTTCACATTCTCAGGAAAATCCGTTCGAAGGAACCGAGACCAGCATAGCCCGTCTCATAGACGACCTTCCAATAGGCTGATCCCCATTATCCGACACCACCTCTGGTCGCCGACCTGTAGATGCGCCACTTAAGACCAACCGGCCGCTTCAATCGCGATGATGCCCTGGAAAAGGCCTGGAATCAGTAGTTAAACCACGCAGTGTATATCCAATCAAAATCAGGGCCCCAATATGGGGGACATTGACTTCAGCGGGGACATCGGCGCTACCGGATGACACTGAGCATGAGCCGTCCTGGGAGCGCCTCCATGACTACAGCGAAGGAGTGTCAGCTGCAACAGCGCAAGAAAACCTAAATTTATCGCCCGCAAAAAACTGACCAATCGTTGCCAGAGGAGTTGCAGCCCGATGAGATGTCGGACTGTCAAGTCCGCCCTCTTTCTGTCGCGCTCAACCCGGCACACCATCTAGAAATCTAGTAGCTTAGGTGCGGCGATTATTACTCGCATCTGACTATACACTGGCAAACAGTTACGAGACGCCTATGAAAAAAATAGTTCCAATATTAAGAAGATCGCTATCTGCGCTTTCGCTCTCTCTATTAGTTTCGCCCGCTTTCGCGGAAGCGAAGCCGGCCACAGCCGTAGTGCTGGGAGACAGTTTCTCCTCCGGACAAGCCGGTCGCTGGCGGGGTAATACGATAGTTCCGCAAGGCGATTGGCCAATCCCACGGAGTTTCGGAACCGATGGTGCAGAACGCTACCCGTCCGGCAACCCAAAATGGGACTCAGTTTACGAGGAAGGCAGCATTGACAACGGCTGCCACCGGGCTTATAGCGCTCCTATTCAGCAGCTGAAAAGGCCCTACTTCCCCGTGCCCCCCTTTATGATCCAGGGGCCTTTCCCAAAAGTGGTCAATCTGGCCTGTAGCGGTGCCGAAAGTAGACACCTATGGCCACTGGTTAATGAGGGAGAGTTCCAAGGAGACCAGGCGCCACAGATCACTCGCCTCGAAGAATTGGCATATGATAACGATATAGAGCTGATTGTCCTCGGTATTGGCGGGAACGACATGGGTTTCTCCGATATGATAACCGAATGCATGGCAAAGTGGGTCAAAAAGCACTGGACCGCAGATGACGATGATAGATGTTGGTACGGCATCAACGACCATCTCTCTTTGTCACTTTTCGATACCTATGGCAAGGTTTCCAAATCCATTGACCTAGTCCGCCAGACTATGGCAGTGCATGGAAAGACCGACCCCAATGACTATCGGATTGTACTCATGGGCTATCCGGCGATACTCGCGGGTTTCTATGACAATCGCTATGGAGAAGGACACCGTAGAGAATTCGGGAGGTGCCCCTTTATTGGCGACGACGCTGAATTTTTTGAGCACACCTTGATGCCGAAGCTAAACGGCCTGTATGAAACACTCGCTCATGAAAAGTCTGTCGATTTTGTCAACCCGCAGTATGTTCTTGATGGGCACAAGCTGTGTGAAGTGGGCTCGCAACGGGCAACTCCGGAAATTCCTGCCACGGCAGCGAATATGGAGTGGGTCAGATATATTGACAACCCGATGGATGCCGGGGCGGGCCCCGACGCGCTTATCACTTGGCTTTACAACACTCTCTTTGGTGCAGACAATCCCATGGGGGAACAAGGCCGATTGAACGAGTCCATGCACCCCAACCAGTTCGGCCAGGAGGCCCTGGGCTCCTGCCTGCGTAAATGGTGGTCGCAACGCGGTACAGCGCCGTCGGCCTTCAACTGCACCAACCCCAACCCGGCAAGCACTCAGCACGTTAAAGTCGGCCCGCTGGCCGAACCTGCCAGCGTTCATGTTGGCGGCTCATATTCCATTCCGGATGGAGAGCTACAGCAGCAGGATCCCCCCCCTGGCGGCGGAGACGACCCCAACGATCCCCCGAACAAGACCCCCCCTCCGCACACGGAAGGCGTTGTCACGGTACCGGGAGAACTGCAGCGCCACTTTACGATTGCAGAAAATGGCCAATCTGAGCCGGGCCGCATGGCGCGCATCGAACTCGCGATTGATCACCCATATAGAGGCGACCTGCGGATTCTCCTGCGCAACCCCAGTGGCGCCGAATATATAATAAAAAGGGAGCATCCAAGTCACAGTTCGCCAATGCCGTCCGTGTGGCGCGGCTATCTGACCCACGCCGCGCTCCAACCGGGCCAGTGGACTCTTGTAATACAAGACACAAAAAATGCACACACTGGGACTCTTCACGGCTTCAATATATATTGGTTCTGACCGGCTTCCATAGTCACCAAAGCCTGTCTTCAAAATATTGATAAAGTGAAAAAATTTGTGCAAACTTTTGCCCGCATGTGTCAAGGCACATGCGCGGCAACAGTCCACTCAATGAGTTATCTTGCGCTGGGCTGATATTTTCGTCTCAGCTCAAAGACGACGCACGCTGGCGAAGCTAACTCGCCGCCCCTTCCAATTGTGTGACCAAAGATCGACGCACCGCTCCAAAGCGCCTCCGGTACTGCGCCGGGGTCAGGTTTACCTTTCTCTTAAACAGTCGGTTAAAGAACCCTGTATCCGCATAGCCCACTTCATAGGCGACCATTTCAATGGGCTGCTCCCCGCTCTCCAGTAGCTGCTTGGCCTCCTCAAGCCGGAGGGTGTGGACGTATTCCAATGGCGGCATACCAGTGGCCTGTTTGAATCGGCGCTTAAAAGTGCGCTCGGCTAGGCCGGACATCTGAATCATGGCCGTGACTGGGCTTGCCTCTGTGTAATTTTCCGCGATCCAAACCTGGCAGCGGGCGATCAGAGAATCCTCCGCCTGCCGGCTTCTGGCCAGGCAGGCGAACGGCTGTTGGCCCACGTGGTGCCAGTCAATCACCCACACTCTTGCCACCTGCATAGCGGCTTCAACACTCACGGTTCGCGCAATCAGGTAGAGCGCCAGGTCCAGCCAAGAAGTTCCACCACCGGCCATTATCAGTCGCTGCCCCTCCCCACTTACCACTAGCGCACGATGCTCCTGCACCGATATCTTTGGAAATCGCCGGCGCATCTCATCACACCAGGCCCAGTGGGTAGTCGCCTCGTAGCCATCGAGCAAACCCGCTTCTGCAAATAGCATGGCGCCTGAACACGCTGCGGCCAATATAGCGCCATCCCGATGCTTTTTCCGCAGCCACTCGAGCTCTTCGGCAAAGCGCTCCTGCAGAGCCTCCCCGGGCGGCACAGTGATTTCGGGCACACAGACAATTTCCACAGGAGGACAGTCCGCCAGCGAAGCCTGGGGCGCCACCTTCACACCGTTCATTACTTCTATCGGCTCGCCACAGCGGGAGACCAGCACCGGCCTGATAACCTCGACGCCGGGCTTGCCGGTGGTCAGATACTCCCAGTCCCTGTTAGTAGACAGGAACAAATCGTACATTCCGTAGAGAGCAGAGCCAGAAGTCTCCGGCACAGTCAGAATTGCAACAGGGACAGGCTTTGATCTCATGGCGACTTGTTTCCGAGTGGCGCTCCTATTGAGTAGGGCATTGTAACGATACCTCAGCCTATTCCCACTTAGGCCAAATAGAACATGGCGCCCAATTAGCAATGGCCATGCGAAATAATTTTCTATAAAAAATTTTAAAGAAAGACATAAATGCCAGCAAAACCCATTTTTTTACATCGATTGTCTTTCGGATAAGGCTTCAACCTTAGCAGGCCCATACGGCCCTGTTTTTGCGGAAAAAGCTTCATACCCCCGGTACTGCATGTGGTCCCGCCGCCAAACGCGCGCACCTGGCAAGCGCGGAGAAACTTTCCTGGGCCTATCGATAGTCACCGGAGGTTTCGGCGTCTTACAAGTATCAACAGGAATTGCGCTTGAAACCGATTTCCACGGCTGCACTTGTTCCAGCGAAAATCACTGGATTTGGACTCAAATTGTCGCCGGGTCCTACGTTTGGCTTGGCCTGTTTAACAATTTTATTGCATAAAAGACGCCCGCTTTACCGGGGGACTTACTCTATTCTGTCGCAGAGTCAAAACTAAGACTCCAGAACCCGCCTTCCCAACATCCAGGTCTCGACCATGAGCAAATACCGACATCATCTCCCCCAGCTAGACGGCGCCATGTTCCTCACAGACGGCGGAATGGAGACAACCCTCGTTTTCCAGCAAGGTCTGGAGCTTCCCCAGTTCGCTGCGTTCTATTTGCTCCTTAGCGAGGAGGGTATCGCGATACTGCGTAACTACTATCGCAGCTACCTGCGTATCGCCGAGCACCATCGCTGTGGCTTTGTCTTGGAATCGCCGACTTGGCGCGCCAGCCCGGACTGGATTAGAAAAGTCAATTGCGGCGGCAAAACCCTGGCAGATATAAATCGGCGAGCAATCGGTCTAATGCTTGAGCTCAGGGGTGAATTTGAATCTGCGGGCTCCCCCATCGTCGTCAGTGGTAATATCGGTCCGCGCGGCGATGGCTACATGCCGGGTGCAATGATGAGCATCGAAGAGGCCAGGCAATACCATGCTCCCCAGATAGAAATCTTTGCACAAACGGATGCAGATATGGCCTCCGCACTGACTCTCAACTATGTCGATGAGGCCATAGGTGTGGCCCTGGCGGCTAAAGGTGCAGGAATTCCCATAGCGATTTCTTTTACTGTGGAAACCGACGGTCGCCTGCCGGACGGCTCAAGTCTAGCAGATGCCATTACGCGCACGGACGAGGCAGCCGGAGGCTTTGTGCCCTATTTTATGATTAATTGCGCCCATCCGAATCACTTTGCGAGCACATTAATGGGGGGCGGTGACTGGCGCCACCGAGTGGGCTGCATTCGCGCGAATGCATCAGCGAAAAGCCACGCAGAGCTAGACGAGAGCACCACCCTCGACGAAGGGGACCCTGATGCTCTCGGCAGCCAGTACAAACAGCTGTTGGAATCCATGCCCTGGTTGAAAGTACTCGGCGGCTGCTGTGGAACCGATTGCCGCCATCTGGAGTCCATCGCAAGCCGCTGCTTGTAGAACCCTGTCTATTCTTCGGAAGCCGTTGAAAACTCCATCGCGCCCCGGGCCGCCCCTGCACGGTTCCCCCAACACCATGCATGAGCGCCCAGCGGGCGCGGCCATCGCGAAGTAGTCGGTCCTTATAGCCCCCCCATTGACCCGGAACCACCGGTCCGCCCCGATACTGGCACAAAAGAACAAGAAATTTTCCAATAAAATCAATTGGTTGCGCCATCATCGTGGCGAACGGCCAGTCTCGCATTACTCCGACCCATGCCACACTGTGACGACGCCAGGAACTAGTTAATTTTTAGGCATCTAGAACGGAATCTCGGAGGTCCTGGTATGAAAGTTCTAATTATCGGAAATATCGGCTCGGGTAAAAAAGCGATGGCCGAGCAACTGATTGGCCGAGAAAATATTGCATTGCTCCCTTTGGATGAACTGACCAACAGCTGTGAACAGACAGGCAACACGCTGGAGGAGGGCCTGAACATGCTGCGCAACGTGCTCGAAGATCATACGGATTGGGTTGTTGAATGCGCAAACAGTGACCTAGCCGAAGTGGCGCTGCCCTATTGCGAAGAGCTCCGCTATATCAGTCAAGGAGTGACGGGGAATCCCAGCAACGACAATGCAGGGGAAGAGATCTACAGCTCCAAGCGCTACCGCGAGCTGTTCGAAAGCTTCGCCGGACTCAAAACGGAATACAACGGCGATACTTAAAATACGGAACCTACCGCGGCTTCCAAGATGGAAGCCGTGTCTCTTTCAGTACCCTCCAAACCACCTAGCGAGAGTCAGACTGTCTAAGCTGAAAATCGGCACGAAAAGCCCCATCAAAATAATGCAATTGAGGCACAAGATGGCGTAACGGCCGGTCTGCACGGTTAACGGCAGAACCAGCATAACGACAACATATACCGACGCCTAAATTACAAACGACAGAAGCAGAAATTACGCGGAGGTGCCAGTCATGAGAATCCTGATTATCGGATGTACTGGATCCGGAAAAAGCGCAATGGCTCAACGCCTGGTCGGGCTAAAAGACATTGCTTGGTTATCCCTGGACGAACTCTACTGGGACAACAAGGCCAATGGAAAATACCTAGTAGACAGTCTCAGCGCCCTTTACGAGTTTGCGGAGTGGAATGAGAATTGGGTGATCGAGGGCTGCCAGTGCGATCTCGTTCAGGCAGCGATGGGCTTCTGCGAAGAACTGCGCTTCATGAACCCTGGGTGTGAGGCATGTGTAAGCCGCTGCATAAACAAGCCTCGGAATAACAAGCATAGAGATGAGACCAGTAAGGAAGAAACGCCGCTTGATCGGATCATTGCTTCAGTTGGACAGTATGAATACAGGCGGGATGGTTTCGGCCTTGACAAGCACAAGGCGCTGTTTGACAGCTTCGTCGGAGCGAAGAAGGAATACACAGTGGTGATTTGAGTCGGCGGTATGCCTGGGCCGCCAGAAACGACGGCCCCCGCCAAAGCCCCCTCCTACCGACTTGGCGGCACCACTCACCCCAGTTTCCAAGGAAGGTATTCTCACCCAGTAAATAAACCTGTCCGCGAAGATAGACCTTCATAAGCGCCCCCGTTCTAGGGGCGCCGACTACCAGCTTTACTGCACATTGGCAAATGACAGAGGCATCATACACACTATGGCTTGACTTCTACGGAGGTGCGATACCTGGACTCAGAGCTAGTCCCTCCCCCCACTAGTCCCACTGCCGCCCTTAAAGTAGTTAATAGCCCTCCTCCATATCGGCCAAGCTGCCCCCCCCCTGCGCTTGGAAGGGCCGGTCGGGAAAAGCTATATGAGCTATCCCAACCGAAGCCACCGCCGAAACCGCTAAATCCCCCTAGCGGCAGCAGGTTTCCGCTTTGGTCAGCAAAGTAGCCGACAGGAGGTAGGCCTATATCGCCGCCGTCACCGGGTACAGATTCGATATTGCTGCGACCGGTACGCCTATCCATTCTCGATACAGTCGGATCATAAGCGAGAGACTCCCCCCCTTGAAGATCCACTGGACGCGGCTCTAAGTGCAGCAAACCGTTCACAAAAGCAGACGATGGCACTACTGCGACCCCCGGTGTATGGAGCATATCTCCATTCGTATAAGCGGTTGTCTGTATATTCATTATTCTCTGCTGGCATTCAGGGCCACTACCTGGGACGCATTTCAGGTTAACAATCGGTCCGAAAGGCAACTGGCCTTTAGCGAGGTTAGATGCCTGTACCCCAATACCTACCTCAGACTCCATGCCCACGTCGTCGGGTGCATATTTACTGGTAAATCCAAGCTTGAGCGGTTCGAACCCAATCCCCCCTGAATCCAGCTGACCATTCAATACACTGGCGCCCACTCCTACTCCATATCGATTACCGGTTCTAGTATCGGCAGAAAATACAGTTCCGCTGAATCCAGTGACAGAATACTCAAAACCCAGAACTTTATAGTTTCCCCTGGCCAGAGGGAAACCGACATAATCGAAGTCCAATAGCGCTGTGCCCATTGCCATGCCGCCGGGGTTGTCACTTGGTTCTAGCACCTTGACATTTTGTGTAACGGGGTCAAGACCGCTGCTGTCATTGAAGACAATCGGGTTGTTCCAAGCATAGTGATACGGGTTGGCCTTGATCGCGGACCGAGGAATTGCCAGCGGATCCCGCTGCAGGAAACGACCGATTTCAGCATCATAAACGCGCGGACCCATCCGGTACAATTTGTCGTACATACGACAACCGCCACTAGCAGGAAGCGGGTTGCAGACGTCCGTACCGTGCCAGCGGCGCTGGTTCACCGCTGTGTGGCCGGGTTCAATGCGTTCAGTCGGTTTTCCGTAGGGGCTATATGAACTGAAACTCGACTCAAGGCCAGCATCATCCAGAGTAGTATTGGCTGAATTGGTTTGGAAACCGGCATAGTAAAGCTCTGAAGCCTCAGTGGTACCGCGAAGCGAGGCGCCACTGGGCAAGGTACTTTCCCAGATTACGCTTTCTCCATTTTCCCCGCCTCGGCGCTGCCCCACCGATCCAAGTTGGAACATCGTTTCTCCGAGTGCGTGATCTCTGCGCTCGCTGACACTGCCGTCACCAGCGTAGCGATAACTGATCTGCTCATTGAGCGTTAGCTTTATTTTCGTAATCTCATTCAAATCGTTATACCAAAGTTGCCGTTCAGCGTTGCTAAGCGGATCTCGATACTTGACGAGATTACCCCGCCGATCGTACTCAAAAGTACAAAGTTCGTTCGATACTGTCGACTGCTCGGGGCCAGATTCGAAGCCGATTTCATAGCGACAAATTTTGTCCATATCGTCTTGCCGGGGAATGAAACGCGTATAAACACTCGAATCCTGGGAGTGGTCGACCGTATCTTGTAAATTTCCCAATGAGTCGTAGGCATACTCATAATCATGAGTCCAAGAATTGTTCAGGGTATCCTTTTGCTTGAATCCTATAAGTTGATTCAAGTCGTTGTACCAATAACCTTGATGTATGCTACCTGAGGCAACCGCAGTGAGCGCCAGCTTGGACTCCACGCGTTCGCTAGTGACGCTTTTCAGGCGTCCCAGGTAGTTTCCAAAGTGAATGCGGCGGATGGGCCCATCTCCAGCAGCCACTCCCGGAAGAGTCTCGTAAACGTACTCGAGCCGACGATGGCCGCTGGTTCCATATTGGAACTCCCTAACTGAGCTATTACCGAGTACCGACTTGAGAGGGCGCCCCCACGGATCCATGGTCACAATATTTTTCAACGTCGATGAAATCAATCCAAAGTTGTACTCGGCCGCGCGCACTCGACCAGCGCTGTCATAGCGAAAATTGATAAGCTCTTCCGCCATATCGGTCGCGCTGGAGCGACGCTTCTGCCCACCTATGCGAGACAGGCCGTCGTACTCCCACTCCACCTCCGATATCAGGCTCGCACCCATAGAATGCCGGGTCATTGACCTGCGGCCAAATGCATCGTACTCAAATTCGACGATTGGCGATTGACTTCTCTCTATCGCGCGTAGATGTCCCGCACCAGTCTGCCCATCTCCTATATAAGAGTAACGGGCTCCCCAGATGTTGGGGGTCAGCCTGAACAACCCGTCGTCTGTGAGAAGTTCCCAGCGCTTCAGCCTACCGAATCCGTCGTGCTCATACCCCTTCCAACTCACGCCAAGTTCGGCATTGACGGAGGCCTGCCCCACTTTATTCATATTTCCCCATTCATCGTAACGGAAATGAATAGGTTCTATTCCATCGCTGGCGAACAGGGTTGTCCGGCCCAGACCATCGTGTTCATACTGCCAAGTCAACGCCTGCCCCGGGAAATTCAGTTCCTCCGTATCCCGGTAGCGGGAAACATACTGGAGATTTCCGAACTGATCGTAATCGAGACGCATAAGGTCCCGGGCGTTATCTTTCCCCGACAGCCAACTTCTACGCTCAGCCAGCTGTCCAGTTGCACCATAGATACTGACCTCCATGGAAATATCCTGTGGATCATCAGATGCGAGGGAATACGGGGAGATCGAGATTTTCTTGCGCTGCCCCATTTGAAAAGTCATCAGCGAGCAATGGCTAATCAGTTCACGGCCTCCATCGGTTACAGGGAATACGTAACTGGTGGACGGCGTGCCAATCTCGATCGTTTCTTTCTCAATAACTTTCTCTACAAGAGGCGGACTCTTCTGTACACCGGGTGCAGTAACTACACAGAATGGGTCGCTACTCAGATCTGCATGGTGGTACGTGGACACCAACTCATCTTCTTTCTCGCCGACTACAAATGGATGATTGATATGGCTTACACGGCCCTGCCCATCGTATTCAGCACTCCACACAGCCAACCTGGCGTCGCCGTAGTCCGGGTCTTCTCCCAAATACTTGTCAATCCGGGCCAGGCGACCAAATATATCAAAGCGTTGTTCGGTCCAAAGCTCCCCATCGACAGCTGTGCCCTGAGCATAGTCTTCCAGAGGATACCACTTTTCAAAGCGACGCAATCTCAGCTTTCTCCCAGCATGGTCCGGGCTGTCCTCACCTAGATACTCGATCGCGCTGATAATTTGCGGTGCTCCACCGGAATGTCCGGGACTGGATATCGCGGTGGTTGTGCGTCGCCCGTAGCGGTCGTAACCAAAGAGAGTGCTGACATTGGTATTGAGATCAGTCAGCGACGCCAGCCTGTAACTGCCTGTCTCGTAATTCATTGCCTCCCTCTTTGCAAAGTTGCTGACGTCGGATGCCCTGACACTCCGGCGAACCGGGACCATCTGGAAATTATCGTAGTCGATCTCCGTAGTCCGAACCACGCTTTTTGTACTGATCGGGTTGTGGTTTCTGGTCGTAACTCTCAATGCTTGGCCATAAACGTTGCGATACTCAACAGCTCCTTCATTGACACTGCGCAAATATGTGGGGCTCGACGGAATTGTCCCATTATGGGTCCTAAAACGGGTTTCTATTGTCTCGACATAGGGGAACAATCGGTATTCCCCAGCCACTTCCTGTTCGCTCCCTTCGTAGTAAAAAGTTTTTTCCCTTTCGACCTTACCTGAACAGTCATCTACAGTTAATTTGGCCAATAGGTTCAACGGCTGGAATTCCTTATCCTTCCATTGATCATGGTTAGACTGGGCGTACTCATAGTGGGTGCAGAAGTCATCTTCTGCATCGCGGTAATCTCCCTGATTCTTGACCCGCAGCGGTCTTCCTCGATCGTCCCATTCCTCTACGAGGGTCTGACGCTTAACGTTGCGAAGGTAGGGATCGACAATGTGGAAGCTTTCGCTGTGATCTCTGGCCAAGTACGCCGACGCCTCGAACTCACGCTCACTGCGAACCACCAGGATACCCTGGTCGGCACAGGTTCTGGATGCAACGGGAGTTTCTGCCTGACCTATTCCCCCGTAGGGGAAATCGAGCCGCTCGCATCGCCCGTTGTCGTAGTGTTCGGGCGGCAGGTCGTCCCAGCTCGGCGGATAAAGGTATGCTTCGATGGTATTGTCATTGTTGCCGGTATAATAAACATCACCGTCAAAACTTCCGGTCATATATTGCATTAGCAGGTCCCGGGCGCTGAAGAAGTATCCTTCGTAGCTTCTTACCTGGTCGCGGGTTCCGACCAGCCAATCGCGCGTTATCGGGTCAAAGCTGTTGTTACGGCGGATTACGACCTGCCCCTTCCCCTTGACCTGCCCCAGTTGTGTGCCCGACGTTTGGGTCTTGCCGCGCACTTCCGCGGTATAGAGATAGCCTGTGGGCACAAACCGCTCCGTGTAGGTATCGTAGCGCATTGCGTTGTCACCGTAGGCATAGTAGGTTGGCTCCTGCAGTTTTTCTCCCGGCGCGCCCAGGCCCCCTATTGGTCGGCTCCACTCCAGCACAATTTCTGCAAATGGCACCTGATGTTTGCCCCAGGGGTCTCGCTTGGCATTGGTATATCGGTATTCCATGCCCGCACCGAATCCGTCGGTAACGCGAATCAGCTTGCCGGCATTCCATAAGCCCCTGTCCTCAACGCTCCCACCAGTACCGATGATTACCGGTTTTCGGATACGCAGCTCGCTGCCGACAATACGAGCTCGATCTGGGAGGCCGCTGCCGGTGACATCAACCAGCATCTCCTGCACTCTCGCACTGTCATCGCAACCGGCATCGCTGTCAAAGGTGCCCTTGGACGACTTCTCGGCAACATGGTAATTGACCATTACTCGGCCACCCGTCCCCAGGCGACTGGCAGAATCCGGCAGGCCATCCCCATTTCGATCCATCCAGTTTGCATAGCTCACGATAGACGGGTTCTGTGGCGACGGTGTCTGCGCCGGGTCGTTTAGGTGGTGGGGATGGCGCCGACCAGAAGCGTTGCAAACGGGCAGACGCGCCAGCTGCTCTGTTCTCCCAGCCTGAGCGTGTACACGTTGATCGAGGAAGCCGTCGCCGGTGCCCAACTGTGCGCCACCGCTGCTGTGCAGTAGGTCCGGAAAGCCATCCCCATTCGCCTCTACTAGGCCGCAAACCCGAAGGGTCCTACGCTCATTGACCCCTTCCTCGCCGTCGCTGGTCCAGCGCTGGACACCGCCACAGGCGCCGATCGAGTTCACTAGCGGAGCTCGGGACTGCGCGAACAGTCTGCCACCGGTAATCGATTGCGGCCCAAGGCGCGCCCCGGCGACATTGTAGTGCACATTCAGCGCGCGTTTCGGGGGCGTGTTAATGCCCCGAGTAAAGCCCTGCCAACGCACAGACAAGTCCTCAACATAACAGTTGTAGCCATCAGTGGGTTTCAGGTCGCGGCGACGACCACCGTACCACGAGTAGCAATCCCCATACGCAGATAGTTGGAAGCCAGTACACTCTACAGCGCCATCGGAATAGCAATCGAGAAATCGACTGTGGCTCTGCGACATCTGCTGCTCAATGAGAGTGCTATCGCCTTGGGGCTTTGGTAATACCACTGGAGCCACACTGGATCTATAGTGTTCCCACGGCGGCTCTGCCGACGCGGAAAAAACATCCGGTTCGCAATCCTGGCCGAATAGGCCCAATGCCCTGCACTCTGCATCGGGAATAGATTTCTGTAGGCTCTTCGGCGTCCAGCCGCCAACGAATTGAAAGCCCTGAGGCCAATCGATACTCACCAAGTCGGGATAGCTGTCGCCATTGATATCCCTGGTGTCAATAACGACGTAGGAATCAGACTTCTGGTCCAGGCTCCAGGTAATGTCAGCGGCAGTATTTCTCTCCCAGGCGCAGGACGCCAGTGGCATTGAAAGAGGATCCAGCACGTCGAGGTCAGTGCAGAAGTTCCCTAAATTCCATCCAAAATAGTCAAACGCCCTGGCCTGAGCCAACTCCATACCAGACAGGGTCCAGGACAACGGAAATCGGTCGCCGGAAATCCAGCCGTTATCGATGGTCAGATTACTTTCATCCAGCCTCACCTTCTCCCGCCATTCTTCAACCAAGTGGTCCACTGGTATACGGGTCTTCATCCAGTAAATGGGATAGTCGCCGCTGGGGCCGAACTCCGGGGAAGTATCCTGCCGGTGGCTGGGTGGCGTATTGATGTAGGCCACCCATTCACCGGGAGTTCGGGCATCCACAAGATCCAGGCGGCCGTCCCCGTTCAAATCCTGCAGGCGAACATAATCCACAGAGGAAGTAGCCAGCCCATCCGATTCGGCGACATCCGTGGTGTAACGCAGATTGAGCGGTAGCTTGCCACCGCCAACCTCGCTCATGTCGAAATTCCCTTCGCTGAACAGGTTCACCGACTCTTCAAAGTCCAAACTGGAATCCGTGGATCGGTTGCGAGCGAGTTTAAGTTCGCCATCGTCAGTGCTGCGGTACACCAGATCGGGGAGGCCATCGCCAGTCAAGTCGACAAAAGCAGTCCAGCTCTTTTCCAACGTTGCCGCCGGGAAAGAAAACCTATGCCTGAGGCCTGGGGGAGTAGTGCTATGCGTCTCTTCAACGCTATAGGACCAATAGGCCCGGGTAATATCGGTATCCTCGGGCAGCTCCGGAGATACGCCGTCTGCGGTGGTTACCTGTTGACCAACGGCAGGCACAGTCACATATTCAACATCTGAGAAACTCGGCTTCATATCGGCCGGCAGCACCGCCGGATCCATCCACTGCTCGTCGGGATCATAAGCCAAGGCACCGCCGCCATCCGTGAAATCGGCGTAGTCGTAGCGCGCCAGGGGCAATGGTGCGCCCGCTTCTCCTTCGCGACCGTGCCGATCGACACCGCGCAAACGCGGCTGCTTGAGATCCGGATCGACATCGTAGTCAAGTACCAGTTGCGCCTGGGAAACCAACGGTACGGCACAGCCCTGGGATCGGGACAGCAAATCGATCCGCTCTAGCACCCGGGTGACCACCGTCGACTTATAAGAGTCGCCGGCGGAAGCCGCCGTACGGACGTCAAGGACGCCGTCTGCGATAGGACCACTCTCGCTATCCAGGCCCAATTCGCTGGGCTGCCGGTAAACCAGGTCTACCACGCTCGCCGGACAGCTGGTCTGTTCGCTTCCCGGCAGATGGTTATAACGAAGCTGGTTCAGGCGAATCTCTACAGAACCCTCCTGGCTGGCAACGTCATAACCCAGTACTACCCGGCTGTCGGACTTCCGTTCATACTCCATCGGAATACCAGCCAGTAGCCAGCGATTGAAAGACACAGCGTGATCAATTCGAACAAGATAATAGGTGTCAGGATTTGTACCGGCTATGCGCTCGAAGCGATATTCCATTATTCCATGGCGCAATACCCATAAATCGGGGCCTTCCCTGAGCAGCTCCGATCCCAGAGACCGATCCCTTGCCACATAGCGGCTTGCATCCAGCGAAGCTGGCACGAAGTCAATTGCTGCACCATTGATTGAGACATGGAGATTCAATGGGACATCGCCACTTTCCAATGGCAAACGGCCGGCTGGGGTCCTGCTTTCCCTGACGTAGCTCAAGGGGACCTCCCAACCCAGTCCGGCCGCTCCGGCGCGCGATCCGCCACCGTGGACAACACTCAAAGGCAACGGGAGGCCGACGCGCTCAGGCATTAACCCCAAGGGTAATGAAATTCCCGGGGTCGAGCTCCCGGGCACCGCATTGGTCGCTAGCGCGGCCTGAGGCTCCACAACCTGCGCGGATACCACACCGCAGCTGCTCGCCAGCCACACCAGCAGAAGCGCCACTCTCCTGGAGGCTCCGACTCTGAAAAGTTGATGCAAAACCATTCCGTTTCACCTTTATTTCTGATCCGCAATAGCGGAGACTGACCGAAAAGATTAGGAAAAAATCCTATCAGAGGCGAACGCATATACGGGAAGTCGAGAAGGCCAGGAAAGGGACATTTGGCCGTGAACTCATCTATGAAGCCCCCCGGTAAACCGGCGAAAGGACTTGCGCGAGCGAAACCACTGCAGACTGGAACGCCGAGAAAACTGTCAGCCGAGCAATCCCCGAAAGAAATGGTCCAATAGCAGTGGGCACGACTTCCACTATCCAGACGCCAATAACGGGAGTTCCACTGTGATGTTTAAAACGAGAATACTGAACTGCGCTTACGCAGAGGAAAAACCGCGGAATCACCGGCACCGAACGCTTGCGCGCGTCATAGGACGCAAGAGCGCTTCTACCGCCAACACTAGGCGCCAGGTACCGGCTTAAGCCGCGGTTGAGGAAAATGACCCCGCAAGGTCTCCGGGATCCTAGTGAGCGCCGTCAGAATCCGCCCACCAAATCATGGTTGCAAACTCCTGGGAAGGCTCAAACCGAACGCGGCGAATCTTCAACTGCGCCGTCGTTTTTCCGAGCGGGAACCAAGCCCCCCACTTTGGTTAAGAACTGACGACCGCCCGCGCAGGACAGCCCACCGATTACTACCACTGCGGCAATGTTGGCGCAACCGCAAAGCCGGTCTCTGTTTCCGGACTGGAGTTGCGCAATATCCGCATTCGCTCACGACTTCGAACCAGGAAAACTGTTTCAGAAGAGTCCAGGTTTACAGCGACGCGATGCTTGGCACTGGGCCTGGAAATCCGTTTACAATCGGACATCGGCCGGATCTCCACCCCGCCCTGTCGGGCGAAAGTGGCCATGCGATACATCTTTTCTGTTTCTACTACGCCTCTTATGAACCCAAGAGCCGCGAGATCCTCGACGCAGGTAAAGCGCTATTCCGACTGTTGGCTTGCTGGTGCTCACGGCGACGCTGGCAAGCCAGAGACGGGCCGTATACCTCTTGAATAGCCTCTCCAACGAGTCGACGAATCCTCAACCAAGCAATCGTAGCCGTCTCCGGGTTTCAGGTCTCCGCGGCGGCCGCCATACCAGGAGTAGCATTCCTGATACGCCTGAATTTCGAGCGCAGCGCAATACAAATTGCCGTTCTCGAAGCACCCGATATAACGATCATATTCTTCCCGCAACTCCACTTCAATCTGTGTGAGTGAGTCGCTGTTTAACGACTCCGGCTTGGGTAACACTACCTCCCCAGGCCCCGGATGGAAACCCGCGTAGTGATTCCACGGCGTCTTGGCCGGCGCAACGAAGACATCCGGCTCACAGTCCTGACCAAACGGCTCCAGGTCTCGGCACTCAGGCTCCTGCACAGCAATCCGTAACTCCTCCGGCTCCCATCCTCTAACAAAACGAAATCCTGGCGACCACTCGACGCCGGCGACATCCAGAACGGCATCGTCGTCTACCCCGCGCAGGGCGATTATTTTATACGAGCGGGGAGAACCATCCACAGTCCAGGCAACGTCCTTCGAAGGTTTTCTTTCCCAAGCGCAGGCCTGCCCGGGATACTCCAGTGGAAAAAGCGGGCTCAAATAGCTACAATCGAGACTCAATCCGCTGAACTTGTAGGCCCTGGCCTCAGCCATCTCGATACCCGACAGCGTCCAGGAAAGCGGAAAGCGAGCGCCGGAGATCCAGCCATTCTCAAAGCCGCTCCCGCTATCACCCACTGAAACCCGTGCTCGCCACTCTTCAACCAGGTAATTGACAGGGGCCTCAATTTTCTCCCAATAAATAAGGGCGCTACCCCCGGAAGGCCTATTAAGATAGATGATCCAATGCCCTGGATTGCGGGCATCCACGACATCCGTTCTGCCATCGCGATTCACATCTTGCAAGCCGATATAGTCCACGGATGACATTGCGGTCCCTGAGGATCCGATAAGGTCAAATGAGATCTGAAGCTTTAGCGGTAATTTACCATTGCCAACCTCGCTTAGAACGAAGTTTCCTTCGCCAAACAAGTCAACAGGATCAGCGTATTCGTGCTCAGAAACGCTGCCAATATTCTCGCTCAGTCTTAAATCACCGTCTCTGTAAAATACCAGGTCTCGCCGCCCATCTCCTGTCATGTCGACAACGGCCGACCAGTACTCAGTTGCCACTGCCGGTGGAAAGTATACGGTGTGATAATAATAGTTTCCGTCTCCACCAGTAGTAGCAGACGCCCAATAAGAGCGACGCAGATCCTCAAAATTGACGCCCGAGTCTTCAACCTCGAGTTCCTGACCAATAGGCACTGCCAGTTCTTCCGACATATAATCGAAGTGGGTTCTGATCATTGCAGAGTAAGAAGGAGGCTCCACTCTCTGACCTAAAACACCAATAGAAAGTAAGATTGGAACCAAAGAACTCATGATATATCCTTTATCTGATCTTTATAAAAAGCGCGCATCAGAGCGAGACTCATCTTTAAATTCAAGAGATGCTCAACCACTCTATATCGGTGACCAGTGCCATGGCATCCGGCAAAGAATCCGTTTGTAATAGCGCGACCGCCAATTTCTGTAATAGACTTCCGGATCAATCTTGGCCCCAAATTGAGCTTCGATCTCAGATCGTCTATTTTCAGCCATAACCGACGACACTGGTCGACTAAAAACTGCTAGCGCAAAAAGTAATGTACGCTTCGAATTACTATAGAATCTCGGTTCCCGACCCGCCACCAACCTTAAGACCACAACTTAATTTCCAAAGCCCGCAACATTGGAAATGATAGTGAGGGATCCTCGCGGTAACTGCTGCTGGGCACGAATATTCCCTTGCCACCTCGTAGAAATGTCCTCGACCAGGCAACTTGATGGATGCGTGGGACTGAGGTCCCGACGAAATCCGCCGTACCAGGAATAGCAATTTTCGTACGCATCAATCGTGAACGGCGGCACCGGATTGCAATAGACCTCTCCATCATCGAAGCAAGTTGCAAACTTATCGTAGTTGTTTCGAACGACTTGCAATTCTGCTGGGAGATCCTCAAGCACCGATTCCGGCTTGGGTAGAACCACAAGACCGAGGTAATCCTGCTCCCAGGGCCTTCCTGCCTCAGCCCGGAACAATCCGGGCTCACAAATACCCTGCCGGCACTCCGGATTCTCCACGGTATTTTCAAGGTCTGCGGGTGTCAGACCAATGACCTGAAAACCCTGAGGCCATCTACTAGAAACAAGATCTACATAGCCGTCACCGTTTGCATCCGTGAGATCGAACACCAAGTCAAAAACAGTTGAGGAGCCAAGCTGCCACTCCAGATCGCTGGAAGGAAAGCGCTCCCAGGCACAGGCGGTACGCGACATCTGGACGGGATCCAGCGAAGTAACTGCCGTGCAGCTGTTTTGTACATTCCATCCCCAAAAGGCGTAGCCCCACGCCTCCGCTAACCGATAAGTCCCCGACAGAGTCCACGACAGTGGAAAGCGGGCACCGGAGACCCAGCCGTTTTTAAAGTCACCTCCATGGCCACCCACAGACACCCGAGAGCGCCACTCATCGACTCGCTGCTCGACCGCCAGCGTAAGCTTCTCCCAGTAAATTGGATACCCACCGGTGCCATGACCGGAGGGCATATTCATGTAGGCAATCCACTCTCCCGGGCTGCGAGCATCGACAATATCCAATCGACCGTCGCCGTTGAGGTCCTGCAGTCTCACATACTCCACTGTAGACTTACCGACACCCTTAGACCCAATGATTTCTGTGGAAAGAGTCAATTTTAACGGCAAACTTCCATCGCCTACCTCACCCATTGAAAAATCGCCTTCACCGAATAAATCTATCGGCGCTAGATATTCTGGACGACTATTACTACCTATGTTGCGGCCAAGCTTAAGCTTACCATCTCTTTTGAATATGAGATCTCTGCGGCCATCCCCATCCATGTCGGCTACCGCCTTCCAGTATTTATCTACAGTCGCAGCAGGAAAATTAATACGGTGTTTATTAAAAGGACTACTGAAAATCGTCACGTTGGACCAGTGCGCCCGCTGCAGGTTATCGTCTTCGACACCAAAGTCGGCAACGGAAGGCGGACCGGCGGCTATTTGCTCAACAGTTCTGCTTGGTAGATTTACAGATTCCAAGCCGCTATAAGAAACAGCTTGAACTTCCTTCCCCATGATTCCAACCGATAGCAAGATAGAAACCAGAGCACTCATGGTCATTCCCGTACTTTAATGAGATTTCAGTAATTCGATCGGTACGCCCAGGTTTCGAACCGGGCGCAACCGGGTCTATCTCGGGATAGGATCTGAACTATCACAAGATATGCTGCGATTATCGTAAATAGCGTTGCCGAAGTTGAACCCGACATTCTTTACCTTGAAGAAGCCATCGGGCGCATGGTTACATATTTTGTTACGCAATACCGTATTGAACCTGGCAAAATCCCGATCATCGGTATTGCTTGCCTCCCAGTCTCCATCCCAACCAAACGAAGGATCGACATCGCTAATGTCCCACGGTCTGGAAACATTACTGTCTTTGTCGCAGTAGCCACTCAGGCTGTCGCCATCCCGGGACCCAACGTAAACCGCAGGCCTGGTAATCCAGGCATCCTGGTAGTAGAAAATGTTATCGCTGATCTCGTTATTTCTGACGCCGGTATAGCGGACCTCACCGCGCTCTCCGCAATTTCTGTATAGAAAAACACCACCCAAAGTGACACCGGAAAACCAGTTCCTAGTAATCAGATTGTGCTCCGCACCATCGATCGATAAGACCTCACGGAAATTGCTGCTATCGTGGTGGAACTCATTATTCTCGACCACATTGTATGCAGCCTCTGCATCGATATACAGCGATGGGCCGCCTGCATTATCGTGTTTAATACGGGAGTTCTTCAGGGTTGTGTGGGTCACGCCCTGCTCAATATACAGACTCACGCCACTACCGTTGACAATATCAAGATTATCGAAAGTAATTCCAGTCGGCGCAACCGACCTAAGCTCCCGAACATAATCCGGACCTCGCTCATTCTTATAGGTCGCCAACTCTTCATTTCCGATTCGATAAAACTGACTGCGAACCCGCGTACTGCCCCTAACCTTGCAGTTTTTTATAGTCACATTCCTCACCGGCTCATGTGCGTAGTCATCCCCGGCACGAAACTTCGCCGAAGATACGAGCAAGGCGGGCTCTTCTTCCTTTAGTGCACCCAAAGGGGATATAGTGGCGCCATTACAGTCAAAAACCAAATGATTGGCCGCTGGACCGATAAAACGTAAAGATTTGGTCACCAGATCACCCGGCTGCAACTGCACGCTGCAACTGACATTAGCAAAACGATTTTCCCAGGTATCCGGGTCGTCCTCATCGATCACGATAGGCTCAGCCAAAATATCCGATATCTCCTCACTGGAGCACGGAGGGTTCTTAATTACACCAATGGAAAGCAAGAGCGGAACAATAAAACTCAAATCGAGCACCAACTTCTGTTAATAGCTTCAAAAGTGAGAGCGTGGAGAACACTAAAGCGCATTCACCACACCCGCACATTACATCCAGCCGATTATCTAGTTAGTTCAGGAAACACTAATCGAGCCGACAACTTCAGTATCACCTTCGCATTCACCATTACCGTAAATCCGAACTGACTTACCCGACAAGAGGGCAGACAAAGCCACTGTATGCTGAACCTCATTTGTTATAACGAATCGATTATCTTGATTCGTTCCGATACACGGTGAATCATCAACGCTGGCACTGATGTAAACTGTATTATTAGCGCCACCTAAACTTGTGGTTTTCAGATACGTGACAGTTCCATCGTAGGGCCCACCTGCAAAAGCAGACATGGAAGTTAGCAATAGCGAAGAAGCAAAAAAAATCTTTTTCATAAACCTTCCAGTAAGTTAAAAGAAATTTACAAACGTTGTTCCATAATAATGGAAGTAGAAATTTACCAAACAATATACCTTCGAGACAAAGCTGTTAACGACAAATACATGCCTATTGTGACAACCATGAAAACGACATCAAAATTTTTCTATAGAAACTACTAAAAGTTTACGTAAGTTATTAGAACCTATCTCACCACACATTTTCTCTTGGTCCGCATTGCAGCATAAAATTATCCAATACAACACTACAGTACTATAATTTTAATCCTAGGAAGTACCCATGAGCAGAAACTCACAACTACTAATATGAACGTTTTCTAGAAAAAAAGTGGAAGTCAATTGTCGAACAATTAACTAGAAATTATCTTTGAAAGCCAGCCCGAAGCGAGGCCTGAGCTATAAGCGAACATAGCTTGAAAGTAAGCAAAGCTTATAGACAAGGCTTCTTAACCCCAGAGAATGGGAGGTATTTGCAAGGGGTCTTAGTTTCACCAGAAACTAGGCATTCGATCAGACAGAAAACTGAGGAGGCCACAAATAGCCTCCTGATTAGGAATGTTTCTATGATTCTTCGTAGGCAATAGAGTCGGAATTGCGGTGCACCGCAACAGCTGTACACTCACCACTTGCATTCCACTCAAAGTAAAGAGTGTTGTCGGCGTCGATAGAGGATATTACTTGCATCATCTCGGCGCTGGTTGTGGAGCAGCTCTCGGTTTCTCCCAGAATATCCCTGGCGAAACAGGTGGCGGAGCTGCCGAACCTGCCTGTGTAGACGGTACAACCGATATACTGGATTTTGTCCTGACTTTGGCGCACCGCTCGCAGCGCACCGTAGGCGCTGTTGTCATTGATCACCACTTCAGGAGTGAAGCTGCTGCCGGCCAGGGCGGCGGTGGAAAACACCAGAGTTGCGGCAGTAGCCAGTATTTTGTTCATCTATGGTTTCTCCTTGATTAAGCGTGAGGCGGGACGGAGCCCGATGTTTACTACGGTCAAGTCTGTGCCCGCGTTGCGGGAGTTGACAGCAGTCCCAATTGGCGCCGCTAAAAGTTTCGGAGTACTCGCTGACGACGACCGCTCCTACAGTAACGGCGGACAAGTGATTTACTGTAGCTCCATGGGGGAGCCGTCGGCATGAAAGCGAATTTCCATATCCTCACCGTTCACGGTTAGGGTCAATGCATACATATCGCCGTTGATCTCTAGCTCAGCATGCTGAACAGCGGCATCGATATCCAGGATTTTGACAGAACGGTAGTCACCACCCGGAATGCTTTCATAGATACGCCATACATCCTCAGTGGTAACCGAGTCGGCAAGGTTCTCCTTCTGCCAATCGCTACCGTTGACGCCCTGGGTCAGGTCGCGCACACGGACCTCTCTGCCGCCGGCGGTGTAAGTCACCTCGCTGCCATCGACCTGCGGCTCCACCGGCAGATGAAGCCGCCATTTTTTTTCTGTCTCAGAATCAACCCTGTCAAAGATCACCAGCGCCTTCAACTCACTCCCAAGCCAGGCGTAGTCGCGCACATAGTGATCAGCCTCTGTCCAGTAGGGTTGAGCGTCAATTTGCACATAGGAATGCGGTGTCGCAGCGCCGCGGTTGTCCTCTGCGTGAGAGATAGCCGGAAAATCGCCGTCGTTGTTGTATTTCTGCCCTTCCAAGGTGACGATATTGGATACGTCACTGAGCACGCCGCTACCTGCCTCGGCGAGGATACCGCTGTTGTTGAAGTACTCGGGATCCGTCACTATCCAGTCGCTGCCACAGGCCCACTGGAAGCCAGGGGCATCCGGGTTGCCGTGCGAATACTCTGGGGCGGTACCGAAATTGTTGGCGAACATCAACGCTGCGCAAGCGCTCTCCTGGAAACCGAGGGTCGAGCGCAGGCCGATCAGGCCGGCACCCGGTGTCGGGGCAACGAAGAGCCTGTCAGCCTTAGTATCCAATGGCGCGGCGGCGAAATCGCCGATGTTCCAGTAGAAGTTGGCAAAGCCACGCACGTTGCGTCCGATAAAGGTAGCATCTTCGCTGTCTGCTACCTGCAGGACACTCTTGGCGTGCTGCGCTTGTTCGCTGTCACCGCCGGCAGCATGGATTAACTGGTGCCAATAGCGGAAGGCCAGGCCTGTGTGGCGCGCATCACTGGCATTGGCCTCGGAGCCCACTTCAAAGAAGTGCTTAAGATGTGGACGCGTCTGGTACATGAGGAGGTCCAGGTATTCCGCAGCATCGAATCCGGACTGCTGAAGATAATCAGTACCTTCCGCCGCATCGAACAATTGCAGCGCCCAAATTGCATTGCCGACATAGGCAGAATAGTAGTGACCTTCCGACTGCACGGGCCCCTGCCATTCCGACGCCGTAGTGCGCTCTATCCAGAGGTTCGCCATGCGGTGGACGGCCTGCTTCCACTCATCGGCACGGGGATTGAAATCCTGCGTGGCTACCGAAGCGATCACATGTGCCAAAATACCGTTTTGCCAGTAATTGCTCTTTGGCTCGTCGAAAGGCCAATAATCCTGATTTGCGTCATTCCAGTTGTCCAGGGTGCCATTGACCCAGCCTGCCAACAGTTCGAGCTCTTCTTCATTGAACTGTTCGTATGCCAGGTCTGCCGTCGCGGCCACCATGAGCATCCGGCTTTCCACATGCTGGAAATTGCTACTGTGGCCCTGGTCGCCGTCCGGGTCGCTACTAACCAACGACATGACCTCGTCGTGGGCCAACTGCAACATGTCGGTGTCCTCACTCAGCCAACCGGCAAAGGCAATTTGGAAGGTTGGAATGTCCGAATAATACTCCCTGTCTTCCACCGCTCCCTCAATGAGAGTAATGAAGCCAAGAGGCTGCCCACCTCGATTGGAACCAGAGCCAACAGCCTCCGGGTCATCAGCGTCGATAGACGCCTTCAAGCGCGCCTCATCGGTTTTGAATAAAAAAGGACCGCCCACTGGCTGGGCGGCAAAGACTGCGGAGATATCAGCATGGGACGACAGAGTGACTTCGCAGATTGAGTGGCTGCCACAGCTGTCCTTACTCCAGTGGGAGAACCTGGATCCGGCAGCGGGCGTCGCCGTCAGCGTGATAACGGCGCTTGCCTCGAAGTCGGCACTGCATACTGCGCCGCAGTTGATCCCCTTGGGGGAGGAGACTATTGAACCACTACCTTCCACAGAAGCAGCGAGGGAGTAGTATTCCGTCGGGGGCGGACTTCCGGGATCGTTCCCGATGGGATCGTCCTCGACGGGTTCGCCATCGTGACCACCGCTACCACCGCAGGCGGATAAGGAAAATAGTAAGTAAAGAACAATTCCGAGGATTGTGAAATTTCTCATAGCTTTCATGGAGTTTCCCTTCTACAAATTACTAAGAGCTTTCCTTCAAAACCTTGCCATCGACCCATCACGATAAAGGATCCTCCGCGCGCTGCAGGCTTCGTCGAATCCCCATAAACCGCTTTCGATACTCAGATGGTGTCATCCCCACGCGGCGGCGGAACAGCCGGCGAAAAAAACTGGCATCTTCGTAGCCCAACTCGAGGGCGATCATTTCTATACGCTGGCTGTCTGATTCCAGCATATGCTTAGCCTCTTCCACCCTCAGTGTGTGCACATACTCTATTGGGGACATGCCCGTCGCCTTACGGAACCGACGCTTGAAAGACCGTTCCTTCAAGCCGCTTTTGTCAGCCATGGCTTGTATGATACCGGGCTCAGAATAGTGAGAAGACAGCCATACCTGCACGTCGGCTATAGTTCGGTCTTCCATCTGCCTAGGCCGAGAAGCGGCAGCAAAGGGAAGTTGCCCGTGGTCGTGCCAGTTGAGCAGATAGAGTCGCGATAAGTTACGCGCCTCTTCCTGACCAAAGAAGCGTGCCACCAGATACAGCACCATATCCTGCCAGGAAATCCCACCACCGCATGTAATAATGCGCTGTTCAGGGCCCGACACCACCAACACCTGCTCCCGGTGAACTCGGATCTGCGGGTAGGCAGCTTGTAAGTTTTCCGCGTAGGCCCAGTGAATGGTTGCATTCAAGCCGTCCAGCAGCCCACTCTCGGCCAGCAAAAAAGTTCCACTGCAGGCCGAAGCGATGACCGCCCCACCCTCGAAACGGTCCCTCAACCATGCGCACTCCACAGGGTACCGGTTGCGCAGTGTTTTACTTGGCGGCAAATAAAGATCTGGAATACAGACAAGGTCCGGCTCCAGCCCCTCCGATAACGTCGCATCGGGCCGGAAGGGAACCTGACCATCGCTAACGAAGAGGTTGCTGGAATCGGCGGCGAGCAGTACAGGCTCCACCCACTGCTCTCCCAGTTCACCGCGGGTTACCAGGGGCCAATCGCGACCGACAGAAGCCAATACATCGCGCAACCCATATATCGTGGAAGCAGTAGCCTCGGGCAACACAAGAATAGCTACCCTCAACGGCCCGGAACGCTGATCCCTCAAAATTAGTACCCTTAATCCGCCAAATGCCAAAACAACTAGTAAACGGCTACCGCATTGCAGCCACTCAACGCTGATAACAAATAATTGAGCACTCGTCCTGCCTGACTACATTTCTTACTCCAACGGCAAAGGAATCGTACAAGCTACTTTCCATGTAAAACTTTAAACCCTACTTATTATTTGTATTTGTTGCCATTCTCTCAGAAAACCAATGAGAATGGTCGCGCGATTCGGGTCTCCAACAGGCCATAACTGCCAACAAGCGATATACCTGGATGGCTCCGAATTCTCTGCTCCGCACCTTCCAGTGAAGAATAGAGTTGATAAGCTCACAGGAAGCCCAAAAGATAAAACGATGGCCTGCCAACTCCGATTGCACTGAGAAAGCCAATCCTACCCACCATGATCCAGTGTTCGCAGGACCCAACAAGGACCGATAGATCACCGACACCAACGAATTAAGGCACTCGCAACGGCTTTCAGTTTTTTTTAATTGATTTACTGTATATAGTATCTCCACAGTCGGAGTCCAGAACTCTAATCCAGCGCACTCAAACCCTTCAATCCTGCTCCACACTTTCCCTATACTAAAAACCTCCCCTGCTACTTCTATTATCTTTGACTTCGCTTTCAATTTCCCAACAGGCTGAATAAATTCAACAGTAAAATCCTATCATTTACAGCATACAATCGAACGATACCTGACTGTTCATTCTCCAACTCCTACATTGGACTATTATCGGAATATCTTGGGTAGCCAGAAGAATCCCCAATCGAAGAAATTGCTTCGGACTCGGAAGCTACTTACCAACTAGTTGAAGCAACCGATAGAAGCCATAGATCTTTGTCATACTGAAAGAAAAAAAATAAGCTAAACCAGATAATATTGGGCGTGTACGTGATCCAGCTGGAGAATCAGATAGTTACTACATCCAACTTGAGCGAGAGCACTTAGATATTAAGCATGCATCCACAATCGACATAAAAACCGCCCCTGAAAAACAACTAGATATATATACCCGACATATATCAATGGCATAAGAACTCTATCAACTCTGCAAGCAAATCATCTTTGTTATCCATATGGATATCATGCCCGCTTCCCGATATCTCCACTAACTTTGCACGAGGAATCTCTTTCTGCATTCGCTCAGCGACACTCCGAGTCGTAAAAAAACTATTACTCGCGCGCGATATTAAGGTAGGACAACGGATTTGACCGAGCCTAAACCAGTGCAGGGATTCACTCGCTGAAGCCTCCTCGACCCACTCAATCAATTTTCTCGCGTCAAACTTCCATACCCAACATCCATCTTTAGCCATCCGAACATTATTGCAAACAAACTTATACAACTCCTCGTAATCTCCACCAGAACCGTAGCTGTGTATGTAAGATGTTACAGCCTCAATCCTTTCATTGAATTTACTCACCGAGAACCTGCTGAGAACCGCTCCCATACCGGCTGCAAAGCTACAACTAGAAATGACTTCAGGATCAATGTCCAGAATTGCTAATCTTTCTACCCTCTCAGGCCTACAGGCAGTAAAAGACCATGCATTCACTCCCCCCATGGAATGTCCGATGAGCCTAAATGATTCTAGGCTGAGCGCATCAGCAAAGCGCCCCACGTCTTCTACCATCACGGACATAGAGTAGTCGTCACACCACGAACTGTCTCCGTGTCCGCGCTGATTCAAGACAAGGACGCGGAAATCATTAGCAAGGCCCGCCGCAATAGAATCGAACTCCCAGGCATGACCAGTAAGGCCATGCAAGATGATAAGTGGGGGGGCACCAAATCTTCCCCACTCGCGGTAGTGAAATAACATCCCATCGATATTTTCTACGCGATCTACGGCAAAGATATCTGCTTTCATTTCTACACAGCCACATAAAAAGATACCCCGCGATCCTCACACAATATGAGTCAAAGATCTCCACTCGAAAGAGCCACTGTCAGGCCGAAAGCGCCAGCAACTACTCAATAGGCATACCCAGGTTCTCCCCCAATATCCAAACATTCGCCACCAGCAATAGCTTCGCACTAATGAACCAGATATCTATAAGATCTGGAAATCCATGCCGTGAAGTACAAGGCAACGGTAACAACCAGGCTTTACCAACCTAACTGATATAAAAAGTGTAAGTGTCCATTTTGACCAGCTAATGGCGTGGCAGCCACCTTCGGTAGAACGTTTAACTGATACTATCGGCAGGTGGTCATTCGGCAATCGGTTCGAGAGAACTAAATACAGAGGTAATCTCAAATATGAGACAAAAATTTCTCTTATATCGCAACAAAAAGATCTCTCGATCTACAATTGCGTACTGCTGCATATTCATTGGCGCGCTCTCTTCCCACAAAGCGATTGGCGCCGATAATGTAGATCCTCCGGTCCTAACTGTTAACCATCACTCTTCGACCGGATACGATATCGCATGGAACAGCGGATACTCCAATATTAAAATTTACGAAAGCCCAAACGGCACTGCAAGTTGGTCGCTGAAGTACGATGGAAACGCCAACTCAAGTCATTCAGCTGATTTTAACTATCCGCTCGGCGGAACACGTTACTATCGAGCAAGGGGATGCGCTTTTATTGTAGACGGCGGTAACGGTGGAGGCGGCAGTGATGGTAATGTCTCGCCTAAAGCATCGGAGACTTATGAATGTTCTGGATACAGCCAGGTAGTTAGCGCAAACGTAACCGGCAACAGCTCTAAGCCGACTACCGCGGTAGTACTCGGAGATAGCTTCTCTTCGGGTGAGGGTGGTCGCTGGCGCGGAAATACAAACGACGAGGATACCAGGTTCTCTGGCTATATGGGAACCGACTCAGCAGGGTTCCTCTCTGACGACTTACCCTCTGGTCACAGGGGAAATCCTGTTGCACGCTGGGATGAAGCCTATGAAAGCAATAGCATAAGCAATGCATGTCACAGAGCCTACAGCGCTCCGATTCACCAGCTAGCAGGAGATCCATACTTTCCAATACCTCCGTTTATGATCCGCCGGGGATTTGAGAAAACCGTTAACTTAGCCTGCTCTGGCGCTCGCAACAAGCATCTGTGGCCTGTTGCCGAAGGTGGAGATTCCTTCAAAGGAGAAGAACCGCAAATAACACAGCTTTCCAACTTAAACCTGACCCACGATGTGAAACTTATCGTCGTAGGCATTGGTGGAAATGATATGGGTTTCAGCGCAGCTATCGGCAGCTGTGTTAAGGCATGGTTTGTAAAGCATTGGGGCTGGGAGTTAGACAACTGGGTAGACGATCAGTGCTATGAGTATATCGCTGATGAAACCATACCAGCACTGTGGGATGTATATGGAAAAACAGCACTTACAATAAACATGATTCGTCAGGAAATGTTGCGGCAGGGAAAAACCGACCCTGACGACTATCGAATAGTGCTAATGGGGTATCCAGATATAATCGCAGGATTTGGCGACAATAGATACGAAAGCGGAGATAGGAGATCAACCGGAAAATGCCCCTTTAACGGCGAAGACTCTCGCTTTGTAGTGGATACACTGCTACCAAAGCTTAATGGTATGTATGAAACTCTAGCGCACGAAGAGCAGGTAGATTTCATAAACCCCAAAGATCTTTTCCAGGGGCACAAACTTTGCCAGATGGATGCAGCTCGGGCGTCTTACAACAAGCCTGCAAATCCAGGAAACATGGAATGGGTCAGATATATTGATCACGATTTGAATACACGTGGCGCTGTACAATCACTTTGGGACGCGTTGGTTCTTGGCGAAGTACTAGATGGTGTCCAAGGTAGGATTCAGGAGTCAATGCACCCAAATCAGTTTGGCCAAGTCGCCCTGGGTTCCTGCCTCAACAATTGGTGGACCCGGCGCGGAACAACACCTGCGCCATACAGATGTGACAACTCGAATCCATCCACCAATAAGCAAGTAAAGATTACGGGATTACCTGCGCCAAGCTACAGTCAGATTTCCAGTGATAACGCGATACCAGATGCAGAACTACTTGGCGAGGCCTATCCCGGAGGTCCGGACGAATATAGACCTGGCGAATTAAGACGCTCTTTTGTCGTCGCAGATAGCGGGCAAAACGAGCCTGGCCGAATGGCTCGCGTTCTAGTCAGAATCGATCATCCAGCGAAAGGAGATTTAAGAATCTTTCTACGGAGTCCCAGCGGGGTAGAGCACCTGATAAAAGGCCATAAACCGACCGACCTGTCGCCCTTCCCTTCAGTATGGCGCAGCTACCTGACTCACGCCGCATGGCAGCCAGGGGAATGGAGTCTTGTGATACGGGATACTAAAACAGGTCATACAGGAACGTTCCGTGACTTTAAAGTCTATTGGTACTAGGATTCTGTAATTATCAGATTTACCTGACAGATATCTTCTATCAAAAAGTACTCTGTCAGGTAAATCCAGATTCCATGCTATTTACCAAATAAAGGTTTTACATTTTGATCAAACCATTTCATCTTTCATTCTTAGCAATTGACAAAGAAGAGACTAAAAATTTTTATCTTGAAACTCTTGATTGTACCTTAGGTAGAGACAGTAGAATGTGGTGTGATGTTATATTCTTTGGGCATCAAATCACAGTCCATCAAGCGAGCAGAGTATCGCAATGCCAATCAATCGACCATTTCGGAGTGATTCTTAGTCGCGACGAATGGTCCACATACTTGAGGAAAATAAAGAGCAAAGGAATTCCTTTTATACAGTCTCCAGTATCACAGAATCAGGGAAAACATTGCGAGTCTGGAAAGTTCTCGATCAATGACCCATGCGGAAATATCATAGAATTTAAGTACTATAGTGAATCTATTAATCAGAACATTTAGCACCTTACACCAAGATAAATCCATTGAAAATATAAAAACAACTGGACCAGGTCGGCCAGAACAGTTACATGCTAACCTATAACTTTATACAATCTACCTTTTAGGAAATAAGTATATGAAGAACATCGCTCCAAGTATCACAAGAAAGAGACTGTTAATTGAAGGGTATTATTCTAGGGAAATTGGCGAACACGAAGTTGAGGAATTTCTAACTTCCATTGCGAGTAAACTAAGCCTAAAATTCTATGGAAGTCCGATAGTTCATGTACCGGAAAGTCTAGGAAAGGAAGAGAATCAGGGATTTGACGCATTCTTACCACTGATCGATTCTGGAATTTCTATATATGTCTGGACAAAATCTCAGTTTTTCGCAATTGTTCTCTTTACATGTAAGAATTTTTCGTCAGAAACAGCAATAGAATTCACTAGAGAGTATATGTTAGCGTCGGAGATTGTTAGCAAAGATTTCTAGAACCGTTTGCACTAATTCCGGCAGTTCCTGCGCCCATGGAGATCACTAAACATGGATTTGGATTATACAGTGAGAATATTAATCTGGCATTTGTCCTCCAGGACCTATGGATAACCTAAGCTGTATTCGGTGCGATTCTCTTGTTTCCTCTAGGCTTAAGAAAACCGAATTTAAAGCCGCACTTGATGCCTGGTCATTTATTCTACGACCATGATAGAGCTTTTCCCGCTTTACATGAGCAGATATTAATCCAGGTTGTTTTGTATTTTAGGTGGGGACTCGCACCAGTTTTCCCTTCTTTTTGGTAGAAAACTTTCATCGCGAATTAGATTTTTCGTCAACATTTCTCTGATTTCTGGCGGGCTGATTAATATCAAGTCCCGTTAAAGCCAACCAGATTTTTATCCTGGGCCCTGTCGAGAACTTCCCAGCCCCCCCTTTCGTACCTGACTCCTGAGAATTTCTGAAGATTTTTCGGACAATTTCTCTCGCTCCCGGTTCGTCATACAGACTTTCCGGCCAACACGAGAACCAGTGACCTGATATAACTTGCAGTCCATTGTATCCTTTTCATCATCCACCGTGCTGGCTGTTTTATTCGTCTGACCCGGTGAAGCAAAGCCATTTTTTTCACCAGCCCCTGCTGCACAGCCAACTAACGCACTTACAGTGAAAAGATAAGCAAAAGCTACAGAAAATTTCATAGAACCACCACTACTTATAAACGGACTTTCGATCCGGTTAAATCAGCGCGACCTAAGGGAATTATCATGTCGAACTGATAATTAAATGGATCACGCAAACTCCGATACACACAACAAGAGATGTGTCAGTACGCGAATAGACAGGATGACTAAATGACACACAGTTACCCTGTTTGGACTTGACACTAAAATGCCATCTTATCGCATCAGACTCAAGTGCCTTTCAAGACACGGAGTGTCGGTTTCAGCCAAGTAAAGAGATATATTTTAAATGCAGCAAAGTAACTGAACTTAGATAATTACCGTACTTGTTGCGGTCGATGAGACCGGACCACCTCAATAGTTACATTATTGTACCCACAGAGAAAATGCACTCTAAAAATATCAATACATTTTCAATCATCATAGTATGCTTAGAAAATCTAAGCGCGATCAGCTGAATGATTGACGTAAAATTCCCCTGTAAGAGTTGGTGCAGTGTTTACTAGAGTTCGCTGTATAAACCCTATGAATCCACTCACTTTCAGCTTTTTAAGTTTACACTTAACATCCCAAACCCACCAAATTCTGAATTTTTTCCGACATTGATAAGCTCAAATCATTCATTTTTATAGGAGGCAAAACACCTGTATCTCTTAGCCTATTGAGATCTATAAATTTTAAATTTAAACACGGTGTTTTCTGTTGAAACTCACATAAATCTTCATTTGTTATAATCGGCATATAATTTGGAGAAAGCCCGCTAAGAATTTTTGACGGCAGTAACAGCCTCTCAGGAGAAGATAAATGGTTGCTCGACATTTTTGCCAGTAGAAATTTAAAATTTGGCTTACCAAAAAAGGCTCCGGGAAACACCCACAGCCTAGATGATTTTAAGCAATCCTCGGTAACGCCGTCAAAAATAGCATCCGAATAAGGATCTGTAGACAACAATATTGAAATATGATGATCAGTATACACTTCCAGGAAATATCTGGTATATATCTGATTCAATGGGTCGCCTATATAGACGCCAAATATATTTTCTATGGATCGTGCAAATTTTAAGGCAAGCATTTTTTCCTTAAAATTTTCCAAGCTCCAAAAACTTTCTTTTTCAGAAATAGCTTGATCTATATCAGAGTTTCTTTCTTTTTTTTCAGCATCCATAATCGGTACCATTTGAATTCTATCAAATTAATATCTGTTTATTAGAACCAGAGTCACTGTCTCATCCCTAAAATTCCTAACATGCCTTAACAATCCTTGTTATTGCAAGATCATTTACTTTCTGAAAATTCCAGATTCGGATTAAAATGGTACAAGCTCTTCCCATGCTAAGCGTCCTTCCCTTCCCGATTTCCCCAAGTTGACATCTCGAGAAACTACCTCTCCCGAACTGGTCGGTATATATTGCTTCTTTCCATCTAGGAAATCTGATTTGTTTGGTATGCTGCCATCAATATACTGCCCTACAGCTCCCAGGTCATTGTCATCTATGTTGCCGTCACCGTTGGAGTCAAAAACTGCAAATTTCTGAGGAGCTAGTCCGGTTCTCACATCCACAGACATGAGCCAACCATGGCCACCCGCTGAACAAGCTTCAGCAGAAGGAATTAATGTGTTAAAGAATAGGACATCGCGAAGAAGAATGGCGCGATTTACCACCCGCTCTCCGGCAACATCGCCAGTAGGATAGCTCCCCTGATTCAGTTGAATGTACCATCCGTATTCGCTGCTCCAATCGATTTCGTCGCCGATCAATGTCCGCTGGGTTGCCGCTGTGCCTAGCGCTTGGGGGACATCGCTCGCGGTTATACTGCGGGCCTCTAGATTATTCTTTTTTAAGCCATAGTATCCATTGTCAGACACAGCATAAAAGCCACCCGCTGTATTCGTTTCTGTATCCGCGGCGGTAAGGTATTGTCCTGTCCCGAATGTAACCAGTAGATTGGGCGCGCTTCCAGTGGGATTTGCAGTGTTACGTAGGACTAACGGGGCGGCGGTTATGGGTTCAGCTTCCCCGACTGAAACAAGTGGAACTGGAGCTCCCAGGGGATCCGACGCGACATTCCAACTGCCAACCGTCGAAACGTCGAACAACCAAAGGTTGCCCTTCAGATCTCCGGCATATATCCTATCAACAACTCCATCATTATTAATATCAACGATCGCCGGCGTAGACATGCCATTTCGAACCTCCGAATCCGCGGTCCCGGTGGAAAGGTAGGTATAGCTTTTTCCAGCTCCGCCATCTCCGTCTAAGTAAACAATGAATATGCCAGCATCCCCGGTCTCACTATTAAAACCGTTACCGAAAATTGCCGCCCATTCCCCATTGGACATCATTGCAATTTGCGGGCGGCTATAGCTGTAGCCCATATTCCTGTCTTTCGTGCTGTTGAACTCCCACAGAACCAAATTTGAGGCATTGGTTTCCCTGAAACTCTCCGGTTCAGTGACATCAAGAGCAAAAAAACCCTTGCCGCCACCACCAAGACCGCCAACCAGCACTGTTTTCCAACTCCCGTTGATATATACATCTGAAACAGTCGGAGTTCCATCTACATAGTAT
The DNA here is from genome assembly GCF_014904815.1 of Microbulbifer taiwanensis. Taxonomy (GTDB): domain Bacteria; phylum Pseudomonadota; class Gammaproteobacteria; order Pseudomonadales; family Cellvibrionaceae; genus Microbulbifer; species Microbulbifer taiwanensis. The sequence goes on from NZ_JACZFR010000032.1 coordinate 124,220, forward strand.
TTATGGTTGTACTCTTGCGATGAGAGGGCATGTAAACCATACTCTTGATCTGTACTCAGTACCGCCGAAGGCAAGTAAGCGATTAATTCCCTACCCGCATCGGAGCTGCTTGTTCGTGCGTTAAAGCCGTGTAGGAATCCATCGTTCGCGCCAATGTATACCACCGGAGTACGGCCGCTTTTTTGCGCCTTAAATTTGGAATAGCTGTCGGCTCCAGTAGGGAAAGGCACTCGGTCTGGCCAGCTATTACTTGGTGCACCGACATATACTGGACTGGAGTTAACGATATCGCCAAGGCGACTATCACGCTTACGATAAGTATCGCTCGCGGTGCCCTCCTTACTACGATCCCCTCGCAAGTACTCTAGCCGTTCTGTGGCTCGGCTATCGACCACCGGTGATCCACTCGAAGTATTGACGCTCAGATCCTGAGCATGAGCGCTCAAAGATTCTGAAAGACCGACGCCCAAAGACGTAAATGCAACGCCGCCTGTGCCCTCTCGATAGGTGAGCATCACCCGATTGTCTGGATTTCCGCTATCCAGCAATACACTGGCTTCCCACGCCGGAGCACTAGAAATTTCGCCACTATCATCTAGCTCCAGCGCAGAAAGCTCTCCACTCCAGTTCGAACTGTTAAATTTCGCCTTAAAAACGACGGATCCAGCGTCCAGCGACGAAGAATTGAAAGCTAGAGCACTAGAGCTTCCGACGATCTCATGGACACTATTGGAAATCCTATTGAAAACTCCTGTTAGATCACTGGCATCCTGGGCCTCATAGAGACCTCCACCACCCAGGGCGCCGGCATTGATCATAAGTGGAGTTTGCGACAGCCCTGGTTCCGCAAAACCAATCATGAAGCTGGTTATATTGTGCTTAACTGGCGTTCCATCTGGTTTCCGCAGATCCGGGCGTAAGTCAATGTCGAAGAGTGCCTTAACAACATCATCCATTTCATGTATTTTTTCCCCCCTGTCTGAGCTGTAACCTTGATTTTCATCCGTACACCCCGCAGGGTTTCCACTACAAGCAAAGTCGTAACCTTTAAGGTGACTGCTGATTTCGTCATCACGATAGCTGGGTTCACCATCTGTCAAGGCCACCATAAAGTTCTTTTGGCAATGATATTGGATAGCACCGCCGTTGATGGTGTTATCGGGTTTCTTCACTTTCGGACTGACCTCATCCCAGTCCGGTTCGTTATCAAAAATTTCTCGACCAGGAGCCGAAACTGTACTCCCGTCCTCGTCGATATAACTGAGGTGTTGATCTTCATAGCCGGATATAAAGTAGCGCGCTACTCCGGCAAAAGTTTCAGCAAGAGGGGTGGAGCTGCTGGTATCCACTGCGTCCACTCGCTCGTGCAGCAGATTCCGGTTTTCCGGAGTGAGCTCTGACACACCAAACATTGCTCGACCCCCATCTTTCTTTCCGTCAAACTGCATTAAGCCAACGCGCGTCCCAGATAAATTAGATATTAGTTCGTGAAGCACCTCTTTCATTATGTCTACTCGACGAACTCCCACTTTGGATCTTCGAACACTGCCATTCTCATTCAAAAATTTTGCCGATCTATAATCATCGGAACTGTCTCTATGAGAGAAAAACCAGTTCAAAAAATGCCCACTAACATTTTTTGATCTGTACTTTTTGTCATTTCCCGTCTCAAAATAGAATCCGTTATCGCGATCGGCGTATAGCCATGCCTCATCATAGTAAACAGCGTCGTCAAAACAGTTGTTTTTCGTATCCCAGCTCCTCCAGATACCGTCTCCGATGGTAAACTCAACGGTCCCTGCAGCGCTTTCTGATAACGTTACCCGGAACCTAACCTCTGATTTTTCGAAATCACCGGGATCCTGAGGTTCCTCGTATTTGTATCCAATTGGATTCTCGCAGCTAGCGTAGACTTCATTTTTGTCGTAACCGAGCGGTCCAGGAACAACGTTCTCCATTGACCCTGATGAATCCATCACCAGCATAATATTTGGCTGGGCCGAGCTCCTAGCATACAATGGCACGTTAGATAGCTCCCCTGGAGCAGCGGCAGCGCAAGTGGACCAGGTAAGTATAAATTTAGCACTGTACTTACTTGCCAAGAGAGTTGTTCTCACGAGCTTATTAATATTCACCCTTTTTTCCTCTAAAATGCTTTTCCGTAGAGTGTTGTCAATATCCTCTCTGTACCCGCTGGACCGGTTCCACGTGTGACGACTTTAAAAACCTGGATATCCTCGGAGTTTAACTTTGTTACTCCGGCACTAATGTCCACATCAGACGCATTGGACTTGTCCGACGTTGAACCTGCCAGCTCGATATAGATGCGTCCGGTCATAGTTTTCCCTTCACTGCGACCCATCGCAACGGGCCACTCGACCGAGTTTTTATCTGTCCAGGTATCTAAAGAAGATAGATCGTTCGGACCGCTTCCGATGGAATGAAGCCAATTGGTAGAGCCAAAACTATTAGTATCTTGAAGACTTTCTATGTACTGCTCTCCTTTCCTGGCCATGGATTCGGCTACTTCCAGAGCATATTTTGAATCCCGGGAAGCAGATACCATTCTCTCTCCGAGTAGTACACCGCGAGCACTGGAGACCGCAATCAAACTCAAAACTAGTAAAAGTATCAGGCTAACAACCAGAACTGCACCCTGTTGCGTTGCAGCAGATTTTATTGAATGACTCATAAATCTATTACCTTTATTGTGTTTGTACGGGGATTTCTAGACTGTCCGCTGCCGCAGAGTCCAGCAATGGATGACTCTCCTTTTTGAAACAATACCGCGTTACTGTCGTTTGCAGTAGATAACAGGTTTATAACATCTTAGAATCATTAATTTGATACCGATAAGACATCGCCCTCTGTTACGCACCCGTTACCCCTTCGTGTATGGCTCTCCCGTAGAAAATCTGAATCTCAGTGATACTGTCAGAAGTATCTTTAGTAGAGCTTCTAATCTCTCGGCTACAAATAGAGATTAAGTTATGGAACTTTTCGAAAGTAGCGGGGGTGTATTCCTGCTTGTGGCATAGCTGCTTTGCTTTCTTTTCCTTTCTTTTCCTTTCTTTTCTTCTCTTTTCTTTTCAAAGATATCTGCTAATAATATCTTTACTAGAATCTGATCTTAATTTCCGGATCTGTGTCGAAAAGACTGCTTGTACACAATCGTTGGAGCAGTCTCTTGCTTCTGTTCTGGTCATCAAGCCTTCGTTACGATAATTTTAGATCAGCACCACCTCTTCGGATCCAATGGAGCAACTCTAGCTTCTACAAAGAGAATGCTATACACCCAAATATTTAGCTTCTTAGTTTTAATGCCCCACTCTTTTCCAAGCGCGAACAAATATGTCTGCTATTCTTTTTTTTATCGAGGCCGAATCTGACACAAACGAGACAAGAGTGACAAATTTCATATGACCTCTACAAATTTTTTAGCTCAATATTTCACATAGATCCAGAAACATAGAAAAATTTCCTAAAACGTTTTACTTGCCCTCCAGGGAATCTGGCAGTGTACATGTAGTAGAGAACCCCAGAGTTGAAGCAAGGAAAATATGATCGGAAGCTGAAATAGTTAAATCCCTGCGTACTAACTAGATGGCGCACTGGAGTAGAGCCTAGTAGCGATAATCGCTCTGTATAGCCTCGAGTAAACTCGCTGTTTCTAGTAACAGCTAAGAAAAATGGCCTGACTGTCCCACTCATGGCCCAGATGACAGAGAAATTCTAAGAAAACTGTGAGAGAGTGAGCGGACGCTCTCACAGGGTGTGCAAGTGCCGCGCACTTCCAAATATGGAAGTGCGACGGCAACCTAAACTTTCGGAGCTCCAGAAAATGCCTGATAACCATAGGTGGCTCTCATTTATCGTAATTCTATTTTATTCCATACCAGCCGATCAGAGACTTTCTTAATAGGGTATTAAGTTAGCAACTATAAATTAGCACCTGAAAGTCAGTTTCTAGAATACAAGTGAAAACAATTGGAGTCTTTAATCGATAGAATTGACTGGCAAAGAACTCTAAAAGGAATAAAATGAACTTCGGAAGAACGCCTGAAGAAATTGAGAATGAGCGAAAAAGGCTTCTTATACACGCATTTTCTGGTTTGGGGAGTATATTTCTGTTTGTCTTTGGATCGCTCTCTATCCTGGATGGTCGGCCATTCCTAGGGAGCGTGCTCTTCGGTTGTTTCGGTGCTGTAATTGTCTTGTCTATAGTTGCTAGAAAAATAAATAATGTGCAACCTGTAAGCCTTTTCTTGGCTCTATTATTATTCCTTTTATCTTCATTTTTACTGCTACGTGGCGGAGCCTCGGGCACCGGAGTTTACTGGTCCTATTCGGTGTCGATGCTTATGGTTCTGGTTGTCGGTCCTAAGACCGGTGGAATATACATGGGTCTATATATAATAATAAACTCTATTTTTATTTTTGGAAATTTTTCGTTTACCTACCAGTACTCCGGTTTGGAATCTAGCAGAATAATAGCTACATCAATTACGCTCTATGTTTTGATTTTAGCTAGCGAATGGATTCGTATAGGCTCCTATAGTGCAATCTCAAGGACATCAGAAAGCCATCGAAACATGGCAAGCACTGATTCGTTAACAGGATTGCTGAATCGACATGGAGTAAAAGAAGCACTTGAAGCAAAGAAGATTTTACAGCCTGCGGTTTTGATTTTATTAGATATTGATAACTTTAAGAAAATTAATGATTCCTATGGACATGACTTTGGAGATTCAGTACTAGTTAAGTTGTCAGAGATCATAATGAGTCATACAAAAGGTGGCGATATCATTGCTCGATGGGGGGGGGAAGAGTACCTGCTGATTCTTTTTGACACAGAGCTAGATCCGTCAAAAGTCCTTGTAAGTAAAATCAAGAACGATTTTAAAAATTATCCGTTCGAATGGGAAGGGGCGTCGATTTCCGTGACTTTTAGTGGTGGAATATCTACCCTTAATAGCAACTCAAGCTTTACGCAATCAATTACGCTTGCAGACAAAAAACTCTACAGCGCAAAAGATTCGGGAAGAGACAGAATCGTAGCTTACTTGTAAGGAACTTATCTTACCAATCTGAAAAAACGAAAGCACTTTGGTGGCACTCATTTAGTATCTCTATTGTATATCTCATAAAAAAAGAGAGATAATTTTTGATTATACTGAACTTGTTACTTTCAGAACAAACCCGTATCTTTTTATATATTCACTTAGTGTTACTCAAACTGCTGATCTAGGAAATTTGTCTACGACTACATTACAATGCCACTCAGTCAGTTACGGGTCTTCCAAAGTTATGTCTTATATATCTGTTTACACCTATAGTTCGTCCGTATTATTCCTTTTATTAATTACTATATTCACTGCCGGCTGTGGTGGTTCTGAATCAGGTATCGAGTCCCCAAGATCCATACAGGAAGACTCCGTAGAGGTTGCCTCACCAAAGTATTCCAGCAACCTGTATTACAAGTTTAAAAATTATATAGAAACCGGAGATTTAGAACAGATAAGAAAGCATGGCGTAATTCGATTTGTTAACCTTTCGGGTGCCTCTGAGGACCAGCTGCCTCGTGACGATATCGTAAACCTTCGGCACCTCGAACTCGCAAATGGACTGGCCAGGCGATTGAAACTCAAACCCAAATGGGTTCGCGCAGACACACCAAGAGCGGCAATTGAACTACTTCTTACCGGCAAGGCCGATGTTTTGGCTTTCAACTTGACCGATACTAAAAATCGGCAAAGACTAGTGAGTTTTACTATTCCGATTACGCAGACCCGACAGCAACTGATTACCGGCAGCTTGGGTCCGGATATCAGCAATCTGGAGAATCTGAGGGATATCGAGTTCCTCGTACCGGCAGATTCGACAAGCGCGGACACTGCCAGGCGCCTGATTGAAAAACATCCGAGTGCAAACCTAACAGTGCGTGAGGTTCAGCGCCGCGGTATCGATCAGGATGAGGGAGCAGATCTTGTCAATGAGAAAGACAACCGGGTGGCAATTATAGACAGCAATGTAGCCGAGAGCCTGAGCAACTATCGAGACGACATTCGACTCGGAGCATACGTATCTCAAGAGGAGAACATTTCCTGGGCACTGCGTAAAGGCGCCGAACAATTGCGCCTGAGAATTAATAACTACCTGACTCGGAATCTGGTAAAACCGCAAAAGGTGCGGATCGCCGACTGGAAGGAAGTCAAGGAATCTGGGCTGATCCGGTTCCTGACCTATAACGGCCCATCCGCATATTTCCTCTGGAAAGGCGTGCTTATGGGATTTGACTATGACCTCGCCAAAGCCTTCGCGGACAAGCATAATCTGCAGCTCCAGATCATAGTGGTGCCGTACGAAGAAACGCTGATCGACTGGCTAAAGGCTGGACGCGGGGATTTTGCCGGTGCGGCTGAGAACATCACCCAGGAAATTAAGAACCAGGGCGTTGTCTTTACCAATTCTTATCGAGAGACACCGGAACAGGTTGTCAGTAACAAGGAAAAGCCAAAAATCAATAACGTCCAGGACCTCGCCGGACGCACCCTGACCTTGCGCGCTTTTTCCTCATTTATCAAGACAGCAGAGATAATAAAGCGCAGTGGTATCAATGTTGAAGTGGAGACAGCGCCACCCGGAGTTTCTGTTTCGGAGATCTTTAATTTGATAGCTGACGGGTCGTTGGACGCGACCATCGCAGATAATGACGATATAAGGATTGAGGCCTCAGTGCGGCCGGAGTTAGACGCCGGCGCCATTATCAGCGATCCGAGGCCAGAGGGCTGGATGGTGCTACCCCAGAACTGGGAACTGATTAAGAAGCTCAATGATTTCCTCAGCGAATATCGAGAAACCACGCAGTACAAGAAAAAAGTGGCCGCTTACTTCGAACCCAATGAGCGATTCAGCCGGCGGGTGCTGGCGCGTATAGTTCCTGGTCAACCGCTTTCTCCCTTTGATAGCCTTGTCAAGGTCTCCTCGCTGGATTACGGTTTCGACTGGCGCATGGTGACAGCCCAGATATGGCAAGAGAGTAATTTCAACCCCAAGGCTGTATCCCCGGTTGGCGCTCAGGGGTTGATGCAAGTGATGCCCGCCACCGCTGAAGAAATGGGGTATCCACCTCCACTGTTTGAACCAGAACGCAGCATAAAGGCCGGTGTCAAGTATCTCAATTGGGTGCGAAACAGGTTCGATTCTACGCTGTCAAGCGAAAACCGGCTCTGGTTTACACTCGCAGCATATAACGCCGGCTATGGACACCTGCTAGACGCCCGGAGACTGGCCAAGAAACTTAACTTGGACCCCGATGTCTGGTTTGGCAATGTCGAAGTGGCCATGCTGAAGCTCGCGGAACCTCAATATTACAATAAGGCCCGCTACGGTTATGTCCGCGGCGCAGAGCCCGTACAGTATGTGCGAAATATCAGCAATCTCTATAAGGCCTATGTCGATGTCGCCAGCGGGGAGGTAACGGTTCGCCCGCCTATGCGGAAAAAACAGAATATAATGGCTGAACACCAGAATACTGTTGAAACTCGCGTAAATTCTTCTGCACCAGCACGGTAATTATTTTTTTTGAGCCGAATGTCATGAGAACTTTCCTAAAGATCCATCCTTGCTATTACGATAACGCCTGGTTAGCCTTCAATTCATTGTTGCTGACTTCCATGCGTCCCTGCTCAGAACGGCGCTTGTCTAGAAAATTAAATATTAATAGTAGTGTACAAGATGTTCTGTATACGCGAATGTTTAGTATAGTTTTTTCGGGAAATTTCACTCGACAGTTTCAATTTTCTACAACTCGATTTTGTTTTCTGATTTACACTAGTGTAGGCGAGAATCTATGAGGGTGTCGATTCTACGCCAAAAGGCCTAATGAGAATTGTTGTTCCGGCATAACGCATATCAAAGTCTAGAAAGCCTTTGTGTACTTTCCGGCAATTATGGACTTTTTTTAATGTAAAGTTACTGGTTGGTCACTATACTGCTACGATGAGTATTCAGTTAATCAATCATACCTTCAATGCGAAAGATCTCATACCATCAGGTCAATATTGTTTGTTGCCCAAGTGATAACAAGCGATCTAAGCAAGAATAAAATCATAATCTTTCCTGAGAATGGAATTGCAGCATGAATCCGTTGCCGTCATTGTCCCCTACGTAAACATCGAGGATTCCGATTTCGGATAATGTGTACCTAATTAAGTTTGGAAAATCGTGCTCATCGTTGCCAAAAACCGCGCCATTTTTAGAACAATCGATTAGCTTGAAGGGAACAGGGAACTTATTCTCAGAAATCTTAGCTAGATAGAAAATCTCACCAGACATTTCTATAATACGCAGAGACTCTCCAGACTTACTGTCATCTTTTTTTGAGTAAAATTCCCCCTTCCCTTCTAAGGCCAGAATACCATCCTTATATAACGACTTGACTACACCCCACTCCTCAGAAACTTTCTTCTCGGAATCCTCGTGAAGCCAATTACCATTTAGCCACCTTAACGATTCCATTGTTTTGCACTCGGAAGCCACCGATATAGGTGCAGACAGGAAAAGCAGTACACCAAAAAGGCCAAAAACATATTTCATACTTAGTTCCTTACAATTTGACGTTCCCTATTGAAAATAGGCGATGGGAGTCAAGGAAATTATCATTAACTAGCACTTTTTATGTGAAAAACCGCAGATTGCATCAAGCTTTCGATTCCTAGCCCCCTTCCAGAAGCTCTCAGGAGTTTTCCCCTCAAAAAGGTCAAAACAATATTCGAGTCGTGTGTCAGCTGGTAGCGGTACTTACTACTTCCTCCCTATCCAAGGGTTGTATGTGTTAGTTCCAATAACGTGCCGCCATCTTGAGAAGCTAGCTGAATGCGCGCCTCTGGCTCCTTCTTTTTCGGCCAAAGGAAAGGCCAGTAGGCTCATCGTCTGATACAGGGAGAGTGTCATAACCAACGTATTCCTATTGATCTGTGTACTCTCTATCAGGTGGCTCAGATAGCTTGTAATCTTCAGAGACTGATTCAGCGTACTAACTGCGCACCGTAGTCTTTAACCAGATAGACAACCATTGCCTGCGCTCACAATTCTTTCCCAGATCTCTCATTTCAGCCTCGGTAAAAATTGCTTGAAACGGAGACTTCCAGTACCAGGAAAAACCGCAGTAGCCCTCAATGTATCCTCTACTAGTAGATCTGTTCCACTATTCTACTCTGTGCCATACACTTTTATCTTGCCAAGCATGCCAAAACAGAGTCAGAAAACTGTCGAAAAGAGATATTTGTTGTAGATTCCCACTCTGGCCAGTATCGTAGATTTTGCTCCGTGCTTTTACCCTAAATCAAGCATAGGCAATCGAATAGTGGTGCTTGGCATATTGTCGCTTCGTCATACAGCCGTGATGTCCACTAGTTGCACGTCAGACTTTTCACAGGGCGGCCAAACAACATACTTACCTTCGGGTGATACAGTATTGGTGGCCAGTTCTTGGAATCGGAACGAGCAATTTACACGCGCAGAGTAAATTTCGTTATCAAGGGCCGATGAACTATGGTGTGCATCAGATATTGATTGCCGTCGACACGCTATCCGGCGACATCATAACTGAGCATCCGACGAATCAGATTTTGTTGGTGTTTTGAAATGCGTCGGCAATATCCAGCTGCAGTTCGGGATCGAATGCTAAAGCCGATACGCTCGGGGTCGCCTGTACACCAATAGAATACCGGATGCTGCCGCCTATCTGTTGAATACTGACGTGCCGCCATTCTTCGAGAGACACCAGGCGGAAATCAGTACGATTCTGACCTACAATGGCCGAGATTTCTCTGGCAGCCCGGATACCAAACCCTGTGAACTATTTTGATCACAGGAAAAACAAAGTGCGGCGCCCTCAGAGCAACGGATTTTACTGCGCCTTCACCTGACTCTTCTCGATGAACATTTCCGAGTCATGGGAAGGAAAAATTGGTACGAGCCCATGACTGATAAGTAAGGCGACCTGGATCAGTATCTTGTGAAGGAAAAATGGGAAACGGCCCCATCAGGGCCGCAACATGAATGGTAAAATATCGTACGCGGTACCTGAACCTGGATTTCCTAAGGAGAAAGGAAAATCGCAACGAATATAACCTAAGTTACCCATAAACCCTACGAGGCACTTTCAGTTGAGTGCTCTAACGGTACATTCCCCTTTGCACTCCAGGATAAGCCCTCTTTTTGTGGCGGACATTTATTAACCCGAAACTAGTTGGCAGTGATAGCATTAATCAAGGACATTCGGAAAAATTTACTACGAGACTACGACCATAATTAAGTCGGTTCTAAGATAACTAAAACGATCCAAGCTAACATGCTTAAAATAATTTTTTCTTGACATTATGCCGCCAGCCAATTCTCGAAATAGCAGCCAATGTATTTGTCCTTTCAGTGGCAAATTGTCACCCCCCTTGAGACCTTTTCCATTAACATTGAAAACTGTGATTCCTTCGACCTCTTCTGGGCCTGGATCAAACCCATTCGGATGGATAAATCGAATTTTCTCTGCGGTATTATCAGATTTAATTCTGTAAACATGGATACCAGCATTCCTACCATGTTCACCCTTATCATCGACAGATAAGTAGAGCAGCCCATCGGGAGAAAAAGCACCTCCTTGAACTCCCGTATTTAATTCTAGATCTAAATCTATTGTGTATAGTGGCACTAAATTTTCGCCATTGGAAAAGTTTCTATCATAAACGAACAACTTATTTACATTGTCAAAATCTGATGAAAACATCAATCCGCCAACAGGATTGATTGCGACCCAAGGAGCATCTACCTGAGAGGCGAGAATTCCCATTCGGGGATTATTATACTTACCCCCATCGTATGCGAATATACGGTTACTTCCGGTCTCTCCAGGACATTTCTCTACCGCAACAAACAATGTCCCTGCAAAATGCTCTCCATCACCTAAATGATCACAACCGTTTCTTTCTGGGCTTATGCTATATTTTTCACTCTCATAGTTTGAAATGTCATCAGAAAAAGGAACTTTGTAGATGTCATACTCATCAATAAAGTACCAACTTTCCTTATCAAATGCCACCCCCTGCAATACTCTAGATGCATCTTTAGCATGTGGATAATTATGACTGTACTCAAAAGACTTCCATATAGAGTTCGAACTCAACAACCTGTAAGAACTTGCTTTATTGTCCAATTCTTTAATAGCATCAACTTTCTGAAACACCTGATCTACATCACCAATAAAAACTCCGCATCTACCGCGTAGATTTGTCGCAGAACAGAGCAGTAACTCATACCCGGGCTCAACATACACAGAGCTAATACTATCTTGAGCACTTTCTCCATTGTCATATTCATTATCCGACAAATCTAGATCACTGTTGAATACAAACATTCTACCACCACCCCCATGATTCCCCTGAGCGAGAATTGCATTTTCACTGGCACTGGATCTGGCACTGGATATATTTATCAATAACACTAACATTAGTAGAAAAATATAACGCATCAAAAAACCTCACATTAACTCTAAAAAATCTTAGTCTGATATAATTTGATTAGTTTATCTAGTTGAAGCATGCATAACAAAACCAAACTCCGACACTCCCCTCCCTAGGCTATCCTAAGAGTATATTCCTAGATTCTTCTTTTGGCTTGGTATCGAAGCTATGCTTTCGCGGCTTATTATTTGATTTTCATTAGAATTGGTTGCTCTATTCGATCCTCGTTCAACGAACTATAGAAGTAAGGCATTGAAAAATACAAACCTCTTGGGGTTAGTCGTAGTGAAAAGATAGATATTGACAAACTTGTTACAGCTCAGCATTAATATATCTAGCTGCACAGTGTCAACTGAAATCATACTTCCAAAGAGTATTTATGTTCCAAGAGTACAACGAAACGAAAGCTCGTACTGACAGATAGAACTCAGAACTTGGCGTATAGCAATACCTACGAGACGGACAATCAGATAGAACTTTCGCCATCTATCTGATTGTTAATTATCACAGTAAAGATGCGTCATAATGACTGGAAGATTTTTTGTATTCAAAGCCGACTAATAGAAAACCTTGGCATCATCTGATAGTTCTCAATATAGGTAAAAGCTGGCATTTCACATTCCATAGTGGTCTGCCCACCTCTGTTAATATACTCCGAGTAGATTATTAGAGTTGCGTTTGCAAAGCCATCACCATTTGTGGTTACCCAGGGTGTATTTAGCTCCTGCTCTCCCTTCCAATCAAAATTCTTCAACCTACACCTGACGCGACTCGAGGAATTCGAATTATTAACCCTAACCCATACTTGGAGCTCTGAGAATGCGTCCTCGCGCCTCAGATCATTATTAATCTCAATTGGGCAAGTAATATGTGAATATGTTAAAGCCTTAATTCTGCTATTTTCATAAGTGACGCTTTCATCGTGCGTATATGGCCATTGAGGCTGGCATAAGACAGAGGACTCCACCTCACCACCTAAGTTATCATTTGCTAGCACTTCACAGGAAAAAAGTAACGCAATAACCAGAAACACGTGCTTAATCATTATAAATACCCCTTTAAATGAATCTAAATATCTACCATGCGACGATTCCACTAGAGACTTGGCAACCTAACAGAACCATCGGCAGCAATTTTTGCGTACAGTACCAAGAAACTGAGGCTGTAAGCGCGTCTAGTTCGCCAATATCGGTTCATCCCGCCCCTGCTTAACATTACCTTTCAGGAAAAATCCGCTCCAACAATAAAAAAGCCCCGCTGTCTCCAACGGGGCTTTTCATTTCCGGTCCAGAGAAAAATCAGGCGCTGACAGCGGCCTCGATTTTCTTCAGTTCCTCATCGCGCAACTCGCGGCGCAGTATCTTGCCGACATTGGTCTTCGGCAGGTCCTCGCGGAACTCTATCTGCTTGGGTACCTTGTAGGCGGTCATATGCTCCCGACAGAAAGCGGTGACCTCCGCTTCGGTCAGGGAGGCATCGGCCTTGACCACGAAAAGCTTGACCACTTCACCGCTCCTCTCATCGGGAATACCGATGGCGGCAGCCTCGGCCACCTTGTCGTGAGTACTGACAACATCCTCGATTTCATTGGGGTAGACGTTGAAACCGGAGACGATGATCATGTCCTTCTTGCGGTCGACAATCTTGATATAGCCGTCGTCCTGAATCACCGCCATATCCCCGGTGCGCAGCCAGCCCTCACTATCCAGGGCCTCGGCGGTGGCTTCCGGGCGCTGCCAGTAACCCTTCATGACCTGCGGACCACGCACACAGAGTTCGCCCGGGGAGTTGTTCGGCAGGTCGTTACCATTCTCGTCGATGACCTTTACTTCGGTCGCAGGCACCGGGATACCGACGGTACCCAATTGTACGGCGTCAGCCGGGTTGAAGGACACCACCGGCGAGGTCTCCGTCATACCGTAACCCTCGGTTACCGTACAGCCGGTCATTTCCTCCCAGCGCTTGGCGGTATCGCGGGTCAGCGCCATACCGCCGGATGCGGTGGTATGCAGCTTGCTGAAGTCCAGCTCGGCGAACTCCGGATTGCGCATCAGGCCATTGAACAGGGTATTCAGGCCGGCAAAGCCGGTGAAGCGCAGACCTTTTAAGGTTTTCACAAATGCCGGAATATCGCGCGGGTTCGGGATCAACAGCGAATGGCTGCCGGTGGCAAACAGGCACATGCAGTGAATGGTAAAGGCGTAGATGTGATAAAGCGGCAGCGGCGCCACGTACAACTCCTCACCCTCCTTCATGGAATCGCCCAGCGCTTCGCGCACCTGTTCCATATTGGCCACCAGGTTGCGGTTGGTGAGCATGGCACCCTTGGCCACGCCGGTGGTGCCGCCAGTGTACTGCAGTACGGCGATATCGTCCGCGGAACGCTGCACATCCTGGTGCGGCTGCTTGGCGCCCAGTGCCATGGCATCGCGGAAATTGACCTGGTTGGCGAAGGAGAAGTCCGGCACCATCTTCTTGATGTGCTTGGCCACGCTGTTGATCAGGATGCGCTTGACCGGGCTGTGCAGGTCGGCGATCTCACTCACGATCACCTTCTCCACGCCTGTCTCCGGCACTACCGCGGAGGCGGTGTCGGCTATATTGGCCAGCACTACCAGTGCTTTGGCGCCGGAATCGTTTAACTGGTGTTTGAGTTCACGCTGGGTGTAGAGCGGATTGGTGTTGACCACGACCAGGCCCGCGCGCAGGGCACCGAATACGACCACCGGGTACTGCAGCACATTGGGCAGCTGCACAGCGATGCGGTCGCCGGGCTTCAGGGCGGTGTGGTTCTGGAGGTAGGACGCAAACTTGGCGCTCAGATTGTCGATGTCGCCGATGGAAAGCGTCTGCCCGAGGCAGGTAAAGGCCGGCCTGTCACCGAACTTGGCGCAGGCGTTGCTAAATACGTCGAGTATGCTGCGGTCGATGTCCAACTGTCTTCTCCCAGTCCTAATTGTTGTTGTCGTTTGCCCACTTCATCCGTTCTTATAGACGAAATCTGCCACAAGGGTGTAGCTACGGGTATTTATTTATTGTTTGTAGTGATTTTCGGGCCGAACAGAAGGGTATCCGCTTCTCTCCGCCCGGTTCAGCGCTTCGCCGGAAAAAGGTCCGCCAATGAGGCCGCCATTTCCCGATCGCCGAAGTATCGAATTTCCCCCAGTAGAAAGGCGTGGCGCGCACTTAAACGGCCGTCCAATATAGCACTCAATGTGCTATTTGCCATTTCCAATATCAGTGCCGGATCTTCCACCAGCCCAATCTGTGACACAACCTTATCAGATACAGCCTCGCCGCATTCGGACTGCCGCGAAAAATCCAGGTAAAAGTCGCTGGCATCCGGTAGCCGGAACTGTACCCGAGCAAGTGGGTGCGGACAAGCTAGGCGGCGCAGGCGCTCGAGAATATGATCCGGTAATGGCATCGGGGCGGCCGGTTTCAGAGTATTTTTATCCACGAAGTCTTCCCCCTTTCACGAGAAGCCCATCACCGCGATCAATGATCGACATTTCTTCAATCAATCCCGCTTGCAGGCACCCCGGCCGCACCACGCACTCAGGGTATTTTCGGTCTTGGAAGGGCAATAAAAAACCGCCGGCTTAGCGGCGGTTTTTTGTCGGGGCTGGAATCAGAACGCAAAGTGTTCCGCGTCCAGCTCCATCAAGTTGCCGGCGCCGCTCAGGATGGCCTCGGCATGGCTGCCGGTGCGTGGCAGTATGCGGTCGAAGTAGAAGCGCGCGGTGGCCAGCTTGGCGCGGTAGAAGTCCGTCTCACCTGAGCCTTCGGCCAGTTTCTCATTCGCAATCTTGGCCGCGCGGGCCCAGAGGTAAGCCTGCACCGCGTAGCCGGAGAACATCAGGTAGTCGACGGAGGCCGCACCGACTTCATCCGGGTTTTCTATCGCCTTGCCGCCCACGTGCAGGGTCAGGTCACCCCACTGCTTGTTCAGCTCCTGCAGCTTGGCGACGAACGGGGCCAGTGCCTCGTTGTCGATTTCTGCCTGGCAGAACTTGTGCACGATTTTGGTGAACTTGCGCAGCAGCTCGCCCTGGGTCATCAGTACCTTGCGGCCCAGCAGGTCCAGCGCCTGCACACCGGTGGTGCCCTCGTAGATGGTGGAGATACGCGCGTCGCGCACATTCTGCTCCATGCCCCACTCGGCGATATAGCCGTGGCCGCCGAAGCACTGCATGCCCAGGTTGGCGGACTCGCATCCGGTCTCGGTCAGGAAGGCCTTGGCGATCGGGGTCAGGAAGGCCAGCAGGTCGTCGGCATCTTTCCTGTCCTCGTCGCTGCCTTTCTGCAGGCGATCCACCTGCTGCGAACACAGCAGTATCAGCATGCGGCCGCCCTCGGCGAAGGCCTTCTGGGTCAACAGCATGCGGCGCACATCCGGGTGCACGATAATCGGGTCGGCGGGACCCTCCGGGTTTTTCGGGCCGGACAGGGAGCGCATCTGCAGACGGTCCTTGGCGTAGGCCAGGGATTTCTGGAAGCCCGCCTCGGCGTGGGCCAGGCCCTGCAGGGCGGTGCCCAGGCGCGCGGTGTTCATAAAGGTGAACATGCAGTTCAGACCCTTGTTCGGCGGGCCTATCAGGTAGCCCTTGGCGCCGTCGAAGTTCAGCACTGCGGTGGCGTTGCCGTGGATACCCATCTTGTGTTCCAGGGAACCACAGACGACGCCGTTGCGTTCACCGACGCTGCCGTCCCCGTTGGACAGGAACTTGGGTACGATAAACAGGGAGATGCCCTTGGTGCCGGCAGGGGCGTCGGGCAGGCGCGCGAGCACGATGTGGACGATATTCTCGGCCATGTCGTGCTCACCGGCGGAGATAAAGATCTTGGTACCGGTGATCGAGTAAGAGCCGTCGGCATTCGGTTCGGCCTTGGTGCGCAGCATGCCCAGGTCGGTGCCGCAGTGCGGCTCGGTCAGGCACATGGTGCCGGTCCAGCTGCCTTCAACCAGCTTGGTCAGGTAGGTGTCCTTCTGCTCCTCGGTACCGTGGGCCTCAAGGGTGTTCATGGCGCCGTGGGACAGGCCCGGGTACATACCCCAGGACCAGTTGCTGGTACCCACCATCTCACTCATCAGGGTGCCCAGAGACGGCGGCAGGCCCTGGCCACCGTGGGCCGGGTCGTGCGCCAGTGACGGCCAGCCAGCCTCGACGAACTGCTGGTAGGCTTCCTTGAAGCCGTCCGGGGTGGTGACCTCGCCGTCTTTCCAGGTGCAGCCCTGCTGGTCACCGACCTGGTTCAGCGGCGCCAGCACGTTTTCACAGAACTTGGCGCCCTCTTCCAGGATGGCGTCTACCAGATCCGGCGTGGCTTCCTCGTAGCCCAGGGACGCATAGTGTTGGTCCCAGTCCAGCATTTCGCGCATGGCAAAACGCATATCGCGCAATGGAATCTTGATATCGGTCATCCTGCTACCCTCAAATCACTGTTGTTTGCCGACCGACCGGCAAAAACCGGTCGGTCAGGTTTATGACTGGTTTCTATGATTGGTTCATCATAGTAGCAAGCCGGCGAGCCTCACTATGGCGAAATCCGTCCAAAACGGTGACAAATCGGGGCGGAGGGGTGGGTATTTTTCTCGCAACAGTCGGTATTACAACTGATCTCGATGCGAAGGCCCTGATGTCGGGGGCTTTTTGCGGGACTGTTGGCGAGAGGGGCCGAAGGCGCCGTGAATACCTGGAGCGGCCGGGCCACCTCGCCGACAAGCCTACAGGGATGCATTCACCGGGGGGGCGCCTAGCCCGTATCCCGCAAAAAGCCACCGGCAGCAGGGCCGCCATCGAACTCGCTACGGGTGCCACTCCGGGCATGGGCGAGCACAAGGTTCACCCCTAAATCCCACCTTTGCGGCTGCGGTACTCGCCGGGGGTAATGCCAGTCCACTTCTTGAAGGCGCGAAAGAATGCGCTGGACTCGTCGAATCCGAGCATCTCCGCTATCTGCCCGTTGGACAGGTCCGGGCAGCTGAGATAGTGGAAGGCGGCCTCCATGCGACACTCGTCCTTCAGCTTCTGGTAAGAGGTACCTTCCTGCTGCAGGCGCCGGCGCAGGGTCGTGACCGACATATTCAGGCGCTCGGCCACCGCTTCCGCCGCCGGCATGGACTCGCTGACGTCGCGATTCAGAATCGTCTTGACCTTGGTCTTGATGCTGTTGGCACTGCCGTCACTGATCACCAGGTGATAGGGGGCGGTGCGGATAAAGTCCTCCACCGTCTGCGGGCTCTGCACCACCGGGTAGTCCAGGTAGCGACTATCGTACTCGAGCGCGTCGACGGGCTGGTCAAACAGAAGTTCGCCGGCCTCGCTCTGGGCCAGGGTGCGAAACTCTTCCGGGCAGGGAAAGGAGAAATGCAGCCGCGCCAGCGGAATCTCACGACCCACCAGCCAGCAGTAGAAGCGGTGCCAAACCGCCAGGGTGGTGCGGATAACACCGGGACTGGTATCGGCGATCAACTGCTCGAACTCCCCCTCTTTCAGGGAACTGATACCGCGAATCGCCACCCGCTCGCGGCCGCCGGCCGCTTCCTCGAATACCGGTTTTACCTTGAAACCTCGGCAGATTTCCATGAATTCGGCACTGAGGGTGATCGCCTGGCGCACCGTCGCGCAGTTGACCACTGTCAGGCACAGCAGGCGGAAGGAGCCGGACCGCACGCGTCCGCCACTCAGCATGCCGAACCACTCGTCCTGCACCTGCCACATGACCCGCTGGTACAGGCGGCCGTATTTCAGTGCAGAGAAAGCGGCCACCCCTTCCAGTTCGCGCTCGTTTATGCCAACCGAGGCCAGCAGATCGCCGCGATCGCAGCCGTGGCGCGCGGCCTCCTCGAGCAGTCGCTCCAGGTAGGCGATGGGGATACGGATATCCTCTTCCGGCACTGACATCTATTTTTTACGCCTGCGCAACCAACTCAACAGCGCGCCGAAACCCAGCGCCGCAACGATAATGACCGCGAGAAAGATCAGCAGCAGCACCAGGTAAGATGCGACATCTTCCACCGGCAGATCCCAGCTCCAGATCGCCGCCGCGATAAAAGCGATGCAGGCGAGCACACTGGTAATGAAGGAGCGGCGACTCTTTTTAGCCATGGGGGTCTATCGGCATTGCTTGTGGAAAATGGACAAATGGTCGCGGCCGTTCGGCGGCATTACCATTGTAATGTCGGCGCAGTCCGCCGACGCGGCGTGGAATCGTGAGGGATAGGTCGAGTCCTGTCAACGCCGCAGGAGGTTTGTATGGGCAAAAGAATGCTGCGGCGCGAGGACCGCACTACAGTCTGGCACCTGTTCAGATGGTTGGAGTGCCTGGCCGCGATCATGGTCACGATACTGATGGGGCTGGCTCTGCTTGCCTGATCAATGGAAGGGGGATACGGTGCGCACAACGCGCCCTAGCCGACCAGCCCGCCCCTGGTCAGCCGGGCCGGATCCAGCAGCTTTTTCAGCTCAGCTTCGCTTAGGTCCGTCATCTCTATCGCGACCTCCATCACCGGCCTGCCGCTTTTGTAGGCGACCTTGGCAATCTCTGCCGCCCTGGCGTAACCGATGATCGGATTCAGCGCCGTTACCAGGATCGGGTTGCGCTCCAGCGTCTGCGCTATGCGCTCATGATTGACCGCGAAGTCGGCGATGGCCTTGTCCGCCAGCAGCTGCGCGGCATTGCCCAGCAGGCGAATACTGTCCAGCAGTACCTGCGCCACCAGCGGCAGCATCACATTCAGCTGAAAATTACCGCTCTGCCCGGCGACACCGATGGTGACGTCGTTACCCATCACCCGCGCCGCCACCATCGCCACGGATTCGGCAATCACCGGATTGACCTTGCCGGGCATGATGCTGCTGCCCGGTTGCAGCGCCTGCAATTCGATCTCAGCGAAGCCTGCCAGGGGGCCGCTGTTCATCCAGCGCAGGTCGTTGGCGATTTTCATCAGCGCTACCGCCAGCACACGCAACTGGCCGGAAAGCTCCACCGCCGTGTCCTGGCTGGCGATAGCGGCAAACAGGTTGCCGGCCG
This sequence comes from Microbulbifer taiwanensis, assembly GCF_014904815.1. Taxonomy (GTDB): domain Bacteria; phylum Pseudomonadota; class Gammaproteobacteria; order Pseudomonadales; family Cellvibrionaceae; genus Microbulbifer; species Microbulbifer taiwanensis. The sequence continues at coordinate 143,776 of NZ_JACZFR010000032.1, forward strand.
GACGAAATTGCTGGGCAGTGTTGGCACTCAACTTCTGCGCAAACAGCTCGGCAAAGTCCGGGGGCGCATTGAGTCCGGTGCCTATGGCGGTCCCACCCTGGGCCAGCTGCGACAGGCGCGGCAAGGTGCCGCGAATGCGCTCGCGACAGGACTCCACCTGCGCCGCCCAGGCGCCGATTTCCTGCGCCAGGGTCATGGGCACCGCGTCCATCAGGTGCGTGCGCCCGGTCTTGATCACATCCTCCACCGTCGCCGCCTTGTCGCACAGCTGCGTGTACAGGTGCCGCAGGGCCGGCAACAGATGATCCCGCACCGCGAGTAGCGCCGACACGTGAATCGCACTGGGAATCACGTCATTGCTGCTCTGGCTCATGTTGACGTGATCATTGGGGCTGATGTCGAGACCGCTGTCGCGCGCAGCCCTGTTCTTGTTGGCAATGTGGGCCAGCACCTCGTTCACGTTCATATTGGAACTGGTGCCGGAACCGGTCTGGTAGACATCCACCGGGAACTGTGTGGCCAGGTGCTGATCGTCGAGGGAATCGCAGGCGGCAACGATGGCTGCAGCCCGCGCCTCGTCCAGTAGCCCCAGCTCGCGATTGGCCTGGGCCGCGGACTTCTTGATCAGCACTATCGCGCGGATGAATTCCGCCGGCAGCGAGCTTCCGCTGACCGGGAAATTCTCCCGGGCGCGGTGGGTGTGTGCGCCGTACAGGGCTTCCTCCGGCACCTGTACCTCACCCAGGCTGTCCCTTTCGGTGCGATAACCTTTACCGGGTTGGCGCCCCATGGTTGCGGGCCTGTCTATTCGACCACTATGGTAATTTTCTCGGACATCACCGGCGGCTTGAAGGGAATATGCAGGTAGTTGCCCAGCACCAGCTGCAAGGTGTGCTTGCCCGGCGGCAGGGTAATCTCGGTTTCAGTCTGGCCGCCACCGTAGTGGATCAGGTTGTCCGAGGCCGGCAGCGGTTTGGTCATATCCGGCATTTCGTCCACGTCGATCAGCAGGTGATGGTGGCCGGTGTTCTTCCTGTCCACGCCCGCCGGCGCCACGCCCATGCCGGAAAGGCCAAACTTTACGGTAAAGGTCCTGGCGACTTTTTCGCCATCCTGCGGTGAAATGATGTACACCTTGGCATCCGCCGGTGCCTCGGAAACCAGCTTCGCCTGCGCGTCGTCGCCCGCGTGTAACAGGGGGGCAAACAAGAGCGCACTGGCGAGAATGGCAGACCGATAAGCTTTCATAACAACTCCTTTCGTTGACGTCCAAATTCTGGCGATAGCAGCGTAACACGCGGCTATCTTAGCCTGATGGTAGCTCAGCCAGTAATCGCGCTCAGATGCTGACGCGCCCTTCCTGAGTCCACTCGCAGCGCACCTGCATATCGCCGCTGCCGGGCTCGTGAAAAAGCCCCGCGGCCTCCCAGGTGAAAGAGTGAATGCCGGACAACTCCGTCTCCAGATGCACCGTCGCGGAAACCCAGTACATACTGCCCAGCAACTCCTCGAACTTCTGGATCCAGTGATTCCATTCGTACTCGACCGCGCGGTAGGAGGCGCCGAAGTGAATCACATCTGTCTGGTACTGGGACTGCTTCACCTTGATGGTGGGAATGGAAAACATATCGCGGCACAGGAAGGGCCACTCATCGGCGCTGGGCAGGGCGAGTACCGCCTCGCGATTGACGCGCCTGCGGTCGGCGCCGCCGGCAAGGCTGTTACTGTCTTTGATACAACCGTAGACAATGGATTCCTGATCGCCCTGAAGCACGTGTACCTATCCTTACAGCGGCGCTAGTGGATAAAAATTATCCGGCGCGAATAAATCTTGGTGCCTCACTTTAACGGCGAAAGGGAGAGAAAGCTATAACCGGAATCTCATTCGGAAAAACGGTAATTTTTTGCGCAAAGACTGAACAAAGCAACTGCATTTTAACCCCCGTGCAAGGGCCGGCCTGCAGAGCTGAAGCGCAAATCCGCGCGTTCAGCCCCGACAGCCCGATCAGACTTCGATACCGCGCCCGCGCAGCATTTCGAGGAATTCGTCCTCGTCCATGGTCGGAATATCCAGCTCCCGCGCCTTGCTCAGCTTCGAACCGGCACCGGGGCCGGCGACGACGCTGTCAGTTTTTGCGGACACGCTGCCGGCAACCTTGGCGCCGAGGCGCTGTAAATAGTCCTTGGCCTCGCCGCGCGACAGGGTTTCCAGTTTGCCGGTCAGCACCCAGGTCTGGCCTGAGAACGGCTGCTCCTCACCGCCCGTCTCTTCCGCCTCCCAATGCACGCCCGCCTGGCGCAGCGCCTCTATCTCTTCCTGGGCGTGAGCCTGCTGGAAAAACTCGGCGACGAAATGCGCTACCACCGGACCCACATCCTCCACTTCCTGCAGGGACTCTTCATCCGCCTGCATCAGCGGCTCCAGATCGCCGAAATGCCGCGCCAGGTTGCGCGCGGTGGCCTCACCCACCTCGCGAATGCCCAGCGCGTAGAGGAATTTGGGCAGCGTGGTGTCCTTGCTGTGCTCCAGCGCGTCGAGCAGGTTCTGCGCCGATTTCTCACCCATGCGCTCGAGACCGGCAACAGGCTCCAGAGCCAGATCGTAGAGGCCGGAAACCGAGTGCAGAAGCCCCTCATCCACTAGCTGTTCTACCAGCTTGTCGCCAAGGCCGTCGATATCCATCGCCTTGCGCGAAGCGAAATGCTTGATCGCCTGCTTGCGCTGGGCGCTGCAGACCAGGCCACCGCTGCAGCGCGCCACTGCCTCGCCGGGGGTCGACTCCACCGGGGAATCGCACACCGGGCAGTGATCCGGAAAGACGATGTCGCGGGCGCCTTTCGGGCGCTTGCTCGCCACCACCGACACCACCTGCGGTATCACATCGCCGGCGCGGCGAATCACTACCGTATCGCCGATCTTTACGCCGAGGCGCGCTATCTCGTCGCGGTTGTGCAGCGTTGCATTGGAAACGGTGACACCGCCGACGAACACCGGTTCCAGTCGCGCCACCGGCGTTACCGCGCCGGTGCGGCCCACCTGGAACTCCACGTCTTTCAGCAGCGTCATCTCCTCCTGGGCGGGGAACTTGTAGGCCATGGCCCAGCGCGGCGCACGGGCGACAAACCCCAGGCGCCGCTGCAGCGCAATATCATTGACTTTGAATACTATGCCGTCGATATCGTAAGCCAGCTCACCGCGTTTCCCGCCGAGCTTTTCGTGGTATTCGATACAGGCCTGGATATCCTTCACCGCGGCCATTTCGCTGTTGATGCGAAAACCCCAGCGATTCAATTGCCGCAGTATTTCCGTGTGTTTCTCCGGCAGTGTGCCGCCCTCGATCTGGCCGACTCCATAGGCACAGAGCTCCAGTGGGCGCCTGGCGGTGATGCGCGAATCCAGCTGGCGCAGGCTGCCGGCGGCGGCGTTGCGCGGATTGACAAAGGTCTTCTCCCCGGCCTCCGCCGCCTTCCGGTTCAGTTCGGCGAAGCCCGCCTTGGGCATATAGATTTCGCCGCGTACCTCGAGCACTTCGGGCACCCCATTTTCCAGCAGACGCAGCGGCACAGAGCCTATGGTGCGCACGTTCTGCGTGATGTCCTCGCCGGTGGTGCCGTCGCCGCGGGTTGCAGCGCGTTCCAGCAGGCCGTCGCGATATAGCAGGCTGATGGCGATACCGTCCAGCTTGGGCTCGCAGGCGTATTCCACCGGTTGCTGGCTGTTCAGGCGATCGCGCACGCGGCGATCGAATTCCACCAGCTCCTCATCGCTGAAAGCGTTGTCCAGGGACAGCATTGGTACCTGGTGGCGCACTTCAGCGAACGCCTTCAGCGGTGCCGCGCCGACGCGCTGGGTGGGCGAATCCGGGCTTACCAGCGCCGGGTACTCCTCTTCCAGGTCCTGCAGCTCACGCAGGCGGCGGTCGTACTCGGCGTCCGGCAGCTCCGGATTGTCGAGGACGTAGTACTGGTAGTTGGCGCGCTGTAGGATTTCGTGCAGCTCTTCGGCGCGGTGGCGTTTTTCGGTGGGCGGCTTTTTAGGGGTAGTCTTATCGGTCATTTTGTTGTTTGCAAAAATAGGGAATTCTTGCCGGTGGTAGGTATTTTATTTGTAGGAGCGGGGGGGGGGGGGGGGGCCCCCCCCCCCCCCCCCCAAGGACAAGAAGGCCGCGGACCGGCCCGCGCCCCGCCCC
>NZ_JACZFR010000033.1 GCF_014904815.1 Microbulbifer taiwanensis
GTTGAAAAATATGGGGATTTCTTGCGGGTGTTAGGTATTTTTTTTGTAGGAGGGGCGGGGCGGATGCCCGCCCCGTCGCTCCTACAGAAAGTACAGAATGTCCGGAATCAGGCCTGCGCCCTGGCCAGGGCCTTACGGCGCTGGTATTCCATCACCCGCTGGCGGTAGTGTTCGGCAGTCTGGGCGGTGAAGACGCTGCGGTTTTCATCCTTCAGTTCGCCGCCGAGCTGCTCGGCTATATGGCGCGAGGTGGCAAGCAGCTGCTCGAAGGCCTTGATCGCCTCGCCCTCGATCGGCAGCGCCAGGAAGAGACTCAGGCCGGGAGTGGTGAATTCCTCCATCTGCGCCAGGTCGAAGACACCGGGCACCACAATGTTGGCAAGGCTGAACACCACCGGGCCGTCGGCAGCCCCGCCCTGGTGGTAGTGAAAGATATTCATTTCACCAAAGCGCAGGCCGGCGGCCATCATTGCGCGCACTATATCATTGCCCTCGAAGCAGTCGCCCTCGGGGGCCATCACGTTGATGATCAACACTTCCTCGACCGGGGATTTTTCCCGCGACCTGTTCGGTGCCTGCCTGTTTGATCTGTTCACCTGGGTCCTCTTCTCCCTGCGCGGGGGCTCTTTATCTCTGGCCTGAGGCTCTTTACCCTTGGGCTGAGGCTCTTCGGGCTCAAGCGCCACCTCTCGTGCGCGGCTGGATTCCTGCGCCGACTCAGCGGTTTCCGCTGCCGGCTCCGCACCTTTCATTTCGCCGGTGCTCAGTGCTTCGAGGCTTTCCGATTCGTCGAGTTCCGGTTCGCGGCGATTTTCGTCTGCGGGAACCGATTCCATCAGTGTGGGCACCTGCTCTTCCAGGTTCAGCGACACCTGCTCCGGTTCACCGCTTGCGGGCTCATCCCGGTGGGGGCTGCTGCCGGCCAGCGGTTTGCGCGAAGACATAAAGCTCTCCTGCACCTGGCGGTTCACCTGCAGCGCGTCCTCCAGGGCGCGGCGCTGCACCACACGCACCTGGCCCGGCAGTTCCGCGGCTATCTGGCGGCGCTTCGCCTCTTCCTCGGGATCGAGATACTCCTCTTCGCCCACCCTGCTGTTCGGCGTCGCCCGGCGCGGTGTCGACAGGATATCCAGATCATCGTCATCGTCCCGCTGCATGGCCCGGGACAGGTTGCGCGAGACTTTCATCGCCGCCCGCTGCTTCACAATCGCGCGACGCACGCCGTCCAGCACCGCCAGCAGCAGTACCAGTGCGAGGATTGTAATCAGCCAGTTTCCCATTTTGCGCCTCTCCCTTACGCTCCTTCCAGCACCCTTACGCGGATGCCAGTTCGGCCGCCTCTTCGACATCCACCGATACCAGGCGCGACACACCCGGCTCGTGCATGGTCACACCCAGCAGCTGATTCGCCATCTCCATGGCGATCTTGTTGTGGGTAATATAGATGAACTGCACGTGTTCGGACATTTCCTTCACCATGCGCGCATAGCGGCCCACGTTGGCGTCGTCCAGCGGAGCGTCCACCTCGTCGAGCATACAGAAGGGCGCCGGGTTCAGGCGGAAGATCGAGAACACCAGGGCAATGGCGGTGAGCGCCTTCTCACCGCCGGAGAGCAGGTGAATGGTGCTGTTGCGCTTGCCCGGCGGGCGCGCCATGATCGCAATGCCAGTATCCAGCAAGTCCTCGCCGGTGAGTTCCAGGTAGGCGTGACCGCCGCCGAACACCTTCGGGAAGAGCTCCTGCAGGCCCGCGTTGACCTGATCGAAGGTCTCCTTGAAGCGGGTGCGTGTCTCGCGGTCGATTTTCTTGATGGCGTTTTCCAGTGTCTCCAGCGCGTCCATCAGGTCGCTGTACTGGCGATCCAGGTAGTTTTTGCGTTCGGACTCCTGCTTGTATTCGTCGATGGCCGCCAGGTTGATCGGCCCCAGGCGCGAGATGCGCGCGGCCACCAGTTCCAGCTCCTCCTGCACCTGGGAGATGGTCAGGTCGCCGGGAATTTCCTCCAGCAGCTGCGCCACGTCGTGGTCAGATTCCTTCAGCTGTTCCACCAGGCCGCTGCGCTGCACCTCTAGAGTCTGCGCACCCAGCCGTTCCTGCTCCAGCTGCGCACGCACACCCTGCAGGGCGGATTCCACCTTGTGGCGCTCCTGCTCCTGCTCTCGCAGGCCGCTCTCAACCTCTTCCAGTTTCTTGCGCGCCTCACCCAGCTCGGTCTCCACCTCCATGCGCTCGCCCAGCTTCTCTTCCAGTTCCGCCTGGAAATCCTGGGACGGATCCTGGGTCTCGGCCATCTGCTCCTGCAGCAATTCGCGGCGACTGCGCAGCCGCTCCAGCTGTTCGCGCATCACCTGCAGGGTGCGCTCCAGGGAGATCATCTGGGTGCGCACCGACTGCTCGCGCATGGCCAGCTCGTGGGCGCGGTCCTTGTCCTCGCGGGCGCGCTGACGCGCCGCATCCAAAGCCTCGCGCAGTTCGTCGCGACGGGCCAGCAGCGTCTCGCGGCGATCGGTATCGTCGCTCATGGCCTCGACCGCTTCCTGCAGCAGCAGGCGCGCTTCTGACAGGGACTCGCCCTCCAGCTCAAGCTGTTCGCGCACCTCGGTGATCTCCTGCTCGACGCGGGTGCGGCGCTCACTCATCTGTTCGGCGCGGGCGCGGCGGGCGGACAGCTGGCTGCGCAGCTCGGACTCGCGCCGGCCCAGCTGCTCGGCCTCGTTGCGGGACTGCTCGATACCGCTCTCCAGGTCGGCGGCTTGCAGGCGCAGCGCCTCGCGCTCTTCGCTCAGGGTTTCTATCTGCTCCTCACAGGAGGCGATGGACTGCTCCAGCTCCTCCAACTCCTGCTTGCGCGCCAGCACGCCGGCTTCGGCGTCGGAAGCGCGGCTGACCCGCAACCAGTTGGGGCCCAGCCAGAGGCCGTCGCGGGTGACTATGGATTCGTGCGGCTTCAATTGGGCACGTTGTGCCAGCGCCGCGTTCAGGTCTTCCGCGGTGTAGATACCGGCGAGAATACCGGCCAGGGACGAGGGGCCCTCCACCTGGTCCGCCAGTGCCGGCAGGCTGCCACCGGTATCGGCCGTTACGCTGGCACCGTCGATAAAGATCGCCTGGCCGCTTTCCAGTCCGGCCAGAGCTTCGCCGAGGCTCTCCAGCTGGTCGACGCAGACCGCCTGCAGCTGGGTGCCGAGCACGGTCTCCACCGCCTTTTCCCAGCCGGACCTGGCTGAGACCTGCTCCGCCAGGCGCGGCCTGTCGGCGAGCGCCTGCTGCTGCAGCCAGCTCTCCACTGCCTTGCCCTGCCCCAGCGCCGCCTGCTGCAGTGCCTCCAGGGAGGCCTGGCGGCCACGGCTGGTCTGCAACTGCAGGCGCAGCTGGTCCAGTTCGCTGGCCGTATCGCGCTCGCGACTGCGCATCTCGGCCAGGGATTCGCTCTTCTCGGAAACCGACTCGCGGCGCTCCGTGGCCTGCAGCTCCAGCTCCGCCAGCTGCTCGTTCAGTTGTTCGAATTCGCCGTCATCGCCGCTGTCCTGCAGGCCGGATTGCTCCGCTTGCAGCTTGTTGATCCGCTCCTGTAATCGTTGGCCCGACGTCTCCAGGTGCTGGATGCGGGACTGCTGTACTTCGGCCTTCTGGCGCGAGCCGGAGGCGCCCTGGTTGAACTGGTCCCACTCGTTCTGCCAGTCGCGCATGCCATCCTCGGCGCTCAGCAGCGCCTGCGCCGACTCCTCCTCGGCGGCCTGTACCATCTCCAGGTCCGGCAATATCACTTCCAGCTCCGCCTCGAACTGGGCGGCCTTCTCCCGATCCGATTCCAGGCCCGTCTCCGCATCGCGGAACTCCTGCTCTGTCTGCGCCAGGTCGGATTGAAGGCGGGTGTTGCGCTCGCGGGCGTGGGCGATGCTCTGTTCCAGGCGCGCTATATCCGCGCCCACCGCGTAGAAACGGCCCTGCACCTCGTTGAAGCCGTCGGACAGCTCGTGATAGCCGACACGCTTCTGCTCGATATCGGTATCGCAGCTCACCTGGCGGGTCACCAGTTCCTCGACGGTGAGCTCCAGCTCGCCGATCTGGCGCTGTTTGGTCTGGGCCTGTTCGTCCAGGTCGCGGTACTTGAGGGCCTGCAGGTTGGCCTTGTGGCTGCGCTCCTCTTCCTTGAAACGACTGTATTTCTCCGCGGCCGCAGACTGACGCTGCAGGCGCGCCAGCTGGCGGTCCAGCTCGTCGCGGATATCGGTCAGGCGCTCCAGGTTCTCCTTGGTGCGGCGCATGCGGTTTTCGGTATCGCGGCGGCGCTCCTTGTACTTGGAAATGCCGGCCGCCTCCTCGATGAATACGCGCAGCTCTTCCGGCTTGGCCTCGATCAGCTTGGAGATCATGCCCTGCTCGATGATGGCGTAACTGCGCGGGCCCAGGCCGGTACCCAGGAAGAGGTCGGTCACGTCGCGGCGGCGGCACTTGTCACCGTTCAGGTAGTAGTTGTTCTGGCCCTCGCGGGTCACCTTGCGTTTGACCGAGATTTCCGCAAAGGCAGCGTAGGCGCCCTGCAGTTTGCCTTCGGAGTTGTCGAACACCAGCTCGATAGAGGCCTGGCCCACCGGCTTGCGGCCGCTGGAGCCGTTGAAGATCACATCGGTCATGGAGTCGCCGCGCAGGTTCTTGGCGGAAGACTCACCCATCACCCAGCGCACCGCGTCGATGGTGTTGGACTTGCCACAGCCGTTGGGGCCGACCACGGCACTGAGGTTGGAGGGGAAATAGACAGTGGTCGGGTCAACGAAGGACTTGAAACCCGCAAGCTTGATGCACTTCAGACGCATGTATTTGTTAACTCGGTATTTGTTCTATGCCGACAGGCGCAGGACTCGCCAAACCGCCAATTGTACATGGCGGCGGCGGGGGTTTCAGCGGAAAATTTCCCGGGACTCGAAAGTGCAGCCCCCTCTCCCACTTGCGGGGGAAGGGGCTGGGAGAGGCGGTGCGCCGACGCACTGCGGAGCCTGAACTCGGCGCGCGGGCCCAGGCCCGCCAAGGCGAACACAAGGTTCACCCCTACAGAAGAACTTTCCCGTCATTCCGGCGAAGGCCGGAATCCAGAGACCACGGCAATTGGATCCCGGGTCAAGCCGGGGATGGCACCGGCGGGACGGCGACTACAGTTCGCTATCGATGGTGATCGATTGGGGTTCGCCCCACTCCGCCTTCGGCAGAGACCCGATACCGCCCTGCCAGTCCCCCGGCGCCGGGCGCGCGTCGCCGTGGACCGCCAGGCGGGCCACCAGCTGCACCGAATCCACTTTGGCAATAGAGCGCCCGGGCATCATCGCGCGGGACTCGTCCAATACCACTTCCGCCGGCAGCTGGCTGGCGGTGAGGCGCACTATTGCCAGGGGCATGGGGCTGTCAGCGCTGCGGGCGTAGATAAATACCGGCGTAGCCGGCTTGGCGGAAACACCCTGCGCCAGACTTACCCGCACGCGGATCGAGGGTCCGGCCGCGTCTTCACTTGCTGCCACGCCTTCTGTGACCGGCTCACCGCTTTCCGTCAGCGCGAGTTCGGCGCGCGCCACACCCGCGGCCAGCGCCTGGGCCGCCGCGGATCCCGGCGACAGCTGGTCCAGTGCCCGCTGCCAGTAATCCCGCGCCGCGCGGAAGTCCTTGCGGTCGAAGGCAGCGATACCCGCCAGGCCCAGGGCAGTGCCATTGTCGGGCTGATTCTCCAATACCAGCTCCACCTGTCCGCGTATCTCATCGCTCATCCTGGAGCCATTGGCGAAGAAGAGCGCCTGCGCCAGCTCCGCCCTGATGGCCGGCGCCTGGGGTTCCCGCTCCACCACATATCGATAGGACTTCACCGCTCCAGCGAGATCACCACTCACCATCAAACGCTGGGCCAGTACATAGCGGCTGGTCAGGTCATCCGGGTGACTCTCGGCCCGCGCCTGTAGCTGGCGAGTGATGCGTTCCTCAGCCTGCACGTCTGTATTGCCCTGCTGGCTGGCGGCGATGTCCCGATACAGGGTCAGGTCAGCGGAGTGGCCGGACCAGGCGTAGAGACCCACCGCCGTCAGCGGCAGCAGCAGCGCCAGACCTATCAGCAGACCGCGGCCACCGCGGGTGCTAGCGCCGGCACAGTCCGCCCCCTGCGCCACCAGCAGGTTGCGCGCCATCTCGGCCTCCAGCTGCGCATACTGCTGGTCGTCCAGGGCGCCGCTCTGCAGCGCCGCCTTCAGCTCGGCCTGCTGTTCCCGGTACAGGGCCGCCAGCGCCGCGCGCTTGCCGGCAGCCGGCCTCGACCCCGCGCCGCGCAGCGCCGGCCACAGAAGTACAAAAGCCAGCGGCAGCATCAGCATTGCCAGGCCCAATCCCAGCTCCAACCAGAGTTCAGTCATTGTCTTTCTTCCCGCTGCCGGTCATTCCGTCAACATCATCCCCGAGCAGCTGCCGCAGTCGCCGCCGCTCGTCATCGGTCAATTCACCACTGGCGTCGTCCTGGCGCGCCCCGGTGCCGCTGCGCGAGCGCAGCACTATCGCGATCAGCGCCAACAGGCCGACAACAGCGAAAATCCCCGGTGCCAGCCACAGGGCCAGGGTGTTGCGCTGCAGCGGCGGCCGGTAGAGCACAAAATCCCCATATCGAGCCACCATGTAGTCGGTTATTTCCCGATCGGTAAAACCCTCCTCCAGCAGCCGGCGTATTTCCCGGCGCAGATCTGTCGCTACCAGCGAATCGGAACCGGCCAGGTTCTGGTTCTGGCATTTGGGACAGCGCATCTCCTCGATCAGCACCAGGTAGCGCGCTTCCAGCTCCGGCGACGACAGCGGCTCCGCCTCCACCGCCGCGCGCGCGGCAAAGGACAGCCACAGGGCGCAGAGCGCCGCGGCCATCGGGGCCAGCCAGTTTTTCCCTCTCAGCATCTCTCTCACGTTCGCTTGTCCGCCGGAATTTTGTGCGATTATAGCAGCGCCACCGCCCCCGCTAACAGCGTTCCCGGGCCCGCATTGGCTGAACCCGGCGCAAGGAGTGACCCGCTTAACTTATTGAAAGACAAAAAATTTTTCGCGAAAGCGTTGACGAGGCAAATTTTTTCATTAAGATACGCAGCTCCTGACGCGGGGTGGTTAGCTCAGTTGGGAGAGCGGCGGCCTTACAAGCCGTAGGTCACAGGTTCGACCCCTGTACCACCCACCACTTCCCTTCACCTGCCAGGCAGGTTTTTTAAGGGAAGCAAGGAATGCGGACCGGTAGTTCAGTTGGTTAGAATGCCGGCCTGTCACGCCGGAGGTCGCGGGTTCGAGTCCCGTCCGGTCCGCCATATACGAAAAAGCCCTACTCGCAAGAGTGGGGCTTTTTCGTATATGCAGAATCCGTATGCTGAAGCAGAATTATTTCATCGCAGCCTCACCTCACCCGCTGCGCCAGCAGCATCAGGGAAGCGCCGCTCCCCAACACAATTACGACCCCGGGTAGCCCGGCCAGGTTCGCCAGCATTTTGATTCCATCGGCCCCGAGAAAAGTGGCACTGCACCAGCCCACCACCCCGATCACCGAAGCCCACAGCAATTTAATCCCGAATGGCGATCCCATATACTCCGCGGTCACTGACTTCATGCAAAGTCCACCAATGGCATCCGTATTCGAGTCCGTCGCAGTAATAAAAGAAATAAAGCAGGCGAACACGAAAAACAGGCTGAGCAGTACGCTGCCGGGCAGGTAGCTGAACAGCTGATAGGCCATCGCCGCCAGCCCTTCGCGCTGGTAGGCTCCGTAGAGAGCACCATTGCTCAGGCTATCGAAATACAATGCCGAACCGCCGAATGCGGAAAACCACAAAGCACCGAACAGTGACGGCAACAACAGATTCACCAGGATAAACTGCCGCACCGTATAACCGCGGGCTATCTTGCCCAGGAACAGGCACGACAGCGGCGCCCAGGCAAACCAGCTGGCGTAAAAGGCCGTGGTCCACCAGCCGGACCAGCGGCTGCCTTCCGGCTCATCGAGAAGCAATTGCCGCGGGAAAAAGTCGCGCAGGTACTCGAGCAGCGAGCGACCTCCCAGCTCGAGAATAAAAGTGCCAGGCCCGACAATCAGCAGATACAGCAACAGCAGCACGAACAGCAACGTATTGATCCGCGCAAGTACCTGTATTCCCTGTCGCAACCCACTGGCAGCAGAGAGGAGTGCCACGGAGACAATAAAGGCGGCAGTGGCCGCATACAGGGCGGGCGACTTGGGGATCGCAAACAGGTACTGCAGACCATCGCCAATCAACAGCAGGCCGGCACTCAGCACTGCGGACATACCCACCACCACCGCAAACAACACCAGCCCATCGACCAGCTGCGCAACGGGCTCGATTAGATACCTGCCCAATAGAGGTCGCAGCAGGGATCCCACGGAGAATCCGTAGCCGCAGTTGTAGAAGCCGAGCGCAAAGGTCAGCGCGGCAACGGTGTAAATTGCATAGGGCGCAAGTGTCCAGTGTACAAACACAGTGGACATGGAAAATGCCATGGCCGCAGCACTGCCCGGCTCTATATCAATGAACGCCGGCGGCTCACGGAAGTGCACCACCGGTTCGGCCACCGCCCAGAACAGAATACCCATGGCGATAACCGTGGTAAGCGACACCGCAAACCAGCGAAACGGTGAGTAGATGGGCGCAACCCCTGCCCCGCCGATACGTACCTTCCCCAATGGCGACACAAACACATAGACGCACAGCCCCAGCAGCGCCAAGGCCGAATAGAGAAACAGCGCGGAAAAGTTATCGATGATGACGGAATTGATCGACGTGGTGAATTCTACAAACTGCCGCTCATCCGCGGCGGTCAATGTCAGCACCAACATTATGCCGATCAGCGCGGGCCAGAAGGTAATAGGCTTCAGTCGATGTATTGTTTCCCCGGGAAAGTCGATAACTCTAATCCTCCTGCGCCGCCTCGGTGTCAATACTGGCAACCCCTACAATGTTGTCCCACCTGTACACGCCCCAAAAGTATCGCCAGGCGACTGCAGGGGCAAGCCCACACAGGCTTCCATCGCCTCCGTCAGACGGTCCCGACCAAGCACTTGACACCCTTCCATCCACCCCCATAACAGTGAGAAAACCACCAGGAACTCCGCCATGCCCGCCACCGAACTGAACCGCTACTGCCACTGCATTACCCTCGATCGGGATGCACTGGAAGCGCAACTGCGCCGGTCGCTGCACCAGTACAAACTATCCCTTGACCCCATGCTTGGACGCGAGCAGTTGTTTGCACCTTATGGCGCGTTTATCAGCGGAGTTCAGCAAAAGGCAATGGCGGAAACGGTACGCGCAGTGGATAAAGTGATCAGCCTGCCGGCCTTCGCCGAACAGATCCCGGACCTGCATCGATACCCCGACCAGGGCACCCGCGGCCTGTTTACGGGTATTGATTTCCACCCGACGGCGGATGGGGCCAGCCTGATCGAAATCAATACCAATGCCGGTGGAGCCTTTCTCAGCGCACTGATGACCCACAGCCAGCACTTCTGCTGCGACCCGGTGCGCGACCACCTGGGCGACTGGCAACTGGAGCGCGTGTTGGGCCGCTTCGAGGCCATGTTCCGCAGCGAGTGGCGACTGGCGCGCGGTGAACAACCACTCGAAAGCGTGCTGATTGTCGATGAGGCGCCGCAGCAGCAGTATCTCTATCCGGAGTTCCTGTTGTTCCGCAACTGGCTCCGCGACCTGGGCATCGACTGCGAAATCGCCGCGCCCGAACAACTGCACTTCGACAGCGACAGGCTGTGCTTCGATGGCAGGCCGTTCAATCTCGTCTACAACCGCCTCACGGATTTCCCCCTGAGCGAACTCCAGAGCCGCCCGCTGCGCGACGCCTACCTGGCGGATGCCGCCGTGGTTACCCCGAATCCACGCCACCACCTGCTCTACGCCAACAAACGCAACCTGATCCTCCTCAGCGACGATCAGTGGCTGACGGATATAGGTGTCGACGCGGAAACCCGCTCGATATTACAAATGTCGGTACCCGAGTCTATAGCACTCACCGCCGAGAATGCGGAAGTCCTGTGGGCGCGGCGCAAACAGTACTTTTTCAAGCCCTACAGCGGCTACGGCAGCAAGGCCGCCTACCGCGGTGACAAGTTAACCCGCTGTGTCTGGCAGCAACTGCTGGAGAAAGGCGACTATCTGGCCCAGGCCTACGTGCCCGCTGCACAGCGTTACCTGGAGGCGGAAGGCAAACCGCTGAAGTTCGATGTGCGCACCTATGTTTACGGCGGAGAGCATTTGCTGACCTGTGCCCGCCTCTACCAGGGGCAGACTACCAATTTTCGCACTGCCGGCGGCGGCTTTGCGGCCGTCTTTGGCCCGCCGCGGACATCAGTGGCCCACTAGCCCTGCCAGCTTGATATCGGATTGTCGCGCCGCAGACTGCGAGCCCCGATAGGTAGAAAATCAAGAGCTCACCCAAAGCGGGCTCAGGCAGTTAATAGAGTGCAGCAGCCAGAAATAAGGGAACCTGAGTAATTATCCCTATTCCACCCCAAAAACCTGCCCAATCAGCACGCTGCCGCGGGCGACAGGATCCTTGCGGATCAATGCCTCCTCTTCGCCGATTCGGCTAAACAGCGTCGCCATGCTGCTGTCGATCACATGGCGTTCCAGATCCATACTGGGCTTGTTGGCGATCGGCAATTGATCGTAGACCGCCAACATACTCTTGTACTGATCGTAGAAGCCGGTCTTGCGCAGGCTGGCCTCCACAATCGGCTGGTAGCGCCGACGCAGTACACCTTCGGTTTGCCCGCGGAAGTAATCGGTTGCCGCGGTATCACTGCCGCGGACAATGCCCAGGGCATCGTTGACGTTCATGCCGGTAATCGCTTGCTTGAACACCGGCGCGGCCTCGCCAACCGCCTGCTCCGCGCCCCGGTTCATTGCGGTTTCCAGCTGGTCCACATAACTGCCAAAGCCGAACTGGCGCAGACTATCGGCCACTGGCCGCGCCGCCGCAGGGAGCTGCAAGCGGAATGCACCGGCCTGAGACAGGCTGGTGCTGGCGCGGTCGGTGCTTGTGTGCAGGACATCCTTGATACCCCTTGCCAGTCGGGAATCGGTGTCGTAGCCCGCATTCTTGGCGATCTGGTTGCCCACGTCGACCCAGGGCGAAACAGCTTCCATATTCTGGCAGCCCGCCAGTGCCAGCACACCAACCAGTATCCAACATTGCTTCATGGATCATCTCCCAGGTTTCAGATGCGGCAATGCTACCGCACTTGGAATACCGGGGCAGTGACCGGTTTCCCGCTTCAGCCACCCCCTGCCTTTCCAGGGACGCAGGAATTCGGGTTGACCAGACAAAATTTTTCATTAAGATACGCAACCCCTGACACGGGTGGTTAGCTCAGTTGGGAGAGCGGCGGCCTTACAAGCCGTAGGTCACAGGTTCGACCCCTGTACCACCCACCACTCCTTCGAGGGAGTGCACCTACCGCGGACCGGTAGTTCAGTTGGTTAGAATGCCGGCCTGTCACGCCGGAGGTCGCGGGTTCGAGTCCCGTCCGGTCCGCCATATACAAAAAAGCACTGCTCGGAAGAGCAGGGCGTTTTTTGGATTTGGGGGGTTGGGGGGGGCAATCTCT
>NZ_JACZFR010000034.1 GCF_014904815.1 Microbulbifer taiwanensis
GGGGTCCCCCCCCCCCCCGCCCCCCCTAAAACAAAAAGCCCCTGCCAGAAAGGCCCGGGCCTTTTTTTGTATATGGGTGATTGGCGTGGACAATCTCTTGGTGCCTTGGGGGGCTAACCTTCACTGAGAGGAAACTGTCAGGTGAATACCGTTACTGTACAGCCTGAGCAAATTCAGGTTACATCATGGCGTTATAGGTTTTATTTACCACTTCAACTGAAATATTATTATTTTTATAATTGCCAACAATGCGGTTGAACTTAAGCTTTTTACTGCGGATGAAATCGATAAAGGTTCGAGTGTAATTGGGTATTAATTTAGGAACGGTATTATCGAACGCAATGTTAAGAAAATCTGCTTGGAAAATTATGCCACTGTCTTCGAAATAAACAAAGCTTTGTCGTTTAGCGTGCATGCTTTCCAAAACATAAAAGCTTGCGCCATCAATAACTTGTTCGTGTTCAATGGTGCGGAATTTGAACCTGTGAATATCGTTTGCAAAGTCTGGGTAGGCTTTGATGGCTGCTATACTATATTCATCGGCAAGCATCTCAATACCATGTTCAGCATAAACGGTGAGACCTGCAATATCAGCTTCTTGCGCATGGGTTACATGAATCGCGCTAATTTTCTTAGTTGGAAACTGTTCACCAATAAGCTTAATTGTTTTTGTTGATAATTCGGGATAGCCGGCGGCACCAAAAACCATTATCTCATCGCCATTCACTTTAAATAAACTGTTGCGCCAACCACCAGAGTCGGTAATAACATAAAGGTCTTGTGCGATTTCTTTTGCGACTAAAACGCCATCACCCGGTTTAACTTCTGGGCCGTATCCTTGTGGCAGTTGAAGTTTGGCAGCGTCTACTTCCTCAATGATTTCAAATTTATCATTGAAACTTATGTAAGCGGGTTCCTTTGCGCCGTTATAATATTTGTTTACCGAGCGAGCAAAAGTGAGGCCTCTTGTCGTTTGATAGTCATCATAGATAAAAATTGCTTGCCTTGTTTTATTGTTTATTTTTAATAGTTGTAGCGTGCTATTATCAAATTCATAATCGACAATGTGATCATTAGCATTTTTATGGGTAAGGGTGGTTGTTGCTGATTTTCTATCTTGGCGAAGGGTAATATTGCTTTTAATATTGGCTTCGTCAAGCAGGGGTCTTATTGCTAGAAAATCGATATTCAAGGCATTGTAGCTTACAAATCGATCAAAATTACCCATGCCTTCATTAAAGTAACGCTTGCCTAAAAAGTTGCCATTTTTTTCATAGTAATAGCTGTGTGTATCATTTTGGAACTGGACTCTATCGAGTATCTGCCCACCTGGAGAATAAAGTATGTCATTGTCGTAAAAGTGCTTTTTTTCTAGATCGACTTCAACCATTCGTACGGACAAGACTCTATCGGGTGCTTGATAGTCCCAGTAATCATGGGATCTATATTGTTTATTCAAGAAGTGATAGTTCAGTGAGAACTTCTTAATTGACCTTGTTTTTTCATAGTGTGTTTTGAGTTTATTGACAAAATCTTCAGTTTCTCCTGCCGATACACTTACCGATATCATTGCCAAATATACCGTGACGCTACTGATAAAGGTCTTTAAGTAACGCGCACTAATAAAAATTTTAAACATGAATGTTATATTCCTTCTTTCCTTAAAATGAAACGCTAACTACTAGAATAAAATAACCTTTTTATAAGGGCGCGTTCAATAATTAAACGATAAGAGACTAAGATTCTGCGATCAGCGGCTCGTCACCTTCTACTAATTTAGTGGGATACTATACAATGGTGAATCAGTTTTGTGCTCCGCGACTTGACGCTCACCTCATAGACCACCATGTCAGCTATCGGCCTAAATTGCCAGTTCTGATAAAGCTCTACTGTTACGCTTGTAAGGTCAAGCACTGATCACTTTAATCAATATTGCTCGACGTTATCTACAGTCATGTCGCAGTAACGTCGGTTAGTTACGAAAAGCGAAAGCTCTTGTCGTTGGCTTTGTCGGTGGAAATCTATATATTGTTAAATAGGCAACCTGCGAGGGTGGCTTACATCTGCATAACGATTTTTGACGATTCAAAGCACCACTTCAAAAAGTCCCAACCATTTCAGCCGGAAAGTCCAGCCTTAGCCACACCTGAAAAATCTACATGACACTTGTCTTTCAATTTATGGGTGTCCAATTTGTGGTTCTTTCTACAGTTTCAATTTGTGGGCATCCAATTTCTTGCTTCGATTCTCGGGCGTTCCACTTCTGCTGACACAGAATTCTGACCCTCCCTATTTCCACAGGAAACTTATCATCCAAGTATTTTTTGTTTCGAAAAAAACGGTTCAAAATTGAATCTTTCCGGTTTATTCAATATGGTATGAGTACAATACTGATCAATTGCTTCACTATATTTATCAAGTACTCTAATATTTGCAATATCGCCATTTCCCATATGAATAATCTGTTTCTTGGGCTGATGTAAAAATAAAACGTCACTATCAGAAATATCTGAACAATCACTAGGAAAATGAACCAAAAATGATCTTAGATCATAGTAATTACCATCCTTATTCTGCTCAAGCTCCAAAGTTTTAACTATTTTATCTAGAATATTTTTATCCAACTTTAAGGCTTTAGACCAGTGATTGATTATCGACCAGCCGCATGCAATGGGTATTGGTAAAAGCCTACCATTGGGAAGCGATGCTGTATCCAATACCAACGTTAACCCATCTATAAGTCTCTTCCCATAGTATCCATTTCTTATAGCCATCGGCAGGTCATCTGCCATTGTCTGACGATCTCTAATACTCGGGCGAGGAATACCGATTTGCACTAACTTACCCTGGACCTCTATGTAAAGTGACAATAGCCCTTTAGGTGAGTCGCCAACCTTTTTCGGGGGGCGAATGGGAACTCTACTCCCAACAAACAATTCTCCACCTTCGAGCAACAACTTACCTGTTTTAGGTTGAAATTTACATAACTCGCTAAATAGCCAATCTTTCCCCCGATCCAAAGGGGTTAGCACATCAGGTTCACGCCCAAAATCAAAGATCATAGATTTGGCGAGATCTGAAGCTTCACCAATGCTAAACCACACTGAATATGCATGTGATTTATACTCTTCGTAAGTAATAAATTTTCTGGACATTAAAACCCCTAATCATATTCAAGCAAAACAGGAAACCCATCAAACAAAACACTCCCGCTGCAGGACTACCTGGAGCTGGTGGACTTGAGCGGGCGGATTCTACGGAGGGCAAGCGCGGAGCCATCGATAGCAGGCTGCCGTCGATTCTCGACCGATTGCAGATAGATCCCCGGCACTGGCTCTACCTCAACCGAAATTTCGAGAGTCGCTTCAAGTCTCTGGTCGGCGCCGCCCACTCAGTGCGCACAGCCTGCGAGCAGCTCGGCAAGCGCTGGACGCACGGCATCCGAGACTGCGAGCGCTACCTTTCTCCGCCCGCGACCTAATCAATTACTTCTACTTTAAAAAGCCCCCACAGGTTGTCTGCGAAGGCGGCTTACATCTGCATAACGACTTTTGGTGCTTCAAAGCACCAATTCAAAAAAAACCAATCATTTCAGCCGGAAAGTCCAGACTCAGCCACACCTGAAAAACCTACCTAACACTTGTCTTTAAATTTGTGGGTGTCCAGTTCCTTTGGTAACAACTACTCCAGAAAGCGGCCCATCACTCTGCTGACTAGAGAAATCGACGGCTTGAGAGATTCTACCATTTCAAGGTACTTATTCCTTTTCGCAATCTCCAATGCTGAAGACCTCAGAAAATCCGATTTCTTCGGATCTAATTTTGATATCTGCTCTGCATAAAAAAGTTTTGCCAAAGCCTCGCCATGCTCACTTTTACTCTCAATGAATTTTTCTATTGACTTTTCATACAGAGCACTACCCAAACAAGCCTTACCCCTAGAAAATTCACACAACCCCAATGTCGCGAGGTAAGTTGCCGCTAAATTTTCATTACTCTTATCCAACTTTTCACTCAAATGACGAAGCTCTATACTCAACTGATCAACCATCCCTAACTGAGCTTTAGCTACGATAAGATTGTTTAATTCCAAAAAACTCATGCTAGAAGATGGAACTCTGCCCTCGGAAAGTTTAACTACGAAACCAGGATCTCTCAAAGCTACAATACTCATATATCCGGCATCAACTATCGGAGACTCACTAAAAGGCTGAAACGCATAAAGACCTAACAAATTTTCTCTACACTCAGCAAACCTTCCCTCCACATAAGACAAGGTTGCCTCACCTTCAATAGATTTAATTGATAAATTCTTTGATTCAGACAAATAAATACCATGCTTATGGTACAACCACTGACATTGAGCAACAGCGTTTTCGGAAGGGTTCGAAAGCGCAAAATTTAGAAGCTTCTTCCCATTTTTTAATGCACCATTTTTTATTTCTAAAGTACCTAATGAAGCAGCCAGATCAGATAGCATTACTGGATGCCCAGAATAACTAGACATAATTTTTTTTGCGGATTTAACATCCACTCTGCTCAACTCAAAAACAGAGCTTACTGACAACGCCGCACTTGCTATCAACGGATGGCTCTTAACTAGTCCTGTCCGCCTTAAAGCAGCCAAAGCAGCATCACCCTCTTCATGATGAACTAAATACCGGCTATAAGTTCTAGCAACAAATGGATGACTAGGAGCCAGCTTAGAACCAATGGTTGCACACTTTCTGGACTTCTCGTTATCCCCTGTTACAGAGTAATAAAATGCCAAATCCATCCAAGAAAGTGGATCATCAGGATATTCTCTAACCGACTTTTTAAGCTGTCCAATAATTTGACTTACCAAGTCTTTCCTGATCACATACTGACCACCACCAAATTCCAGAGACTTATCTTCAGGAAAGAGCAAGTTTGAAACAACAGATGAGAGGCTAGCTCTGTTCTCTTCTAAATAACTGTAAATCTCAGGAATTGCTTCATGGTCAGAAATTCCAGCTTGCCATAAGCGCAAATATAGGTCTAACGCATTGTTTATATTTCGATTGCTCTTCCATTGTTCAACAGAAGGTTCCAGCCTAAAATCAGAAGCTTCAACTTTAGGGAAATTTTCTTGCCCTACAGTGGGAAAAAGCATGCGAAATGCTTTTTTTGAAGTATGCCATCTTGGTATAAGTTGCCTATTATTTCTTAAAATGACTCTATTCATACCTAAGGGACCCTCTGCATATGCGCAGTTCTCAACACTGTTGAAAACAAACCGACATATCTTGACATCGACAACCGAGCCAACTTCAAAGTATGCTTTGGAGATCCTCGCTTATCTCTATCGGGATGACACATTTCAAAAAAGATAGTGACAAGCTGATCCGATATTTTCCCACCAAAAAATTTGGTACACTCTGCGCGAAAATGCCCAAGAACTGCAGCAAATGAGGTCGTCAAAAATGGAAGGGCATCAACATATGACATAGTTCTTATATTTGGAACCATTGACTGAGATTCTTGCAATATAAAGGGTGTGATTTGGGCACCAGAAACCAAGTGAAAAGCTAAGCTTCCAACCATATAAATGTCAGAGTAAAAGCGATCTGAAAATTCGGGGCTTTGAACTCCAAAATGTAGCTCTATGGGCGCATATGAGCGATCACCAGTGAATTCCATTCCAGAGAAAGGCGATTTAGCATTTTTATCAGTAACCCGACCCAAATCCGATACTTTCGATAAACTCTCCTCAAAACATAGAATATTTGATGGCTTTATATCTTGATGCGCTATTCCAGCTTTGTGCAATTGATGAACTCCGATTGCAACTTGATGCAATGCTGAAAATGCAGCCAACCAAGATTTGGTTGAGGACTCCAAGTGCTGCTGTCGCAAATCACCTTCTGCGCATTCAAAAATCACATAATAAACTTGGTCGAGAGGAGGGCTAAAGTTTGGAACCTTCAATTCTCCTGCATCCAAAGGCGTCACTACCTTTGTCATCTTCTTATCTTTACAATAAAAAAGTATCTCCTTTTCGAATAGATATTCCCCTACTAATCGATGAATGGCCTCCAAACCTCGCCCAACCACTCTCGTGAGATCCATTGCTTTTAAGAACCCAATCTGGCCATTTTTAGATTCAGCAATATATCTACAGCAAAAATTCCCTCCTGAACCAAGAGTATTGTTTAACTGCTCTATCACCTTCCAACCAGATGGCGTGGTCATTCCTAGTAACGCGGTAGCAGGCACTTTTCCTCTCCTAAGCAGCTATTATTCTTTTTACGCGACAGATTAAAATTTAACCTACCAGGATTGTTATCGGCACTCAATTTATATCGAATTGACCCCATTTAGGGAAGCAAATGTGCTCAAATTGATAGAATGAAGGAGAAGTAGCGTCAGTAGGAAAGATAACTGCAAGGCAGATAAATGGTTCAATTGACCAATAATTATTCGATCACTGATGTCCTTTCCGTTCTCAAAGCGGCACCCCCCGATCCTCTCCGGGCGCCATGAACAAATCGGAGTCTCGCTTCCTTTTTCTGCATTCTTCTGCGATATACTCAAGCTCTTCGAGATTGTTCTTATGAGACTCAAAAATTTCTTTATCTAGCTTATAACATTCTTCGTAATCGGCCCTCCTATTGCTTACAGGAATAGCTATATAATATGTATCGTTTCCCTCTTCAATTCCCACGGAGAAAAATTTTTCTTTTGAGAAAAATAACTCTTTAAATTTCAAATCCCATACTCCATTATTCGGATTTTTAGCTAGCGCCAAATCCGTAAGTGGCCCTTTTTTCAGTGAGTTGCGCGCTTATGGACCGACACTATTTAGCTTCCATAGCCTTACTTTTAGTATTTTACATCGCCTGTATTAGAAACTGATTTTGGTATTATTTGCCCACTCCTAATATCAACAGTACTGACTGTTCCCGTAATGGTATCGATAAGCTTCAACCGACTTATATTTGATTTACTAACACTATCAAATGAAACCTCAACCACAGCCAAATAATGCTCATCGTCACTCCAACATAAATCTTCCGTTATCGTATCTAACTCTTCATTTATCTTGAAACCTTCAAAGGTCGCATTAAAAAGCATAGGACCAAAATGAATTTCCCTTTTAAAAGTTAGATAAACTGATTTATTTTTACTTGGAGACTTCATGGAAAGATGAGCCATATATAACCTATTCTGGTAACGGGTATGTTTCAAGAACTTCCTGTTTCAGGATATCTTCAAAATTTAACACCTGTATTTGATGCCCCCCACCCGTCCCACCAAGGAAGTTTTGAGGACCAGCGATCCCCGACTGATAACGAGTCCCTGGAGCCAGTTTAATCTTAGAAAACTGTGTTGCATCGTTCCACTCGGGAGCTACAGCAAGCTCAGACCGGACATAGGCTTGGTTTGGAGGCGGCTCCAATGTGACCCACCCCCCTGTAGCCCTGCCATTTCCATGTGCTCTGTACACTATTAATCCATCAGCCCCAACAACATCACTTTCAATAGGAGTATCAGGCATCCAAGGATTAGAGTCTTTGGGTGCAGGAAGTAAGCGAGATGGGTCAGAAATAGCTTCTTTACAAGTCAATCCGTATGGATCAAGCCACGCAACTGGGTTTGGAACATACCGATAGTTATTAACGCCCCCAATTAACCCAACCGGGTCTTGTGTAACAAACTGCCCCACTTCCGGATCATAATACCTAAACCGGTTGTAATGCAGCCCAGTCTCCTCATCGAAGTACTGCCCCTGAAACCGAAGCGGCTGTTCTATCTCCTCACAGTGCGCAATCGCCACATTGCCATAGGTCCGGTAACTGACACTCCAAACCACCTCACCACTGCCATCCGTCAGCGCATCCGGCGTGCCCAGATGATCCAGGTGGTAGTGATAGATCTCCCCGCCTTCACTCAGGGCGACAGGCTTGAAGGTACCCGGCTCGAAGTAGTAAGTACGCGCCTTCAGGTCCTGTCCCGTCTGTATATCACGCGAGGTTTCACGCAGCAGTACATCGCCATCCCAGAGGAAGTCGATACGCTTGCCAGAATCCTGCTTGCGTATGCGCCGGCCCAGTGGGTCGTACTGGTAGAGCGTCTCCCGCTGCAGCTGCTCTTCCCCGCCCAGCTCTACTTTCAGTTGTTCAACGCGGACCAGCTGCTGGCGGCTGTTGTAGTGATAGCGGGTCTGTAGCTTTTGGCCCTTGCCGCGCAGCGCGGCGATGCGGTTGCCGTGGACGTCGTAGCGGTAGTGGGTGTCGCCGCGGAAGGCCAGGCGGTTGCCGCTGACTTCTGTCGTACCCGCCTGTTGCTGTGCCTCATCCGCAGTGCCGGCGGCGGCGAGGATATTGTGGGCCGGGTCGTGGACGAAGTGTTCGGGGTTGGGGCCCTCAACCTGGGTGAGGCGATCCAGGGCGTCGTAGTGGTAGTTGCGGGTGCCGCGCAGGCTGTCTTCTATCTGCGCAAGCTGGCCGGCAGCGTTGTAGCTGTAGCCACGTTCGTGCACCGGCTTTTGCACGGGATTGGCGACTGGGCCGGCGGCTTTGCCCAGGCGCAATTTCTGCAGGCGGCCCTGGGGGTCATAGTCGCGCTCGCTCGCCAGGCCGTTGCCGTGTTGGCGCTGCACTTCGCGGCCCAACTCATCCCGAGCAATTGACGTGAGCAGCTGCTCGGCTTCAGCGCCGGCGGGGCGGCGGTGCAGGCTCTCGAACTGGCCGGCTGGGTTGAAGGAGAATTTCAATACTTCGCCGTCGGGCAGCGTGCTGGCGATGCGGTGGCCGGCGGCGTCGTAGCTGTGGCGGATTATTGCCTGGTCCTGCCAGTCGGCGGTCACTCTGCCGCAGGCGTCGTATTCCCAGCGCAGTTTGCGGTGGGCGTTTTCCGCCTCGACCATCTGGCCGGCGCGGTTGTAGCGGAAGCTGGTGACTCCGTCCGGTGTGACCTCCTCCAGCAGCCGTCCGAAGGCGTCGCGCTCGAAGACGGTATCTACACCCTTGCCGGTATCGGCGTCGGTAACGGCGCGGCTGCTGACCAGGTGACCGGCGCGATTATAGGCGTAGCGGGTAACGCGGCCGTCGAAGCCGACTTCCTCGATCAGTCGCTCACTGAGATCGTACTTGAGCTGGTAGCGCTCGCCCTTTTCGTTGGTGAGGCCGACCAGGTTGCGCTCGCCGTCGTAGTGGTATTCGAGGCGGCTGCCGTCGGGGTTGGTGCGCGCCCTGACCTGGCTGAGGCCGTCGTATTTGTAGCGGGTGCTGCGGCCCTCGGCGTCGACAATTTCCGCCACCAGGCCCTGGGGATTGTAGCGGTATTGGGTGCGGGCGCCATCTGGTGCAGTGACCGCGCTGATGCGGTCCTGGGCATCGTATTCGTAATCGGTGCTCTGATTGGGCGCGTGCTGCACTTCCACCAGGCGCTGGGCACTGTCGTAGCGATAGTGCTGCGAGCGGCCCATCGGGTCCTGCACGGCGGTCAGCCTGCCCTGGGAATTCCACAGGTAGCGGGTGGCGTTGCCTAGGGGATCGGTGACGCTACCCACCAGTCCTATGGGGTTGTAGTTGTACTTTGTCGCCTGGCCGAGCGGATCTATGGTTTCGGTGATCTGGCCGCTGGCGTTGTAGCGGCGCTGCCAGCTGTGACCGGCGGGGTTGGTGATTTTCTCCGGCTGGCCCTCGGCGTTGTACTCAATGCGGTGCTCGCCACCGGCCGCGTCGATTTTCTTGATCAGGCGGCCGTGACTGTCGTATTCGTAGACTTCCTCGCGCAGGACGCCTTCGTCGCCGGGCAGCTGGGCCCGGGTCAACTGCCCCAGTGCGTTGTAGCTGTAGAGCCTTTCGCCCCCCTCCGGGTCGCGGTGGTAGATGGGCAGGGCGCGCTCGTTGAAGCGGTAGCGCTCCACGCCTCCGCGGGTGTCGGTGACAGTCACGCCCTTGCCGTCGTCGTCCCAGTCGAACTGGTAACTGTAGGTGGGCTGGCCGTCGATGGGATCGCCCCACTGGCGCAGGCAGCGGGCGCCGGGGCCTTCGGCGTCCCACTCGAAGTGAAAGCTGTAACCGCTCTTCAGCGTGCGCTGCTTGATGACGTGATTGTGGTACCGATAGCGCTCGCTGTGGCCGTCGGCATCGGCCGCTTCGATCAGGTCGCCTTCGTCGCTGTATTGGTAGCTGGCCAGAGTCGCAATCTGGCCGTCGTGGGTCTCTTTCTTTATTGCGCCTATGCGCTTGCCCGCTGCTCTGATGTGCAGCGCCTCGCCGAGACTGCTCTCGACACAGATCAGGCGCCCGTCAATATAGTGGAAGAGATAGCCATTGCCGTAGCCGTCGCGGACTTCCGCCAGGTCCAGGTACTCGGAGAAGGGATCGGCGGCCTTGAAGTGCTTCTGCACACCGTTGGGCGCACCGTAGGGCGCAATCACCCAATGCTCGTCGGTGATGCGGGTGAGGCTGAGCCGCTCCACCACATTGTGGCTGCGGCCGCTGGCGCCGGGAATCGGCAGCGCGATGACCCGACCTTCGGCATCGTGGAAATGCAGCGCCCTGCCCTTGCCGCGATATTCCAAGCGCTCGCAGAGGGTGTGGGTCCAGCCGTGACCCAGTCCGAAATCCTTCGGGTTGCTGCTGCGGTAGGTTCGAGCGACGGTCAGCGGCAGCGGGCCGTCCAGTACCGCATCCACCAGGGTCAGGCGCTCTTCACCGGTTTTCAGGTTGATCGGTTCACCGCCCTCGCAGGCATTGGCGTTGCACTGGCTGGTTTCGCCGTTCTGGTTCTGGCCTGTGTCGCTGTTGGTCTTGTCCGCCTCGCTGGGCCCGCCCGCACTCTGGGCGCCGCTACCCGCTTCGGAATCCCCGCCCGCGGCAGCGGCGGCACTCGACTTGCGCGCCGGCGCCGCGGCGGGCGCCTGCGACTCGGGCGCGTCGACGGATTCCAGGTCGGCAAACTTGGTGCCCTGAGTCTGGGCACCGCGGGTCTTGGCCAGGGCCAGGCGCTGCTTGCGGGCCCTGGCGAAGTCCATCATCAGTTCGCCAATGCCCTTGAAGCGCGCGAGCAGTCGCGCGTTCTTCGCCATACTGGCCACGGCGCCGACGCCGCCGGTCACTGCCGCCAGTACTATGGTGAGGATGATTTCGAATACACCGCCGCCGGCCAGTTCAGTGAGTTCCAGGCTGTGCTGGGCCTTCACATAGTCCCGGGCAAACTGGGTGACGGCACCGCGCAGGGTCGGCTCGTCGTACACCAACTGGGCAATCTCGAAGGCCTGCTCCAGCTGCTCCACGGAAATCTTGCTGGGGTCGAAGCCCAGCACGTCGACGATTTCCCTGTGCACCTGGGCCAGCTGCTCGCGGGCGGACTGCTCCAGCGGCTTGTCGTAGAGGGCGTAGTCGACGGCGGCCGAGGCCGCAGCACTGGCCTGGCGCATGGGGCTGATCAGTGCCGCCACCTCGGCCACATCCTTGGTCCACACGGCCAGGTCCCAGGCGTAATTACCGAAACCGATGGCGCCGCGCTCGATATAGGCACCCACCTTTTCCAGCGCATTGCGCTGTTCATGTTCCTGCTGGATGCGCGCCGCCTCGGCCCGCTCTTCGGCAATAATCTGTTGCAGGCCCATGCGGATTCTCGGCAGCAGCATGGATTGCTGCTCCGCCAGGTCATCTTCCCCCAGCGGGTTTTCCTCGATAACCAGGCGATTGTCGGCCAGGGCCAGGTAGATTTTCTTCTGCCGTTCGCTCAGGTGACCCGGCGCGCCGGCGTAGGGGTCGAGCAGAGTGCGGCTTTCAAATTCCCGGCGGCCGCCGGGGGCGGTGGGGTCGGGGGTCTGGCGGGCAAAGCAGAGGGACCGGTCGGAAAACTGCTCGGGTGCTGTTTTGTCGAAACTCTCGAGCAACTGGAGGGCGTCGGTATTTCCCGCAAAGCCCGCCTGGTACGCCCATCCCATTCTGACCCGATAGCGCACGCCCTGGCGATTCTCTATATTCAATTGCATGGATAGTCCCTTAACCTGTTCCGCGCCTCTTCCGTGAAGGTCAAAATTCTAAAGCAAGAGCATATTGCCGCAAAGACAGATGCTGTGATCCAACGCAGAAAATACGGAGATTCCCGTCCGGTAAAATCTTCCCCGCTCCTTATACGGAACATCTCCCGATATTAGCTGAGCAATTTATACGAAATTATTCAGATACAAACGCTAATACTAAAAAAGCCTGCCCGGTAGTTTAATTTTTTCGACTTCTAGCAGTAACATTTCGAACGGCGCGAAAGATCAATAAATGTTTCTGAAAGCCTGCCGAATAAATAGATGACAAGCGGGCGCAGCATTAGAAGAAAAGGAAGTAGAGAGGTGATGTTTATTCGACGACTGCACGAATTTCAAATGCTTCCGCGAGTAGCCGCTCTTTCAGTTCCGGCCAGTGATCCCGGGGCAAACTGAGGCTCAGGGTTACCCTGTCGCTGTACTCGGTCTCTTCACAACTGCCCAGGTGTTGGGTAGCGAGAAATCGCAGGCGGGATTCCTGGGCAAAATCGCAGGCAATCTGCACCTGCAGCAAAGGGATAAAGGGCTTCAGATCGACGGACTGCAGCGCCGCGCCAACGGCACCGCGATAGGCGCGCATCAGGCCGCCGACGCCCAGCTTGGTGCCGCCGAAATAGCGGGTGACTATGGCGCCGACATTGCCGATTTCCTGTTTAAGCAGCAGTTCCAGCATCGGCCGCCCGGCGCTACCACCGGGCTCGCCGTCGTCGTCGGACTGCATGACTTCCGGGTTGGCCGGGTTACCGATCACCAGGGCGGTGCAGTGGTGGCTGGCGTCCGGGTACCGGGCGCGAGCCGCATCCAACTGCTGTTGAAAAGCCACCTTATCCCGCATCGGCCCCAGCCAGCAGATAAAACGGCTTTTCTTTTCCTCGGTTTCACTGACAACGGGAGAGCAGGGAATCTGATAACTCACCGGCAAACTCGTCCCAATGTTGTGTCTTCAGTCTCTGGTACAGGGGCTGCAGCTTGGTCTGCCAGACGCGGTCGTCGACCACGCCCACGTGCTTGCAACGAATGGTGCCCTCGGCATCGACGAGGAAGGTTTCCGGTGCACCGAAGACACCCAGATCCAGGGCCAGGCGCCCCTCCCGGTCGGCAATGCTGAACAGATAGGGGTTGTGGAACTTGTCCAGCCACTTCTGTGCCTCGGCGTCGTCGTCCTTCAGGTTGACACCGACGATGGGCACCCCCTCCTGGGCCAGTTTGTTCAGGTAGGGGTGCTCCACCCGACAGGCGATACACCAGGTGGCCCAGACGTTCAGCAGCAACGGCTCATCGGGCAGGTCGGTCTTCTGCAGCAGCTTTTCGCTGTCGGCGACCTTCGGCAGAGAGAATTCCGGCACTGGCTTGTTCAGCAGCGCCGATGGCATCTCCTGCGGATTCAGGAACAGACCGCGCCAGAACAGCAGCGCCAGCGCGACGAAAATCATCAGCGGCAGAAACAGTTTTAACCTTGCCATTGTATTGAAATATTTCCCTTATGCCGTTGCCAGGCCGGCATCCACAGGCGCCCTCCGGGCCGCCTTGACCTTGCGATAGCGCTTGTCCGCCACCGCGATACCGCCGCCGATCGCCATCAGCAGTGCACCCAGCCAGATCCACACCACAAATGCCTTGTACTGCAGTCGCACCGCCCAGTCGCCGTTGGGGTTGTCATTGTCCAGCGGCTCACCGAGGGCGACATAAAGATCGCGGAAAAGCCCAGAGTCGATGGCCGCCTCCGTCATGGTGTTGCCGCCGGAGAAATAGTTGCGTTTCTGCGGGTGCAGCTCGGTCACTGCGCTGCCATTTTTACTTATGTGAAGCACACCCTCGAAGGCGCGGTAGTTGGGCCCCTGGACCACACGCACGCCGTCGAAACGGAAATCGTAACCGGCCACGCTGTGGCTGTCGCCGGCGCCCATACGCAGGTCTTTTTCCTCGCTGTAGATGGTGGTCAGTGCCACACCGAGCACCGCCACCGCCAGTCCGACATGGGCCAGGTGCATACCGTAGTAGCTGGCGCGCTGGCGCCGCAAGCCGGCGATAACGGACTCTGCATTGCGGGTCCTGGCAAGCATGTCGGCCACGCTCGCCGCGGTCACCCAGACGCCGACAAAAATACCCAGCGCAGCGCCCCAGTGAAATTCACCCAACGTAAACGGCAGCGCCAGCGCCGCGACCACCGCGACTGCCAGCGGCAGTCGCCAGGTGCCGAGCAGCCTGTCCCAGCGGCTGTCCTTCCAGTTGGCGTGGATACCCAGGCCGAGCAAAAGGCACAGCAGCGCCATCAGCGGCACGAAGAAAAGATTGAAGAACGGCGGGCCCACGCTGATCTTGCCCCAGTTGAGCGCATCAGCCAGCAGCGGGTAGAGAGTGCCGGTCAGCACCACCCCCATGATCAGCACCAGCAGGATATTGTTGCCGAGCAGGAAGGTCTCGCGGGCGCGGAAGGAAAACACACTGCCGGCGCTGACCGCCGGCGCGCGCAGCGCGAACAGCAGCAGCGACAGGCCGACCACAACCGCCAGGAAAGCTAGTATAAAACCGCCGCGCAGCGGATCCGTGGCGAAGGCGTGCACCGACGTGAGCACGCCGGAGCGCACCAGGAAGGTACCCAGCAGGCTCAGGCTGAAGGCGAAGATCGCCAGCAGTATGGTCCAGCTCTTGAACAGGCCGCGTTTCTCGGTGACGGCGAGGGAGTGCATCAGTGCCGTTCCCACCAGCCAGGGCATAAAGGAGGCATTTTCCACCGGATCCCAGAACCACCAGCCGCCCCAGCCCAGCTCGTAATAGGCCCACCAGCTGCCCAGCGCAATGCCCAGGGTCAGGAAAGCCCAGGCCACCGCGGTCCAGGGGCGCGCCCAGCGGGCCCAGGTCGCATCCAATTGGCCGCCGAGCAGCGCGGCAATTGCAAAGGCGAAGGCCACCGAGAAACCCACATAGCCCATATACAACAACGGCGGATGGATGATCATGCCCGGATCCTGCAGCAGCGGATTCAGGTCGCTGCCCTCCAGCGGCGGGAAAGGCAATGTGCGATCGAACGGGTTGGACGTAAGCAGGATAAACAGGAAGAAACCCACCAGCACCAGGCCCAGCACCGACAGCACCCGCGCCACCAGTTCAGCCGGCAGCTGACGGCTGAACAGTGCCACCGCCGCGGCCCAGCCGGCCTGTATCAGCAGCCACAGCAGTATCGAGCCCTCGTGACCGCCCCAGACCGCGGTGATCTTGTAGTGCAGCGGCAGAATACTGTTGGAGTTCTGCGCCACATAGTTGACGGTAAAGTCGCTCTGCACGAAGGCGGCGGTAAGGCAGAGATAGGCAAAGAAGGTGAAGGCCAGCACCCCCAGTGCCAGTGGCCTGCCGGCCTCCATCCACAGCGACCGCCCGCTATAGCTGCCGGCCAGAGGCACGGCGGTGAGCGCCAGGGACAGCAGCAGGCCGGCGATCAGGGCGAAGTGGCCCAGCTCGGGGATCATGTTTTCGCCCCATTCGCGCAGCTGGCACCGGCAGCCATGGACTCGGCCACTTCCGGCGGCGTGTAGTTTTCGTCGTGCTTGGCCAGCACCTGGTCAGCGCGCAGGGTGCCACTCTGCAGCAGGCGCCCGGTAATCACCGCCGCTTCACCCTCGGCGAAGAGATCCGGCAGTATCTTGTCAAACACCACTTCCAGCTCCGCCTCGCCGTCGGTAATCGCAAAGCGCACGTCCAGGCTGTCTGACGCGCGCTGCACGCTGCCCGGCACCACGCAGCCACCGGCGCGGATGCGCTTCTCGAAGGGCACTTCGCCGGCGGCGAAGGCGCTGGGCGCGTAGAAGTAATCCATGTTATTGCGCATCGCGTAGGTGACGAAACCCACCGCGGCGCTGGACAGGGCGACCAGGACTATGACCAGTATCAGGCGCTGTTTGCGTGCTGGGTGCATGGTTCTCTTTGTACTCCGACTTTCTCGAAATTCGCTCGTAGGGTGCGCCGTGCGCACCAGCAGGGATCCGGATTAACCGATTCGGAATTGGTGCGCACGGCGCACCCTACGCGGGCTCTGCTGTTTTGATTCTGTCACTTTCCACTTGTTGCCGACGCTGCTGTATGCGTTGCTGGCGCTGCAGCTCACGCTGCAACTGGCGGCGGCGCAACGACGGGTAGACAGCCAGGGCAATCAGCGCGGCAGCGGTCACTCCGTAGGCGATCCACACGTAGATGCCGTGGCCGTCCATCGCCAGGAAATCCGCCAGGCTGGCAAACTGAAATTCCACCTTAGTCTCCACCTCGATTGCCCTCCGCCAGTTCCTGCTGCACCCACTGGGTGCGCCACTCCCGCTGCAGTACCAGGGTGCGGGTGTGCGCAATCAGGGTCCAGGTGTACAGGCAATAGAAGCCGACAATCATCGTCAGCAGCGGGTAAAACATGCTCGGGTCGATACTGCTGGACTGGGTCAGCTTGATGGTGGCCGGCTGATGCAGGGTGAACCACCAATCCACCGATTTGTAGATAATCGGAATGTTCACCGTACCCACCAGGGCCAGCAGAGCGCAGGCCTTGTCCGCCACCTGTTCGCGGCTGAAGGCGCGCGCCAGCGCGATAACGCCGATATACAGGAACAGCAATATCAGCATCGAGGTGATACGCGCATCCCAGACCCAATAGGTTCCCCAGGTGGGCTTGCCCCAGATGGCACCGGTAAACAGCGCGACGAAAGTCAACACAGCGCCGATGGGCGCCGCCGCGCGCATCACCGCGAAGGAGAGTTTCATCTTCCAGATCAGGCCTATGGCGCCGCTGATGGCCATAATGTAGTAGCCGGCCAGGGCCAGGAACGCGGCCGGCACGTGGATATAAATGATGCGGTAGCTGTTGCCCTGTTTGGCGTCCTGCGGCGCAAAGCCGAGGCCCCAGACGCTGCCGACGGTCAACAATACCAGGCTCGCCAGCGCCAACCACGGCAGCCAGACGCCGGTTCTCTCGTAGAACCAGCGCGGCGAACCCAAGCGGTGAAACCATTGCCAGGCCAAGGGAACCTCCAGATCAATTATCAACGCTGATGCGAATGGCACCCGCCGCCGCCAGGGGCGCCAGTGCCGCCGCCGCAGCCAGCAGCGCGGCCAGTATCGCCAGCTGGGCGCTGTAGGCGTAGCCGTCGATGGCCGCCTGTACCGCGCCGGTGCCGAAGATTAACACGGGCACATAGAGCGGCATAACGATCAACGCCAGCAGCAGGCCGGGCCGGCGCAGGGCCACCGTCAGCGCGGCACCGACGGCGCCGATCAGGCTCAGGCTGGCGCTGCCCAGCAGCAGGGAAGCAAACAGGCACAGATAGCCGGCCGCGGGCAGGTTCAGCATCAGGCCCAGCAGCGGCGACAACAGCGCCAGCGGCAGGCCGGTGACCAGCCAGTGCACCGCCGTCTTGGCCAGCACGGCGAAATACAGCGGCTGCGGGGACAGGGTCACCTGCTCCAGGGTGCCGTCCTCGAAGTCGCTGCGAAACAGGCTCTCCTGGGACAGCAGCGTCGCCAGCAGGGCCATCACCCAGATAATGCCCGGGGCCACCCTGGCCAGCAGTTCCGGTTCGGGACCCACCCCCAGCGGCAGCAGCGCCAGCACCGTGACGAAAAACAGCAAGGGGTTGGCAATATCGGCGCGCTTGCGCAGTACCAGTAGCAATTCCACTTTGAGCAGCGCGCCGAAACCCGGAGCAGCCCGCGAAGCCGCCGGCGCGATACCGGAAAGCGATTCAACCGAAGGCATACGCACCCCCGACCTCATCGGCAAATTCGTCCACGGCGTACTCGGCCAGGTCGATACGCTGCAACCCCGCCAGGGCCACCGGCTGGTGGGAAGTAAACAGTATGCTGCCGCTGCGGCTCAGGTGGACGGCCATCTGCCCCTGCAGGCTGGACACACCGGCCACATCCAGAGCCGCCAGCGGTTCGTCGAGAATCCACAGTCGCGGCGCCTGCGGCAGATACAGCCGCGCCAGGGCCACGCGGCGGCTCTGGCCGGCAGACAGTTCCTGGCACAGGGTGTCCTCGAAACCGAACAGGTCCACCTGCTCCAGCGCCCGCAGCGCGTCATCCCGGCCTGCGCCGTACCAGACCAGGTTCTCCAGTGGTGTCAGGCCGGCGCGCACACCGGCCCGGTGACCGATAAAAAGCAGGGATTCACGCAGCTGCGGCAGGGATTGGGGAAAGGGGCTGCCGCCCCAAAGAATCCGGCCGTCGAAGTCGCCGGCACTGCCGATCAGGGTGCGCAGCAGCGTCGTCTTGCCGGCGCCATTGGCACCCTCAATCTGCAGCGCTGCACCGGCTCCCAGCGCGAAGCTGAGGCCGGCAAACAGGCGCCGCCCGTCCCGCCTACAGGACAGGTCGCGCACTTGCAGCAGATCTTGAGACTCAGGAGTCACGGGCATGGGAACCAACAACACTACATTTGATGAAAATCTGACCGGCATTATACCGGCACTGGCGCCAAATGCATGGAATTCGACTTGTGCGTCGGGCTGGGATCGACATAGGAGGGTCGCCGGCGGGGCGCCCTCACTCGTGTTACCACGCCGCCACCCACCGTATTGCGGCGCCCTTGTCGATATTGGCCGCAGGGTTTTCCTCTGTTATTTTGTCTCGACCGACAGGCGACACCTTTCGGGTGTCGGCGCCCGGAGGGGAGATCGGGCGCGCCACAGAAGTCGGCATCAGCTCAGCAATGCTTTCGATGTTTTCTGGCACTTCCGCCAGATCAGTCAGTAAGGACACGACACAATGACATGCTTCGCTGCGGACGCCAGCCGCTGGCTCAATGCCAGCGCCCTGACCCACAAAGATACCCTGGTCAAAAGGCAGCCCTTCCCCTTCTTTGTCGCCAGGAATGTATTGTCCGACGAGCCGATGCCGTCGCTGCTGGAGGACTTCCCGCGCCTCAAGGGGGCGGGTTACCTGCCCCACGAGAAGGAATTGTGCGGCGACTCGATCAACGCGTTGGTCGATGGCCTGGTGGAGTCCGCCTTTGCCGACACCATCGGAGACAGGCTGGGGGTCGAAAGATTGTCCCAGTACCCCACCTACGTCTCCATCAGCCGCTCGCTGAGAAAGCGCCACGGCAACATTCACACCGACGGCAAATCCAAGGTGGCCACTGCCCTTCTCTACCTGAACCCGGAGTGGACACTGGACGGCAACGGTTGCCTGCGCCTGCTGAAGCGGATCGATGATTACGAGGATATGGTGGTGCCGGAAATCAAGCCCGCCTACGGCACCCTGGTCGCCTTCAAGCGCACGGAAAATTCCTTTCACGGCCACCTGCCGTTCCAGGGGCAGCGCCTGGTGATTCAGGTCGCCTGGCTGGTGAGCGCGGCAGACAGGGAGCGCAAGGCCAAGCGCGGCAAGCTGTCGCACAAGCTGCAAAAGTTACAGAAGTGGCTAGTCGGGAAGCTCGGCTCCCGCAGCAAGGGCGCGACGCCGCAGGCGTGAGCCGCCGGCGGAGTTTCCCGGCATCAGTTCCGGGTTCAGGCCGTCGCCATCGCCCTGGATTTCCCGCGCCTGGAAGACCCACCCCAGTTCAGGACGGCACGCACCCGACTACTGCCCGGCTGCAACTGCACCTTCCGACAGATGGCGCGCAATAGCGGCAACCCGCGCCCCGAGTAGGCATTGCCGCCGACGGTCAGTTCCGGCAATCCGGCACCGCTGTCTTCCACCACCACTTCCAGCAGTCCCCTGCCGCCGCGGTCGCGGCAGCGCAGCGCTATCCTGATCCAGCCCTCGCGTAATTGACGCCGGCCGCGCTCCAGTTGGCGATAGTATTCGGCGAAGCCGCGGTCGGTTTCCTTGAGGGCACTGTCCAGGCGCAGCAGGCCGTGTTCCAGTGCATTGCGAAACAGCTCACCGAGCACGATGGTCAGCGGATCCCGGAAGCTATCGGAGCCCGGCACCTGGGCCAGTACACTGTGCAGCAACGGCAGCGGGTCGGCATCGCGCAACTCTTCAGGCCCCAGGGTAAAGTTGATCGACCAGTCACCGATGCGAGCCGCCTTCGACCCGGGCTGCACATCCAACGCCCAGGCGCCGTCCTGCCAGGGTGCAGCAGTGTCCAAAGCCACTTCCACCAGAGAGAGATCGTCGTGCTGGTCGACACTGTAGCGGCTCACCGACGTCAGGATATGATCGAAACACTCCCCCTCCGGAATCTCTGAGGAAAGCGCCTGCAGTAAACGCTGCTCACCAAAGTGCTCGCCGCGCGGGCTGCGCGCCTCGTGAATGCCGTCACTCCACAGAAACAGGCGATCTCCCCGCTCCACCGGGATATGCACTATGGCCTCCTCGATCGAGGCCTCGTCGAGCACGCCCAGCGGCAGGTGGCGCGATTCCAACAATCGCAGGTTACCGCAGCTGCGGCGCAGACAGGCGCTGGGCATACCGCCGTTGAACAGGCGAACCTGCCCCTTGTGCGGATCCAGCTCAAACATCACTGCACAACAGAACATATCCGCTGGCAATACGCGATGCAGCTTCCCGTTGAGCTCGCGCAGGATATGGCTGAGGGAAAAGCCCTTGGAGACCATCGAGTAAAAAATTGAAGTCAGGGGAACCGCACCGACGGCGGCTGCCAGGCCGTGGCCGGTAAAGTCTCCCAGCAGCAGCATCAGCTTGCCACCGGGACCGTAGGCGGCCGTCAGTACATCACCGGCGAGCACCGCGCGCGGCGACAGGTGATAGCGGATGGCGCGGGTCTGGTCGAGGCAGCTTTCGTGCCCCATGTTGTTGAATATCTGCCGGGCGCTGGCCTGCTCCTGCAACAGGTCGGCGTGGTGCCGGCGTAAACGATTGCGCTGTGCCTGCAGACTGCGATTGAAATCGCAAAAACGCTGCAGGGCGGCCAGTTTCAGCTGCACCAGGTCGGGATTGTAGGGTGTCAGCAGAATATCGTCGCAGCCGGTCTGCAAGCAGGCTGAGGAGCCGGAATCCCGCTCGGACAAGACAAACAGAATTGGTACCGGCTCCAGGCCCGCCCGGGCGCGCAACTGCTGCAGGTCAGCCGTCGTCGCGCGCAGCGCCGCCAGGGGACCGAAAATGATCACATCGGGGCGCAATGCAGGGTAGCCGGCCAGGGCGCCGGCGGTGCTCTCCAGCAGGCTGATCTCTATTGACCCAAGCCCGCCCTCAGAGCACCCCTCCAGCAGTCTCAGCAACCGTTCCGATTCCCCGGTATCGCCCTCGATCACCGCTATCCGGAACCGGCCCGCCACCGTCAACGTATCGTGAAGATCTTGTCGAAATTGGATACCGCGAGAATATTGCCCACATGATCATTGGCATTCATCAGCTCCACCCTGCACTGCCCCTCCTCCGGTTCTTCCCCCAGGCAATGGTCGCGCAACAGCAGCAACATTCCCAGTGCAGCACTGTCGAGGTGCAGGGTTTCCGAGAGATCGA
This sequence comes from Microbulbifer taiwanensis, assembly GCF_014904815.1. Lineage (GTDB taxonomy): Bacteria > Pseudomonadota > Gammaproteobacteria > Pseudomonadales > Cellvibrionaceae > Microbulbifer > Microbulbifer taiwanensis. The sequence continues at coordinate 21,442 of NZ_JACZFR010000034.1, forward strand.
TGCAGTAGTGCCTGGGGGAGGGGGAGAGGTTCTGGTAGGCGCGCTGAAAATCGCGGTGTAGGTTGAAGTCAAAACTGCCGGCGACTCGAATCGTCAGGGCATCCCCGCCCTCGGACAACTCCGAAGAAACCCGGGCAGTTGCCTGTTCTGATACCACCATTGCGAACTTCCCTTTCATTATTTTTCAACAATTAAATAGCTCATCCTGAGCTATTTAACTGCCGCCCCGAAGAAAAAGTCGCACAAATCAATAAAGGCGCGATTTGGCCGGCCCCGAAAACCGACCTTCGTCCAAAAGCAGAATCTGCATTTGAGCGCGGCTGAAATGCGAACTTCTCTATCGGGCAAAAACAGACTCCAGCGGCGCCTTTTCCCGCACCGCAGGGTCTCGCGTATCCACTCCAACAGAATGAACCTTAAATGGATTAGCTCAAGACGTAAAGAGCGCGAATGCCCGAGCGCCTTCCAGCCTCGACCCGATACCGAGCAAAAATGTAAAAAAGGCGCCGCATGTGGCGCCTTTCCGCTGCTTATCAATCGAAGTCGTAATCCATCAGTTCACGTCGCAGGCGCATTTCCTCCAGCTTATCCTCGACCATTCGGCGGGCATCACGGGGGGGCTGCGACGTGGCTTGCCTGAGCACCTCTGTTGCTATTTGGGGGATGTCATCGTTATCAAAATCGACGTAATTTTCGCTAACGTTGCCGCTCATACGAAACTCCACAATCTCGATCTGCGAGAGCAGAAACACCCTTGTTGTTTTTGTCGTGCCATCGCAGATTAGCCAGCTCTGCCAATCCCGGTCAAGCAAAATTTTGCTCGCGGAAACAAGTTTTTTTGCGCCGCTGCGGGGCATCCCGCCGGCGGGCAAAAACTTCCCCGAAATCCCGGGCCAGGGGCGCCAAATTACCGGCGAAGGGTGACTAAAATGCGACAGTTTTTCGACAGATCGGTGAACCTGAGGCGGCGGGAAAGGGGGTAACTGACGGAGCCAGTGTTACCCATGGTGACAGATGGCGGTACCCGGCAGGAGAGCGGAGCAATGGGCAGCTGCGCGTCTCCAGCGGCCCCCACGGCGAGAGGCCCCTCTCGGGGACTGGAGCTCTCAGCATGACACCCGGGCAAACAGCCGTTAGAATAGCCGCCTTCTTCGGCAAGGCGCGATACGGAATCCGTCGATCCGAGGCCCATGGCCCCCGTCGGTTAACAGGATAAACCACGGACCTCCTAAGTCCGCACTGCAGGTTCGAGTCCTGCCGGGGGCGCCATATCCTGAAGAGAGCCGCAACTCCCGCACCTCAACTTCACTCCTCTGCCAAATCACAAGCGCAGGACTATTCCGGCCCACCAGCAAGCTGGCAGGCGCCGGAACGACCGCAAAGCTGCGCTTTGCAAACGGCCGCTCCGGCCCTGCCGGGGGCGCCATTCATTGCCAAGCTGCCCCCCCGGAATCAGGCGGGTGCGGCCAGGGCGGCGTGCATCAGCAGCACCGCAAACAGCCCGAACAACAACACCCCACCCCAGAACACCCGCACAGAGCGCTCCATCTCGCGCCGGCTCATTTTGCTCTTCCTGCGTTTTCCCATGGCTGAACTCCATCTCTTCCTGTGACAGGCAGCCCCCGCGGCCACCTATTCTTTATCCCCGAATATAGCTACTTCTGCGGGCTGGCGGGAACTACGGCTGCCCCGGTACATCCCCTTGGTGTTGAAGGGCATGGCAATGTCACCGGCCGCATTCAGTACTATCACGCCGCCAGTGCCGCCCGCTCGGGCCAGCACCTTGTTGATCACCTCGTCGGCCGCCCGCGCCACTGTCTTGCCCTGGTAGAACACCCGCGCACAGATATCTGCCGCCACGTTGTAGCGAATAAAGTACTCGCCGTGGCCGGTGGCGGAGACGGCGCAGGATCGGTTGTCGGCGAAGGTACCGGCGCCGATCACCGGCGAATCTCCGATACGCCCGTAGCGCTTGGCGGTCATGCCACCGGTGGAGGTGCCCGCTGCAATATTGCCCTGCTTATCCAATGCCACGGCGCCGACAGTGCCCATCCTGTAGGCCTGTGGAAGTTCCTCCACTGCGGCCCTGTAATCCCTATCCTGTTTCTGTTCCTTTTCCAGCTTTTCCCTGGCCCTCTGCAACTGCTGGTAGCGCTGCTCGCTATCGAATAGCTTATTATCCACCAGCCCCATACCCCGGGACCTGGCGAAGGCCTCGGCGCCCTCCCCCGAAAGCATCACAAAGGGTGAGTTCTCCATCACCATACGCGCCAGCTTGATCGGGCTCTCGATGCGCTTGACCCCGGCCACGGCGCCCGCCTGGCGGGTCCTGCCATCCATGATCGAGGCATCCAGTTCGTGGTGGCCGTCGTAGGTATAGACGGCGCCCCTGCCGGCGTTAAACAGCGGCGAATCCTCCAGTACATTGACGGCAGCGACGACGGCATCCAGGCTACTGCCCCCCTCTTCCAGTACCCCGTAACCCCTGTCCAGTGCCTCGCGCAGTTTGTCGCGATAGGCCTTTTCCCGTTCCGGGGTCATTCTTCTTTTTTCGATGGTGCCTGCGCCGCCGTGAATGGCGATGGCGATGGGGCGCTCCGCCGCTCGCAGTGGCAGACTGAAAACGAGCGTCAGGAGCAGGAGAGACAGGGTTGTTCTTTTCATAGCACTGGCCTTGCTTTTTCTATCGCCGTACTTATTATTAACTCGGCAATGGAATATTACGCTACAATGCGGGAATGAATAAAGAAGATTCTCGCAAATTACCCTCAGCGGCTCAGGCAGAAAAAC
>NZ_JACZFR010000035.1 GCF_014904815.1 Microbulbifer taiwanensis
GTTTTTCTGCCTGAGCCGCTGAGGGTAATTTGCGAGAATCTTCTTTATTCATTCCCGCATTGTAGCGTAATATTCCATTGCCGAGTTAATAGTTGCCGCTAGCTACGGGCTTCAACCTAACATCGATGAGAGTGGTTTGATATGGATATTGGACCATACAAGGCCAGGCAGTATGCTCCGGGCCTTCGGCCCTCCGCGGGACGTCCTACTTTGTGCACTTTTTGCGCGGTCGCTACGCTCCCATTTTCGCGCAAAAAGCGCACAAAGTAAGTCGCCCCTGCTGGCGGCGTTATGTGTAAGACTTACACAATGACTGAGGGTACAGTGCAAGAGAATAAAAGCCCTGTTCGGAAGCGGGCGGATGAAATCAAGCCATATCGTTGTAAGAACCTCATTGTAGTTCTTGAAAATCCTATGGATATTAAGAATATTGGCACTGTGATTCGAAACGTTAACGCTCTAGGCGTTGAGAAAACCTATATCGTAGATAGTCGGAAATCCCTCCCAGATGATTGGGAGGAGATGAGAGAACGAAAATCTCTATCCAAAACATCGGTCTCAGCTATAAAGTGGAGCTTCGTGAAGCGATTTGATAGCACTGAAGAGTGCTTGAAACACTTGGAAAATAACAGATTCACGTCCGTAGTAACATCTCCTCATGTTAAAGGAAAAAGAAACGAGGTCCTTCATGAGGCGGACTATACGATGCCGAGACTAGCTGTCTGGTTTGGCAATGAATCAAGGGGTATTAGCGATGAGGCTGTGGCTTCTAGCGAATTTTGCGTATCAATTCCGATGTTTGGAATGATCGAGAGTTTGAATCTTGGAACCACAACAGGAATAGTACTCTATGAGATTACAAAGCAAAGACGTGAGTACCAGGAAAAGTATAAGCGGGCCAACCGAGGGCCTAGTGTCAAGTAGCCGGACGCAGTAAACTGCGCCGGTTCTTGAGGCATTCAGGATGTAGAAAAACTCGAGCGAATTTGAGTAGATTAATTTTTCTACAGATTCGTTAGGTGCTCACTAAACTGATTGCCGCTATCAGAACAAAATCATCTAAAAATCATAAGGACATCAGGTATTTTTTGGCCGAATTCTTTAAATTGGCTACTCGCTCAACCAAACTAAGCGAAGTTACATAATTCGTTATTTTCAAGATAAGAGAAAATTATGAAGCGTATATATACTTCAATTATTTCGCTACTTCCTATTCTCCTGATGATCAATAAAAGTTATGGCCACGATGAACTTCCGGTGCTAAAAGGGACTTACCTTGGGCAAAAGCCACCGGGTTTAACTGCCAAGCCCTTTGCGCCCGGCATCGTCAATACAGAAGAATGGGGGGACGCTGGTGGTTTCTCACCCGATATGAACGAGTTTTATGTCACCAGATGGAGACACTCTCGTGAGACAAGAATACCAGAAGCTGTCACTTTTAAAAAAGTAGGCGATCAGTGGCGAAGGATAGCGGTGCCTGCTGGAACGCGCAGACCCTTCCACTCGCCAGACGGGAAGACCCTGCATTACCGTGCGAAGTACAAAGAGCGCACGGCTGATGGCTGGTCAGAGATGAAAAGCCTTGGTCCGGCCTTTGAAGCCATAGAAATTATGGGCCTGACAGCGTCAGCCAAAGGTACTCTAGTTCTGGATGAGAGAGGCAGTTCAGCCGGTGATGGGATTATTCGCTACTCAAAACTCATTGATGGAAAATGGGAAGACCCAAAGCCGCTGCCCAAGGAAATCAATACCGGAAAATGGAATGCCCATCCGTACATCGCCCCTGACGAGAGCTACATTATGTGGGACGGTGAAAGAGAGAGCGGTTTTGGCAGCAGTGACCTTTATATCAGTTTCCGCCAGAAAGATGGCTCCTTGGGTGAGGCGATTAACCTCGGCGAAAAGGTCAACACAGGAGCGGAAGAAGGTGGGCCACACATTACACCTGATGGAAAATTTCTCCTTTTTAATAGAATGGTGCCAAATACAAACGGCAAGGCGGGCTCTCAATCAGACTTATACTGGATCGATGCGCAGATAATCGAAGATCTGCGGCCCAAAGAGTAAAGCATATGGCAATCTCAGCAAGTCCCACCGCAGTAGTCTGTGCGTCTTCTGCAGGCGTTACGAGTCTCTAAGATTCAAATGAAAGACTACGAGAAAAATGGCATTCTGGCTAGCTTTGAAAAAGCGTTGCCTTTGATTGACGATCCGCGCGTGAATGATAGGGATTTTGGTATGGTATATGGTGCACTATCTATTTCTCTTGAGTCTCGAATCAGCGAGTTGAAGCGTGGACGTATTCGATCTTCAGGCATAGAGAAAGAGCTGGAGCAGCTGGCTTCTGTAATAAATTGCTTTCAGTCAAAAATTAATGCATCAAAAAAAGAGATTATGGGGCGCGAGTTAATGCAGGCATATAAGATCTTCAGTGCTATCCATTAGTGAAGAAAAGTGCGGTGGGTTCCCCAAAATTCAGCGTTCTGACACAAGATCAATGAAGAAACTGCTGCCTTTAGTACTTATTTCGCTATCAACATTTTCGTTCGCTGAAACTTGGAACGAGGAGATGGTCTGTGGTAATACTGAAATTCAAGCCCATATTTCAGAACAAGAAGAAGGCATCAGAATTTGGGAAGTGACAATCAAGGCACAATCAAAATTCAGCAAAAAACAAGCAGTGTCTCTATACTTTGAGCAAGTGTATTTCAACCACCAGTGCCTGAAGGCTAAGTCAGGCAAGCAGTTTTATGTTTTCCAGGCGTATTGTTCAGGTTCAGCCTGTCACGATAAAGACAATTGGGGCATCATAGACAACAATGCAAATCTGATTCTTGCTCCATACAAAAACAACCGAGCTTGGAAAGACGAAATCCTAAGCAACAGCTAGAAGTGCAATGAGCCCCAATTGTTCCGGGGCCCATGCTTGCTGTTGCTTAGCTCTTTCTCGCAACCCCCAGTTCGTCCAGCGTGCGCGCAATGTCCTCGGCGCTGGTAGCGGGGTGAATTTCTTTGTCGATCTTCAAAATCTTTCCGTCCTTACCGATATAGACAGTGACGCGACGGGCGATTTTCATTACTGGAATCAAAACATTGTAGGCTTTGGCGACAGTACCTTCCGGATCGCTTAACAGCGGGAAATCCGCCTCCTGTTCTTCGGCAAACCGGGTATTGACCCCCACTTCGTCGGTGCTAGCCATAAAGTAGGCGACTTCGTATTCGCGGATCATATGGCCATTCTCAGCCAGGGATTTGCACTCGATGGTGCAGCCCTTGGTAAAGGCCTTGGGATACCAGGCGATAACGACTGCGTTTTTGCCCTTGAAGTCGGCCAGTGTATAGGTCTTTCCATCCGAGGCCTGCAGGGTGAAGTCGGGTGCGGCCTCTCCAACTTCGAGGGCCATCAGGGGCAGGCTGGCCAGTGCGGTGAGCAGTAGTAGAAGTATGCGTGCCATGTTCAATTCCGTATTTCGGTCCGGTTGTCTGGGAGTCAGCGCCGATATCCTACGGCAGGCCGCGCACAAATTCTATCGTCGGCGAACATTGGCCGCTGCTGCGGCTTCCCCGGTCAGGCAGGCACTACGCCTGCCAGCCAGTCAAACATCCGCTGGTCGTAGAGGGATCGCGCCTTCGGTTCACAGTGCCAGGCGGCGCCTTCGCGGGCGGTAAACGGGGCGAGGGTTTTCTGGCACTTCAGGGTTTTGGCCACTCTGGCGGCCTGCCCTGGCCAGAATTGTTCGCCCTCCGGGTCGGCGATAAACATAGGGCAGCGTATTTTTTGCAATAGATCGCCAACCTTGTACTGCCGCACTAGCCGGTATAGCTGGTAGTAGCTATTCACGCCGTAGGGTTTCATCCGCCACTTCAGGTTCTGCTCTGCTTCGCGCCCCGCCTCTCTCAGCCCGGCTTCCATTGCCCGGTTGAATTCCTGTTCATCGCCATTGTCCAGCAGGGCCGTCATCTCTGCAGGCAAATGGCAAAAGAAAGAACTGGATACATCCATCACTCCTGGGTCGGCAATACCCGCAGCAATGCGCTGCTCGAATGCCAGCGCGCGCAGAACCCAGTAGCCGCCCTGGCTTAAACCGGAAATTACAATCCGCTCCGGATCCACATCCCCGCGACCCAGCAGAAAATCCACTACTGGGGTGATCACTCTTTCCCAGTCGTGGCGAAAGGGTATTCCCTGCTGCCACAGCATTGCATTCTGGCCCGGACCATCGAATACCAGCGCTGCGTAGCCGCGCTCGAGCGCTGCGGCCACGCCAAAGTGCCACATGCCGCTGTTGCTGCCGTCACTGCCGTTGTTGAAAATGATGCTGGCATGGGGCCCGACGCCACTGGGTGGCCGAAACAGATAGCCGGGCATAGCGGTACTCTTATAGGGTATGGCCACTTTCTCCGCCGCTGGTACCAGGCGGGCGCAGAATCGCCCCCAGCAATCGTAGTGCCTCTGCCATGTGGCTGCCCCTCGGGATGGATCCCGGCTGCCGTCGATAAACAGGTTGGCGATGGAAAAGTAATTGGCCGCACGAAGGAAGGCCTGACGCGCGCTGACGCTATGACCTGCCCCTGCGCACTGGTGTGCAATTCTTTCGATTCTTTCCGCTAGAGAGCACCACTGCAGAAACCACTGCTCAAAATCGCCGGCCTCTATCCGATCGATGGTGCTGAGTATTTCACCGCAGTCAGCCCCGCCGTAATAGCAGCTGCCAAGCAGTGCCTGAATTTCAAAGTCCATCTGTTTGTGCTGGCTGAAGCGCTGCTCTTCCACCATGGTGCCCTGTTCGGAAGTTGTCTGCTGGAAATTCTGGCAGACAGCGCAGTGCCCCGCGAACCGGGCAGCTCGATAAGGTCGCGCTAATCGGCACTTGGCTGCCGCTATTCTTGCCCTACGCCAATTGGCGGCATTTATTTGTCATGAAAATTGTCGATGCGCTCGCGCGCCATGGCGGCCTGGACCAGACTTTGCCACTACAGGCAGGATTGATCATGTATTTCAGCGACTTCTTCCACTCCCTACCCCTGGCTGCCATCTATATCTTTTCGGTGCTGCTGGTGCTTGGCGCCCTCGCCCTCGGCATACTGCTCGGCCGGCGTCACCTGGCGCACAGTGGGGATGACAAAGGATCGTCGGTCGGCAGTGCCGTGGCTGCGACACTGGCGCTGCTCGCCTTCCTGCTGGCGTTTACCTTCAACATGACCGCAGACCGTTTCAACCAGCGCAAGGCATTGCTGCTGAACGAGGTCAATGCGATACAGACCACTTACCTCAATGCACGCTTTCTCGATTCGGCGGACACACGCAGGGCGCGCACCCTGCTACTGGAATATGTCGACCTGCGGGATCTGGATCTGCGCACGGACGAAATCACCGATGAGGATCTCGCGCGCTCCAGGGTGCTGCATGGGGAGTTGTGGCGACTGGTGGACCGGGCCATCGACGGGGGCCATGAACCGGGCTACCTGCGCCAGTTTGTGGAGCCGCTGAATACCGTGATCAACTTCGACAACTCGCGCAATGTGGTCGGATTGCAGTACCGCATTCCCGGCCCCATCTGGCTGGCGCTCTACTTTATGACGGCGCTGGCCATGCTGGCGATAGGCTTCCAGTTTGGCATCAGTCGCGGCGGCTCGCCGCAGGTGGCAGTGGCCCTGGCGCTGACTTTCGCCACGGTGATACTGCTGATCGCCGATCTGGACAGGACCACCGAGGGCTTCCTGCTGGTGGACCAGAAGCCCATGTCGGAGTTGAACCGGCTGCTGCGGGAAGCCGAGCGCGGCGCCGCGAGTCAGTGAGCATTTACGCGGATGATTCCTTGGGCGAATTGATAAATTCCCGCATAAAGATTTCCCAGAAGGCCATAAACAGCGCGGCCAGCAGCGGCCCTATGGCGAAGCCGCTGATACCGAACATCATCAGGCCGCCAATGGTGGAGAACAGCACAATATAATCCGGCAGCTTGGTGTCGCGCCCCACCAGGATGGGGCGCAGTATGTTGTCCACCAGGCTGATGACTGCAAAGCCGTACACCATCAGTACGGATGCCTTGACCGGCTCGCCGATGGCGTAGAGATAGAGGGCGGCGGGAAACCAGATCAGCGCGGCGCCCACGGCGGGTAGCAGTGACAGCATGGTCATGATGACGCCCCACAGCAGCGGTGCCGGTATCCCCAGGATCCAGAAGATGAGCCCGCCCAGGGTACCCTGGGTCACGGCGACGACCAGGTTGCCCTTGATGGTGGCGCGGGTCACTTCGGCGAACTTGGCCAGCAGCAGGTGCTCGCGCTCGTCGCCCAGCGGCAGGGCGCGGATCAGCAGGTCCACCAGCTTTTCGCCGTCGCGAATCAGGAAAAACGTCAGGTAGAGCATCAGGCCCAGCATCAGGAAAAAGTTCAGCGTGTTCTGCCCCAGGGCCAGGGCGTTCTTGGCCAGGAAGCTGCCGGCGCTCATGACACCGCCGAGCAGGCGCTGTTTCAACTCGTCCAGGTCGACGCCGACGCGCTCCATCAGGGCGTTGATACCGGGGAAGGCCTGGCGCACCTGCTCTATCGGCTTGGATAAATCTATCTGACCGCTCTGGGCCTTCTGATAGAGATTGACTCCCTCATTGATAAAGGAACTGGTCGCAAACAATACCGGGATCACCACCAGGACGATGCACAGCAGCAGCGTCAGCAGCGCCATCAGGTTGCGCCAGTTGGGGAAGCGCCGCATCAGGCGGCGGTAGACCGGGAAAAAGATCAGCGCGATGGCACAGGCCCAGAAGATGGGTGTGAAAAAGGGTTTCAGCAGCAGGGTAAACGCCAGCGTCACCAGCAGCAGTGAAACGATAAACGAGCGCCTTTCCAGTTTTTCTTGCACCGATGTTCCCTCAGTTATTGTTGTGGCGCAGCGGAAAATATGGCGCCGAATTGGCGCCTATGTAAGCAGAAGGCGGTGCTATTTACCAGTCGCCGCAGGCGCTTTACCAGTGGCCGGGCGCGTTACCAGCGCCGGTAGCCGCAGGTGTCGACGTGGAAGCGGACTCCACTGTAGATGCCCAGGCCCATATTCCACTCCCGGCCGACCCGTTTGTGGATATCGCGCAGTATGGGCACCAGTTGTTTGCGGGTGTATTTGTTTTTCGGAACCATGTCCAGGCCGCAGAAGTGCATATGCTTGCTGCGCTTGGATCCGCCGGCCTTGGCGTTGTAGCCGGAGGTGCGCCAGCCGGAAAGCACCACGACCGGGCCTATGCGTGGGATGATTTCATCCTGAAGCACCTTCAGTGTATCCACCATGGTTTCCCAGTTCTCCTCCGGCGGAATCGCGAAGGGCGGCTCGTCGATCTCCTGCCAGTCGCTGCCCTGGCGCAGCAGCTCGTAGGAGGGCACCACCTCCGCCACCTGGTTGAGTTGCAGGAAGTTTTCCAGCTTGGCATATATCTCCCGGTTGTCGCCGTGGCTGAGGAAGGTATCGAAGGCCTTTTCCGAGGCGGCGGCGTAGCCCTTGATGTCGTAGACGTCCGGGATTTCCGGCACCGGCTTGAACTCCACCGGGGTGACGATTCTTTCGGCCAGCTCGCGGACCTTGTCCATCGTCAGGACCACCAGGGCGATGATCCCCACCAGCACCAGGGCGCTGATCCAGATGACCCGGCGCCGCTCAATGTGTATGTCGACATATTCGTGGTCTTCGCTCTCATGTATATCCATAGAAAGAGTCCGTAGAGAAGCCGATGTTCACCAGGTGCGGTAGCCGCAGGTGTCGATGTGAAAACGTAGATTGCTGTAGATGCCGAGCCCCAGGTTGCTCTCGGGGCCCAGGCGCGCGTGCAGGCTGCGCAGTTCTTCCACCAGTTCCTTGCGGCTGATATTGGATTTCGGGATCAGGTCCAGGCCGCAGAAGTCGCGGTGCTTGCTGCTGCTGGTGCCGCCGGACTTGCGGTTGTAATTGGCGGTGCGATAAGCGGAGAGCACGTTGACCGGGCCAACGGTCGGCTCGATTTCATCGCGCAGCAGGGTCAGCGTCGCGATCATGTTGCGCCACTGGTCGCTGGGGGGGATGGCAAAGGGCGGCTCGCCGATATCCAGCCAGTCGGTGCCCTGGCGCAGCAGGTTGTGTACCGCCGTAACCTCGCCGACACCCTCTTCCTGCAGGAAGCGGGTCAGTTGACCGACCCTGGCGCGGTTGCCGCCGCGGCGCAGGAAGCGGTTGAAACTCTGCATGGTGGCGACGCGGTAGCCCTTGAGCTCTGCGTAGGGCTTTTCCAGGGATTTCAGGTAGAGGTAGAGCCACAGCGCGATTACCACCAGCACAAGTAGCAGCGCCAGGCTCGCCACTACCAGGCGGTTGGTGCGCCGGCCGGGGGGCGACTGCGGGTAGCGCGTCCCGAAGGGAGAGTAAGAATTGCCTGCGGACATGACTTCTGTTCGCGACTGCTGGTCCAGGGATCCGGTGAATTAGGGGGCGCCGCGGCGCCTCTTTATTCACTATAGCCGCAATACAGATGCCTTCAGGCACAAACAAAAAAGCCCCCGCGGCTTGCGCCGTGGGGGCTTTTGGAGGCCTTGTAGGAGCGGTGGAGGGGCCGTCCGCATGACCGCGATCGATTTTGGTGTATAACCGAAAGCCCGATCGCGGCCATGGGCCGCTCCTACAGGGGAATCCAGCGATTTCCGAAATCAGGCCTGGGGGCCGGCGGCCTTGACGTCGTCGCTGACCTGGAACTTCTCGATGTTCTCGGCGAACAGCTTGGCCAGCTTGCCGGCCTGGTCGTCGTAGGCGGCTTTGTCGGCCCAGGCTTCGCGCGGGTTCAGGTAGGCCTTGTCCACGCCCGGCACTGCCAGCGGGATGTCCAGGTTGAGGGTATCCAGGTGTTCGGTTTCGGTGCCTTCCAGGGCGCCGCTCTGGATGGCCGCGACCACGGCGCGGGTTACCGGGATCGGGAAGCGCTTGCCCTTGTCGCCGGAGCCGCCGGTCCAGCCGGTGTTGACCAGGTAGACACGGGAGCCGAAGTCCTCGATGCGCTTCATCAGCAGGTCCGCGTATTCGCGCGGGGCGCGCGGCATAAACGGGGCGCCGAAGCAGGTGGAGAAGGTCGGGTGTATGCCCGCCTCCGCGCCCAGCTCGGTGGAGCCGACGCGGGCGGTGTAGCCGGACAGGAAGTGGTAGGCGGCAGCTTCCTTGGACAGGATGGATACCGGCGGCAGTACGCCGGACACATCGCAGGTCAGGAAGATCACGTTCTTCGGCTCGCCGGCGCGGTTTTCCAGCTGGCGCTTCTCCACGTGTTCCAGCGGGTAGGAGCAGCGGCCGTTCTCGGTCAGGCTGGTGTCGTCGTAGTCGGGCGTGCCCTTCTGGTCAGTCACCACGTTCTCGACGATGGCGCCGAAGCGGATGGCGTCCCAGATCACCGGCTCGTTCTTGCGGCTCAGGTTGATGGTCTTGGCGTAGCAGCCGCCCTCGACATTGAACACGGCGCCCTTGGCCCAGCCGTGCTCGTCGTCGCCGATCAGGAAGCGCTCCGGGTCCGCGGACAGGGTGGTCTTGCCGGTGCCGGACAGGCCGAAGAAGAGGCAGGTGTCGCCGTCGGCGCCGACGTTGGCGGCGCAGTGCATCGGCATCACATCCTTCTCCGGCAGCAGGAAGTTCTGCACCGAGAACATGGCCTTCTTCATCTCGCCGGCGTAGCGCATGCCCGCCAGCAGCACCTTGCGGGCACCGAAGTTGATGATCACGCAGCCCTCGGAGTTGGTGCCGTCGCGCTCGGGGTCGCAGACGAAGTTGGCCGCGTGCAGTATGCGCCACTCTTCCTTGCCCTTGGGGTTGTACTTGTCGGCGCGGATAAACATGTTGTGCGCGAACAGGTTGTGCCAGGCGGTCTGGGTGGTCACGACGACCGGCAGGTAGTGGTCCTCGTCCTGGCCCACGTGCAGCTGCTGTACGAAGCTGTCGTGGCTGGCGACGAAGTCCTCGACGCGGTCCCACAGGGCGTCGAACTTGTCCTGCGGGAAGGGGCGGTTGACGTTGCCCCAGTCGATGCTGTCGGCGGTGGAGGCCTCTTCCACTACAAAGCGGTCCGCCGGGGAGCGGCCGGTGCGCGCGCCGGTTTCGGCGACCAGTGCGCCTGTTTCGGACAGCTTGCCCTCGCCGCGCACCAGCGCCTGTTCAACCAGTTGCGCCGGCGCCAGGTTCTTGAGGACCTGCGCGGTGTCGTCGATCTGTGCCATTCGTCGATTACCCGTGAAAGTTGGTCAATTGAAAATAGTAGGGCCGCCGCAGAAGTGGGCGACCGGGCAAATTCGGGGGGCGCATTATGGCAAACTTCAGGTAGGCCGGGTAGCAAAAATGATCAATTTTTGACCGGTGACAGCGCTGTCAGGCAAAATTTTGTACTGCCATATTCGGATTTTGGATTATGTAGTTTTACTACATTGATTTTATGGATTTTGAGCCGAAAATCCTCGAGTGGCGGCGATCTCCGGCACACCCGGCGGAAGCCGGGCGCCACCTGTCGGCTCAGTGCACCGTGGGTGGGGGGGCGTTGAACAGGATTTCTATCTGTTCGCGGTCGAAGCGGTACTGGGCGTTGCAGAACTGGCAGTCGGCCGCCAATTCCCCGCCCTGTTGCTCCAGCAGCTGGTAGACCTCTTCCGGGCCCAGGGAGATGAGTGCGCGGGCACTGCGCTCGCGGGAGCAGCTGCACTTGAAGCGGATACTGGCGGTGCCCAGCGCCGCCGGCTGCAGCTGGTGGAAGAGGCGGCGCAGCAGCTGGTCGTGGGGCAGCGAGTGCAGCTCCTCGGCGGTGACCGTCTCCGCCAGGTGCTGGGCCGTCTCCCAGGCGTCGCGGTTCTCCTCCTCGGAGGCGGCGTTGTTGCCCGGCAGCACCTGCAGCATGACGCCGCCGACGGTGTCGGGGCTGGACTCTATCCAGAAGCGGGTGGCCAACTGCTCGGACTGGGTGAAATAGTCCTCCAGGCACTCCGCCAGGGTTTCCTTTTCCAGTGGCACTATGCCCTGGTAGCGCTCGCCGTCCTGGGGATCCACGGTGATCGCCAGGGCGCCGCGGTTGCCGATCAGCTGGCGCAGGTTGGCGCCGTCGTCTATCTGCGCCCCCTCTACCACCCGGGCAATACCGCGCAGGTCACTGTGGTGGGTGCACTCGGCCATGATCAGCGGCACATCCCCCTCACCCCGCGCCTGTAGCGCCAGCAGACCCTCGAATTTGAGTGTGGTGGAGAGCAGGCAGGCGGCGGCGAGGAATTCGCCCAGCAGCTGTGCCACTGGCTGCGGCAGCTGGTTGTTCTCCAGCACCGCGCGGTAGGCCTCGGTGAGCGTCACCATCTGACCGCGGATATCGTGTTTGGAGAAGATAAAGCGTTCCAGCTGATCGGACATGGGGCGATGGCCTCGGTAGTAGAAACCGCGGAATTTTAGAGGTGGATATCCAGAAATGGTAGCTGCGGTGGTGGATCAGCCGCAGGCGCGGCGGATCTCCCCCTGCAGGCGCGCGGCCATCTGCTGGCGCTCGCGCTCGGTCATCTTGATCTCCTTGCCCTGCCCGTCGATAAACGCCACCCGGCCCTGCAGCATCCGCAGCTCCCGGCGCGCGTGATTGCAGGCCTGGGCCACCTTCTGTTGCCGCTCCTGCTGCTGCTGGCGCTGGCGGTTCTCGTATTCCTGCTGAGGGTTGGCCTGTTGTCGCCGGACACTGCGATCGCGCGGCGCCGTGGCATCGGCGGTATTGATCGGGCGCAGCTCGTCCTCGATATTCTCCGCCGCCGCTTCTGCCGGCGGGCGGTCGCTGAAGTGCACCTTGCCGTCTTTGTCCACCCAGCGGTAGAGCTCGCCGGCGCCGGCCGTGGCGGCGAGCATCAGTGCGATAACTCCCATCCCTGTTTTTATCACGGTGTTCCCTCCCCTTGTTTAGTCAGCCGCTCAGTGGCCACTGATCACTCGCCACTATCCCGGGCCAGGGTGCTGAACAGTCCCTGGGAGTGGCGGTTCGGGATGTGGTAGGTCTGCAGTATCAGCGGCTGTTGTTCCTGCGCTGTGGCGGCGTCCAGCACCATGCGGTAGCCGGATTGATCGCGCAATTCCACAAAGGGTGCCTGGTTGTTTTCCATCAACTGGGCAAACTCGTCGAAATCCGACACGCCGTGGCCATTGACCGAATCAATAATCCAGTTTTTCCAGTCGTGGTAGCCCAGGTTGACGCCGGCGGGCAGTACCTTCAGGGCGACTACCAGTTCGCGGCGCTGCTCGTCATTCCACTGGTTGCGGGCGTAGAGGTAGTCGATAGGCGCCTTGGAGTGCCAGTTTTTGCCCCAGCGCTTGATCAGGTTCATGTTCAGCGGCACAAATACCACGCCGCCGTAAATGTAGTAGCGCGGCGGCTGGTCGAACTTCTCGCTCACCACCAGCGAGCGCGAGGGCGGCGGCGCGGCCAGGATAACGTCGGCCGTCTGCACTTTGCCGTCGCGGGAGAAACGCACCGGCAGCTTGTCGCCGACGTGGTAGAGGTCCACCGCGTAGTGGTAGTTGGTGCGCTGGTTCTCGCGCCACTCCACGGTGCGGTCCGCGGCCACCGGGAAGCCGTCCACCTCCAGCAGTACGTCGCCGGGCTGGAGTACGCGGGCGGCCGGGGAGTCGCTGAAGACCCGGACGATCAGGGCGCCGTCCTGGTCGGGATCCAGGCCGGCGGCCTGTTTCATCGACGGGCTTTCCATGCTCTGGGTCACCGCGCCCAGCTCCGGGAAGCCCTGGTAGACGCCGTCTTTGGCGTCCTCGAGTACATGCTCGATGACGCTCGGTGGTACGAAATAGCCGAGGTTCTCTGCGCCCTGGTTGGTCTGCATGGCCACGCCGACGATGCGGCCGTTGGAGATCACCGGGCCGCCACTGTTGCCGGGATTGATGGCGGCGTCTATCTGCCCGGCCATCAGGTAGCTCTCGGCGTGGGCGTAGTACTGGTGCTCCACCCGCGACAGCACACCGCGGGTGATGGACAGGGACTTGCCGCCGATGGGGTAGCCGTAGACGGTAACCTCTTCCTGCAGGTCCGGCAGTTCGCCCAGGGCCAGCGGGCGGGTGTCCTCGAAGAAGCTGTCGTCCTCCACGGTCAGCAGGGCCAGGTCGGCCTCGTGGGAGACGAACTGCACCCGGGCGCGGAATTTCTGCGCGTCGCCGTGGCGCTGCACTTGGATAAAGCTGCCATTGGCGACCACGTGGGCGTTGGTGAGTATTCGCTTACCCGAGATGACTGCGCCGGAGCCGGACAGCTGTTTCGGGTTCAGCAGCGCCCAAGGGTTGAAGTAGTCCGGCGCCGCGGCGGTAGTGTAGATCTTGATGATGGAGCGCTTGAGCTGCTCGTGCTCGCGGCTGTCGGCGAAGACGGGTTGGGCCACCGCGAGTATCAGGATGGCGAGGGCGAAGAGTCTTTTCATCGTGTGCGGCGTCGTTATCGGATTAGTGTGGAGCCAGTTTAGCAGGCGCGGCCCGAAATGGCGGGTGAATCGCCGGGATTAATCTTGTTCGCGCAGGAAGCGATGTATCTGTCGCCGCTGTTTCTTGTTGGGTCTCTCGCTTTGGATGCCGGCATTACTAGCCTGGCGCTCGGCGCGGGACTGTTCCCGCCTGGCGACACTGGCCTCGGTTTCCCGGTAGAGGGTGCGGGCGATATCGGCGCCGCGGCGCTGGTCGGACAGGGTCAACACTTCCACCTCCACCTGGTCCCAGCCCTGGCGGATGCTCAGGGTGATGCCGGTGGCAATCTCCTTGCTGGCTTTGACCCGCTGGCCGTCGGCGTGCACCTTGCCGCCCTCGATGGCCTGCTTGGCGATACTGCGGGTCTTGTAGAAGCGCGCGGCCCAGAGCCACTTGTCGATGCGTACTTTGTCCATTGGAGTTTGGGGCTATGAAATGAACACTCGGGGGTAGTCCCCATTGCTAGTAAGTGAGATTGTTGGCGGCCCTGCTGCCGGTGGGCCTTTGCGGGACGCGCCGTGAACCCATCCCTGGGGGCTTGTCGGCCGGGTCCTTCCGGCCGACAGTCCCTCAAAGGCCCACCGGCAGCAGGGCCTTCGCATCTGGCTCAAATATCTTTCCGTGTCTCGAGTCAGATCGCCATTATTTCATCAAAGCGGTGAATCGCCGGAAATTCGGCAATCTCGCGCAGGGGCCCGCGGCTGTCCGGCTGGCGGATGCACAGCAGGTGGGCGATGCCGTAGTCGCGCGCGGCGGCGAGGACACTCTCGTTGTCGTCCACGAACAGGGTGCGGTCCGGGTCGAAGTCGACCTGCTCGCGCAGCGCGCTCCAGAAGTGCCCGCTCTCCTTGGCGTGACCGTAGTCGTGGGACGAGACGATACCGTCGAGCCAGCGGTCTATACCGGTGATCTCCAGCTTGTGTTCCAGGCCGCGGCGGTGGGCATTGGTGACCAACAGGGCGCGCTTGTTCAGCTTCTGCAGGCCCTCGAGAAAGGACTCCGTCTGCGGGCGCAGGGCGATGCGATCCTCGATCTCGCGCAGTATTGCGGCAATATCGATCTTCAGCTCGCGGGTCCAGAAATCCAGGCAGTACCACTCCAGGGTACCGCGGCGCGCCTCGATTTCGGTATTCATCTGCTGTTGTGCCTGATCCAGCGGCAGGTCGTGTATCTCCGCGTAGCGCCGGGGCAGGTGGCTGAGCCAGAAGTGGTTGTCGTAGTGCAGGTCGAGCAGTGTGCCGTCCATATCCAGCAGCACTGTGTCTATCTCTTGCCAGTCGAGCATGGGGGCTATGTACCTCTCTTTCAGGGCGGTGGGGGAAACAGAATAGCCCGCCTGGTTGTCGCCCTGGTGACACCCATTATGCCCGCGCGCGCCCTATGCCGTACAGCAGCGCTATCTGGGCGCCGTAGTAGGTGACCATGATAGCGGTGCCCGCCAGCGGCAGCGGTTCGATAAACCGGTTCAGTGCGATCAGGGTGTCCGAGGCCATAAAAGTCACAGCGCCGGCGAACAGCAGTGTCGAGTCGCCGCGGTGGGCGGCGGCGCTGAGTGCCATGGCCACAATCGCCAGCAGGTAAAAGAGTACCGCCGGTGCCAGCTCGCCCGCCGCCGGCAGCAGCCACTGCGCCAGCACAATAGCCGCGATCAGTACTGGCAGGCCTCGCAGTGCGGTGCGCCTGCAGCGGAAGTCGGCGCGGCGCAGGAAATTGCCGGCATAGGTCAGCTGTGCCAGCAGGAAGGCGCCGAGGCCGAAGACAAACTGGTTGCGGAATTCCAGTGCCAGCAGCAGGTCGCCGAGAGCGGAAAACGCCAGTGCCACCAGGGTCAGGGTGCGGGTCGGTCCGGTCAGGCTGCGCAGTGCGGCCAGCGCCAGGATTGCGATGGGGACAATCTTCAGCAGTGCCATCCAGGGGCCGCGCAGGCCGGCGGCATCCAGAACCATATAGACTGCGGCGGTGGTGACAAAAGCGATGGGCAGCCGCAGGTCGGTCAGTTGGAAGGCAGTGGAGTTTGGGGCGCTGGATAGGGTGCTCATGGTTTTCTCGCGATTTTTATGGTTTTGTGGTTTGCTCGAAAGAGTGACCGGACTGTTTTGCTCAGTCCGGGACAGTATTCGGCAAAGTCTGCGGCGGTGCAATCGCCCGCCGCCGGCAAAAAAACGATAGAGTGATACCGCGTAAGGAAAAGGGAGAGCATCGCGTATGAAAGCAGGCAATATTCTCGAGACCATCGGCAACACCCCCCACGTCCGCATCAATCACCTGTTCCGCCCCGATATCGAAGTGTGGATGAAGGTGGAGCGTTTTAATCCCGGCAGCAGCATCAAGGACCGCATCGCCCTGTCGATGATCGAGGAGGCGGAGGACAATGGCGATCTTATGCCGGGCGGCGTGATTGTCGAGCCGACCTCCGGCAACACCGGCATAGGCCTGGCCATGGTGGCCGCGGTGAAGGGTTACCGGCTGATCCTGACCATGCCGGAATCCATGTCGGTGGAGCGGCGCAAGGTGATGAAGGCAATGGGCGCGGAGCTGGTGCTGACGCCGAAGGAAATGGGTATGGGTGGCGCCATCGCCAAGGCCGAGGAGCTGCTGAAAGAGCACGCAAACAGCTGGATGCCGCAGCAATTCCGCAACCCGGCCAACGTCAAGGTGCACCGCGAGACCACCGCGCGGGAAATTCTCGCCGATTTCCCCGAGGGGCTGGACTACCTGGTGACCGGTGTCGGTACCGGCGGCCATATCACCGGTTGCAGCGAGGTATTGAAAGAGAAGTTTCCGCAATTGCAGGTGTTTGCGGTGGAGCCGGAAAAGTCGCCGGTGATCAGCGGCGGCGAGAAGGGCCTGCACCGGTTGCAGGGTATAGGCGCCGGCTTTGTGCCGGAGATCCTCAATACCGGCGTGCTGGACGGCACTGTACTGGTCGGCGAGGAGGAGAGTTTCGAGATGGCGCGCCAGTGTGCGCTGAAGGAGGGCATCTTTGTCGGCATCTCATCCGGATCCTCCCTGGCGGCGGTGAAAAAGCGCGAGGGGGAATTCGACTCCGGCAGCCGCGTGCTGGTGTTCAGTTACGATACCGGCGAACGTTATCTTTCCATCGACGATCTCTTTCCCGCCTGACAGCGCATAATGCCCAGCTTCAATCGCGGGCGAATGATGGGCACGGCATTGTTAGGGCGGGTGACCGGGAAATGCTCCCGCGCTGGCGAGGCGATCTTCCCGGTTTACAACAGCGATACCAGCGCTGCCAGATCATCGCGGCATTGTGCTTGAGCTTGTATGGCAAAGGACATGCCTGTTTCTCTGCTGGTGCCGATACTTTGATCGCGGTGTAAACAGAGCGGTTAGGGGGCCTCTCGCGCGAGCTGCCGGCACAGCTCCGCGGTTGCCTCGTCCTCCGGAAAACAGCTCTCGATGCGCAGTTCCGCGAGGTTTACGTCGCGCGGCGTGCCGAAAGTGGTGATGCTGGAGAAGAAGCGCAGTTGCTGCTGATCCCTGCGCAGCACGGTTGCCAGGAGCGGCGAGGGGGGCATCTCCAGCTCGCGTGTGCGCCAGCGCGCCGGTACGCCCGGATAGGAGAGCATTTCATCCAACAGGGCGCGCGCGGTGGCATTGGTCGGCGCCGCCGCCACCTCGCTGTGCAGGTGGTGAATCAGGCTGCCCGCAACCTCCTCCCAGTTCGCGATGGCCGCGCGCAGGTCCTGTGGGTCGAAAAACTGGCGCAGCATATTCTGATGTGCGCTGCTGCGCCCGCGCATCACAAACCGGTTGATGCGCTGCGCAGCGCGGTTCACCATCAGCAGATCCCAGTGCCGGTTTAGCAGAAATGCGGGGTAGGGTTCCTGCTGGCTGAGCATCAAATCGATAGCGTGGCGCACCCGCGCCATTTCCGGCGTGTCCAATGAGATTTCGGAGTACTGTGGGGCGAAGCCCGCGGCCAGCAATAAAGAATTGCGCTCGCGCAGCGGCATTTCCAGCACGTCGGCGAGCCGCATCACCATCTCGCGACTGGGCCGCGCCCTGCCGGTTTCGATACAGCTTAGATGGCGGGCCGATATCCCGGCTTCGAGCGCCAGGTCGAGCTGGCTGAAGCGCCGGGCCGCGCGCCATTCCCGCAGCAAAGAACCCACGGGCGCGGGGCGCACTGCCTGGCTGGGAAGCGCATCGGCGGTATTCATTTCTTGTCTCCACCTCAACCAGTGCCATGCAGCACAAAATAATACGGCGCCATTGTACTGAAAACCATGACCTCGGAGATCATGTGTACATGATCTGCCGGGTGATTGCCGGCGCGCGCTGCTCCTCCGAATATGACCGTCGTCAATTCGGCAAAGATTATGAGGAGAAAACATGCATCGCAGGGATTTCATCAAGATGACAACGAGTGCGCTCGCGCTGGGCGCAGTTGGCGGGCAGTCCGGCATCGCGAGTGGAGTCGCCCCGCAGGGGGTTGTGGGTGAAGCCATGAATGTCGCCGCCTTCCACGCGGCGAGGCGCTTTGCCGAGACGCGCTTCGGCAGAATCGCCTATATCGACCGCGGCGCCGGAGAGGTTGCGCTCTTCCTGCACGGCTTTCCACTCAACAGTTTTCAGTGGCGCGGGGCCATAGACCGCCTGTCGGCCCATCGCCGTTGTGTCGCACCGGATTTCCTGGCCATGGGCTACACACAAGTGGCCGAGGGCCAGAGCGTCACGCCCGATGCGCAGGTCGAGATGCTGTTGGCGCTGCTGGATCAGCTCGCGATCACGAGTGTCGACCTGGTCGCGAACGACAGCGGAGGTGCGGTCGCCCAGTTATTCGTCACCCGGCATCCCGAGCGCGTGCGCACCCTGCTGCTGACCAACTGCGACACGGAGATGGATTGCCCCCCGCCCGCTTTGCTGCCGGTGATCGAGATGTCCAAACAGGGCGTGTTCGTGGACCAGTGGCTCGCGCCCTGGCGCGCCGACAAGGCGCTCGCGCGCTCCGCAGAGGGTATTGGCGGCATGTGCTATGCGGACCCGGCCCACCCGGGTGACGAAGCAATAGAGTGCTATTTTGCGCCGTTGCTGAGCTCACCATGGCGCAAGGGGCTGGCGCACGCCTATGCCATCGCGCTCGAGCGCAACTGCCTGGAAGGCATAGAGCCGCTTCTCAAAAGATGCAGTGTGCCGACGCGTATCCTCTGGGGTACCGGCGATACCATATTCTCCGCGCAGAGCCCGGATTACCTGGATCGCAGCTTCGGCAATTCGCAGGGCGTACGCCGGCTCGCCGGCAGCAAGCTGTTCTGGCCGGAGGAGCGCCCGGATGTGATCGCCGAAGAGGCGCGCCGACTGTGGGGGCTGGCCTGAACGGAAAACCGAAAGCGGATGCCCGGGCCCTCTGGTGTAAGGAACTAGGGCCTGTTGACACTAAATTGATGGCCATCAATTTAGTGTCAACAGGCCCTAGCAGCGCCAACTGCGTATAATGCCCCGCTCATAGAGATGGGAGCAGTTATGGACAGAGCACTGGATAATAAGGCATTGGTGGAGCGGGTGATCGAAATCTGCACCCGCGCGGGTGAGGCGATCCTCGATGTCTATAACAGCAGCGCCGAGCTGCAGGTGGACACCAAGGCGGACGACTCGCCGGTAACCGCCGCCGACCTGGCCGCGCACAAGGTACTGGCGCCGGCGCTGGCGCAGCTGATCGACGGCGTGCCGGTGCTGTCGGAAGAGCAGGAGATGCCTTCCTTTGGCGAGCGCAGCCAGTGGCAGCGCTACTGGATTGTCGACCCCCTGGACGGCACCAAGGAGTTTATCCGCCGCACCGGTGAGTTCACCGTCAATGTGGCGCTGGTCGACAAGGGCGAGCCGGTGCTGGGGGTGGTGCATGTGCCGGTACTGGATATCACCTATGCCGGTGTGAAAGGTGCCGGCGCCTTCAAGCGCAGCGCCGGGGGAGAAGAGGAAATCCGCGTGCGCCCGCTGCAGCCGCGTCTGGACGCCGGCGCGGCGGTGGAGCTGGTGGCGAGCCGCAGCCACGGCGCCGGTGCCGTGGACCAGCTGGTGGAGCGCATCGAGTCGAGCCTCGGCAGCGTGGCCTGCAAAAACATGGGCAGCTCCCTGAAGCTGTGCCTGGTGGCCGAGGGCGCCGCGGACCTGTACCCGCGCCTGGCACCCACCTGCGAGTGGGACACGGCGGCGGCCCAGGCGGTGGTGGAGGCCGCCGGCGGCACCGTGGTCGATGACCAGTTTCAGCTGCTGCGCTACAACACCAAGGATTCGCTACTGAACCCCTTCTTTTACGTGATCGGCGATCCCTCCTTCGATTGGCGCGAATTGCTCACAAAGTAACCGCCCGTCGACTAGACTTTCTAAACTTCGCCCGCGAATTGCCGGGCGGAGTATCTGAGTCCAGTGAAGAATCTGGTGCCCGTCGGCGCCAGCTTGGGGTAGAGCCATGTCCAGTCTCCGCAGCGCGCATGTCAATATCAGTGAAGGTGAGATTCGCAGATTGCGCCGGCAGCTGGAAACGGAAATCACCTGGTTGCAGCGACAGATGGAAGAGATGGGCAGTGCCGGTTCGGATCTGGATGTGTCATTACAACAGACCTACAAGGAAATGATTTTTTCCCGTCGCGCGCTGCTCGGGCGCATACCGCGCTGAGGAAATCAATTACCGCTGTCCGCAAAAACTGCGAACGTATTCTCCCTTCCGCTATTTCCCCGCGCGCCATTTTTTGCCTTTCCGGCCACGAAAAAATAAATTCCGTCTACGCTTGGTGAGTTAATGTCATAAGAGTAGCTCCCGATGCGCTATCCGGTTGTGGTTCACAATATCGAATACGCCGGCTTCGGTGCCATTGCGCCGGACCTGCCTCACTGTCACTGCCACGCCGATACACTGGACACAACCTTGCAGAAGATGGCGGAGACCATTCTGCAGCGGTTGGAGGAAGTGCGCGCAGCCGGCGAGTCGCCGCCGCCGCCGGGGGATATTGATATCCTGCGTGAGAACCCCGCCTTCGCCGGCGGTATCTGGGCCATCATCGATGTGGCCCATGCCCACAGTTCCCCGAAAGCCGAACCCTGATTGTCTGCAACAAAGTTCCAAGGAAGGTTGTAATGAAGAAGTTTCTGTTCGCTCTCGCCCTGCTCTACTCGGCAGGGGCCGGTGCCCAGGCGTGGAACAATCCCTTCGAAGGTATCTGTGCCGGCGAGTACCGCGTGGTAGCCAACTTCGGCGCCGGCACCGCCCAGCAGCAGATCAATAAAGATGGCGATACCTTCGGCCAGGCCAGTATCGGCATCACCCCGGCCATCGGGGTCTGGCAGGTGGAACTGCGCTACTCGAATTTCGACGACGGCAATATCTCCGTCGACCAGTACGGCGTCAATTTCAAGGTGGACTTTACCCTCAACTGCGATGTGCAGTGTCTCTACTGGATGGCGGGCTGGAACTACGGCGATTTTGACGTCGACAGGGTGAAGCGCGGCGGGGAGTTTGTTCTCGTGGATCAGAGCGGCGACGACAACTACTGGAATGCCGGTGTCGGTTACCGCTACAACTGGACCCGCTCTTTCGACACCTCAGTCGAGTACAGCTACTACGACGTCGACAGGCCGACCTCCTACGAGTACGACCTGGGGCATTTGCGCGCGTTGACGCTGAATTTCGGTTACCGTTTCTGATATTGATCGCGGCCACCGGCGGACGGCCGCCCCGCCGCTCCTACAAGCCCCTGTAGGAGCGGCCCATGGCCGTGATCGATTCGGCTATTCCCACTGAATTCAGAAGGCGTAACTCAGGCTCATATTCAACCCATCCTCCCGCGCCAGCTGGAAGCCGTTGTAGTCGGCGGAAATATTGCCGATCCACTCGAGCCCCAGGCGCACCCCCGCCAGCGCACCCTGCTGGCCCACCAGGTTGACACCCAGGCCGTAGTCCAGCAGTTCGCCGCCGTAGTTGCCCTGCAGGTCTGCCGGGCTGGAGTGGTTGTGCGGACCATTGTAGTGACCGTCGACATCCCCCTCTTTTGCGTACTGCAGTCGCGCCGACAGGCTGATCCAGTCCGCCAGCCGGTAGGCGCTCCAGGCGGTGGCGCCGTAGCGCTCGCCGAAGGCGAAGCCGGAATCGTTCTCGTCCTCCAGCGGCAGCCGCGCCGACAGCTGCGCGCCCCAGCTCAGCCTTTCCAGCGCGCTGGTATAGGTGATTGACGGCAGCAGGTCCCAGGTGCCGGTCCCCAGTTGCATGCCGTAGTGGGTGAAGGCGCCGTCGGCATTCTTCTCGTCCACCGAGCCGGTGGGTGCGCTCAGGCCGAGCGTCGCGTGCAGGCGATAGCCCCGGGTGTCGGCGAGGCGGAAGAGTCCGCCGACGACGGTATCGCCGACACCGGATACGTCGTGCCGGTGGCCGCCCATCTTATGGTCACCGTGCATATCGCCCATGTGGCCGTGGCCACCGGCGATCATCTCCATCGACATGTCCATGGTCATGTACTGCGGCATCAGCATCAGGGTCAGGTCGTCGGATACCGCGTACATGATATCCAGCATATGCATGTCCATGGTCATGCCCGTCGGTATCATCGAGTAGCCGGCCATGCCCAGTTCCATGGCGCCGACCTTGTCGGAGCCGCTGTACACATCACTGTACTCTTCGCGCATGGCGTGGTAGCCGAACATCCACTCGCCCTTTGCGTGCAGGTGGTCGGCCATAACGCCGGCCGGTGCGTGCCCTTCGGGCAGGTAATTGGGGGTGTCGTCGTGGGCAAATACCAGCGGTGCGGCCAGACAGACGGAAGTGGCCAGCAGGGTTTTCTGGAATGCTTTCATTGTTTTTTCCCATGGCGGCGCGGCCGCCGCTCAATGGCGGCCGCGATAAACTGAAGGCGCGGACAGGGATAACTGTCGCGAATCGAAAATATTCTGGTGTCTATGCGCTATGGGAAGCGGGAGGTGCGCGCGTCGGCGGCAGCAGGTAGCTGCGCTGCCGCGTCGGGGCCAGTGTATTGGCAGCCGGCGCTCGATTGCCACTGGCGGAGAAAGGCGGCAGCGCCAGCGCAGGTGCGGTTGCTATGCCGGTGCCGGCGGAAAAGCTGCAGTGATTGTCGGCGAAGGTCTGCGCCGTCAGCGCGTCGTGATTGTGATCGCCGCTGTGGCCGTGATGGGCGTGCTCCCACTGCGCCAGTGCATTGAGCAGCAGCGCGCTGCGGCCGTCGCCGTGGCAGAGGCCGTAGGGGGTGCCGGCGGTGAAAGGTGCCGGCATAAAGCCTGCTGGTACCAGGCCGCGTACGGCGAGAAACAGGCACAACAGCAGCGCCGCCTGCCACCGGGACAGGCGCGCATAACATCGATAACGGTGCCGTTTGCGCTGTGCCATTGATCTTATCGGAGTGTCGTCCGGCACAATATAACGCAATTCCTTGCCTTTTGGCGCCGTGGCGAGTTACTCAGCGAAGCAGGGATTTCAGCCGGGCGCTCAGCCGGTGGAAAAACCGGTGCTTGGCCCTGGCTCCGCCGCCGGTGAGGAAGTTGATCTGGATGGACTGGCGCCTGCCTTCGAAACTGGGATAGCCGTGCCAGCAGTTGTCGGTCACCTTGAAGGCCACCATGGCGCCGGGGCCCGGTGAAAGCTCCTCGGCAAAGTCGTCCATGTCGCTTCCGCCGCGCAGGATACGCAGGCGACCTGCCTGCGCTTCCCAACCCTCGTTGAGATAGACCAGGATGGTGACCAGTTTGGTCCTGGAATCGGTGTGAATGCGGCCGTCCTTTGCGCGGGAAAATCCGCGCAGCGTCGCCATCATCGGCTTGTCCATCACATCGACGGAAAACTTCTCGCCGATAATGCGCCGGAATTCGTCGCTGTCGAACTGCTCGACGAAGTGACGAAAATTCTCCGACATCTCCAAATCGTCGATATTGAAACTGCCACCTTTTTCCAGCGTCGGGAAATCGGTGATCAGAGACTGGATATGTTCGGAACCGACAGAACGCGCCAGGTAAAAATAGGGGTAGGGCTCGGTGTTGACCGCGGTGGACCTGAGTTGATTCAGCTGGAGCATAGTTATTGTTTTGGCCGTCGAATCGGCTGCGATTATTTAAATTTTTCCGCTGCGTTTCAGTTGCCAGTAGCTCTCCACCAGCGCCATATGCAGTTTGTCCGGTGCCGAGTCCACCACCAGCACATTGCGCGCGCGCAGCTGCTGCAGCAGTCGCGCGCGGCGCTGCAGGAAGTCCCTTGCCGCGGCGGTCTCTATGGCATCGCCAAAAGTTTCCACCGGTCTTTGCAGCAGCTCGTCCACGGCGGCTTCGCGCAGGCTGGCGACCATGACCAGGTGCCGGCGCGACAGCAGTTGCACCGCGGCCAGCAGTTCATCGCTGTCCTCGTCGCGCAGATTGGTGACCAGTATCACCAGTGCGCGGCGCGGGTGTGAGGCCAGCAGCTGCTGGGCGGCGCCGGAATAGTCCGCGTTGGCAGTGCCCGAGTGCAGGTCGTAGACGCTATTCAGCAGCAGGTTGATGCCACCCTCGCCCTTGACCGGCGGCAGCCGGGCGGGGGGGCGCCGGCCGCCACCGGCGTCTGCGGGGGAGGGGGGCGGGGCCCCCCCCCCGCCCTGCTTGATGGCCACATAGGCGGACAGCAGCAGCGCGTTCAGTGCGTGGTCGAAGTGACTCTGCTCCCCATCCTTGGCGCGCATGCGGCGGCCGCAGTCGAGCATATAGACGATCTCCTGGTCGCGCTCGTCCTGGTACTCGCGGCTGATCAGCTTACGCAGCCGCGCGCTGGCCCGCCAGTCCACCTGGCGCTGGCTGTCGCCCTCGCGGTACTCGCGCAGCTGGCGGAAATCCATACCCTCGCCGCGGCGCTGCTGCTGGTGCAGGCCGAGGAAGCGCAGGCTCTGCTCGGTGGACAGGGCCTGCAGCGAGGAGATGCCGAGAAAGTTCGGGTACACCTTGACCGACTGCGGCTCGCCGACCAGAACCCGGGTCTGCCACAGGCCCCAGGGGGAATCCGCCAGCACCTCTATACCGCCGAAATCCGCCTGGCCGCGGCGGTGCGGGACCAGCGGGTAGTCGAGTTCGACGCGCTGTCCCGGATGCAGCTGCGCGCGGCGCGGCAGCTGCTCGGCGGACAGCTGTGCCGGGACCCTGTCGCAGACGTTCAGCACCAGCGCGCGCGGCCCGGCGTTGTGCAGTGTCAGCCGCACCCGGTTGCGCACGCCCAGGGCCAGGTTGCCCGGCAGCTGCCGCGCGCCGTCGAGGCCGCGGACCCGGCGCCCGGTGAGAAGATCCAGCAGTGCGGCGCCGAGCAGCAGCGCGCCGGCGCCCCACCAGATGTTTTCCAGTGCAGCGGCAGCCTGCGGCTGCCAGATGCGCGCGGCGCTGATCAGCAGCGCCGCCAGGCACCAGTAGCCGAGCAGGGCGACCAGGCGGCGGCTGGGGCCGATTCCGCTGGTCCGTCCGGCCGCTTCGACGCCGATGCTTTCGCTGGCGGCGGCTCTGCTCAGCGCCGCGGCGTCCTCAATCACAACCGTGGCGCCTCGACGGTATCGATAATCTGCGCCAGTACCGAGTCCGGCGTCTCGCCGTCGATTTCCATATCCGGCGACAGTCCGACCCTGTGGCGCATCACCGGAATCGCCATCGCCTTGACGTCGTCCGGCAGTGCGAAATTGCGCCCGGCGAGCAGTGCCTGGGCGCGGGCCGCCTGCAGCAGGCCGATACTGGCGCGGGGGCCGGCGGGGCGGCGCAGTTGCGCGGATTCGCGGGTGGCGCGCACCAGGCGCACCGCGTAGTCGAGTACCTGCTGGTCCAGTGCGACCTGCGGAATTGTCGCCTGCAATTGTTGCAGCTGTTCTACGGTCAACTGCCCCGCCGGCGCCCGCTGCAGCTGCTGCTCTATGTGGCCGCTGCTGGCGGCAGCGGCCAGTTTCAGCTCCGCCTCCAGGCTGGGGAAGTCGATCAGTACCTTGAGCAGGAAGCGGTCCAGTTCCGCCTCCGGCAGCGGGTAGGTACCCTCCTGTTCTATCGGGTTCTGGGTCGCCAGCACCATAAAGGGCCGAGGTACCGGCAGTGCCTCGCCGTCGATGGTGACCTGCTTCTCCTGCATCACTTCCAGCAGCGCCGCCTGGGTCTTGGCCGGGGCGCGGTTGATCTCGTCGGCCAGCAGCAGGTTGGTGAACACCGGACCGCGGCGCACCTCGAAGCGGCTCTCGCCCATATGGTAAATCGCGTGGCCGGTGACATCCGCCGGCATCAGGTCCGGGGTGAACTGGATGCGGCGGAAGCTGCCGCCGAAGCAGTTGGCCAGGGAGCGCACCAGCAGCGTCTTGCCGAGGCCGGGCACGCCCTCCAGCAGCACGTGGCCGGAGGCCAGCAGCGCGATCAGCACCTGGTCGACCACGGCTTCCTGGCCGATCAGTAGCCGGTTGATGGCACCGCGCAGCAGTGCCAGTTGGTCGGACGCGGCTTTCCAGTCCGGCCCCGCCGCCTGTTCGCTGCGCTGTTGTTCAGATTCAAATGTGGTGTCGCTCATAGGGCTGCCTCGATTTGCTGCAGTTTGCGCATGCTTTCGGTAAACGCCTCTTCGCTGCGGGGCGGATCGCCCCACAGGCAGGCGGCAATGTCGGATTCGCTCAGGCCTGTCTGGCTGCTGAGCCGGGTGCACAATTGGCGCCTGACCGCGGTGCCGGCGTTGTCGCCCCCCAGGCGGCGCAGGAGCTGTCTGCGCTGTTCGGTCAAAAGGCGCTCGCATTTGTCGGGGCGCCAGTAGGAGTGGCCGCAGGCGGAGATGTGCCCCAGCAGTGAGCGCCGCGCCGCTTCCGGCTCCGCCGCCAGGGGGCCGAAGCGGCGCGCGCGCAGCAGCAGCCAGGCCAGCAGTGCCAGGGCACCGGCGAGGAAAAATTCGGAGCCGTAGCGGCGCGCGAGCACCAGCAGGGAATCGAAACGCGGCTGGGTCAGGAATACGAATTCGCCATCGGAGGCGAGAAGTTGCAGCAGGTAGGCGTGGTCGAAGTGGCCGATACGCTCGGAACGCCAGAGTCCGCCGTCGGCCAGCAGGGTGATCAGGCCCTCGCCGCGCTCGAACTGTATAAAGGGCACGCCCGTATCGCCGCGCCAGATCTTGGCCCAGAACACTGGCACGTCGGCGGCTTCATCTTCATCGCTGAGGGCGGGATGGTGCAGCAGTTGGCTGGCGTCGAAGTGCAGCTGGTAATCGCTGCCGTCGTCGGCGACCAGGGTGACCAGGTCCTCCGGGTCCACGTCCGGGTTGCGCGGCGGCACTGGTTCCTCGTCCGACGCCTCTTCCGCGCCCTTGTCCGTGCCCTTTCCTTCCCTGAGTTTGCGATTGTGTTCGCGCAGCATTTCGCTGGCGCTCTTGCCGCGGTACTGATCGGCATCCTCGCCCAGCAGCTGCCGGAAGGGGTGTTCGAAATTGAATGCCTCGCGCCCCTCATCCAGGGTGACTTCCAGCTGCTCCAGCAGCCAGTCGCGCTCGGCGCCGTCGAAACCGCTGGCGTGGGCAATTACTATCGCGTGGCCGCCGCGCCCCACCCAATCGAGCAGTTCCCGGGCCCGCTGCGGGTTGTACACCTGGGTGGAGCTGGCCACGAACAGGGTGTCCTGCGGGCTTATCTCCGCGAGTACCGAGATGTTGTCCGCGCGGCGGACCCTGAGCCCGGCGGCGGCGAGGAACTGCTCCGCCGCCAGGTAGGGATTGCGCCAGGCTTCGGCCCCCCAGCCGCGATCCACCTCCTCCGAGTAGCGCTCGAAAAACACAAACAGCAGAGCCGCCACAGCGGCGACCAGCAGCAGTAGCAGTCCCAGCAGCAGGCGTTTAATGCCCATTGGCGAAGGCCTCCCGCCACTGTCCGCACAGGGTTTCCACCCGTGTGGTTTCCGGCGCCCGGTGGGCGTAGGCCAGCTGCTGCCAGCTGGCGGTGAGCTGGTGTACGAAGCCGCTCAGGGGCGCGCTGACCGGCCTGCGGGCTTCCTCCCCGGACTGTGGTGCCGCATCGGGCTGCGGTGCCTTTTCGGATTGCCGCTGGCGCTGCTGCACCAACTGGGCGCACTCGCTCTCGGTCAGGTGATCGCCGAACTCGAACTGGTAGTCCTCGATCAGGTGCGACAAGGTCGCCCGGTACAGCAGGCCGAGTCCGTCGCGCTGGTCGCCGGCGCGCCACAGGCGCAGTACTTCGGCGCAGACATCCGCCGGCAGACTCGACTGGCGCACGTCCAGGCCAAACAGGGTTTCCGGTGTGGCCTTCTTCGGCGCGGCTTTTTTGCGCAACTGCAGGCTGCGCACAATCGCCTCCCGGTAGCGCCACAGCAGGTAGATCACCAGGCCGGCAACAACCAGCCACAGCAGTATTTCGATCAGCAGGCCGACAAAAGGACCCCAGCCCGACTCCTGATCGGTGTCGCGGGGGCGATTTTCCAGCCACTCCAGCAACGCAATCAGCCACTCGGGGAATTCGCTCTGGGTCCAGTCGATCTCCTTCAGGCGCCAGCCGCTGACCTGCTCCAGCTGGTGGAAGTCCTCGCCGGCGAGCACCTCGTCGATGGTCTCGCGCGCCTCCTGTGGGGTGTCGACCGAATCCGCGCGAACCTCGGGCGCCGCGCCGGCGGCGATACCGAGGGCGCACAGCAGCATCAGCTGCGCCGCCAGCGGCGCGCGGGATTTGCTCTTTTCCCGATGCTTGCGTTCGCGCTGGTGCCTGTCGCGCAGCTTGCGGAACTGTATCTCTATATCCCAGGCCTCCAGCTCGATGCGCCGGCCGATATACAGACAGAAACCGCTGACGACATAGAAGGGTGCCAGCGCGGCCATTACCAGCAGGTAGAGGGCGTTGACGGTCCACTCGAACCACTGGGTGTCGCCGCCAAACAGCGGCATCCAGTCGATCTGCACCTGCTCGGGAATAAACAGGTAGATCAGGGCGACCAGGGCGATCAGCAAAAAGGTTTCCAGGTGGAAGCCGGTCAGGGTCAGCCAGGTGGCGGCGCTGGCGTGCTTGCGGTGCAGCACACCGATACGCGCAGCGCGGGCGGCGCCACTGCTCTGTTCCAGCAGGGTGACCGGCATATCGAAGGCGCGGGTCGGGCTCAGGCGCCGCCAACTGATCCAGGCAAACCAGTCGCGGCGGTTCTGGGCAAAGAACTGTCGCAGTGCGGCGAGTGCGGAAACGCTTTCACCGAACAGGCTGCGGCTGGCCAGAAACAGCGGCAGCCGGTCGAACACCGGCTTCAGCCACCAGACCAGCAGCAGCGAAAGGTTGGGGGATTCCGGAATCAGCAGATAGCAGGCGCCGAACAGCAGTGCCGCCGGCAGCAGCCACACCAGAAACAGCGGCCACCACTGCTGCCGCGCCAGCGCTATGCCCAGGTCGATGGATTCCCACGGCGACCGCAGGCGCGCACGCACGGCCAGTCGTTCGAGATTCACGCTGCACCTCTATTTTCAGGGTGCGCCGCTCCATCAGGCCGCGGCGCTCCGCGCCCGGCCAGGGCGAAATAGGCGATAACCAGCAGCCACAGCAGCGCGCCGACGCCGAGTTTTAGCGCGATGGGCAGTGCCGTGCTCGATGACCAGAAAGCCTCGAGGAAGGCGGCGATCACCAGCATCAAAAAGGTGCCGTACATGATCTTCATCGCCTCGACGCTGGCGAGGCGCAATGCCACCCGGCGCCGGAGTCGGCCCGGATCCACCAGCGACTGCCCGAGGCGCAGCCCGGCGGCGCCGGCCAGCACTATGGCGGTCAACTCGAAGGCGCCGTGGCCTATCACAAACGGGTAGAAGGTCGTCACGAAGCCGACCCGGGTGATATGTCCGAATACTGCCCCCAAGACCAGGCCGTTGAAGACCAGGAAGAAGATGGATCCCAGGCCGAACAGCAGGCCGCCGGCGAAGGTGCGGAAGGCGATGCCGATATTGTTCTTGATATAGAAGCCGAACATCATCAGGTCCGAGTCGGAGCCGCGCTCGCGCCCCAGCACCCGGTTGCGCGGGTCGTACATGGACTCGAATTGCAGCACCTGGTCCGGCGCCATCACCGAGTAGATCAGGGCATCGTTGTGGTAGCTGCCGATACCGAGTACCAGCGCCGGCAACAGGAACAGTGCCGTCGCCAACAGTACCGTGCGCATCTGCGCGCGCACCGCCTGCGGAAAGCCGGCCAGCAGATACCAGAGCCAGGTATTCCTACGCAGCGTCTGCTGCTGGTAGACGCGGTGATGCGCGGCCATTACCAGCTGGTTCAGGCGGTCGATCAGTTGATTGGTGTACTGGCGCTCCTTGGCCACTGCCAGCTGCTGGCACAGGCCGCGGTAGGCCGCGGGCAGGTCCAGCGCCGCGGTTCCATCGGTATCGCCGCTCTTTAACCACTGTTCCAGCTGTTCCCAGCCGTCGCGGTAGCGATTCTCGAAGTCAATCTGTTTCATTTGCCCAGCAGCCAGTTACCGACCGAGCGCAGATAGTCGAGCGCGGCCCCGTCCTTCTTTCCGGTGATGGGTTCCAGCAGGTTCGCCAGCTCGCGCTGGCGCGCCTCGCTCAGCGCCTCGTGACGCTCGGCCAGGCTGATCAGCGCCTGTTGGTCCTGCAGCTGCAGCCCGCGGGGCGGCGCCAGCGGCGCGATCTCGGGCAGTGAGGTCGCCGTCTTCTCCGCCTGGCGGTAGACGACCATTGTGCCCGCGGCAAAGTCACCGAGCCGCTGGAAGTGGCGGCTCAGCGTCATGGAGATAACCCCTGTCGCATAGGCGAAGGGCAGGAAGTCGGCGAAGCGCAGCAGGTTGCGCAGCAGCGATGCGCCCCAGGAAACGGGAGTGAGGTTGTCGTTGACCACCATCAGGCCGAAGGCCTTCTTGCCCGGTGTCTGGCCGCCGCGCATCACCTCGAAAAAGACCGGGTAGAACCATTCCAGCAGAAAGGAACAGAGCAGCCAGATGCCCATGCCCGCGCGATCGGCGAATGCCAGCGCGATACCCAGGGCGGCGAGAATCAGCGTGCGGTAGAAAACATCGACAGCGTAGGCGAGCACGCGCGGCACAGGCCCGGCGGCCTGTGCGCGCAGATCTATCCCCTCAGGGGTCTCGACGTTATAGGTGGTGTCCAGCAAACCACCACTCCCATCAGGTCAGGTCAATCAGTCTTCCGCGCCGCCGAAGATGGTGCGGTAGATCACACCGTAGGCAATGGTCAGCAGTGGCAGCACCCAGATCAGGCCGATCAGCAGCGGCAGGGCGCCGGCAATGTACAGCAGTATGGCGACGATCAGGAAGCCGAAGAAGGGGAACCAGTGTTTGGTGATGGCCTTGCGCGAGGTCTCCAGTGCCTGCCAGGGCCCCAGGCCCTTGTCCACGATCAGTGGCAGGACCAGCATGTAGGCCACCGCCAGATAGATGCCCGGCAGTACCAGCAGCACGAAGCCGATCATTATCAGGATGGTCATCAGGATGTAAGCCACGACGATCGGCAACAGCTTGTCGAAGTAGGAGAAAATCTCGGTAGCGGAGGTCTTCTCGTCGCGGGCGATTTTAATGCCGATCATCAACATGCCAGCCATCATCGGCGCCACGACGATATTGACCAACAGGCTGTACAGCAAAGCGGAGCCTGCGGAGGCATTGGCCTGCTGTTCCAGGTCGAAGGCAGAGTAGCCGGTAATGATGCCGGCGACGAAACTGATCGCCATATAGGCGACGAAGTACAGGAGCAATGCCAGCCAGATTGTGCCCTTATTGCCCTTGGTGCGGCGCCAGGCCTCGCTGAGTATCTCGCCGATGTTGATGGCGTAGTCCCCCGCCAGTCCCTTTTCCAGAGAGCCGTAACTGCCGCTCTCCTCCCCGGTCGTCAGTTGCGCTTCCGGGGCCTTGTAAATATCGCTCATCGTCAGATGTCCTTCCGCAGTTCCTTGTTTGTTTTGAATACAGAGCCTTGACCGGGGACTATCTCACAGGCGCCGCCGACGGACAATCCCGCGCCAACCGAAGTGCAGGCAAATTAGGCGATGTTCCTGCCAGGGGATAAAATCCGCGCGAAATAGCGGGAAAGTGAAACTATGAAGAAATGGCTGTGCGTCGTCCTGATTTCATTGGCGCTGCTGGCGGCGGGCTATATCGCCCTGCCGCGCTACACCATCGGACAGCTGGAGCAGGCCGCGCGCAATGAGGACAGCGAGCAGCTGCAGCGCCATATCGACTTTCCCGCCCTGCGTGACAATCTGCAGCAGGGGCTGCAGCGACAGCTGCGCGAATCCATGGGCGAAGAGGTTCCGGCGGAACTTGGCGATTTTCTGGCCGCCGGCGCCAACCTGCTTATCGCGCCACTGCTGCAGCAGCTGGTGACCCCCGAGGGTATCGGCGAGCTGCTGCGCGGCGGCCGGGAGCTGCGTGAGTTCGAGCGCGAACTCTACCGGCAGTCTTCCCCCTCGACCCGGCAACAGCCGCAAGTGGAACTCGATGATGGAGCCGATTGGCAATTACATGGCTGGCGCTTTACCGGCGCCAGCCGCGTGACTGCCGACTATGGCGAAGCCGGTGCGGCTGAGCTGCGCCTGATACTCGAGCGGCGCGGGCTGCGCTGGCAGCTGGTCGATCTGGAATTGTTTCAAACCGGTAATGAAGGGTGAGCGAAAAGATGCAAATGGAAGCTTCGGTAAATGTATTCGGCGATCCGCTGCTGGCCTGCAGCCTGGATCCGGTGACCGGTTTTTTTCGCGACGGCTGCTGCAATACCAGTGAGCAGGACGCCGGCTCCCACACCGTCTGTATCGAGGTGACGGAAGATTTTCTGTCTTTCTCCCGCAGCCGCGGCAACGATCTCAGCACCCCGGTGGAGGAGTTCGGCTTTCCCGGCCTGAATCCCGGCGATCGCTGGTGCCTGTGCGCCGCCCGCTGGCTGGAAGCCCAGCAACTGGATATGGCGCCGCGTGTCTATTTGCAGCGCACCCATGTCAAAGCCCTGGAAATTGTGCCGCTGAGAATTCTGCGCGCGTACGCTGTGGATCTCAATTGACCCTGCCGGGCAAGCGCCGCAAACAGGATACCGGCTATGGGCTGGTGACCTGCCACATTTCCCGGATAAGGTGGACTTCCACCTTGAGTTTCTGGTTGCGCATCTCCCGCCGCACGATTTTGATCAGCGCATCCGCATAGTCCTTGTCCAGATCGTGTGGCGCCCCCAGCACCAGGACCACATCCGCGGGGTGGAATGGTGACGACGGGCGGCCCGCATCGAAAATCTCCACATCCGGATCATCCTCGACATAGTCTTCCAGCGCATTCATGACGGCGCGGGACAGCGGGTAGTAATTCGGTTGTGGCTTGCCCTGCAGCAGCCCTTTCAGCAGCGCCAGCTGCAGTGGCACCAGCAACACCAGCCCGGCGATGGCCATGGCGGCAACGGTGCCGACCACCCAGCGGCGCTGCCTGGAGCCGGTGCGGGCCGTCCTGATACCCAGGATGCGGAAGGTCGCCGCCGCACACAGCACAATGGCCACAAAGTTGGTGGTAAACAGCAGTGCCGCGCCGCGCGCGTTGGTGATATCGAAATAGGCCAGGGAAATGCCGGCGGAGCACAGCGGCGGCACGAGGGCGGTGGCGACGGCGACACCGGCGATGGAGCCGATCAGGTTGGGGCGCGCCGAGGCGTAGGCGGCCGCGGCACCCGAGGCCGCCGCAACCACCAGATCGAGGATATTCGGGTCGCCGCGGGCAAAAATTTCCGGAGTCAGTTCGGCGCCGGGAGTTAAAAAGCCCATCAGCAGGCTGATGACCAGGGTCAGGGCCAGCCCAATCCCCACCGAGCGCAGCGCGGCGTTGCCCAGTTTCGGATTCGCCTGTGCCAGTGCCAGCCCGCAACCGAGCATGGGGGTCATCAGCGGGGCCAGCAACATTGAGCCAATCACCACGGCGGTCGAATCCTGTAACAGACCCATGGAGGCAACCACCGCTGCCAGCCCGAGCATGATGAGGAAGTCCAGGCTCAGCTGCGATCCGCGCCGCAATCCCTCGAGCAGGTCCGCGTAGTCCGACGGGCTGAGCAGCGGGTTCCAGTCTTCGCCGGACTTGCGATGCCGCCAGGGGCGCAGGGCCGGACCGCGTTTGACCACGGCGAAGGTGGGGTGCCCGGTCAACTCGACCAGTGTGCCCAGGTCCCCGCTGTTGGCGCCGATCAATACCAGGTCGTAGCCGTCCATGGCGGCGGCGATCTTTCTGTATTCCCTTTTGTTGAAGACGCGGCAGTCGATCTGTCCGCCGGCATCGACGCCGGTGTCGCGCATCAGTTGCACCAGTTCGCGCCGGCCGACTTCAATATTGACCTCTTCATAATCCGCTTCGGCGCGCGCCAGGGTGATTCTCCCACCCCTGGATTCCGCCAGCTGGTTTGCCAGGAAAAGGGCGGCGCCGTCGTGGGGGCTGTCGGTGGCGGCAACAAAAATTTTCTGCGGCCTGCGGCAGCGCTGCGGTCCGCCGAACAGGATGACCGTATTACAGGGGGCGTTGCGCAGCAGTGGGTTGTCGGCATAGGTGGCATCGAGCTTGCCCGCCTGGTCTTCGGCGGCCGCGACGATCAATTCCGCTTCGCGGCTGCGGGCCAGCCCGATGGTGCATTCCGAGGCATCGGGGTGCCCGGTTTCCAGTATCTCGAGGTTATTGCTGTCCGCCAGGTGGATGTATGGCGATTCCCTGTCCTTTTCTTGCTCTTGATCCTGCTCGCGCAGAAAGCGTTTTGCCGCCGCGGTCAGTTCCCGGCTGGAAAAATCTTCGTGGGAGATTGCCACCGGCGCATGGTGCCAACACAGGACGACCAGTGGCAGATTCCGTGCCAGTGCTATCTCTGCAGACCAGGAGATGACCGGTGCAATTTCGTCGGGGTTTCTGATTAAAGCCAGGACCGCCATGGAGTTCTCCAGTGGGTTCCCGCTTAGATTAGTTCAACGCCTGGGCGGGCGCTTTCCGGGCTTGGTGGCGTCATTCGGGCCGGACATCGAAATGTCCGGCCCGACCATTTCAGGAGGGCAGGAAGTCGATGGAATAGTTCAGAGTGGTTTTTTCCACATTGTCGGCGCCGAAATTGATCAACCGGATACGCGCCAGCAGTTTGCGTTCCAGGGCCGGGTTTGCCAGCTCGCTGCCCACCAGCTTGATACCGGAAACACTGCCGTTGGGCTCTATCACCAGCTGCACCGTGACCTTGCCCTGGAGGGTCGGGTCGCGGCGCAGGGCGCGGTTGTAGATCGCATAGATGGCGCCCTTGTTGGCCTCCATGACACTGCGGATGGACGCTTCCGCGCGCGCGGTTTTCTCCCGCTGCACCTTTTTCGCCACTTCGCGCGCCGCGCCGCTGGCCTGGGTACTCTTCACCCGGGTGGTCTCCCGCGCCGCCAGTGCGATACCGCCGGTGTCGCGACTCGTATTGCCGGTATTGACGCCGCCGCTGGCGGTCCTGGACCTGTCGCTGATCAGGTTGCGATCGATATCGTTGGCGGCGGCGGTGCTTGCCGCCAGCTGGCCACTGCTGACTTCAGCCACATCGAAACTGTCGCGCATGGCCAGCAGGTCGTCCTGCATCTGCATCAGGCCGCTGTTGGCGGCCTTTTCCCGCGCCAGCTCCACCTTGGCCGCCGGCGGCTTCTCCTTGACCACGGGTTTGGGTTCCGGCTTCTTCGGCTCCGGCTTTTTTTCCTCGGGTTTCTTTTTCTCCGCTTTTTTCTTTTTCGCCGGTTTGGGTTCCGGTTTGGGCAGTTCTTTCTTTTCCAGGATGACTTTGGCCAACTGCGGCGGAATCCGCTCCGCCTGTTCGCGGGTCAGTTCCGGCACCGGGATCAATGCCACGGCGATACCGAGGATCGCAAAGGCGATCAGGCCGTTGCGGACAAAGCGGACAAAGCGCTGGTCCTCCTCAACAGAGGCGGACCAGGGCAGAACCGTTTCCTGGAGCTGCCAGGGTGCGTAGACAGTTGTTGCCATATCAGCTGTCGCCCCCCGCTCCGGTCAGCCCGGCGTCGTCCGGTGCCGACTGGCTGACGGCGAAGGACATATCGCGGAAATCCGCCGCGGCGCAGGTCTGCATTATCTGTTTCAGCAGCTGGTAGGGCACCTGCTCATCGCCCATGATGGTCACCGGGCGACCCAGGGCCTTTTTGTTCTCGGGCAGTTCACCGGCGCGCTCGGCGCGGTACTCGAGCTCCTGCCGCAGGGCTGCGATATTGTCCGCTTCGGAATCTATTTCATCGACACGCGCAATCAGGCGGTCGCCGACAAACAGCTGCTCGTTGTTGACGCGCACAACCGTGGTCACTTCCGGCTTCTGCTGCGAAGTGGATTCCGGCAGCTTGATGGTCTTGTCGGTCTGCAGTACTTCCACATCGGAGGAGTTCACCAGCAGGAAGAACACCAGGATGGTGAAGATATCCATCAGCGAAACCAGGTTCAGTTTCGACTGCTGTTGCTTCTGCCGCTGCCGTCGCTCCTGCAGCTTGGCGGCTACATTCAAATTCATACTATTGCCCTGCTGCCGTCTGCAGCAACTGTTCCCGGGGGGCGTCGCCGAGGGAGATCTGCGGGAAGAGTTCCGCATCCACCACCGAGGCGGCGACTACCGCGCGATAACTGCGCGCCGTGTCCATCGCGGTGACCAGTGTCTTGTAGGGAGTGCCCGTCTCGGAGAGGATCACCAGGTCCTTCTTGTCGATGGATTTCTCCCCCAGCTGTCGTTTCACTTCCTGCAGCACTGTCGACACTGTGGCGAAATCCGCTTCGCCCTCCACATGGGGAATGCGCTTGACGCGCATACCGGCCGGGTAGTTGATATCGATATGGGTCTCGCGCAGCACCAGTTCCAGCTGGCGGTTTTCCTCCTGGCTGGCGGCGCTGGCGTCACTGAGACCGGGCAGGTTCAGCTTCAGCACCGAGATGTGCGAGAACACCATATTGAGCAGCAGCACCGGAACCAGAATGGTCATCAGGCTCATAAACGAGGTGATGTCCAGTTCGCCCTCCTGGTGCCTGCGCCGGCGAATATTCAGTTTGAGCATGCTGCTACCGTCAGTTTCTGGCCGCTTTCTGTTCCGCCGCTTGCGCGCGCCCCATGGTCAGCAGGTTCAGGTACTTGACCCCGGCCATCTGCAGGCTGTCGATAATCTCGTTGGTCTTGTTCTGCAGCATGGAGTAGAAGAGCAGCAGTGGAATCGCGGAAATGAGGCCGAAGGCGGTGGTGTTCATGGCCACGGAGATACTGGTGGACAACATGCTCGCCTTCTCGGACGGGTCGGCGCTGGCCACGGCGGTAAAGGCGGCGATCAGGCCCATGATGGTGCCGAGCAGGCCCAACAGGGTGGCGATATTCGCCAGGGTGGCCAGGTAGCTGGTGCGCTTCTCCAGGCGCGGCACCGCCTCGAGGATGCCCTCCTCGATCGCCAGGGCGATATTCTCGTCGCGCTTGGCGTACTGCAGTGTGCCGATACCGGCGGCGGCGATGCGCCCCATGGGCGCCTTGCTCTCGCGTGCCAGTTGCATTACGCCCTGGTAGTTGCGCTTCTGCAGCATCGGCAGCACCTGCTGGTAGGCGCGGCGATTGGCGGTCTTGGCGCGGGACAGGAAGATCCAGCGTTCCACGACCATGGCCAGGCCGATGACCAGCACCAGCGCGATCGGGTACATAAAAGGACCGCCGTTTTGAAAGAAGCGCAGCAGCGCCTGGGTGAATTCCATAATGCATTCTCCGCAATAAGGTATTTGTGACTGTTAAAAGTGCGAATCCGTAGGGTGCGCACGGCGCACCCTACGGTTATTGTTTTTTGCTATTTTCCTGCAGCAGTTTCATTTCCCGCTGCAATTCTGAATACTCCTGGTGCCTGAACACATCGCCAACCGTCTGCGGCAGTACGCTGTCCAGCCGCTGCAGGCTGTCCGCCTGCTTCCACGGAATGATGTACAGCACCTTGGGCTGTTCCTGGCTGCCGATCACCGTGGATTCCAGGGTGACAATCTCCTCCGCCGCCGCGGGGGCAGCGATGCACAGGGCCGCCAGCAACCGGTGAATTTTTTTCATCACAGTCTGCGCTCCAGGTCGACGATCCAGCCCGCCAGTTGCTTGTCCGGCTCCTGGCGCAGCGACTGTGCGGCGCGATAGTGCTGCAGCGCTTTCTGCGGCTGTTGCAGGTAGAGATCGAACAGTATGCCCAGGTTGCGGTGGGCATCGCCGTAGTCCGGCCAGCGCGCCAGTGCTTCCCGATAGCACTGCAAGGCCTCGTCAAAGCGACCGGCATCGCGCAGCAGTGCCGCCAGCTGGTTCCAGGCAAAGACATTACTGTCGTTGACGGCGATCGCCTGGCGCAGGCTCTGTTCCGCTGTTTCCGTATTGCCGGCGCGGCTCTGCACGATACCCAGGTTGAACCAGGGGCCGGACAGCTTGGGCCAGGATTCTGTCAGTTTCTGCAATTCCGCCTCCGCGGTGGCGACATCGCCGGCCTCGAAGGCCTGTCTTGCAATTTCCATTCCCTCGCGCGCCGCCGCCGGGGCCCTGCCCGCCTGCGCCAGGTAGGGATTGGCAGTCACCAGGCGCTCGCCCCCGCTTCCCTCCACGGGCTGGTCGGGGGTGCCGGTGGAGGAGCAGGCGGCGAGGATTGAGATGGCCGCGGTCAACAGCAGGGATCGGATGCCGCTGTTTGTCATTTTTTTCGTATTCATGTCAGTGCAGTGCCTCGCTCCACGCCAGGACCTTTTCCGGTTTCTGGTAGCGCGCCGGCAGCAGCTTGCCGAGGGAGTCGAAGCTGCGCTTTACCCAATCGTCATAGATACCGTCACCGGTGCGCTGGATATTGGCCTCGTGCAGTTCTATCGCCTTTTCCTCGAAGGGGTAGGCCTGCTCCTCGAGCAGGATTTCGTACTGCTCCAGCGCCAGCTCGTCCAGGTTTGTCGGCCGCTGGGATTCCATCAGGTCGCGACTGAGCTGGCGGTAGACTTCCGCCAGGCGGAAGTTTGCCTGGGTGGTGAATTCGGCGATATTGAACTTCAGCACCCTGCGGTAGTCCGCCACCGTCGCATCCATCGCGCGCTTCTTGGTGGCCAGGCTTTTCTTCAGTGGCAGGCGCAGCGGCAGGCTCGCGAATGTCCGGTAGCTCTGTTCCGCCAGTTCGCTCTGGGAATAGGCGGCCAGGTAGCGACCGCGGGGCGCGTCCACCTTATTGTCGGCCAGTTGCTGCAGAGTGCGGTTGCGCTCGCGCTGCTGTTCTGTCTCCGCAAACAGCTGCACCAGCTGGTACTGGGCCTCCAGGCGCTGCTCCGCCGGCTGCTGCCACTGCTCGCTGTAGCGGCGGTAGGCGTCTATGGCCCGCTGGTGTTCGCCGGCCTGCTGGAAGCTCTCTGCGGCCATATACAGAGACTGGCGGCGCACTTCGCTGTCCGGGTCGCCCTGCGCCAGCTGCAGCAGTTCGCCGGCAGCGGCAGCGGGCATTTCCAGTGCGCGGAAGATCACCACCGCCTTGGCGGCCAGGGTCGGTGCCAGTTTGTGAGTCGGGTAGAAGCGGCGGAAATCTGCCAGTTCGGTGCTGGCCCTCTGCCACTGCTGCAGTTCCATCAGGTAGTTGATGGCATCGTACTGGGCCGTGGCGGCAATCCCGGTGCGGCCGCTGTCGCGAATACGCAGTAGGTGAGCGAGGCCCTCCTCGCTCGGGCCCTCCACCAGCGCCAGTTCCGCCTGGCGGTAGATGGCCGCCTGCAGTCTCTGTTGCGCGCTGTCTCGAATAGCAGTATCCGCACCGGCCAGGACGATAGCGCGGCTGTAGGCCTGTTCGGCCAGGGTGTAATCCTGCAGTTCGAACTGGCTGTGGCCAATGATCATGGCGATATTCAGTTGCTGCCGACGGTTGGGCGGCGGCTGCCATTTTTCCGCGCGCTCCGCGGCGACCACCGCTTCCTGATAGCGGGACAGCTGCAGCAGTTTGTCGGCGGCAGTCAATTGTGCGGGCAGCGCGCGCTTGTCGCCGGGCCAGGCGTCGGCAAAATTCAGGCTGGAGGTGATATTGCGTTCCTGCCACAGGTTCCTTTCCTCGACATCCCCGCTGCCGGCCATTTGCCTGTGCACCTGGTCGGAGGTGAGTATCGCCGCATAGCCGGCCTCGGCGCCGTGGGTTTTATCCTGATATTCCCAGGCCACTTGGGTGTAGGCCTGCCAGGCGCCGACGTGATCGCCGGCCTGCTCCAGGCACTCCGCCATCAGGAATACCAGCGGCGGCGTGCTTGGATCCTCGGGGAAGGTATCCGCGTACTGGCGGTAGAGATCCGCCGCGGCCAGGTAGGCGCGGCGGGAATCCTCTGTGAGCTGCCGCTTTACGCGCACTTTTTCCCCGGGGATTTTTCCCGATTGTGCCGCCAGTGCCTGGGCGCGGGCGTGGTCGTATCTGGCCAGTTCTTCCAGCCAGGGGCGCAGCCAGCCGCCGAGTTTCTGCCGCTGCGCCTCATCCGCCAGCTGCCAGTATTGGCTGCGGATTCCGTAGCGCCGCACAAATTCGCGCTTGGCCGGCAGCACTTCGTCGTGCAGGCCGGCGCTCTGCAGCGTCTCCACCGCGCCCAGGTGCAGGGCCGGTGCTTCCGGACTCTGCGGGTAGTGTTTGACGTAAGCGAGGTAGGTATCGGCGCTGTCCCGGTAGCGCTCCTTTTCCCGGTACCAGTCGCCGAGGGCGCGGTACAGATGATGCTGGTAGGGGCGGGCTTCGCCCTCCGCATTGAAAGACTCAATAACCTCGGCGCCGCCCAGGTAACTGAAGTCCAGTGCCAGTCCGCGCAGGCTGTCGTCGGCCAGGCGTTTCTGCCCCTGGGGCAGTTCTTCGAAGGGCGCGCGTTGATGCAGCTGGTCCAGCAGCTGCAGGAAGGTCCGGGTGGAATCGCGGTAATTGGATGACTTGAATTCGGACCAGGCGAGCATATAGCGCGCATTGTCGGCAAAAGGACTGTCGCCCTGCTGTAGCAGTGCGCGGAAATCGCGGGCCGCGGCCCCGTAGTCCCTGCGATTGAAGGCCGCCTCACCGCGACGGAACAGCACCTCGGTGAGAAACGGCGATTCCGGTGCGGAGGCGGCTATGCCCTCGAGCGCCTGCAGCGATTCCTGCGGCTGGCCGTCCAGTGATCGCGCGCGCGCCAGCCGGTAGAGAATATAGTCATCCCCTGGTGTCTCAGCGGCCAGGTGCTCGTACTGCTGCACGGCGCTGGCATAGGAAACGGCCGTCTCGGGGTTGTCCGCCTGCTGCTGTTCCAGCCGCTCCATTTCCAGGTCGGCCAATCGCAGGCGTATCTGCCGGCGGGTGTGCGGATTTTCGTTACTCGCCAGCGCCTGTCGATAGCTCTGCTGCAGTGCGGTGACATCCGGCTGTGGAGCCTCGATTGCGGGGCCCGGTTCCGGCGGCAGGGCTGCCGGCGGCAGGTCTGCCAGCGTCTGTACGGAATGATTACTGCAGGAGGCGGCGATACAGCAGACTGCCAGTGCCAGCGCCTTTTTCCCGGCGAAATTCTGCCGGCGGATCAGCTTACTCATCGGCACCGCCCTCACCTTCGCCGGCCGCCTGCTTTTGCCCCGGCGCGAGGGCATTTTGCATGGCGGCATCCTGCAGGCGCGCCATGGCCAGCTGGCTGTGTGCAACATACTGGCGGATCCGGTTGCGCTCGCGAGCCAGCTCGGCGATTACATCCCTGCGGATGGATTCCTCAATCAGATTGCCGGCCCGGGTTATGGCGCTGTGCCGGGCGGCCAGTTGTGGCGAGGCCGCGGCTATTTTTGCACGCAGCTGGTTCAATTGCGGCGCGCGGCGGGCGACCAGGTCGGTTTCGCGGCGCTGGTGTGTTGCTTCCCGCAACTGCTCGTCGAGTGTTCGCAGCTGTTTGCGCTGTTGCCACAGGTTGTCGTGGTACTGCTCGCTCGCCTGCCACAGCAGCAGGCCGCGGGCGCGCTGCAGGGTTTTCCGTTGCGATGCGCGGGCCCTGCCGAGATCGTTCAACATTTGGTAGCGATTTTCCGCGCGCCGCAGCAGCGACAGCATTTCGCCGCTCTCACTATCCCCGGGACGGGCAGCCATCAGTGCCAGGGCATCGCGCTGGCGCTCGATACGCGCC
Organism: Microbulbifer taiwanensis; assembly: GCF_014904815.1. GTDB lineage: Bacteria > Pseudomonadota > Gammaproteobacteria > Pseudomonadales > Cellvibrionaceae > Microbulbifer > Microbulbifer taiwanensis. The sequence continues at coordinate 41,552 of NZ_JACZFR010000035.1, forward strand.
AGTGATGTCTCCAGTTCGCGGTACTGTTGCTCGGCGATCTCCACCTGCTGGTCGAACTGGGCACTGTGGTAATTTTCCACGATCGACCTGCGGCGCTGCTTGCGCTCGTCGATCAGCTGCTCCAACTGCGGCAGTTTCCCCTGCCAGTCTTCGATGACCTGCGCCAGCTGGCGCAGGTCGCGCAGTTCGGAGAGGCGCAACTGGAAGTCGTCGCTCTGCAGTATCGGTTGCAGGTAGCGCCGGTTGTCGTGCATCAGTTGGGGGGCTTCCGCAAGCTGCAGCCAGCCGTAGCGCTGGGCGGTGTCGTCACTATTGGGGGCAAATTCCTCGGCCTCGATATCCCGCTGCAGCTGTTGCAGCTGGACCAGGACCGACTGGTAATGTCCCTCGGCGCGCCGGTAGGCGGCCAGCGCAGCATGCGGGCGTTGCAGTTTTTCGTAGCCGTAGGGCAGGGCCACTAACGCCTCGCGCGCAGCGGCCGAGTCGCCATCGCTGTTTACCAGGAACTGCAGCGCGTCTATCGCCGGTTGATACTGATCGCTGTTGAAGGCCGACCAGCCGAGCCCCAGCAATGCCCTGCTGGCCCAGGGCGTCTGCAGGCGTACCTGGCGGAATGCTTCCATCGCCTCGTGGTAGCGCTGCTGCAGGGTGTAGACGTAGCCGGCACCGATATGCGCCTTGTCGGCGAGCACGTGTATCTCTGCTGAAGGATCTTCCTGTGCCGCTGCCAGCTCGGCCGCTTTGCGGTAGTGCAGCGCCGCCGCGGACAGTTGCCCCTCCCGCGCCACCGCCGCGGCCAGGTTGATATAGCCGAGTATGCGCTGCTCGGGCGGCAATGCCTCCCGGTGCAGCAGTGTTGCCGCGGTGGAAAAATCTTGGCTGCGCAGCGCCAGGTTCAGCGCCAGGGCGGACTCCTGGGCGGCGCCGGACTTCTGCAGCTGCTCCGCGGCCAGTGGCCAGTCTCCCTGCAGGTAGTTCAGCTCCGCCAGTTTCAGCCAGGCGACTTTGCGATGCCTGGTTTCCGCCTCACTGTCGCCGTCACTCTGCTGCAGCTGCTGTTCAAACAACTCCGCCGCGTGCCGGCGCAGGCCGAAGCCGAGACTGATACCGCCCTCGATCAGGGCGGCATTGTCGCGGTGGGTCAGGATGGCGTCGCGCTGCCCGGCGACCAGCAGGGTGCTGAGGGCATCGAAGTAATTGCCCTGGAAATAGTCATAGAGCGCGGCACCGTAGGCCATATCCTGCGCCTGGCGGTACTTCTGTGGCGCATTTTCCTTTGGATCGTCAGCGGCGAGTGGGGCCGCGGCGGAACCCAGCAGGGCCACCGTCAGGGAGAATGCGCAGGACAATGGACGGTACGGCATCGCGGATCAGGGCGCCGGCCATTCGACCAGTTCGAATTCCGGCTGCTGCTTGCCGGTAGCGTCGGCGATACGCAGTTCGATCACCGCCGGCTCGTCGGTCTTTTCCAGTTCCAGGGTTGCCGCGCGCTTGTACTCGCGGCCCTGGGGACCGAAACCGGTAAAGAAGGCGGAGATGGTGTAGCTGCCGGATTTGAGGTTGCCCTTGAACAGCGGCTGTATGCCGCCGCGAATCAGCGCATCGCGCTGGTGTTCGGTATACAGGTGGCTGGCAGAGAGCTTGTTGTCGATATGCAGCTTGACCGCATCCAGCTTGAAGTACTCGCCCACATCCATGGATACATAGAAGGCCACCTGGCTCTGCGCCGGGTAGAGGAGATCCTCCTCGAGGATCAGCAGGTCGCGGTTCAGTTTCAGTACGTCGCGCTTCAGTGACTCCAGCTTGTCCGCCGGGAAGGCCTCGCCCTCAGCCAGTGCCGGCGTATTCGCGGCAATTGCGAGAGAGAAAATCAGGAATTGAATACAGCGTCGCATGGGGCGGCCTTTCGATTGGGTTTGGTGTCGGGGGAAGCCGATTATTATGAATTATCTCAGGGGATCATGTATCTGATGTGATCCGGTTGGCAATTTTTCTATGATGACAGTGGAGTTACTACTTTGAGTTGTCTGGTTGCAGATTATCCAGGCCGCGGCTGAAGTAGAGCCGCCTGTTGCTGTCGATCACCACCGCCTCGAATCCCGGCAAGCGGTCTATCAGCGCCAGCCCTTTCTTCTTGCCCAGCACGAAGACGCTGGTAGAGAGCGGATCCGTATCGAAACCGCGCGGCCCTATGATACTGACGCTGATCAACTTGTCGCTGTCGCCGGCGGTGGTGTCTGCCGGCTTGCCGGTGGCCGGGTTGAAAATATGGTGCACCCGCTCGTCCCGATCGTCGATAAAGTAGCGCTCGTAATCGCCGGAGGTGGAGATGGCGCTACCGGCCAGCGGTATCACCGCCGCGTTCTTGCTTTTGTCCCGCGGGTGGCGGATACCCACCAGCCACGGCTGGCCGCGCTTGTCGCCGAGCATGCGCGCATCGCCGCCGGCACTGACGCTGGCGCAGCAGACGCCGGCCTCTTGCAGGATTTCCACCGCCTTGTCCACCGCATAGCCTTTGGCGATGCCGCCGAGATCGACTCTGGTCTTATCGTGCCCGAAGCGCAGAGTCTGTGCGCGCTTGTCGAAATGCAGGTGACGGTAGTTCAGCGCCTCCAGCAGGCTTTCGGTCACCTGCTCGTCGGCCTGTTGTTTCATGCGGAAAACATAGTGTTTGCCCAGGGTGGCAAAGCTGATATCGAAGGCGCCATCGGTCAGCTGGCTGTACCAGAGGGACTTGTCGATCAACACGGCCAGCTCGCCGGACAGGGCTACCGGGCCAACGGCGGCCTCGCGGTTGACCTGCGACAGCTCGCTGTCCTCCTTGTAGGGAGACAGCTGGTCGTCGAGGCGGCGGAATTCTGCCATCACCTGTTCGATCAACTGCGCGGCTTTGCTGCCATCTTCATGCCACAGCTGCACCGTCACCTCGGTGCCCATGATCGCCTGCTCTTCGTAGTGCCATTCCGCCAGCGACGGGGTCGCATAGAGCGAAGCGGCACAGCACAGCAACAAGGTTTTAAAAATTCTGCTCATCAGACAATCGGTGCAAAGGCGGTCATGCTGTCCATCAGGCTGGCGTTGCCAAGGCCGTGGTTGGGGAAATACTCGGGGTTACCGAATCTGCTCTGCTCGCCGTGTAGCGCCATATAGTTCAGCACCACTGTTTCGACCAGCAGATTGACATTGTTCGCCGCCGGGCTGGACGCGGTTTCCACATCGCCGGACGGACGCATATAGCCGAGCTGCTGGTGTCGCGCCTGTTCGTCGGCGGTGCCTCCGAGCAGCTGCGGGCGCCCGGTGGGGTTATAGACCAGGAAGAAGGAGGCGGCTGTCTGCTGGTTGTCACCGGTCCAGACGCCCTTGCCGCGCCCCTCTGCAGAATCGTCGATCATGCCGTTGGAGAACACCGAACCGTCGCTGAACACATAGATCATCAGCGGCTGGTTTTTGCGCGCGGCGTATTCCAGGCAGGCGCCGATGCAGCGGCCGGCGCGCAGGTCGCGGATCTCACCGGTGGCCCTGTCGCCGGTGTGGTAGTCGTAGCCGCCCATGGTCACGGTGCCGGCGCCGGCGTAGCCGTTGATCACCAGTTTCATCACCGAGGCGGTTTTCTGGAATTCGCGGTCGTTATTGAATTCGGCACTGGTAAAGATACCGCCGGGGCCGACGATATCCGGGTCGGCCTCCGGGCTCAGCTGGGCGGGATTGCCGAAGCGGTCCGCCAGGTCGGCGCTTTTCATATAGCCACAGCGCACCATGTCCTTGATGGTTGCGTCGGCAATCACCCGGGTGTCGACGCGGCCGAGCTTTGAGTTGGAAATGCGGTACATGGATTCCATCACCGCAACGGTATCCTGCTGGCTGAGCAGGCCGACCAGGTCGCCGACGTCCACCAGGCCGGTGACGTCTGTGGGTCTGTCCACCTTGGTCGGGCGCACTTCCGGGTTGATCATCGCCATGGGCGCCAGGGAGTTGCCGCCGGACTCACTGGAACTGGAACCGATCAGCGCCAGCAGGGAGCCATTGGCTCCGGCCTTGTTGATGCCGTACATGGGGTTGTGCGGATTGTTGCCGGTATCGTTTTCCGAACGCGCCGGGATCACTGCGCCATTGGTGGCCGAGGCGGTGCCGGTGGCAATCTTGTCGAGTATGCCGCGCAACATGCCGCTGTCGCTGTGGAAGGCGAGTCCCAGGTCGGTATTGATAAATGGATTGCCGGCGGCATCGGTCAGTGAGGGCACCATGTCGCCGGGCAGGCCCTGTTTGCCGTAGCCGGCAGTGCTGAGGAAGTCCATCTGCCCGCCCTGTTTTCCGACGAGCACATTGGAGCCGGCAATATTGGCCCCGCCGGCCAGGTCGAAACAGATAAACGGAATCTTGCCGGCACCAAAGGCGCTGACATCACAGGGGCCGCCGTTGCTCTTGCGCAGGGCCTCCAAATCAGAAGACAGTGCCGCCTGGGCGGCGCGCGGATCGGCGAAGAGGCTGAATACGGAGCCGCCGAGCACCGTGGCCAGGCCGGCGCGGAAACCCTGGCCGAGGAAGTCGCGACGGGTTACCGGGCGGTGGTGGTCCGGGTGGCGCAGTGGCTGGTCCAGGTCGAAGTGTTTTTTCTTGCTCATAGTTTCTGTCCGGATTTCTTTAATCCGAGGTGAGATTGTTCCAGTTGCCGGGCGGGCCTGCTGCCGATGGCCACTGTGTTCTTTTCGATTCCAATCGCGGCCAACGGCCGCTCCTACAGGTGCTGGAAAACAATTTGTAAATTCGCTGCTCCAAATCAAACGCTATCGCTCGTCATACCGGCGCAGGCCGGTATCCAGTTTGGTGGCACCTGGATTCCGGCCTGCGCCGGAATGACGAAATACCCTGTAGGAGCGGCCGTTGGCCGCGATCGATGTCTCTCGCGATCAATGTGTCTGTTGTCAGTGAATCAGAATCATCGCACTGCCCATCGCCGCCGCGCACACCGCCTTGACGGTGGTTGTGGTGCGATCGCCGGCGCAGCCGCCGCCGCAGGCGGTCATGGAGTCGATCAGGTTGTTCAGCTCCGTCTCCACATCCGCCAGGTCCGGCGCCGCGGCCAGCTGCAAATGGCTACCGTCGTGCGGCCAGGTCATCTGGTGGCCGAGCAGCCTCTCGATCAGCGGATCTATCACCTGCGCGCGCTTGGCGGCGCTGTCGAAGGCGGTGTTCGCCGGTGCGCCGAAACTGAAACCGGGGAAGTAGCTTCCGCGCGCGGAGGAATCCACCAGAGTGCTGCAGTACTTCACCGCCAGCTGGGTAATACCCATCTGCTGCGCGGCGAGGAAGCCCTGGATATCGCTCTCCACCGGCAGCTGGCGCTTGACCTTGTCCCAGGTCTCGACGATATCCGGGTGCGCGCTGGAGATACCGGTGGCGCGGGACAGGCTCGCGTGTATCTGCTCAAAGCGGCGCAGGCCGATACGCGGTTGCGGGTCCAGGTCCGCCGGCTCGGCGGGTGGCGCCGGTGTCGGCTCCACGCGGGTGAAGGTCTCGCTGCCCAGGCGCTCGAAGGTGAGGAAGAACTCGTCGCCCTCGGCGCCTTTGTCCAGGGTGATGATGGTGCCGAGCCGGGACAGTTTCTGTCCTTGCCCGGGTACATAACTGCCATTGATGGTTGTGGACAGATTGGCCCAGGCCTGGCCCACTTCCGCCTCGCGGCCGTTGATGCCGATGCGCATGCCCTCGATGTCTATTCCGGTCGGATCGGCGCTGTCGTCGAGGCTGACAAAGGTCGGCTCGCTGAACAGGTAGCCGTAGTTGTCGAACTGCTGCACGGTGAACATCACGTAGCTGTCCGGCACATTGGTCTGTTCCTCCACCTTGAACAGCAGCAGGTACTTCTCACCGACACCGACTTCATAGTTGGTGGCGATATCTTCCGCTGAGAGGGCGCGGGAGTGAATCGCCAGCAGTCGCACCGACCCCTCCCATGGGTTGTCGCCGGATACTTCGCTGCCCAGTGCCAGCGCAAAGGTGTCGTCCCAGGTGCTGAGCAGTTCTGCCGCGGCCGGATCGGCATCCCCCGTGAATTCGCCGTTTACAAACAGCTTGCGCCCGTCGATCGGATCATAGGTGGCGACGACATGCTGCAGCGTGGCCTGGGCGCGCTCGGCCATATCGTCGGTGATCAGTGCCGGCATGCCGTCGGCATCGGTGCTGTCGCTGCGGTTCTGGAGCGTATAGTTGTACAGCGCCTGGCCGAGGGTGAAGTTGCGGATATCGTTGCCGCCGGAGTAGGTGACGATACGCGCCGGCCCCTCCTGGGACACATTCGCCGGCGCCACCCAAGCCTCGATGGTGTACTCGCCGGTGGCGGTCAGCGTGTCGTACAGCTTGCGGCTGGTGGCGGTCGCGCCCTGGGCCTTGCCGCCCTTCAACTGGATGCCCCAGGAACCCAGCCACTCCACGTCGCCGGATAATCTCAGGTCGATGGCCGGGTTGACGCCGGAGGTGTCGTAGGCTGTGGTACCGCTGCCGGTCTTGAACTCGTAGAGGGCAATCGCGTTGTTCTCCACCCGGCCGCCGCTGCTGGCGACGATACCGTCGGTCAGCAACAGCGCCTTGCTGATCACCCAATTCGGGTTCACCTGGGTCACAGGGATGCTGTCGGCGAAGGCCTGGATGGCCGCGGTCATCTCGTCCTCGTTGTCCCCACAGTCGTCCCAGCAGTTGTGGAATTCACTGCCCAGGCGCACGGAGAAGCGCGACTCGACCGGGCTGTCCAGGTTCATCCTGGCCTTCGCCGCCTCGTAGGCCTGGTCCACATTGACGCTGGCGAAATAGGGTTGCTGCGCCGTACCGGCGTCCTCGCTGTGGCAGCCCGCGCAATAGGTGCGCAGCAGCGGATAGACGGTACCCGCGAAACGTCCGCTGGACGCAGGGAAACTCTTGCTCGCACCGACGGTGCGCTCGACAGGTGCGGTCAGGGTGATGGTATTGACCAGGCTGCCGGTGGCCCTGGCCCACTCCTCGATATAGTTGGTGATGATCTCCGCACAGGCTTGGCTGCTTGCCAGCCAGCAGTTGTGGCCACCGCCCACTTTGGTCACCAGGCGCGACTCCGCCGGTTGCGCCAGGTTTACCAGCGCGCGACCGGCATCATAGGCCGCATTGATATCGTCGCCGCGCACAAAGTGCGGGCTCTGGCTGCCCTCGACATGACAGCCGCCGCAGCGGTTGTTCGCCGCCAGGTTGTCCCAGATATAGCGCTTGTACTGCTGCACATCCTCGGTCTCCGGCGCCGGGCCTGTGTAGTTGGCGCCGCCGCTGCCGGGATTGGTATTGGGCTGCTCTTCCGTGTCCTGGCCGCTGCCGCCGCTGCAGGCGGCGAGAAGAGCTGCGGCGAAAAACAGGCTGGATTTGCGTAGGCTCGAGCGAAGTCGAGTATCTGACGCGAAGGCGCTGATGCTGGTAGCGCTTTGCGGGACTGTCTGCGAGAGGGGCCGAAGGCGCCGTGAATACTTGGAGCGGCCGGGCCACCTCGCAGACAAGTCTCCAGGGATGGATTCACCGGGGGGGCGCCTAGCCCGTGTCCCGCAAAGCGCTACCGGCAGTAGGGCCGCCACTGAGCTAACAACGGAGTCGTATCTATCGGAGAATTTTCTAATCGTCATAAATCAATCCCCCGCACAGTAAACAGCGGCGTCCGCATAGACCTGCTTCAGCCGGTAACCGCTGTTGCTGAAGTCGTCCGCAATAGCGTCGACGCGCGCACGATCGGTGGCATCCTCGGGGTCGCGCAGGCACACCTGGCGGAACACCTTGGTGACCTGGCACTCGGCGAAGGCACGGCTGTTGGCCAGTTCCTCGCCCATCGACTTGGCACCATTGCCGCTGCCGGGCAGGGCGCTGCTCCAGCCCAGGTGCATATTCGGTCCCTGGCGCCAGTAGTTGTCCCAGCTGTCGTCCGGCAGTATGAAACCGTGGGGGAAGTTGGCGCTGTTGATATGGTTCTTCGCCTTCACGCGGCTGCCGGTGGCGGGGTCTGTCTCGCCGGCGCTGTTGTAATCCAACTGCCCGTTCTCTCCCTCCGGGTCGTTGTCCGCGTCGTAGGTAAAGTCGTAATAGGCGAACGCCTGGGCCATGGGGTCCATGCCGCTGTGGCAGCCGATGCAGTTGTTCTGGAAGACGCGGCTGTCGCCGCCGGGGCTGCGGCTCACATCCTGGCGGATGCGGTCCGGTGGTCTCGAAGTGTCCTGCACCTGTTCCATATCCCGGCACAGGTGATTCACCAGGGTGAAGCGGAACATGGCCCTGTTGGTGCCGGCGATAAAGAAAGATCTGGCCGCACCGCGGGTAGTCATGACACCGGCAGTGGCCTCCGCCGGCAGGCCGGTGACCGACGACTGGCTGCGCCGCTCCAGATTGTCCTTGAGCGAGTAACCGCCGGTCTCCAGCGTCTCATAGTGATCGTTATTGCTGTTGCTGTAGGCGGGCAGGCCGGAGACATCGCCGGTGTAAATAATGTTGCCGGATAACACCTCGCGAAAATCCACATCGTCGCGCACCATGCCGATGACCGTCGCCGTGTAATCGTTCAGCGGCGCGAACACATCGCGATCGCGATTGGTCCAGGGGGTGGCCAGGTTTTTCAGCGTCACATCGTAAAAGGCGTCGTTCTGCATCGCCGTATAGGCGGCGGCATCGGGATCGCCGCTGGCGATATCCTCGGCCATGTCGAGCAGCACGCCCTCGGTGGGTTTGACGCCGGTCAGGCGACTGTGAATCTGCAGGGCCTGGTCCTGGGGGGCGGCGCTGGCGATAGCGGCCCAGAAACAGGCGCCGAACAGCGCGCCGGTGGCGAAGGGCCGCTCTATGCGCAGTCGGATTGGTTGATTTTTCATCACATTATTTGAATGGTGGCACCGCGGAACAGTAGTGACATCAGATACTAAAAGCTGGTTCCTGTATTGCCAGCACCGCATATGAATATTGCGTTGCAGTTGGCAATAATTTTGTGCGCGCCTTGAGAGAATCCCCCAATGCAGGAAAAATATCACGCATAGGGAAATCACCCATTGAGTTTTGTGGCGAAATTTTGAGCCGCATCCATATGCGCGGTCGAGCCGACTCCAGGTAGAAATAAAAATGAAATCTTTGCGAGCACTGCCGGCGCTGCTGTTACTGTCCGCGTGCAGTGGCGGCGGTGGCGAATCCTCCTCCGGCGGCGACCAGGCTGAAGATCCGGTCGTCGTCGATTACCCCGTTGCCTTCGTGCGCCGACAACTTTCCTTCGAGGACGACGGCGCCCTGGTGGAGGACGATGTCTACTCCCCCGCCGATTTCAATCCCGGCGCCCAATTGGTGCTGAAGGATCGTGCCACGCCCAGTGCGCCGGAGACGGTGCTGAGTGCGGGACTGTTTGTCGGTGACTACGACGTAAAAGACCTGAACACCTCCGCCGATGGCCAGCGTCTGGTATTCGCGATGCGCGCGCCGGAAATCGAGGACGCGGATGACGACGAGCAGCCCACGTGGAATATCTGGCTCTACGATCGCGAAACCAGAGAACTGAAGCGCGTTATCGAGTCAGATCTGATCGCGGAAGAGGGCCAGGATGTGGCGCCGGCCTTCCTGCCCGACGGGCGCATCGTCTTCTCCTCCAGTCGCCAGCGCCGCTCGCGCGCACTGCTGCTGGACGACAACAAGCCGCAGTTTTCCTCGCTGAGCGAAGACCTGCAGAGCGAGGCCTTTGTGCTGCACGTGATGGAAGCGGACGGCAGCGATATACAGCAGATCTCCTTCAACCAGAGCCACGACCTGCAGCCGACGGTGCTGAACGACGGCCGCATACTGTTCAACCGCTGGGACAATATGGGCGGTGTGGACAACCTGAGTCTCTACACCATAGAGCCGGACGGCACCGACCTGGCCTTCCACTACGGCTACCACAGCCAGCAGACGGGCACGGAAAATGCCGACGGCGAAAGGGCGAGTGCCGCTTTCGTCAAACCCCGCGAGATGCCCGATGGCCGCCTGCTCATCACCCTGCGCTCACCGGAGGGCATCAGTTACGGCGGTGACCTGGTGACCATCGACAGCGCCAATTTTACCGAGGCTTTCAGCGAGCCGGAGGGCGAAGGCGAGCTGGTGGGCCAGGCCTCCATCTCGGTAGAGGAAGTGATCACCGACGGCAGCCTGTCCCCCCACGGACTCTTCGCTTTCGCCTGGCCCTTTTACGACGGCACCAGCCGCCTGCTGGTCAGCTGGAGCGAGTGCCGGGTGCTGGAGATGGAGACAGAGTTGCCGCGTCCCTGTACCGAGGAGTGGCTGAACCAGGAAGAAGTGGTGCCGGCGGACCCGCTCTACGGCCTGTGGATTTACGACTATCAAGAGGGTACCCAACTGCCGATTGTCGTCGCCGACGAGGGCGAGATGATCTCCGAGGGTGTCACCCTGGAGCCGCGCACCGAGCCAACCTATATCCCCGAGCCGGTACCGGGCGTAGACCTGGACGATAAGCTGGTGCAGGAGGGCGCGGGTATTCTCGATATCCGCAGCGTCTACGATTTCGACGGCGAGGACATTCTTGTTGGAGAGGACGGGGCCGATATCGCGAGCATCGCCGACCCGGGTATCACCAGTGCCGAATTCCGTCCGGCGCGCTACCTGCGCGTGGTCAAGGCGGCGGGAATTCCCGACGACGACACACTGGATTTCGATCGCTCTGCCTTTGGTCGCAATCGCGCCAATGGTATGCGCGAGATTCTCGGCTATACGCCGATTCAGCCGGACGGCTCTGTGCGGGTAAAACTGCCGGCGGATATACCGCTGGCCATCTCCGTTGTCGATGCCGACGGCCGCCGCATCGTCGGCCGCCCTCGCAGCTGGCTGCAGCTGCGCGCCGGTGGAGTACGCAACTGCAATGGGTGGCTCACCGGGGACAGCGAAGGGCCCCACCGCCGCCCGGACAGGGAACCCGCCTCCGCCTGGGAAGGCAGTCCCACCTCAGGCGTTCCCTTCCCGAATACAGAACCGGCGCTGGTGGCCGAGATGGGCGAGACCATGGCGCAGCTGCTGGCGCGCATCGCCGGCGAGGCGGGCCTCGAGGGCGATATCAATTTCAGCGACCTGTGGACGGATCCGGCCCTGCGCGCCAAGGATCCGAGCAGCAGTATTCCCTACGCGGACCTGACCACGCCGATTCCGGTTCCCGCCACCTGCCTGGACGACTGGAGTGGCAGCTGCCGCAGCGTTATCCACTACCCTGCACATGTTCAGCCGATCTGGGAAAAAGTGCGCGAGATCACCGACGCTGGCGGCGCGGTAATCGAGGATCGCACCTGTACTGTCTGCCACTCTACCCGCGATGCCGACGGTGTGCTGCGGGTACCGGCGGGCCAGCTGGACCTGACCTCGGCGGCGTCGCCGGTCAATGCGGACTGGATAACCTCCTATGTCGAGCTGCTGTTCGACAACCCTACGCAGGAGCTGGTGGACGGCGCTCTGACTCCGGTGCTGGTGCAGGAGAGGGACGATAACGGTAATCCCGTCTTCGAGACGGACGAGGACGGCAACCTGATTCTGGATAGCGATGGCAACCCGATTCCGGTTATGGTTACCGTCGACATCGACCGCCTGATGGGCAACTCCGCCAACGGCAGCCGCTTTTTTGACCTGTTTGAAACGGGGGCGGACCACGGGGACTACCTGGAGCCGGCGGAGCTGAGGCTGATCTCCGAATGGCTGGATATCGGTGCGCAGTACTACAACGATCCCTTCGCCGCACCGGTTGATTGATGCATGTTTAGTTTTCGTTCCTGTATTTATTCGTTCTGTGCCCTTGTGCTGCTGCTGGTCAGCAGCGGCACTGCGGCACTGTCCCCCGAGCCGCCGGAAAACCTGCCGGAGGACGCGGAGCTGATAACCGTCGGCAGCCCCTATGTGAATATTTATACGGGCCCCGGGCGCGGCTACCCGATCTTTCATGTGGCCGAGTACGGGGAAAAGCTGTGGCTGCTGAAGCGCCGTACCGACTGGGTCAAGGTGTATGCGCACCGGGACAAGAGCGGCTGGGTGCGCATCGTCGACCTGCAGGAAGTCTACGGCGAGGACGGCGAGCTGGTGCGGGTGCCGCTGCCGGATTTCAGCGATGTGGATTCGCAGCATTTCCACCTGGGTTTTTCCTACGGCGACTTTGCCGGCGCCAGTTCCATGGGCGCGACTCTCGGCTACCGCTTTACCGCCAACCTGTCCGCCGAGCTGCGCGCGACCCAGGCTGTCGGCGATTTCTCCGATAGCCAGACCTACCAGGTGGCGGTGCTGCACCAGCCGTTCCCGCGCTGGAAGCTGTCGCCCTACTTTATGCTCGGTACCGGCATCAATATCACGACCCCCAACGCCACCATAGTCGCCACCGAGGATCGCCGCGATACCGCCATGCTGACCGGCCTGGGGGTGAAAACCTATTTGTCCCGCCGCTTTGCCCTGCGCGCGGAGTACGCCAACCATTACCTGCTCACCTCGCGGGAAGAAAACCAGGAGATAGTCGAGTGGAAGCTCGGATTCGACGTTTACCTTTAACAGTAGCCGCCCTCTTGTTTGCCGCCGGCGCTTCGGCGCAGGGCGACGATGTGCTTGGAGACATCATTTCCCCGGACCTGGAGCGGCGCGAAATCCGCGAGGCGCAGATCGATAGTGAGAATATCGAGTTCACGACTTTCGGCGGCGTGATCAATGTGGAGGATTTCGGTTCCAACTCACTCTACGGCGGTGCGTTGGCCTACCACATCAACGAAGATGTGTTTATGGAGGCCGCCTATGGCGAGACGGAACTGGGCGAGTCCAGCTTCGAGCGCCTGAGCGGCTCGGCGCCGCTGCTGACCGACGAACAGCGCGAACTGAGTTATTACAACCTGTCCCTGGGTTGGAACCTGTTCCCCGGTGAATACTTTATCTTTGACGACTTTGCCCTGAACAGCAGCCTCTACCTGATCGGTGGCGTCGGCAACACCTCCTTCGCCGACGAGGAGCACTTTACCTACAACTTCGGGGTTGGCGCGCGCGTGCTTGCCAACGACTGGCTGGCGCTGCGCCTGGACTTCCGCGATCACGTTTTCGAGCACGAGATTTTCGGCGAGGTCCAGCGCACCAATAACCTGTCCGCACAGCTGGGTGTCTCCTTCTTTTTCTGATGAACAATAAAAGGATAATTGCGATGTTTCGTCTGTTAGCCGGTCTGGCTTTGATTCTGTCCTCACAATTTGCCCTGGCCGCAGAGCCCTCGTTCGATTTCTCCCTCGCCTCCAACAAGGGCGCCAATCTGCGCCTGGCGGAACAGCGCGGTGACGTGATCATGCTGAACTTCTGGGCTTCCTGGTGCGGCCCCTGCCGCAAGGAAATGCCGCTGCTGGACGAGCTGCACGCGCGCTACGAGGCCGCCGGCTTCCAGGTCTGGGGTGTGAACGTCGATTCCGAGCGCGCCGACGCGGAAAAAATGCTGGGCAAGATCCCAGTGGACTTCCCGATACTGTTCGACAGCAGCGGTGAAGTGAGCAAGAAGTACGGCATAGACGCCATGCCCAGCTCGGTATTTATCGACCGCGACGGCAATGTGCGCCAGATCCATCGCGGCTACCGCGACGGCGACGAGGCCGCCTACAAGAAAATCATCAAGGAACTGATCCGGGAGTAAGATATGACCCGCGCACTGATCCTGCTCTGCGCAGCACTCTGCGTTACCGGCTGCACCGCGACACCCTGGGTCGCGCCCTACGAGCGCCACTACCTGGCCGACCCGATCATGGGTTTCGAGCGGGATCCGGTTGCGGCCGGCTATATGAACCACGTCTACGAGGCCCGCGAGGCGGCCCGCGGCGCCGAGGGCGGAAGCGGAGGCGGTTGTGGCTGTAACTAACACCCTGCGCCGCTGCGCCGGCGCCCTGCTGCTTCTGACACCGCTGGCCGCTCTTGCCGCTGTGTTGCCGGAAGAGCGCGCCGACACCATGTACCACTCCTACAGCGGCGGCGGTGTCACCATCGACGGCCCTTCAGTGCTGGTGCGCAAGAATGTCGGCAGCAACCTGTCGCTTTCCGCCAACTATTACGTGGACATGATTTCCGGTGCCTCCATCGATGTGGAGGCCACGGCCAGTCGCTACTCCGAACAGCGCGACGAATACTCCCTGGGCGCCGACTACCTGGTGGACAAGACCACCCTCAGCCTCGGCTACACCAACAGCGCCGAGAACGATTACGAAGCGGAGACGGTTTCCTTCGCTGTCAGCCAGGCTTTCTTCGGCGATCTCAGTACCCTGGACCTGCGTGTCAGCATGGGTAACGACGATGTGTTCCGCAATGGCGACGACAACTTCGCCGCCCAGGCGGAACACCGCCGTTACTCCCTCAGTTGGAACCAGATACTGACCACCAAGCTGATCGCCGAGCTGAGCGTGGAGACGGTTGCCGATGAGGGTTTCCTCAACAATCCCTATCGCAGCGTGCGCTACCTGGACCCGGCCTCCGGCAGCGGCTTCAGCTACCAGCCGGAGCTCTACCCGACCACCCGCAACAGCGACGCCGTGGCGATCCGCACCAAATACCGCCTGCCCTATAGGGCGGCGCTGAAGGGCGAATACCGCCACTACGCCGACAGCTGGGGCATAGTCGCCGACAATATCGAATTCCGCTACACCCACCCGCTGGAGGAAAAGGACCAGTGGATTTTCGAGGGCAAGCTGCGCTTCTACCAGCAGACAGGTGCCGATTTCTACAGCGATCTCTTCCCCTACCTGAACGCGACCAACTTCCGCGCGCGGGACAAGGAACTGAGCGATTTCAGCAGCGTCGCCTTCGGTGTCGGCGTCTCCTATGTGCTGCCGGACCGCTGGTCCCTGTTCGACCGCAAGAACACGGTCAACCTCTACTGGGACCATATACTCTTCGACTACGACAACTTCCGCGATGTAACGGTGCACGGAGATGATACCGATATCAACCCGGGTGAGGAGCCGAGCTACAGCTTCGGCGCCAATGTGATACGCCTCTTCTGGTCCGTGTGGCTCTAGGCTAAAAAGAACGGATAACGGATTTCTGCGAGGAGATGCCGATGGCGAGAGTACTGGTTCCGATAGCCGACGGTTCCGAGGAAATCGAAGCCGTTACCATCGTCGATGTGCTGCGCCGCGCAAAGGCCGAGGTCACCCTGGCCTCGGTGATGCCGAGCCCGCGTATCACCGCCTCCCGCGGCCTGGTCATTGAGGCTGATTGCCTGCTCGAGGAGTGCGCCGATGTTCCGTGGGATCTTATCGCCCTGCCCGGCGGCATGCCAGGGGCAGAGCACCTGCATGACTGCGAGCTACTGATCAAGCTGATTACCAGTCAACTGGATTCCGGCCGCTGGCTGGGCGCCATCTGTGCGTCGCCGGCGGTGGTATTGGGCCGGCGTGGACTGATATCAGCTTATCGCGCTACCTGCCACGGCGGTTTCCGCGAGGAGCTGGGCGGCCAGGTCAGGGAGGCAAGTGACGATAGGGTGGTGATCGATCGCAAGCTGGTCACCAGCCAGGCACCGGGTACTGCGATGGACTTTGCATTGCAGCTCGCCAATTGCCTGTATGGGGAGGCGGTGGCCAGGTCCATTGCGGAGCCGATGTCGGTGGGGTTTCCCCGATAGACAGCCACAAAAATCTACCTATCCCGTTATGGCGAATCATTCGCCAAACGCCAATTCCCACAGACAGGTTAGTAAGCGGGACTTCCCTGTTCCGCTGAGCTTCGAATTGTTTCGGGGATTCGAAGACTCCCGATAAAAATGCCTCTGTTTTGCCCCGCGGGCAATAGCCCCAAGGGGCTATTCTGTCGGAAGATCCGCATGAATCTTACAGCAATCCCTCGGTAATACATTTTGCGACCAGCTGCCCGCTATTTTTGCAGTCTGATTTTTGCAGAATGCTTTTGCGGTGGTTCTTGACAGTATTGATAGCAATGCACAGCTGGTCGGCAATTTCTGCACTGGTAAGACCCTGCGACATCAATCTGACCACATCCATTTCCCGTTTGCTGAACATTGGCTTGGTTGCCGGGGGAAGTCGGTTCTCATCCATGACACTGATATTCAGGAAAGAAGGTTCTCCGAGCATACCAATGATGGAAAGCCGGTAGTTGTTCTTGTCTGTCAGGTGGCTAATATTGGTGTGGATATTCAAGGCTTTAGATTGGAGACCCTCTTTATTCGTCGTAAGCATGATCGCCTGATGATTGAACAGTTGATAGGAGCCATCGGCTGTCTTGAAGCGGAAACAGTATGAAACCTTATACTTTTTTCGGTTATCCGGTGCCACCTGACCCATCAATAACTCGAAAGCCTTGGCTTCGGCTTTCGACACAAAGTCCATGTCGTCCGGGTGTACCTGGTCGAGAATATCGGGGAATGTAACCGTATAGGGATCCAGCCCGTGGATTTCCCTGATGCTCGGGCTAACCAGGTCCAGTTTCATTCGCGCGCCGCTAGTGTCGAGAACGTAAAAGTAACAGGGCCCGTTGCTGAATACGGAAGAAATCAGCTTGTCAATTTCAAGCCGGTTTAGTTCCACCCTACTTGCACTGAGGTTCTGCCGGTTATCTTCCCATACAGCTTTGAGTAATTGGGTATTCGGCCGCATAGATTTTTTGCCGTTTGGTGACTTTGAGCGAAAATCGGAAAGGATCTGACTTGCGCCAGTTTTGTGATATGTGTCACATATCGTTTTATTTGTACTACAAGCAGATTACTCTTAGCAACTACCTGATTATTTCCGTTTGTTAGGTTTGCTTCAGCATTCCTACGGTTTGGTTATCGAGGTTGAGCAGAAAGGATGCAGAGGCGAAAAAGTCAGGTTTGATCGCTGAGAAAATAGATAGCTTTGGTATTTTCAGAGGTAATGACGCAACAACAATAACGTATTCCGCTAGTTGCCGGAGAGGCATTCTTGGTATTGATTCGAGTACATTTCGCTTGCGGCTCTTATTCATTGGAGCTCAATATTATCAATTGGCGTCAGGTAAGTGGCGGTTAACGCTTACCGGGTAAGTCGTTAAGAATATAAAAGTATGGAATTTGTAGTTTTTCAGGTAGTTGCGTTGAAACAGGGGCACTTGAATATCATGAGTCGGCATTTGATACATGGCACCGCGTATGGACAGATGCTTTTAGGAATCAATTCGATCTGCCGAATAAGGTTGTGTACTCAGACGATTTTACTCGCCAGAGTTTCTGGGTGGGGGCATTCGAATCTGGACACTGTGCGGCGCTGCTTGCATTCCGCTCAATCAATTTGGCTTCCCCATCCAGCTTCAAGGATAGCTGGTTCCAATTTATCCCCGAGGAATCCCTGCTAGATGCCTTGGCAGATAAACCGCGCCGCGGATTTATCATAAATAATGCCACGGTGGATTTCCCTTATCGTGGGGGGGATTTGCTCTACGCGTTGATAATTGCAGGAAGCGCAATGGCGTTACGAATTGGTTTTGACAGAATGCTTAGTCTCACCAATGACAGTAGGGGAGTCGACAAATTATGTCGTGCAGTTGATGGAGTGGAAGTCAGGAAATACATACCTGTTTACAATGTGGGCGCAACATTTTTCAAATTTTCACCAGATGCTGTCAGGTCCGCTATATTGCGGGCTCCATCATCAATACTCAATCAAGTTAAAGAAGCAAGAATATTGATCGGAGAGGAAAAAGTATCCTATGGAGACAATGAAGAAGCTATCGCTTAATGTCCTAGAGGAATTCCTAAGTGGGTTGCCCTGGGAGAGCTCGAATTTTTATGAGGCCTGGTTGGCACAGACATATTATTACACGAGTCACTCCACCAGATTGCTGGAATTTTGCGGATTCTATACGAAAGATAAAGGTGCCGCCGAAAGATACCGGGAGCATAGAGAAGAGGAGCATGGGCATGAGCGCATTGCGCTTTCAGACCTTAAGCGCCTTGGCGGTGATATTGCTCTACATGGTGAGCATCTCAGTACCCGGAAGTTTTATTGGCAGCAGTATGAAATTATTCGTCATCAAGGTGACAGGCCATTTTTGGGGTACGTTCTGATGCTAGAGCTTCTGGCGAGAGATTACGGTCCCGGGATTTTTGAAGAGGTATCTGCTGCACACGGAGATCGCTGCGCAAACTTTTTGAAAATTCACATAGAAGAAGATATCGATCACGTAGAGAGCGCTGCCCAGCTGCTCCAATCATTCTCTGCGGAAGAACAGGCGGCAGTCGTCGATAACTTTAACTGGTCACTTGATTGCTATCGGGCAATTCTCAAAGACTGTGTCAGTTTTGCAGATGTGCGGAGAGAGTCCGAGGCTGAATCAGTTTGACCGCTTCTCAGGACTGCAGGTGGGATTTCGGAAGAAATAAAAAACCCCGGCAGTGCCGGGGCTTTCAGAATATGGTGCCCAGAGGCGGAATCGAACCACCGACACGGGGATTTTCAATCCCTCAGAAAGCGACACGTTAAGACCTTTTTGACCACAAATCAATGGCTTACGGCCTTCCTTGCGCACGTTTCGCCCTCTTTCTGCTCGTTTTGATGGACGGATTGTGGACGGTCCAGTTGGGCCAGCGGATTCTTAGTGGTCGCGTCTGCCAAGTGCTTGGGAGCCAGTTTGGCGTACCGGATGGTCATGGCCAAGGTCTTGTGCCCCAGGATGTCTTTGAGCTTCAGGATATTGCCGTCATCCATCACATAGTGGCTGGCGAATGTGTGGCGAAGTACGTGGGTCATCTGGCCGTCGGGTAGGTGAATGCCCAGCCGCTCTATTGCTCCCCTGAAGGCCTGGTGGCTAGTGCCCTGGAAGAGGCGCCCGATTCGGGGGCGCCCCCGGCGCAGGTCTTCTTCCAGCTCAGAACTAATTGGGACCGCCCGCGCCTTGCTGTTCTTCGTTTTAATGTAGTGCACTTTCCCCTGGCGGACTTGCTCGGCCCGCAAGTTCTCCGCCTCACCCCAGCGAGCGCCGGTGGCTAGGCAAAGACGGGCGATCAGCAATACATCAGGATTGCGAGACCTCTCCAGCTCTTCCAGCAGCGCGCGCATCTCCGACAGCTCCAGATACACCAGTTCCTGCTCATCCAGGCGGATCTTCGGCACGTTCTTCAGGGGATTGTCCAGCTTCCAGTTCCGGAGCTTTATCAGGGTGCCAAATACGGCTGACAGGTAAGCGTGTTCGTGGTTGACGTTGTTGGGTGAAATCAGCTTATCCCGCTTTTCCTGTTTTTCTTCCAACCTCTGATTACGATAACGCAGAAAATCTTCACCGGTGAAGGTACGGGCCACTGGATTGCCCAGCCGTTTGCAAATGGCCTCCAGCTTGCCTTTCCTCTTTTTTCCGTCTTTGAGGGTGTGACCATGGAGGTTGTACCAATCCTCAACCAGGTCCTCCAGCCTGCGCTTGTCCTTTACCGGAGGTTTCCAGTCGCCCTGGTTGCCCAGCGCTTTCTGGTCGATCTCAAACTGTTCAGCCTCCCGCTTTTTGCGGAAAATTCGCCTCAGGCGCGGGCCGCCAACGCCTTCGGGCCTGACATCTGCTTCCCATCCGGACTTTACTTTCCTGATAGCCATTCACATTCCCTCGCAGGCGACCGACTACTTCAGCTTTTCTTCCAGGTAAAACCCCGGCGGGATCTGACCGGCCTCGATCTTCGCGGCTATCAATCGGCATAGCTTCTCTTGGCTGCTTTTCAGATCTTCCATGACGATATCGCCCTCATATGTCAGCCAGGGCATCAGCTCGGGGAACATCTGGCCGATCTTGGCGAACTCATCCTCGCCCATTTTGGCGTTCAGCTGCTCGACGTTTCGCAACCGCACCCAATCGATTCCCACCAGCTCGCCGAACTCGTTCCTGGTCAGCCCCATCAGTTCGCGCACGGCCTTCATGCGCTGTCCAGCTCTTAGCTTCATTCTCTTTTTTGTTCCTTTTTTAATCAGCTTGGGCGCGACCCTGCGCCCACCGCACGTTCGCCCGCGTTTATACACGCGAGGGCATAACAATAGCAACTCTGACAGATAAAAGTTGCCCCTAAATGGATAAAAAATGGCCATATAAGCCCATCAATGAACAATAAATATCTTCGGAAGGCTAAAAATATATTGACGTGTTCATCAATAGATAAATATTATTCATTCCACGCTTAGACCACTATCAACACGGAGCAAAACAACAATGACCCAGCCACCTAGTCAGAGCGCCGCAACTGCTATCCGGCAGGTTCCTCCGGTACTCCTCCCCAGCCCAGTTATGACCCGCGAGCGATTTGCCGAGGTGTCCGGCCTGCGCGAAGGCCAGGTCCGTGGCCAGATCGAGCGCGGGCACCTGCCGGTATTCAGCATTGGCCGACTCTCCCTAGTGAACGTAGCCCTTCTGACCTGGCGGGAATTGGAGCTGGCGCCCTGCCCGGTAATGACCAAAGACGCCTTTGCCAAGGCATCCGGACTGCGGGAGCGGCAGGTAAAGGTCCAGATCGAACGTGGGAACCTGCCGGGAAAGACCATTGGCCGCCTCTCCTTGGTGGATGTCTCCGAACTGGTGCAGCGCTGCATATCACAAGCAAACAACGTCGTCGTCCTGTAGACCGGAGCCTCCATGGATTACACCCAGATCAACAAAGCGGTGATCGAGGCCCTGGAGGGGGACAGGACTCTGGGGCTCGAACTCAACACCCAAACCAACGTCTACCGCGGACACTGCCCGGATTGCGAGCAGAAAACCGCATGGATCAGCGCGGAAAAGCCGGTGGTGTTGCGCTGCAACCGCGAAACCAAGTGTGGCTACCAGGAGCGGATCAGAGACCGCTACCCGGAAGCCTTTGAAAGCCTGTCCAAGCGGTTCCCATCCACCAACGATGACCCCAAGGCCACCGCCAGGGCCTACCTATCCGTGCAGCGCGGATTCCCCACGGCGGATATCGAAGACTGGTTCGAGCAGGGATTTTTCAAGCTGCCGGATGGCACCTGGGCTGAGACCGTGCGCTTCCCGCTGTTTGGCACCGGCAAGAACCACTGGGAACGCATCATCGACAAGGCGCACGTCGAGAAGGCTGGGCAGAAGGCGAACTTCAAGGGTGGATACGCCGGCAAGCACTGGGAGCCACCCGGGCAGGAAATCAAGCCGATGGAAAAGGTCTTCATCGTTGAAGGCATTTTCCACTGCATCGCCAAGCACCTGGCCGGCTACAAAGCCGTGAGCGCCTTCACTTGCTCGAATCTCCCGCGCGAACTCATCGAGGCCAACAAGGGGCAGGGCATCATCTGGCACCTGGCCTACGACGACGAGCCCGGCGCGCGCAAGCACGTGGAAAAGTATTTCAAGGAACTGAAGAAACTGGGCGAGACGGTAGAAATCGCCCTCACCGGCAGCAGCCGGGACTGGGACGACCTCTACCGCGACGGGCAGCTGAATGACAAAACCATAGAGCAGTGCGTCTGGCGCGGGCGGATCTTTATTGCCGAGACGGCGAAGAAGAAAGCCTATGCCATCTACGGCCGCAAGCCATTCGGCAAGTCGGTCATCGAGCACGGCGACCGGCTCTACTCGGCCAAGTTCTCCCTGGAAGAATTCAACAAGGCCAACGACCACGAACCGTTCAAATGGGGTTTCTGCTGGGATGCCTTCAACCAGGCCGCCAAAGTGGAGGAGATCTCCAACTGTGTGCCGAGCTTCCAGTACACAGAGATCGACCGTCTCACCGGCGAGCGCCGTTACTTCTTCAATATCAAAAAGGCTGGCAGTAGCCGCGGCTACCTGGGTGCCTTCTCCCCCAACGCCCTTTCCGATCCCCGTGCCTTCGGCCTAGCCCTTCTCACCCATACCGATGGCGGCAGCTTCGAAGGTGGTGCCGGGGATTTGAAACTGCTCAAGGCACGCTGGTTGGATGCGGAAGTTACGCGAGTCACCACGCTGCCGCACATGGGCTACGACGAACAATCTCGCGCGTACATCTTTCCGGGCTTTGGCTACTCCCAGGGCAAGCTGCTGACCTCCAACGAACATGGCTTCCTGCAGGTGGGTGACACCGCCATCAAGACCACGCTCGAGGATATGCCGGTGCATCACAGCGAAAAGTTCGACAGCAGCTGGTGGCCGGACTTCACCAAGGTGTTCCACCTCAATGGCATCGCCACGCTGGCCTACTTCACCGCCAGCCTGTTCGCGCGGCAGATTAAAGAACGGCACCAAGCGTTCCACTTCCTGGAGGTCACCGGCGATCCGGACGCCGGCAAGTCCACACTGATCCGCTTTGTGTGGAAGCTGCTGGGCCGCGACAACTATGAAGGCGTGGATCTACTCAGCACCTCTGTGGCCAGCTATGGCCGCCAGCTGGGCAAGGTCAGCAACCTACCCGTGGTGGTGATCGAGAGCGACCGCGATACCAACGGCGGTACCGGCGGCCGCCCGGGCAAATCTTTCGAGTGGGACATCTTCAAAAAGGTCACCGACCTGGACGGCGTGATCGACTCGCGCGGGGTCAAGACCAACGACAACAAAACCCACGATCGCATCTTCCGCGGCACCCTGGTAATCAGCCAGAACGCCACCGTCCAGGCCTCGCCCGCCATGCTCTCGCGGATCGTGCACCTGCACTGCACCACCGCCCACAAGCGCCCGGAAAACCGCCCGCTGGCCGACCGCCTGAAGCGCGAGCCGGTAGAGAAGTTGGCCGGCTATCTGCACCGTGCGCTCACCTGCGAGAGCGAATGGCTGGCCCGCTTCTTCACCGCCTATGACCGCCATCGTGAAACCCTCAGCGCCGAGGACAACATCACCCAGGGCCGCGTGATCGACTTCCACGCCCAGCTGATGGCCGCGGTGGACGCCCTGCAGGTGCTGCTGCCGGACTTCGGCGGAGAACTGCTGCAGCAGGTGCAGGCGCACCTGGTAGAGCGCGCTCGCGACCGCCAGCGCCGCCTGAACAGCGATCACCCGATCGTGGAGCAGTTCTGGGATACCTACCACTTCATCAACGATCAGGTGCTGTACATCGACGACGAAGACGGCGAGCGCAACGTCAACACCGAGCGTCTGAACCACAGCATCGACCCGGCTCTCATCGCCATCAACCTCAACGAATACATGGAGCACTGCCGTAAGCGCGGTCAGGAGCTGGTGCCTGCGTCGGAGCTGAAGCAGCTGCTGCCCACCAGCCAGCGGTACCCGTTCGTGGAATACAAGCAGGTCCGGTCGAAGCGCGAGCAGGGCGGCAGGCTCTGGTGCTGGACCTTTCGTAAACACGGCGGGGCTGAGCGTTGAAGCTCGAATCGGTGTTTTTTTGGCCTGAAAGCAGGGGAAACCCTGCAGGGGTGGTACCCACACAAAACACGTGACAGAGAGTGACAAGCATAAATTAACTAATAAAAAGCAATTAAAACAAAGAGTTAAAGCACATGAACAGTAGTGACAAATCCAAGACAAGAGCAAGACAACCCGTGACAACCACCTTGTGCAAAGTCACAGGCTTGTCACGAAAAATAAGACAGGCGGAAATTGCCGGAAAGCTAGCGGTCACGTGGCTTTCAGAGACTCCCGCCAATTCCCTGTCACAGGTTGTCACAAAAAAAATAAGACAACCCAACACCGCCGCAGCCCGCATAAACGCTGGGGTCGGCATTTCTTTCGGCGCCTTGTCACGGCTGTCACGGGTTTTCGAACAGTCCACCCCCGAAAAGCATTTTTCACCCTGCGAGGAGACCGCGCGATGACCAGTGCAGCACTCGCCAGCCTGGGCATAGACCGCCTGCCGACGCTGATCGCGGAGCCAGCGGACAGCAGCAGCGAAGACCACCGCCGCAACTGCCTGGCTTGGTACCTGATCACCAACCGCACCCGCGGCGAGGTGCTGGAGTGGTTGGGCAAGCAACACGACCACACCCGCACCGACATGCGCGGCCGGCTGAACCAACTGCGAGAGCAGGTCAACGAGATGCGCCGGGAGGTTGCCGGGGCATGAACCAGCGCGCGCTGCGGCTCTTCTACACCGTCACCGAGGCCCAGGTCTACCACGCCTGGCTCAACAACGCGGCCGTGAGTGCGGCCAGCAGCTGGGACGGCGTAGTGCGCGACGAACTGATTTTCGGCTGTCTCGCCCGCGAGGCCGCCTACACCAACCGCGGGCAACGCCCACGGGAATTTTCACCACTGGAGGGACACCAGATGCGTAAAGACGTTTTTGTATTGGATGTAGCCCAGGCCCGGCAAATCCGCCTGGCACTGGCCCTGTGCCGCGAGCGTATCGCCTGCCCGGCGACCACCACGGTTGACAAGGAAGAGGCAGTGCGCGAGCTGCGCGCCGCGCAGGAAATCTTCCTGGCACACGAAGAGCGCGCGACGCAGCTGCGGGCACTAAACAGCGAACTGGAGGGCGCCGCCAATGCTTAGCGCAGCGATCGCCATATCACCGAATCTAGAAAAACGGCTGAGCAAGGCCATCTCTCGAAAAAGGGACCTTCTGTGTCGGGTTAGGGCTGGCGACACATCCCGAGAGACGCTAAACGAAATTGCTGAATTGGATCTGCTGCTCTCAAGGTTTGGCGAAAGCGTTTTTCACATGGCGCTGGCCCAACAGGGGGAAAGAAGAAATACCGAAACCCCGTGGACAATTCACTAGGAACGAGAGGGGACATGATGAACTGCGACTGTATTAGCGAAATTGAACAACGCGTAACCCAAAAGATTAAGGAATCTGGCGATTTCAAAAAGCCGGTAAAGGGCGCGCGCATGAAGGAACTGGGCTTTGTTCTTAGCGGATCGACCTTCACCACCAGGACGGTCACAAACCTGGAGGTTGAGCTGGAGGGCCAGAAGAAAAAGCCGTTGATACCGATGACGCACAACTACTGCCCGTTTTGCGGCGTGAGCCAAAGACCTGAAAAAGCAGCGGAGGAAAAGGAATCGTGAGTACTCAACTGTACGCGGCCATCCGCGAAGACTCCAAATACTTCTACCAGAATCCGCCGCAGTTGCCGTTTCCGGTCACCATTACCAACACCACGGACGCCTACCGCGTCCTCGGCAATGGGGATGATTACCGCCTCGATGATGTTTATCTATTTGTAAAAGCCGGGCAGACCTACCGCCCGATAAACAACTAGCCGTTATCAATTTCTTTGGGAGACAAACGATGATTATCGCCACCATCAATCATACAGAATACAAACTGGACAGCATGAAAGATGCTGAGAATCTGCTGCAGATACTCTCTCGAGCGACTGAAATCGATAAAGTTTTTATCGGCAGGAAAATGTATTTCGAGGCCACCCAATTTCCCAGGGAATTAGGAATTGCCATTGTTCCCAGTGAGATCACGTCGCCGGCTGAACTGGAAGTTCTTCGAGAGCAGGATAAGAGCGAGGAGGAAGACCGGTGAAATTCTGGCGCTATGTAACCGGCCTCGCCGCACTGATTTTCTGCGGCACCAGCCTGGTCTTTACCGTCGGCCTGTGGATCTCCATTCCCGGCGGCGTCGGTGGCCAACTGGTAGCGGGGCTCACCGCCACCGCCCTGGAGCTATGCAAGTTCAGCTTTGCACCCTTCGGGCTGTGGCTGCGCGCCCAGGGCAGGGCGGTGGGCTACGCGCTGCTGGCGCTGTGGCCCCTGCTCGTCGTGATCAGCATTGCCGCTACCGTCGGTTTCCTGGAGAGCCGCACAACGCAGCAGCGGGAGCTGAACGCCCGTGGCAGCCTGGAGTACCGCACGCTGCAACAGCAGCTTGCCAGCGTGCAACAGCAGATCGACACGCTGAACAGCGTCATCGCCACCGACGCCGCAAACGGCTACCGGAAACGGGCCATCGAAACGATTGAACAGCTGGAGAAGCTGGAGCAACAGCGCAGTGCAGTACTGGCCCAGCTCAAAACCGTGCGCGTGGCCGCCTCAGACAGTGCAGGGGCCACTTTCGCCAGCTTGGCCACCCTGACCCACGCCGACGCCGCCGAGATACAGCACAGGGGCTTTCTGGCGCTCGCCGTTGTCGCCGATGTGGTGGGTCTGGTGGCCCTACTGGCGTTCAGTAGCGTTTCAACGGCCGCGCCCACCGTTAAAACGCGTCAGCCGATCGTTGAACGGCCGGCGCCCGCCGCTGAACAGTCCGCCGCTGCCGTTGACCCGGTCAAAACGCTGGCTCAGAGCGTCGCGCTCAATACCGAGCAGTGGGCACTGGCCGAACGCATCCGCCAGGGCGACTTCGGCAGCCGCCCGGTGCTGCGCCGGATCAACCGGGAAGTGCGCGGCGGTAACCAGGTAGTGAAGCCCGTTTTCGAATATCTCCAGCGGTCCGGCGTCTTGGTCCGCGATGGTCGGGGATTCGCATTAGCAACAATGGAGACAAGTCAGTGAAGGAAGAAAATCAAATTCCCCTTGGTGTAATTGTGGAGATTCCCGGTTGCGACGTTTGCGATCGAGACGTTGAGTTAAGGGTTGATCCTGTTCACTCAGATCTCATCTACGTCGCCTGCGTGAATTCATTTCCCGGGCCATGCCCGAGTGTAGGCCCTAAACGCTTTAGACGAGATGAGGCGATATTCGCTTGGTGTAAATCGATATCGAAAAGGAAAAAGACCATGAAAACCACAGACCATTTCACACCGCTGTATCGCCAGATCGACCACGCCCTGACCCTGGACCAGATCGACTACGCGCTGAACCAGATCAGCGATCGCAAGGCCACACTGATCGAATCCAGCGGCGGGCCGGAAAAGTGGCGCGCCGGCTACGCCATCAAGATAGACGGCGCCTGGTATTGGTTCCCGCGCGGCTACGCCCTGCAGTACAAAATGCCGGGCTTTGTCCGCAGCGAGGAAGACGCGCTGGAGTTTATCCAGGCGGCGGAACCCTGGTACGCGGCTGGCGTGAATAACGGCGTTGAGTATGCGCAGCACCGGCTGCGCAACTGGGTCGACCAGAAAATGCTTAGCGAACTGTGAGGCGCTGCCGATATGACACGTTGTCTTAAATGCCACCACGAATTGAAAGACCCACGTTCCATGGCAAGGGAAATGGGGCCAATCTGCTTTTCAAAATGGGGAGGACAGGAAGATATGTTTAGAGATAGGAACCCGGTTTATGACTTCGATATCTGTTTGTTCAACGGCATGCCGGTACTTTGCATCCGCGACCTCTATCAATCTGGAAATCCGACCATGACCGTCACCAATGGAGTGGAATTGGTGCTGGCCCAGATCGTGAGATCGGTGGGTGCGCTGCCGAAGTTGATTATTTACCGGGATAGTGAAGGCGAGTGGGACCGAATCAAAGCCAAACCCGATGGCACCTTTAACGGTTTTGCCCCTTTGGCTCAAGGACTGGATTATCGCGTTACCGCGGATCGTGAAGCGCTGGAGGTTGCAGGGCTCTCCTTCGCAGCTGCACAGCCGGAGACCTCCGATGATTGATACAGACGCACTGGAAGCCTGGGCTGGGCAAGCGGCACAAGCTATCCAGGAGGTGATCGACGAGGCCATGGATTCTGCCCCGCACGATCAGCCTGAGGAGCAAGTTTGCCCGGATCTTCGAGGGTTATTGTCCGACTTGGACCGCATTATGGCTGGTGGCGCCGCAGCAGCACTGAGCGTGTAGAGAGGGCGGCTGCAGCTACCTCTTGTTATTCCGGTAGCGGAACTGGATTGGGAGCGCAGAGCTGCGCCTGTTCGAGGAATATCAGCGCCGCGTCTGCAAGCCGCTTGCGGGCGCTGGCCATTGGCATCTGTATGCTATTGGTATACCAAGGGCGGTGGGTATTGTCCGGGGAGCGCAACAGCATTACATCCTGGCTCTTGCGCGGCTTGCCGTTCTTGAACTGCCGGTGCAGAGAAATAGCATCTTCATACAGCTCGATATGCCAACCGAGTTCTTCGAACCAGTCCATAAACGGCGCCATGGCATCCGGGATATCGGCAGCTTCCGCCAGGTGCCGCTCCAGCACCACCTCGTCCGTCGGTCCCACACCGGCCTCCGCCCCCGTTGCCAGCTGCATTTTCGCTAGCGCAAAAGTTTTTACCGCTTCAGTTTCCAGGCAGTAGGCCTGCACTTTTTCGGCTTCCCAATTGATCTTGCGGGGGGATATCCGGCGTTTGGTCCCGGGGTTGGAACCGCCATGGTAGATCACTTCTATTACTTCCCCTGTGTCTACGGCTTCGCGCAGTCGGTCGATCAGTGCCATTGAGTACTCCCTGTGTCTTCTTATTGGCTATTGGCGAGGTATGCGCAGGCAGGATAGTCCCCTCGCTTACCTGTAGGCAACTCAACCCAAATAAAGCAACAAAAATGTTGCAAAAAAACAAATTGCCGAGTAAGCTTAAATCAACATCAAGAAACAAGGGGAGGGCATGAAATACAGCGAGTTTCGGCGGTGGTTGAAGCGCCAAGGCGCCACCTTCGAGCCCGGCAAGGGCAGCCATTTCAAGGTGACGCTGAACGGGACGACCACCATCTTTCCAGACCACGGCAGCAAGGAAATGCCGGAACCTCTGCGAAAGGCCATCATCAAGCAGCTGGGGCTCAAGGACTGAGCCCTGGTTGTGGCTGTATCGAGTACCGCCCAAAGGAGATCATAAGTATGTACGACTATCCGGTAACAGTAGTGGAGGCAGATGGCGCGCACCTGGTGTTTTGCCCGGATCTGCCCGAAATGCACAGTGTCGGCGACACCGTTGAAGAGGCGTTGCGCGAGGCCGGGGACGGCATTATCACCGCACTATCTATATATGTTGACCAGCGCCGCCCGATCCCCCTGCCGTCAGAACCGACCGAGGGCCAGTACCTGGTACACCTGCCGGCGCTGGTGGTGGCAAAGGTGGCGCTGTGGAACGCCATGCAGGAACGGGGTATGCGCAAGGCGGACCTGGCGCGCAAGCTAGGCGTAAAGCCGCCGCAGGTAGACCGGTTGGTGGACTTCCTGCACAGCTCTAAGATTGAGCAGGTTGAAAATGCGCTGCAAACACTAGGCAAAAAGATTTGGATAACGATTGAGGCGGCCTGAAAGAACTGTGCTTTGAGTCACCTTTGGCGTGGGATTTCTACTGCGGATTGGTGTAACTTTTGCGCTTAGCGACTGTTCTGTTCGCGGATATAAAAACGTTGAATAAAGAGGGAATCTTTATGCTGGTAAATAAGGAATTCTATATTGTGCCTGAAGAGGTTTTTCGTGTTGGAAACGGAAGCGGGCCGAGAATGCACATGGTTAGACCCAGCGAGGTTGATGTAACCGAAGTGAATGGAGTAAAGGTTATCATCGCAAATGGTCGTGGAGTGAGTCTTTATACACAAGATGAGTTGAACGCCACCACGCTCACAGGGTGGATCTGGAAGTTTAAAGCGCAGACACAGATTCCCCAGGGATTGAAACTCGTAAATGACAAACCAGGACATTTTTGTGTCGCGCCCGTATCAAATATGCCTGTTGATCTATACAAAGGGTTGTTGGAGCAAATGGGTATGAAAGCCGAAAAGGTATGGAAGAAAACCGCATGATCCCTAGAAATGACTCAATGGAAATCACACTTTCAAAGGATGATTTCATAAATATTTTCAAGGCCTGCGAAGATCGCAAAGAGAAGCTGAATAAGATTCAGCATGAGTCAAGCGATGAAGATGAAATCGCAGATGCAGGGAATGATTTAGTGGAAATAAATCTGGTTATCCGATCTTTGAAAGAAAAGGCGGATAATCTGTGGGGTGAATCCGGATGGACTACATCGGATGAGTATTTGTAGTGCTTTGGAGGTGCCGGACATTGATGATTTATCGGTATTGTTTTAACAGTATCTGATTGAAAATTAGGAAAAGGAAGAAGCCTGTGATGGTTCTGGGGATAGTTTTAATAGCAGCATCTTTGGGTGTTTTCATTTGGTTGGAGAAAAGAAAGTTCTACCGGACAAGCGGAGGGGGAGTGCAACAATTTGAAAGTTATAGTGCGCTCTGGAAATCTAGATTTGTAGAGTTTCTTGCCAAGGCAGTATCGTTGGCTGTGTTCACATTAGGTGTTGTCTGTTTGTTCAAGGCATATGCCTCATAGGCATAGTGAATGGCAAAATTCGGAGGAGAATGCACTATGAGAGAGATTCCGGTTCAGGTTACAGGACCTGTTCTTTTGGGCATTGTTTTGGTTGGCAGTCTGTGGAAACACCTTGCTGGCGAATACCCGCTGTGGATGGCGGTCGCTGTTGGAGTGGTATTCTCGGCGGCGCTGGTGAATAACGTGGTTGCAAGGCTCGCAAATGGTCGCCCCCTGGTCGAATTTCGACAGGATGACGATATCTGGCGCGGTTGACTTACTAGAAATCAAACAGCTCCCGCACTGACACTCGCAGCGCCATTGCCAGCTTTGGCAGCAGGTCAAAGCCAGGTGCGTTCTCCCCCAATTCAATACGACGAATGGTGCGCTCGGCCACCCCGGTGCGGGTGGCCAGTTGCTCCTGGGTCAGTTTTCTTGTTCTTCTGAGTTCGGCCACATGCCTGCCGAAGCGCACTCTAAAATCATCCATAGATCGGGTTCCTGATGAACCCGGTGATGCTAAGAGCGTGTGTCGACGGAGAACAGGACGCCTAACGTCCTGTCCTGGCGTGCACACTATGTTGCGCAATAGTCTTAATTTTTAGGAAGTTATTCCTTGTCAGGGTCAGGGCTGCCCTCCCCAATCAAGCTAGCCACCAGCTCCAGATGTTCTAGAACCAGTTTCCGGTGCTTTGGGTCTAGGTCGTTGAACAGGCGGGCGTGGTCGGGCGGCAGGGATTCTGGGGTTTCCTCAATACCGGCGGCGCTGAACGTCAGGTGCACATCCAGATGGCGGCACCAGTCCGCCAGCAGCTCAGCAGGTATCGTCTGGCGACCCCGTTCCATTCTCGACAGAGCCTCAGGGCTGACACCCATCGTGGCGGCCAGGTCCTTGGCTTTGATGCTCCTGTCCCGGCGCCCCTCTCGTAGCCGCGTCCCGATGGCTTCACGCAAGCCTGCCCGGTGTGTGCGGTTACCTCTTCGCAAACCGGCTCAACTCAGGCAAGGGCGAGGAAAAATAGGGCAAAAGATGATCAATTGCAAAAAATTGAGAAATGAGCAGTTTTCCCTACCGTCAAAATTGAGATTTTCTCAATTTCCGCCCAAATTAGGTCTGGCCAAATTCCGGAACTTTGTCACACAATTACGGGCGTGGTATCGGGCTCTGTGAAATAAAAATCTAATTTGGCGAAGGAGTTCAGGAAGTATGCCTAATAGAGAAAGGGGCGGCGTTGATGCTCCGCTTGTAGAGGTTACTGGAGCTGCGGCAAAACGGGATCGGCAATCTCTGCCGTTGGAACAGAGGGAACGTCTGGCTGAAGCCGACAAACTGGCGGCGCTTATTCAATTTACCCTGACCGGACGGGATGTCACAGAGTTGAATCATGAGGTGCAAGCTGGTTGCTCTCTAGTCCTGGATCAAATTCGGGATGCCGTGCAAGGGGTAGTGTCTCAATAAAAATGGGCGCCATGTGCGCCCATTTCTTTTTGTTTATTGGATCGGATTACCCGGCCGCCCGCGCCTGTTGCAGCAAGTCCAGCTGTTCCGCCGCCGGCAGGCCCCGCAACAATTCGACGGCCATACTGTGCGCCTGGCTTCTCGATGGTGACAGTGTGTGGCTGTAGCTCAGCTTCATCACAAAGCTGGCGCCGCATTCGGGATTGGCACACATGCAGTACAGGTCCGCAACCTTCGGATCCAGTTCGTTGCGGCTGCTGATGATGGCCTTACTGTGACACTCGGTGCACTTGATGCGCATCTGTGATTCCTCCCCGCGTCCCAGGGGGAATTGTATCACTTTTGTATGCCTTGAGGGGTAATAGTTATCCATCTGTCAAGTCCTGCGGCTGCATAAATTTGATCTTCCGCCCCGCCGGCAAATACTCGTTCAGTGGTGCGAACACGTCCTGCATCGGTATTACCTCGTTTTCGTAGTAGACGCGTGAGATCTTCTCGATATCACCAAACCCACCGCTGTTCTCCGGCATCACCCCCGCCAGCGCCGGCTGAATTCGCCACATCGCCAGTACGTCATTGCGCGATAAATTTTTGACCCGCTCGAATTCATCCTTGGTGGCAATGTCTCCCACCGGGATGATCTGCACGGACTTTTCCTTGCCGTTGGGGATATTGATATACATCGAACGGAAGTTACCCACGCCCTTGCTCTGCTGCACCTTTTCCTTGATCAGCTTTTCGTCTTCCGGGTTCAGGCTCGGATCCGCCGTATAGAAGATGTAGCCCATGTGCGCGCCGTTCCGGTAGTAGCGGCGGCGGAACAGGGTGCTGTCTTCGTTCAAAAGCACCGATTGCACGCCGCCCAGGTACTGGGGGCGGCCGTAAATTTGCTGTTTCGGGTCGTACTCCTTCAGCTGGATCACCTCGCCGGGCTCGAATTCCACCGGGCTGTTGCCGTTGGGGCGCAACATGCAGTAGCGGTCGGCTTCTTTCATTCTGCGCATATTCAGCGCCGGCAGGTGTTGCAGGCGCAGCACCTGGCCGAAATGGTTGTAGACCACCTGGAAGTAGCAGTGCCCCAGAACCGAGTGATCGAAGCCGGCGTTGGCCAGGTCGTCGGGCTTCAACGCATCATTGGGCAGATACCACTTGCGCAGCATATTGCGTTTGAAATAGGGGATGGTGCCGTGGTGTGCGTTGGCCCCCAGCAGGTTCACAAGCCCGGTCTGCGAGATGGGCGGCACATAGTAATCGCCGTGCGGCTCCAGGAAGGTGCCCAGGTAGTCGGACAGGTCGTTGCCCAGCACCGGATCCGGATCGCCGAATCTGAACATCAACGGGCTGTTGCTGCCGGTAGGTGCCGCCGCCTGTGCTGTTTGTGCCGGCTGCGCGTGGAATTTTTGTCTGCGTTTGCGTCTGCCCATCGGATAGTCTCGTTAAGCGGCGAAAGCCCAGGTGGACCCGCGCCGGTTGCGGTTCAGGGGTTCGTTGCTGAGCGCGTGCATCACCGCCCAGGCCACGTCCGCGTGGCCGGTGGTGCTGGTGCGGTTGGCCGCGTAGGTGATCTGGTCGTTCCCGGTGGTGGTCTGGTGGATCTGCAAAAACGCCTGCGGGATATCGGTGTGCTCCGCGTCCCACTCGATGCGTTTGCTCTCGATCACGTCCTGCGCCTTCAGCACCAGGTTGGTTTTCGTATTCAGCCCGTAGTGGATCGGCGTAACGCGCGGGAAGAAGTCCTGCACCATCTCGAACACGCCGCTGCCGGGCCCGGTGCAATCGATACCGATAAACTGAGCATTGTATTTTTCGGTCAATTCCCGGATGCGGTTCGCCTGCCACTGCCAGGCGCGGTTGCGGATCACGATTTTTTCCAGCACGCGGAACGGCTGGCCGTCTTTCAGCGGTGGCGCTATGACAACAATGGCGGCGCCGTCGCCGGTGCGCGACGGGTCGTAGCCGATCCACACCGGGTGGTTGCCGTAGGGACGCTGCTGCCGCGTCTTGAAATCCACCCACACCACATCGGAATCCACCGCCGCCGCCAACAGGTCGTCCAGCTTGAAGACGGACAGGCCCGCCTCCAGGAACGCACACATAAACAGGTTGTTGAATTCGGCTTCGCTGTACTCGTCGCGCAGCTCGTCGATATCGAACAGATCGCAGCCCTGTTCCTGGGCATCCACCACCGTGACGATATTGCGCCAGATGCGGTCCGCCCCCAGTTGTCCCTCTTTCAGGGCGGCGTGGCTCAGGTCGAATTCCACTTTGTTCTTGCGCTTGTCGTTGTAGCGCTCGCCGCTCCACATGGTGTAGGCGCCGTGGCTCTTGACCGACGGGGTGGAAATGTAGGTCTTGCGCCACTTCTTCTGCGAGGCCATGCCGCTGGCCAGCTTGTTCAGGCGCTCGAAATCCGGGATCCAGAACACCTCATCCACGTACAGGTGGCCGTGGTAGCCCTGGGCGGTGCGGCCGTTGGTGGACACGAAACGCAGTTCTGCGCCGTTGGAAAGCTCAATGCACTCGCCGCCCTTCAACTCCACGTCGAAGTACTCGCGGGCGAACTTGATGATATAGGCCTTGAATATCTCCGCCTGCGCACGGCTGGCGGACAGGAATATCTGGTTCTCGCCGGTGTTTACCGCATTCTCGAATGCCTCCCAGGCGAAGTAGTAGGTCGCGCCGATCTGGCGTGACTTGAGGATAAAGCGGATTCGCTGACATAGATTTTCAAACCAGCGGTGCTGGTAGTCGAAAAACAGTTCCTTGCGGACCTCTTCCAGCCGCTCCGGCGTGATATTGCTAACATCGTTTTTCGGCTTACGCTTGCGACTCTTGCCGTCGCCGCGCTCGCCGCGGCTGGCCGCTGCCTTTTCCTTGGCCGCGCGCGCCTTCTTCAGGTCGATACCGGCCAGCTTGTCCAGCAGATTGCTGAGTTTGTCTATCTCTTTGTAGTCGGCGTCGGTCTTGTTTTCCTTTTCGACTAGCGCAATCAGCTTGCGGGCTGTGGCCTGCTCCACCGTTTCATGCTGCAGCATCTCTTCCCAGTTGCCCTTCTCGGCCCACTGGTACACCACCCGCACACTGTTCAGGTTCAGCTGCTCGGCGATTTCGCGCGCCGATACCCGGCGCAGCCACATCAGCTTGGCCGCCGTTTTTACTTCATCCGGATAGACAGATTTTTTCTGTTTGTCTTCACTCATGCGCCGCAGTGTACGCAAGGCGGCGCCGGTCTCTATGCGGTGTTTTTCCTAGAAATTCCTAGATCCGAAAAATAGGAATTTTCAGGAATTAAAGCGTTTGTCTCCCCCGGTGTCGGCACTTAGTCTGCCGGATGTCGAGGTGGCAAAAGCTGGCCACCGAAAATTCACAGCAGCTACAGAAACCAGAAAACGGACCGGGACAAACAGCATGGCGCGAAAGCTCTACACCGATTGGGTCAAGGTGGCCACCAGTGGCCCCACCATCGACGGCCGCAATATTTCCGCACAGGATATTTCCGACATGGCGGAGAGCTACGCCCCGGATGAGTACACGGCCAACATCTGGTACGAGCACATCCGCGTATTCGGTAACCTGGGCAAGGTGGTGGAGCTGAAGTCGGAGAAAGACAGCAAGGGCCGTATGTGCCTGTTCGCCAAGCTGGCGCCCACCGATGACTTGATCTACATGAACAACCGCGGTCAGAAGCTGTTTACCAGCATCGAAATACAGCCGGAGTTTGCCGATACTGGCAAAGCCTACCTCGCCGGCCTCGCCGTGACTGATTCCCCCGCCAGCCTCGGTACCACAGAACTGCAATTCAGCAGCCGTCTGCAACAGCCCGGAAACTTCTTTGCCGAACCGGTAGAGCTTGGAGACCTGGAACTCGAACAGGGCGCTGGGCTGCTGGGTCGATTGCTGGAGCAATTCGGCAAGATCGCTGATTCCCACGAACCAAAACCGAAAGGTGAAACACCCATGGACAACAAACAGTTCAACAGCCTGAAAGAAATTCTGGAAGGCCTGCAAAGCAAAATCGGCGAAATGGAAAACAAGTTCGCCAGCAACGGAAACGGCGGCGATGGCGCCGAAGGCGGCGACGGCGGCGCGGATGAATCCGCCCCGGTGAGCAAGAAGGAATTCCAGGCGCTGATGGACAAGGTGGACGCCCTGGGCCAGAGGTTCAGCGAGGGTGGCGACGGCAGCGATGGCGAAGGCGACGACGACAACCAGGTCGCGCTTGCCAACCTGTCAAAACAGCTCGAAGAGCTGACCGAGAAATTCAACAAGGCACTGGACACCGGCAAGCCCGGCACCAAGGTGCCGGAAGGCGAGGGAGACGGAGGCACCGCGCGGGTGCTCTGATCCGCAATTCGCCGCGGTAACCAACAACTCGACGATTCACCTATTTACGGGAAAGCAACTATGCAACCGAAAACCAAAAAACTGTTTAGCGCAATGCTGGTCGCCATGGCAGCGAGCTATGGCGTTGAGGCGGTCTCCGAAAACTTCAATGTGATGCCGACCATCGCCCAAGAGCTGCAGGATAAGATCGTCGAGAGCGATGCCTTCCTGCAGGCAGTCAATGTGGTGCCGGTGGATGAGATCAAGGGCGAGAAGGTCATCGGCTCCGCCGCTGGTCTGGTGCCAAAGCGCACGGACACCGACAACAACGACCGCCAGACGAGCGATGTGCTCTCTCTGGGCAGCAAGGGTTACGAGCTGTTCCCCACCGAGTTCGACACCCATATCAAGTGGGCCACCATCGACGCCTGGGCCAAGTTCCCCGATTTCCAGGAGCGCTACGGCAAGTGGGTGCGCAAGGCGATCGCGCTGGCGCGCATCCGCGTCGGCTGGGTCGGCACCAGTGCCGCCGCCGTGACCAACCCGGTGGCAAACCCCAACGGCGAGGATGTGAACAAGGGCTGGCTGCAGCTGCTGCGCGAATACAACGGCGGCGCCCAGTGGTTTGACGGCTCCACCGGTACCCAGATGGCCAACGAGATCCGCATAGGCGCGGGCGGCGATTTCGAG
The DNA here is from genome assembly GCF_014904815.1 of Microbulbifer taiwanensis. Classification (GTDB taxonomy): domain Bacteria; phylum Pseudomonadota; class Gammaproteobacteria; order Pseudomonadales; family Cellvibrionaceae; genus Microbulbifer; species Microbulbifer taiwanensis. Next base: position 78,016 of record NZ_JACZFR010000035.1, read on the forward strand.
AACCTGGATTCCGCCGTGCATGCGGTCAAGCAGATGATCAACCATCTGCACCGCGGCGCCGGGGATCTGGTGGCCATCGTCGGCGAAGACCTGGTGGCCGAAGAAAAGGCAGCGCTCTACAAGGCGCTGGGGCAGAAGCCCACCGAGAAAGAGCGCATAGAGAACGAGGTGGTCAGCAAGGTCTATGCCGGCCTGCCGCTCAAAACCGATGTGCCGTTTTTCCCGGCGCGCGGCATCCTGATCACCAGCCTGGACAACCTCTCCATCTACTACCAGACCGACAGCTGGCGCCGCCAGGTGTCCGACAATCCAAAGCGTTCCCGCGTGGAGGATTACAACTCGGTCAACGAAGGCTACGTGATCGAGGACGAGGAAAAGGCCGCGGGCGTGGAGTTCGCCAACGTGAAACTGCCGGACGGCGCCGGCGGCTGGGCCTAACGGGCAGCGCGGACCTTCCCCCGGTCTATCTCCCGCAGAGAGCGCCGGGGGCTTTTTGAACCCACAACGATAAAGGATGACAGCCATGCCGCTGATTACCCTGCAACACCAAGAACGCGCCCGCGCAAAACAGCAGGCAAAGGAGCTAGACATGGCGAAGGCCGCCCCTCGCCCTGTTTTTGCCGGTATAGACATGGCTCGAACTCCGGATCGCGCCGTGATCGAAACAGCCCTGGAAGCGGATCTGCAATTGCTATCAGAGCGCTCCGACGTAAAAGAAAAAATCGAGCTGAAGCGCCGGCTGCTGCCGAAGTACCTGCCACACGTGAAGACCTATCGTGAGGCGGGCGAGCACTACCCGAACGAGCTGCTGGTGTACTGCGTTATCTGGCTCCTGGATGTGGAAGACATCGAGCCGGCACTAGAACTCGCGGACTTTGCGATCGAGCAGCAACAGCACCTGCCGGAGCGCTTCAAGCGCGATCTGCCCACCTGGGTAGCAGAGACGGTGCACGACTGGGCAGAGCGCCAGTACAAGGCCAACCAGAGCGCCAGCCCCTACTTCGAGCAGGTGCTGGAAGCGGTAGAGAGCGAACGCTGGCTGGTTACGAACGTGATTGTGCGCACCAAACTGTACCGCCTTGCAGCCTTGTACGCAGAGCGCAACAGCGAACTGGAATCGGCGGCACAGTGGCTGGAAAAGGCGCAGGCGGTGAACCCGGAAAAGGCCGGGGTTAAAACCTGGCTGAATAAGTTGCGCGCAAAACTGTAAAGAGTCCCCCACCCACCCGGGCCAGTGGGGCGTCTGTCGCCCCGTGCGGTCAGGCTAACCACTCGGCGCCGGGTTTTTAATTTGAGGTTTGGGCATGAGCTTTACCGGCAAATCCGACAGCTATCTGGCAGTCACCCTGGAGAACAACGGTTTTTTCCCGGATCTCTCCCTGGGCGACCTGCAGAAACTGTATCGCATACCGGCGGAGTACCAGCAGGAAAAGGTCGAACACCACCTGCGCCTGGCCATGCTCGATACCAACGACGATCTGGCCGAACAGCAGGCCAGCTGGCAGGCCGAGGGGCACGCCACCTTGGCCGCGGTGAGCGATGAATCCCTGGGCGGCAAGAAGGTGCTGGTGGAGCACTACCAGCGCGCCGTCTTCTGCCGCGCGACGGCCAACCTGTTCGGCGAGTTCGCCACCGTCACGCGCCGGGAGATCGGCGAGAACCAGGCCAAGGAAAGTGACGGCACCGCGCAGATGTACCGCGCCCAAGCGGACCGCGCCCTGCGCTACCTGTTGGGCAAGGCCACCACCATCACTGTGGAGCTGATCTGATGGCGCTGGAAAAACTGGCCGGCATTCGCGCGCACCTGGAATCGGCCAACCTGGTGGCGTCGGAGCAATTCGCCAGCTGGATGGAAAACGGCACCCTGGAAACCGCCAGTAAGAACCTGGGTAACGGCATTCGCGTATGCCGGCAGGCCTACGACGCCGTGATCCAGATAGAGCGCTACGGCGCAGATCCGGCGCTGTTGTTTGCCTTGGTAACCACCTGGCTGATGGAACACGACAAAGAACGACTCGATCTGCAGTTGCCGGAACCGAACATCGATGTCGACGTGATCGATGACCAGCTGGCGGATGTGGAAATCACCATCCGCTTCTCCGAGAGCGTCGACCTAGTGGAAGAAGACAGCGGCCCGATCAGCTACCTGGGCAAACGATGGGCCGTGGCGCCGGTACCGGTGGATGAGCCCAACCAGGTGGCGGTAGGCGATAACAAAGAGCTGCCCACAGACGCGCCCTATGTTCACGAGAGTTGATATCAGCGGGCACCTGACCCTGAGCCGACAGTTTCAGGTGCTGAAGATGAAGCCGGCCGAGCGCCGCCGGATGGCCGGGATCATGGCGCGCAAGGTGCGCACCTTTAGCCGCAAGCGGCTACGCGCACAGAGGGATCTACAGGGCCAGCCCTGGGAGAAGCGCAAGGTCGGCCGGCAAAAGATGTTGCGGGGCATGAGCAAACGAATGCGCACCCGCAGCGACAGCCGCGGCGCCGAGGTGGGGTTTAGCGATGCCGTCACCGCAAAAATTGGCTACGCGCACCAGCACGGCGTACCGGAGCAATGGAGTGCCGGCAAGGCGGAAAAGGTTTACGGAAAACCGGACTACAGCGCCCCCTGCACCCGCCGCCAGGCGCGGGCATTGAAACAGGAAGGCTACAAGGTGCGCATGGCCGGCGGGCGCAGGAAAAAGCCCACCATGAAGTGGATGCTGGAAAACCTCACGCTGGGCCAGGCCGGTTTGATCCTGCGGCAGATGCGCGACGAGGAACCGAAGAAAAGCTGGGTGATTCCCCTGACGGATCGCAGCTTTCTCGGCGCGGACCAGCGGGAAATTGACGAACTGGCCAACACCGTTTTTGACGAAACACTGCGCCGCATCAAGCGGGCATAACCTTCTAGCGAAAAAAGGGCAAATGCTATGGCACTGGGAAAAGTCACGGTCAACAACCTGAACCTGGGGCAGGGCAGCTTCGATGAGGTGGAGCGCAAGGCGCTGTTCCTCGGCCTCGGCGACGCCAACCTGGACACGGTGGTTGCGCTGAACAGCCAATCCAACCTGGACGATGTTCTGGGCGCCAATACTTCGCAGCTGAAAACACAGGTGGCCGCGGCACAGGCCAACGGCGGCGAGAACTGGGAAGCCTGGGCCGTGCCCATGTCTGCCGGTCCCGACTGGGAAGATGCCCTGGATATGGCCCTGCAGAGCGTGTCGCCGGAGCTGGTATCTGTGTGCACACCGGTGACCGATGCTGCAGGCCTGCAGGCGGCCCAGACCAAGGCGGAAAGCGTGCGCACCAACCAGGCGCGCCGCGTGATCACGTTGATGGCCACCCCCGGTATTGACCCGGCCACGGAAAACTGGGGTGACTACCTCACGGTCCAGTCCGCTATTGTGAATTCGGTCAGCGCCTACCGGGTGGCCGCGGTGCCACTGCTGCACGGCAACAACCTGGGCATTTTGGCGGGCCGGCTGTGCAACCGCGCGGTGAGTATCGCCGACAGCCCGATGCGCGTGGCCACCGGCCCGCTGCTGTCCCTGGGTGCGGTACCGGTGGATATCAATGGTGCGCCGCTGGATATGGCCACACTGTCCAGCCTGGACGCCCTGCGCCTGTCGGTGCCGCAGACCTACCCGGACTACCCCGGCACCTACTGGGGCGACTGCAACCTGCTGGACGCCGACGGCGGCGACTACCAGGTGATCGAGCACCTGCGGGTGATCGACAAGGCCGCCCGGGCCATTCGCTTGCTGGCGATCGCGCGCGTCGCCAACCGCCAGCTCAACAGCACGCCCATTTCTATCGCCAGCAACAAAACCTATTTCATGCGTCCGCTGCGGGAGATGGCCAAGGGCGCCACCATCGCCGGTACCTTCTTCCCCGGCGAGATCAAGCCGCCGAAGGATGGCGATGTGGAAATTGTGTGGCAGACCAACAGCAAGGTGGATATCTACCTGCGCGCCACGCCCTACAACTCGCCGAAGGAACTCACTGCAAATATTGCCCTGGATCTTTCCAGCGAAAGTTAATTTCCCGGTGCGCCTGGCGCACCTTTCTGAGGAGCACAGCCCATGGGCCAGAAACTGACCGGTAAAGATGTCGATGTGATGATCGGCTCCTACATGGTGCATATCGAGGAGATCAGTATCACCATCGACGACGCCACCGCCCCGACCAAAACCCGCGGAATACCCGATGGGTTTATTGCGGGCGAGGTCTCCGCCAGTGGAGAAGTCAAACTCAACACCTCCCAGTTCCAGGTGATTTGTGATGCCGCCAAAGAGGCGGGCAGCTTCCGTAAATTGCCGACCTTCGACGTGGTGATGAACGCGGAAACCACCGACGAGAAGATCAACGTCGAGGCATTCGACTGCAAGTTCCGTCTGTCCGAGCTGCTGAACGCCAACCAGTCCGGTAGCGAGCGACTGATGCACACCCTGCCTTATGACGTCACCGGTTCCGACTTTGTGCGCATCAACGGTGTGCCCTACGTGGACGCCTCCGAAACCGAAAATTTCAACTAGGGGCGCGGTAGATGCCGGACGATTTTGACCGCGCCGCGGCGCTGGAAGAGGCGCAACGCCAGCGCGCGCTGGATGCCCAGCGCGGGCGCGGCAACTTCGACCGGCCCAGCCTGGCCGAGTGCGAGGACTGCGACGAGGCCATACCGGAGGCGCGACGGGCAACCGGCGGTGTGACCCGCTGCGTGGACTGCCAGGCATTCGCGGAGCAACAGGAGAGACGCTGATGCGCGCTATCAAACGCTGGCTGTGGAACCTGCTGATCGCCCTGGACCAGCTCGCCAACGCGCTGCTGGGTGGCGACCCGGACGAGACCATCAGCTCGCGCATGGGCAAGGCGGTGCGCGAGGAGCGCTGTGTACTGTGCCGCTTCCTGTGCGACCTGCTGCACCGCATAGACCCGAACCACTGCCAGAAATCCATCGAGGAAGACGAGGGGCTGTGACCATGGACAAGCAACCGCGCTACGGCCAGCTGCAGACCGCGCTGATCCGCAAAGGGTACGCCTTTTTTGACGAGGGCGACTACAACCTGAACCTGGTCGGCATCCGCACCGCGGACAACACGGCCAATACGTTCAACGATTTCCTATCCGTGGCCTGGCGCTTTGACGGCGTGCCTCACTGCCTGACCTTCGCGGCCACTACCGATCCCGGCCTCTACTGGCGCAAACGCCCGGCCAACGTCAACGGCACCGCCATTGTGGTGCCGGGCCAATACCCGGGGCTCTGGCAGAAAGGCCTGCACCAGGGCAAGTACGCGGCACTGGTGCAGCGCGGGCCGGTGCAGGTGTACCGCGACAACGACTGCGACCAGGTACTGGACCAGGACGCGCCCATCGATACCGGCCTGTTCGGTATCAACTGCCACCGCGCCAACGCGCACCGAGAGAGCCACCAGGTGGATAAGTGGTCCGCCGGCTGCCAGGTGCTGGCGCACCCGAAGGATTTCGACTTACTGATGGCACTGTGTGAGCGTGCGGCGGAGAACTGGGGTCGCAGCTTTACCTACACACTTATCGAGGAGGGCGACCTGTGAGTGCAACCGCAATAGTGGCCGCCGGAAAATTCCTGTTCGGCGGGGTGATGGACTACTTCCGGCACAAGCGCGAACTGAAGGCCGAGGAGCGGCGCGGAGAGCTGGAGCTAAGGAAGGTCAGCAACCAGGCGCGGATTGATCGCGCACAAAGCGGCGACGATCACGCTGCGGCGATGGACCGGGAGAGCGTAGGTCAGCGCGGATGGAAAGACGATTTCCTGCTGATCATCACCACATTGCCGGTGGTGCTTTTATTTGTTGCACCGCTGTATGAGCTGGCCGTTGCAGAGCAATACAGGGTCGGTGACCTGCAGCGGGCGGTAATGGCCGGCTTCACCGCTCTGAAAGCAACACCAGAATATTACTGGTGGGCGCTGGCCCTTATCTATATCGACACCTTCGGCTTCAGACGTATGTTGCGCACTGCGGTCGAGAACTGGGCTGGCAAGGTTATGCCAGGAAAGCGGGGGCAGTAGTGGCCAACCTCACCGAACAGCAAGCCGAAGAGCTGGCGCGCAGGGCGGCGCGCGAGGCGATGGAAGACCTGATGGAGAAGCTGGGCGTGGATACGTCCGACTTCCTGGAAGTGCAGAAGGACTTCGCCCACCTGCGCCAGCAGCGCAAGGCATCTGATCAGATCGGCGTCTGGACGCGGCGCATCCTGCTGGGAATTTTCATAACAACCGTCTGCGGCATTCTGTTCGCGGGCATTAAATCCGGCCTGAAAGGGCTGCTGTAACCATCCGCACGGAACCAAAACTAGGAGCTGCAATCATGCCTGCCAAAACCAACAACAACGCGCAAATCATCGAACTCACCATCGGTGACAAGGAAATCACATTTGAGGTCACGCGCGATCAGTACAACAAACTGATCAACAAGCTGGGGCCAAACCAGAAGGTCGCGCCCATGCACAACTTCCTGGTGGAAACAGTGCGCGACGAGAACAAGCCGGCGCTGCTGGAAATCCTCGCCGACTATCCCGGCAGTGAAGTGGGTATCGGCGGCGAGCTTGTGGAGGCCTACAGCCCGGATCTGCAAATCGCAGTAAAAAAGCGGAGCGCCTAGCCCAGGCGCTGGAGGAAAACACCTACAGCCAGTTGTGTGCCTACGCGGACAAGTGGCTGCCTGGGATGGAAAAGGACGATGACACCCTGGGTGCGGCGCTGTTCCTGGAGAAGGACTACTGGCGGAATTTAGAGACAGCCGTGGCTAACGGCATTGGCAAAGCCTGGAAAAACTGAATGAGCACCAAACTGGAAAAGCTGCTGTTTCGCATCGGTGTGATCGATAAGGCCAGCGGCCCCCTGGGAAAGCTGGATGCGCAGATGCAGAAGCTGACTGTCAGGACGGCCAAGGGAATGGCCGGTATCGCCGCTGGCGCTGCGGGCCTTTTCACGACCGGCTATGCCCTGCGCGGGATGCTGGGGCCGGCGATCGAGATGGACCGGGCTATTGGTGAGGTGCGCAGCCTGCGGGTAAAGGAAGAGGCCATGGACCACCTGGTGAAGCGCGCTCGCGCCTTCTCCAATCGCTACGGCGAGGCGGCCGACGAAATTGTCAGGTCCAGCTACCGTATCCAGAGCGCCGTGCAGGGCATTGAGGGCAACCAGCTCGGCGATATCGCCTATCTGACCGCAATGCTTGCCAAGGGTACCAAGGCGGAATCTGAAATTGTCTCTGCCTTTGTTGGCCAGACCTTCAATATCTTCGAGGACCAGGCTAAGGCCATGGGTAAGGTGGCCTTTGCTGAACAAGTGGTGGGCAAGACCGCGGCCGCTGTGCGCCTGTTCAACACGGACGGGGTGCAAATGGTGGAGGCACTGAAGAATCTGGGCAAGACTGCCGAGATAGCGAATATCCCGCTGGAGGAACAGTTAGCAGTGCTCGGCTTCCTGCAGAACACCATGCAGATGGGTTCCCGCGCCGGTACTTCCTATGTGGCCTTCCTGCAGAGTATTGCCAAAGCCGAGGATGTATTGGGCACCACACTGACCAATGACCAGGGGCGCGCGCTACCGGTACTGGAGATTATCGATCGCATCAAAGCCAAGCTGGGCGATCTGGGCACGGCAGGGAATACGGACCTGCTGCAGAAAGCCTTCGGCAAGCGCGGCATGAGCATGGTGCTGGCGATGTCCAATGCTAGCGGAACGCTCAGTGGAAATATCGAGGAGCTGACAAAGCTTGGACGACAGCAAGGATTGCGCGATCTGGAGATGATGGCCTCTGCCATCGCAGATCCCTGGGAAAAGGCACACCATGCAGTGCGCAATAGCCGCGCCGTGTTCGGGACGTTTATTAACGACGCGCTGAAGCCCCTGCTGGGATGGGTGACAGATAGCGCGGTAACCACTCAGCGCTGGATGGACTTGTTCCCCAATGTGACCCGCGTAGTGGCTTATACAACGCTGGGCATTATCGGGCTTATCGGGGCGGTCTCCCTGTTAGCGGTTGTTGGTGGAGGCCTGCAACTCGTTATCGCCGGACTGTCCGGATTCAAACTTATCTGGATCGGAATCACCAAAACCGCCACCGCCGTGCAGTGGCTCTACAACGCTTCCCTCAAATGGGGGCGCGCCGCCGTACTGGCCTATCACCTCGCCTACAAACCAAAGCTGCTGGCCGCCTGGACGATCGGCATCAAGGCCGCGGCTACCAGTGTGCGCTTCCTCGGCACGGTACTACGTGTGGCCGGCAAGGCGACACTGCTGTTCAGCGCGGCCCTGTGGGCCAATCCCATTACCTGGATAGTGGCGGGCGTTGTGGCCCTGGTAGCCGGCCTGGTGCTGCTGGTGAAGCACTGGGACAAGGTAAAGGCGGCCTCCCTGGGCTTTATCCAGGGGCTGATGGACAAGTGGGGCCAATTGCGCGGGGCGATCGAGGGCAACGCCTTTCTCTCCCTGGTTTTTGCACCGCTGCTGGCCGGCGTGGACCTCGTTTCCTTTTTGCTGCGCCAATTGGTGAAACTGCCGGACTGGTTCGGCCAGTTCAAGGCCTGGCTGGGCGGGCTGGACCTGTTTGGCGCGCCGGGCCGCGCTTTCGATTGGCTACTGGAAAAGTGGCGAGGGCTGCGCGCAGCGATCGAGGACAACGCCTTTCTGCGCCTACTGTTTGCACCGCTGCTGGCCGGCGCCGATGTGGTGGGCAGTCTTTTCCAGCAACTGGACAAGATCCCGCAGTGGTTCGAGACCTTCAAAAACTGGCTGGGCAAACTGAATATTTTTGATGCCCTGGGCGGCGCGGCGGACGGGCTTCTGAGCAAGCTGCGATTGATACCGGGTATCGGCAAGCTGCTGCCGAAGGAAACCCCCGGCGCCAATCTTGAACGCCGGGTGGTGGGTGTAGAACTGCCGGAAAACGTGCAGCGGGAAAGGTCCGGTGCACCGCTGGGCGGACTGCCGCGGTCACAGCCCAGTGCAGTGCCGTCGGGCGGTATCTCCCAACAGATCAATAACAACCAGCAGCGCGGCAACCATATCGAGAATGTGCACCTGCACCAGCCGGTGAGCGGCAGCAGCTTTAGCGATGAACTGGAAATGGCGGCTGGCTGATGGCTGATACCAAGTACCAAGATCTGCTGATCATCAATAACGATATCGCCCTGGACGGTATCGGTGTGCCCCTGGGTATCAGTGATCGCCCCTCGATCGCGCAGGACATCAAGCACATGATCCGCGAGAGCGGATTGCTGGTGGAGCTAGTGGGCGAGCGCGATGGCGCCAAGGTAGCGCTCAACCTGCAGCGGCTGGAAAACCTGGTGGAGACGGATGTGCGCATTGTGCCGGGTACCGCATCCATTACCCGCGAGGATAGCGAAACCTTTCTGGTGCGCGCGCGCACGGAAGACTACGGGCACCTGGAGTTCAATCTATGAACGAGCAGCAACTGTTTACCGACTTGGTGAAGGAGGGCGGGCTGCCCACCACCGAGGCGGAGGTGCAGGCCGAGTTTGAAAAAGAGGTGGATGCCGAGGACGTGGCTTTCACCAATGACAGCGAGGTCTCGCCCTGGTGGCGCATGGTCACTGCGCTGATCACCAAACCGGTGCTGTGGCTGATCCAGGCGCTGATCACCGCTGTTATGCCGCAGATGTTTGTGAAGACCGCCAAGGGCGCCTTCCTCGATCTGCTGGCCTGGGGCGTGAACCTGAAGCGCAAGCTGGCCGCGAAGGCCCTGGGCCAGGTGCAATTCACCCGAGCCACCACCGCCGGCACCCTGGACGTGCCCGCCGGTACCGCGGTGCAGAGCGCCAATATCAATGGCCGCGTCTACACCCTACGCACCACGGAGACGGTCACCTTCGGCGATGGCATGGCCACGGCACTGGCGCCGGTCGAAGCGGAGGAGAGCGGCAGCGCCTACAACCTGGCGGCCGGTTATTACTCGGTATTGCCGGTGCTGCTGCCGGGGATTACCGCGGTGACCAACCTGGACGACTGGCTATTGCAACCCGGTGCGGACGAGGAGAAGGACGATGACCTGCGCGCGCGTATCCGCACGCAGTTCCTGGCGGTCAACCAGTGGCATACCGATGCGGTGTACCGGGCGCTGATCAGCGGCTTCGACGGTGTGGCGGCCGACAATGTGTATTTCGACAGCGACGCGCCGCGCGGCCCCGGTAGCGCCGACGCCTATGTAATGCTGGAAATCGGCACGCCGGACGCGGCCTTTATTGCCAGCATCCAGAGCAAGATCACCGACGAGGGTAACCATGGCCACGGCGACGACCTGCAGGTATTGGCGATGCCGGAAACCCAGCATGACGTGACGGCCACCATCTACCCGCTGGCAAACCTGAGCGGCGCAACCGTGGACCAGCTGAAAGCGGACGTGGAAGATTTTATTCGCGCTGCCTTCCGCGGGAACCAGGACTATGCGCCCACGTTGGTGCGCCCCTGGAGCCGCTTTTCTTTTTCCTTCCTCTCCGGTGAGCTGCACACGCAGTTCCCGCTGCTGCACGGGGTGGATTTCAATATCGACTATATCGTCAGCCAAATGGCCCTGCCGCGCCTGAACAGTTTAACGGTGACCCTCGCATGATCGATCTGAAACTGCCGTTCTGGCTGTCTGGCCCGCAACTGTCGAAGCTGCAGCGCGCGGCGCAGCGCTTTTGGGGGACGGTGGAGGAGTGGCTTTACTGGCCGGTGCGCCAGCTGGACCCGCTGACCTGCACCCCCGGCGTGCTGGAACTGCTGGCGTGGGAGCGCAGCGTTTCCCGCTTTGCCGGCGAGCCCATGAGCCTGTACCGGCTGCGCGTCCAGCACGCATTTATCAATGCCAAAGATGCGGGCTCCGTGGCGGGGATGAAGCGCATTTTCGAGCGGTTGCAGATCGGCTATGTGGAGATCCAGGAGCGGCTGCCGGATCGCGACTGGGATGTGATCCGCATCAGCCTGAGCGATGCGCAGTTGGCGGATAACCCGGACCTGCTGATGATCCTGCTGCGCAAATACGGGCGCACCTGCCGGCGCTATGAGTTTGAGGTACTGACCGCACTGGCGGTGCAGACCCGCACCGTCCACTGCGGCCACGACAACGGCTTCCTGGCCGCATCACTGTAAGGGGATTTGATATGCCAGCCATTGTAGACAGCGGCGCGGCCTACATTGCCGCCAAGACCGGCGCCAGCCAGCCGGTGCAGATCACCGATCTTGTGCTGGCCTATATCGCCGGGCTGGACCACACCCAGCCGGTGAACCTGGCGGAAACCCTGCCGGATGCCGGGGATATCGTGCACCAGGCGCCTGTCAGCCAGAGCGGCTACCTGTCGCCGGATAAGGTGGTTTACTCGCTGGCGATGGATACCAGCGTCGGCGATTTCACGTTTAACTGGCTGGGCCTGAAGGCCTCGGACGGCACCCTGGTGGCGGTGGCCTACCTGCCCGACACCATCAAGACGGCCAGCGGCGGCGGGGTGCAGGGCAACAACATCACGCGCAATTTCCTGATGCAGTTTGCCGATGCGCAGCTGGCCACCGGCGTGAGTGTGCCGGCGGAGACCTGGCAGATTGACCTGTCCGCTTACCTCAACGCGATGGACGCGCGTGAACGCCTGAGCAATCGCGATATCTACGGCGCGGGTGCGTTCTTTGAAGGCGGCTGGGAGCTGCTGAACAACGCCGGCAGCTACGAGCTGCAGCCGGGTATCGGCTATGTGGGCGGGGTGCGCATCGTGTGCACGGCGCCCGTGGAAGTGGAGGCGGGCGCACTGCCCACGGCGATCTCCCTGGACGTGTCCCTGCAGAAAAGCGGCGACCAGGTGGTGGCGGAGGTGACGCCGGTACGCGGCACACCGGCGGACTATACCGATGGCAGCGGCGCGGAGCATTTCGTGGTGCAGGTGGCCGATATCGACAGTGGCGGCGTGGTGATCGATCAACGCCTGGTGTTTGAGGCGCCGAACGGACTGGCGAAATATCTGCTGGATCTGATTAAGTCGGGGACTGCGCACAATCACGATGCTCAGTATCTGGGTAAGGACGCCACGGCGAAGGATTCGGAGAAAGTCGGTGGTATTGAGTCCGAGCGGATTGTGTCCGGGGTCAATGGCACAGGCACGACAACGATTATCGATAGTGAAAACGGGTGGAATTCACTGAGTAAGTCCGGCTTCTATGATGCAGGATCTTCCAGACCCAATGGCCCGGATGATGGCTCCAGTTGGCACTGGGGGTTGCATGTAGAGCACCGCTACGGTGGATATGGCTGGGATATGGTCAGCTCCAATAATAAAAATCCCACCTGGTATCTTAGAGGTCTGGCCGGTGGGGAATTTGGCAGCTGGCATGAAGTCATTACCAGCAAGGGCGGGCAGACACTCTACGATTTTTTGAAGATAGAACATGCAGGGCCAATTCTTGTATTTGAAGAAACCGACGCGAGCGAAAATAACAAAAGATGGAACTTAAAAGCTGGCAGTGAGCGATTTGTTTTCCAGGCGATCAATGATGCGGGCGGCGGAGGTGGTGGTCTCTTTGAGATGTACCGCAACGGCAACAACATTACCAACCTGGTTGGCAAGAAATCCGCCCAGGAAGTGTTTAATCTGGACATCTGGAATAAGACACTTTGGCTGGACGGGTCCATCAGTGCCGTCGGTTCAATCGTGTCCGACGGGGATATTGAGTTAGGTAAAAACAATACCAGTCGACTTTATGGCAAGCGGCAGAATGGCAGTTCATTGCTGCTGTCGCATGTTTCCAGTGCCGACAAGGCTGTATTCGGATCTACGACTGACCCGACCACGATCCAAAGCAGTGTCCCAGTTCAGTTTTCGAACGGCTCGGCAACTGTGGATCTGCTGCACTCAGGCGGCGGTCAAGTCGTTGATACACCTATCCTGATCAAGGGTACCCACGACCCGGATGCAACTGGACCTAGTCATTTGGCTCAAGGTCTGTACGTAGCGGAATTGGGCACGACACAAGGTGCGAGCGGCAATCCTACGCTTACTGCAGCAATTATTGGTTCGCATAGTTCATCTAGACAAATTGCTCTGTCAGTTGACGTTGATGGCTACCAGTGGGGCAAGCGGGTGCATAGCAACGCCGGCACCTATGTATGGGAATCCAAGGTCAAACAGGCCGACAACGCCGGCACGCTCGGCGGCCAGGACAGCGCCTTCTACCGCAACGCCAGCAACCTGAATGCCGGTCAGGTGTCCACCACGCTGATCCCCAACCTGAGCGCCGGCAAGATCACGTCCGGAATTCTGGGCGAGGGCCGGATTCCGGATCTCGACGCCAGCAAGATCGCTACCGGCATTCTGCCGCTGACCCGCGGCGGCACCGGTGCGGCCACGGCGGCCGATGCGCGCAGCAATCTCGGCTTGGGAATCCTCGCCACGCTGAACAGCCTTTCCGCAGAGGACGTGGGCGCACCGCCCGTCGATCGCACCATCTCCGCCAGCACCGGGCTTTCCGGTGGCGGCTCGCTGGCGTCCAACCGGACACTCTCGCTGACCAATATTGCTGCAGGCAGCTCTACTAAGGGCGCGCTCTACTACAACGGCACCACCCGCTCCGCTGGGCGCCTCTACGGCGGATCGACAAACCCGTCGTCCAGTACTCGCCTGAACTACGACGGCTACCTGAATGCAACCCGCTTCTATGCGCGCTCCTCTCGCCGCGCCAAGCATATCGAACGGGTGGACGCGCCGGCCGAAGCGCTGCGCCGGGTGCTGGCGATCGGCAGGAAGGGGGTTTCTGTCGGCCACTACAAGTCGGACCAGAAGCATACCAACAGCCGTTGGCTGATCGCGGAGGATGTGGCCGAGGTGTCGCCCGAGGTGATTCTTTTTGACGGCCGCGGGCGCCCGTCCTCGATGGACTATGACAACCTGATACCGGATCTCTACGCGGCGGTGTACCAGCTGGCTAAACAGTTGGAGGCTGCCAGTGAGTAATCTGTTTGCGGGGTCAACCGACCTGGACAATATCTTCGAGCCGCGCGGCAGCTTTGCCAAGCGCGCCGATGTGGGTATCTACAACGGCAGCACGGATATTTCCAACCTGTATGCGCCGGTGAGCCATGGCAGCGCGGCGGCTAACACCGGTATCTATGCCGGCTCCACGGATATCGGGCAGCTATTTGCGGCCAAGGGATCGGTTAGCTATCACAAGGCGCCAATCTGGACGGCTGGTGATTGGGCGAGAACAGATAAGCCTTCGTCCGCGGCAACCACTGGTGTGAAGTTCAACACCTCCGGGAGCATCGACTTGTTTGAGAGCGGCACCGACGGAACATGGTTGCCGAGCGGAGAGAGCAATGCGGATTATGAGGTCAAGTGGGTCCGGGTTAGCGGGGATTCATCCTCTGTTGTTAATGGGCTGAATGAAAACTCCTATTACAACTTGGGCAGTCTGCGACAGATATGGATCACGGACAGCTCGGGCTCGACGACTGATGTCTCAATTACCGTTAGATTCACATTGCGCAATGTAAACGACACCTCGCTGTCCATCACCCATGACGTAACCATGACTGCCAGCTACGAAAATGTAGGCTGATAATCAACGGAGAAAAAAATGCAAAAACAACCAACTATGAAGTGCCAACAGAATATGGAATTTATTGAACAGGCGCTGATTGACTACAGCAATACCCTGCCGGCTTCCGCCCGCGCAGCTTTTGTGCCGGTGGCCCAACAGTACCTGACCGCGGTGATCGAGGAGCTGTCAGAGCCGGACGCAGGGACAGTCGGGGTCTACCCACAGCCCCCGGCCGAGGAGTAACAGCGACCGATGGCCTGGCAGAGCGCGGCGATCCAGTTTCCGCCCAGCGCCAAGGCGCTGAGCGATAGTGTCGACAGCACCCTGGCCCAGGGCCGCGGTGAAATCGACACGGCGCTGTCGCGCCTTGGCGACGTCAGCCCGCAGTTTGTGAAAAACCCCACGGCGGCCACCGCCCAGGGCAGCGCCGCCGCGCAGAATAACCTGGTTGCGTTGTTCGGCGTGGACCTGCGCCTGCTGGTGGTGCACCCCTACCAGGAGGGCGTCGGCCAGGGCACCGGCTACAGCCGCCACCTGTCCGCGCCCAATGCGCAGCTGGCACTGGCGGAAAAGCTGGGCGATGCCTGGGACACCCACACGCCGGCCGGCACTCTGGAGGCAGTGGCGGTGCTGTTTGCAGAGCAGACGCTGGAGGCCTTTGCGGCCCGCCTGGCGGCGATCGGCCAGGCCTTCCCGGTACCGGAGCTGCGCATGGCGGAGCGCCGCACGGATCACCTGCTGCGCCTGGAAGCGGAAAAGTCGGTACTGCCGGGCGCGCCCCTGGGCGGTCACTGGCGGCCGCGGCACCTGCAGCAGCTGCTGCCGGCGCGGGCGTCGGCGGGCAGTATCGGGGCGGAGATCGCCTGTGCCTACGGCTATGAAGTGGAAAATACCGATCCACTGGCGGAGCTGCAGAACCTGGCGGCAAAGAAACAGACCCACCTGGATGCGGTGCGCGCGGCGACGGAGAACCTGGTGGCGCAGTTCGCGGCCAGCGGGCCTACCTGGTGCCTGTCTGCCAGTGGCAGTGCCCGGGAAGTCGCCGAGCAGATCAAGGCGGCCGGTCCCTATGGCCATGACCATGTGTTTGCCACCGCGCTGCTGTTTGTCGGCGCGCCGGGGGAGCTGACCGCGCTGCAGGAGATGTTCGGGCTATGAGACTCAACGATTTTATTTTGCGCGGTAGCGAGCGGGTGGTGCACGGCCGCCTGCGCATCGAGACGGAAAGCCTGGGGGGTAACACCAGTGCCAGCGATCGCGCCAACAACGGCATCAAGCCCAAGGCGCTGGTTGTCTCCCTGGTAATCAAGTTCGATGCCGCCGAGCACCTGCGCGAATTGGTGCGCGTGGTGGAGGCGGTGGACGGCAATGGCAAGCTGGTGGTGTACGACATCCTGGACGATACCGCCCAGGCTATGGGCGTGCGCCAGGTGCAGTTCTCCGACGATTTCAATGTGCGCCAGATGCCGGGGCAGAGTGCCTGGCGGATCAATTTCACCCTGCAGGAATATTTGTCGGTACCGGAAAAAATCGAGCAGCGCGCGCAGGCCCAGGAATCCGAAACCCAAAGCGCGGACGGCCAGCAGGTGGTGGACGCCGACAGTGGCGAAGAGCAGAGCCAATCACAGGAATACACCGGCGTGGAAAAGGTACTGAAATGGGCCGACGATGCCCTGGCGCCGAGCGCGGAGGAATCCGGTGCGACTGCATAAGCGTTTGAGCGTCGCCGGCACGCCATTGCCATTGGTGGATGAAGATGTGCGCCTGGACCTCTTCGCGCCCGGGCGCGCGGCCTTTACCGTGCAGAGCGCGGTGTCGGTCACCGGCCTGGTGCAGCTGGACCTGGGCTATCAGCTCGACGCGCTGCAGCGCTTCTTCCTGGGCTATGTGGTGCGCTGCGAGCTTGCCGGCCCCGGCCGCTACAAAATTTTCGCGCGCGAGTTCACTGCAGCCCTGGCCAGGCGCCTGCCGCTGGCGTTGCGCTATGTGACCCTGCCGGAAGTGCTGCAGGCGGTGGCGTCGCTGACCGGGTTGACCTTTATCACCGGCCGTGAAGCCTACACCGCCGCCAAGGCCCCGGCTTTTTACAGTGCCGGTACCGGCTACTGGGCGCTGGATAGCCTGGGCACTGTTTACCAGGTGCCGCAGTTTATCTGGCAGCAACAGGGAGACGGCAGCGTTTACGTGGGCAGCTGGACGGAAAGCTTCTGGAGCGGCCGGCCGCTGGATCTGCCGGCGGGCTGGCAGAAGGAGCACGGCGTGGCCGGCCGCGCGAAGATTCCCTGCATTCCGCGCCTGAGGCCCGGTGTGTTGCTGAATGGCAACTACCTGACCAAGGTGGGGCTCAGTGGCAACTTTATGGAACTGACCTGGAGTGCGGACCCATGGACCAAGCTGTCGCGCGCCTGATCGACCGCAAGCGGCCGGAGCTGGCCAGTCGCCTGCACCTGCCGCTGTTGGCGCGGGTGGTGGCCATCAGCGACCCGCCGCGGAAGCCGGAGCTGTCGGAGGACTTCCGCCCGCGTTACGCCGCGGATGTGCAGCTGCTGACCGAGCGGGGCGAGGTGGACGAGGGCCTGCCGGTTTTTCGCAGCGTGCCGCTGCCACTGCACTACGCCGGCGCCGAGCGCGGCACCTTCGCATTTCCAGAACCGGGCACGGTGGTGGAGCTGGCCTTTGCCTACGGGCTGCCGGACCAGCCGTTTATCCGCACGGTACTGGCCCGCGGCGCCAGCGTGCCGGCGCTCGATCGCGAGGAATCGCTGTGGCAGCAGAGCGAGGCGGTGCGGCAAAAGGTGGATGCCGGTGGTCACTGGCAGCGTGAAACCCACGGCGATATCTGCGAAAGCTCCCGGCGCCGGGTGCTGGCCGCGGCGGAGCTGCTGGCGGAGTACGGCAGCGAGCACATCCAGGTGGGCGAACACTCGGTGGAGGAAATCGCCGGGGTAAAGATCATCGAGGCCCTGGGCGCCCTGCGCCTGCTGAGCGGCGGCAGCGCCAACCTGTCAGCCCTGGATAATCTCAACCTCACCACCGCGGCGGATATCAACAGCACGGCCGCGCGCGATCAGAAGACCTGCGTGGGCAATGATCTGCGCGAGCAGGTGGGCAATATCGCCGAGCGCATTGCCAAGCTGAAACAGGTGGTGAAGGTGGAGGCCGGCGGTACCGTGTGGCTGGGCAATGACTCGGACAATGTGCTGCAGCTGCTCAGCGACCTGATGGGTGCGGTGAAAGCCATCGCCGACGACTTGGCCACCCACAAACACTTGGGCGTCACTCCCGGCAGCGGCAAAACACAGGCCCCGGAATCCGCCAGCACCTATACCGGTGCTAGCGGTGATGTGGAGTCACTGAAAAGCAAGCTTGACAACATGACTGAATAAGCCAGAGGAGAAGAAGCTATGGTGGACCGTATAATTTTTTGCAGCCTGACTATTTCAGTATGCGGGGCTATTGCTCGGTCTTGATGCAGTGGACGCGGAACGGCCCGTTGACCTAAATGATCTGACCTTTACACCACCGCTTGAGCTTACCTAAGAGACTACTCGGCCTTGTCTCGTTGGTTTGTTTTGGCTGGCTATCGGGTGGCGTATCCAGCATTTTTTCGGAATCCTGCGTGGTGGTGGTGTGCTTACCCAACGCAGGCTTACTTTTTTTGGATTTTGATTGCGGAGCCCTATTTTTTGCGGGGCGCTTCTCAAGTTCTCGGATGCCAGAATCTATAATACCTAGCAGCTTGAAACCTAGGCTCTTCAATAGCCGAAACATGGACTTCGAGGCGGGATAGCATCGAGCATACAATGTGAGTTCCGGAGGGAAGTTGAACATAAATAGCTTCAGCATATTCCGGCCATGACCGCGGCCTCTATACTCTTCAGATATCCCCGCGGTCAGAATCTCCCACTCCTGGTTCCCGCTTCCCTCATGTTTTTCGGCTATCTCTATAAATCCAATATTTCCGAGGTGCGGACTGCCATAGATCCAAAGAGCTGTTTGTTTTCGCTCTACTCCTCTGTCAGTTTGAACAGGAGTCCCAATTCCCTGCGTTAAATTGAGAAATGCCTCCCTCTGGCCCTGCTCGTAAGGCCCGAATAACAAGCCCGAAGTGAAATGCCCTAGAGCTGCGCCCCTCATCAACAAGGCCATCACAAATTCAACATCCTCTGGCTTCGCGCTTCGGAGAACTGCATCCCTGAAATGGGGCTTATCCCTGATTTCCTCTAAATACTCATCCATAGTGGGGGCCTGGGTCTTTCTGATTTCCTTTCAACTCTGTTCACATCCTGCCAGGAAGAGTCAAAGCTGGTTTGCAGCGTGAATACTACCAGGATCTACTAGCTTGGCGCTTCTCTGATTACTTTTTGTACGCGTGAAGGGACCGCGGTCACTCCTCCCCACGCCTGCCGGTTTTAGGCGCTTTATTGATCAGTGAAATTGCAATTGCTCCCCGTCGCCCGGGCCGCGCGGGGTTTCACAGCCTATCACTTTTCACAGATTGAAAGGCTGTGAAGCAGAATGAACAAAACTTTCAGGTGCTAAGACTGGTCAAAGTGAGTAAAGACGGGCTTTTCAGGAAGCACGTTTGTAACAACTATGGAGGCCAAGCAATATGGATCAGCACATCGATATAACACTGCTAAAAGTCCCGGTGTCGACCCAGAAAGAGTTCGCCAAAGATGTGGGTCTAACTTTGAGTGCTGTTCGCAATCAGGTAAATAGGGGGTACTTACCAACCATCAAGATTGGTCGACATCGAATGATTAACTTGGTGGAACTCACGCGGATGTGCATTAAGGCTGCGGCATCCAACCAAGCAAATTGAAAGACCCAGAAGAGGTCTAAACGAAGGGATCACCGCGGAAAAATGCTCAGCGCTAGGAGAGACGGGGTTGTGAGGAAAGTTCAGTTAAAAAATATTAGGTGGACGGATTGTGGACGGTCGAGTTAATTTTTGCGTCAAATAAGAATAATACCCAAAAGCGAAAAACCCGCGAAAGCTAGTGCTGACGCGGGTTTGAAGATGGTGCCCAGAGGCGGAATCGAACCACCGACACGGGGATTTTCAATCCCCTGCTCTACCGACTGAGCTATCTGGGCTTTGCGATGTTTCCGGGCTTCCCGGCGTCGCGAGGCGCGTATTAAACCCGCTCCCCGGGGCTGAGTCAAGCCTTTGATTGCTAAATAGTTTTCGTGTGAGTGAGCGCTTACTTTTTAGGCGTCTTTACCCTCGCTGCTGTCGCCTTGGGGCACGAAGCCCTCGGCCTCGTCGTAGGCCTCGCCGCTGAGGAATTTCTGCATCTGCTCGCCCAGGTAGGCGCGGCTGGAGGGTTCCATCATGTTGAGGCGCTTTTCGTTGATCAGCATCGTCTGGTGGGCCATCCACTCCTGCCAGGCTTTCTTGGATACATTGTCGAAGATGTCCTGGCCCTTGGGGCCGGGGAAGGGCGGTGCATCCAGGCCTTCCATTTCCTGTTGGTACTTGCGGCAGAATACGGTTCTGGACATGGGGGTCTCCGTTTTCGAGTCGGGCAATTCTTGCTGTAGATGCTCTGTTCCGAATCAATCGTTAATTCGTTCGTCATGCCGGCGCAGGGCTTGATCCGGTAGCGGTATCCAGCTCGGTGGCACCTGGATGGCCTGCACCGGAATGACGACATCCTCTGTAGGGCGGCCGTTGGCCGCAAATGCGGAGCTGGAGCTCCGCGGCCCCGGGGGAGCGTCTCTAGGGCGCCGGGGACTCGGCCAACAGCGGCGCCTGTAGCGCCAGCAACTGTTTGGCCAGCTTGGCGATGGGTGCCGGCAGTCCCAGTTCCTGTGCCGCGCGGGGGCGGTTGAGTTGGCGCAGTTTATACCAGCCGCCGCCGCTCTCTGCCACCTGGGCCGGGATTTTTGCAAGCTGCACCCACACCGGCGCAATATCCAAATGGAAGTGGGTGAAGGTGTGGCGCAGTTGTGGCAGCCCCTGTACCTGTTGCGCAGACAGGTCACGCACGGCCAGCCACTCCTGCGCGCTGGCTTCACCGCCGTCGTCCTCTTCCAGTTGCGGCGGGCACCAGAGGCCGCCCCAGATGCCGCTGGGCGGGCGCTGTTGCAGGAAGATTTCGCCGTCGTGTTCGAGCAGCAGCATGGTGGTGGTGCGCACAGGCTTTTCTTTGCGCGGTTTCCTGCCCGGGTAATCCTGGGGGTTGCCCTGGGTGCGCGCAATGCAGCTGTCTGCCAGGGGGCATTCGTCGCAGCGCGGCCTGGTCCTGGTGCAGAGGGTGGCGCCCAGGTCCATCATCGCCTGGGTGTAGTGGTTGCCGCGCCCGTTTTTATCGCAACTTTGGGGGGTGTAGGTCTCGGCCAGTTGCCAGAGTTTTTTCGCTACGGCGGCCTGCCCGGGCCAGCCGTCCACGGCGTGGAGGCGGGCCAGCACCCGCTTGACGTTGCCGTCCAGGATGGGCCCCTTGAGGCCCATGCTGATACTGGCGATGGCGCCGGCGGTGGAGCGGCCGATACCGGGCAGCCCGGCCAGGGCCTCGATATCGCGGGGGAATTCGCCGCAGTGATCACTCACTACTTTCTGTGCGCACTTGTGCAGGTTACGGGCGCGAGCGTAGTAACCGAGGCCACTCCAGTGGGCGAGCACGTCGTCCAGCGGCGCTGCTGCCAAGTGCTCCAGGGCCGGGAAGCTGGCCATAAAGCGCTCGAAGTAGGGTATCACCGCAGCGACCTGGGTCTGCTGCAGCATGATTTCCGAGACCCAGACGCGGTAGGGATTGATGTCCTGTTGCCAGGGCAGGTCCTTGCGGCCGTGTCGGTCGAACCAGTTCAGGACGGCTTGTTGGAATTGTTCTGGGGTCATGGTGTTACTGCTGGATTGGTGGAATGGCGGCCTTTGGCCGCCCTGCCGAGCTGGACCTTCAGCTGCTCGCTAAAGAACTCGGCGTTCCCGGGGAGGGGCGGCCTTCGGCCGCCTGCGGGGCTTGGGCCTTCAGCTGTTGTTAAAGAGCTCCGCGCTCCCCGGGGCAGTCGCGTTTGAACAGGCCTGTGAATTTGTCCTTTAACTCGTCGACCTTCTCTTTGACCTTGCCGCCGTATTTCTTCTCGGCCTTGTGCTTGAGTTCGTCGCGCAGCAGGTCGTCGAGGCGGCGGCTGTCGGGTTTGCAGCTGCCGGCGCCGGCGTCGGCGAAGCTGTCCTTGCAGCGCAGCGGCAGCGGGCGGTTGCGCCAGCGGTCGTTCTTGACGGTGCAGCCGTCGGCGGAGGTGCGGCTGCCGACCAGGGCCAGGCCGAGGGCGAAGTCGAATTCCTGTTTCTCCAGGTCTATCTCGCCGTCGCCGGTCATGGCGATGTTCTCGATACCGGCCAGGATTTCCTGGATGGTTGCCTTGTTGCCCTCGACGGCAATATTGGCGCGCAGGTCCTGCAGGCGGGTGCTGGCGGGCCAGTCCCGCTCAGGCAGCGCGGTCTTCTCGGCGTAGCTGACCAGTTGGCACATGCCCTTTTCCAGGTTGAAGGGCGCCAGGGCCAGCTGGTCGCTGGACAGTTGCACCGCGGCGCGCAGGTTTTCCTGGAGCTGCAGTGTGTCGGCGCCGCGGGTCTGCGCGGTCCAGTTGATACTGGTCTTGCCGGACAGCTGCACTTTGTTGCCCTGGTTATCGCCGGGGAAGAGCGCCTGCTGCACCTTGGAGATCTCCACATTGGCGAGCCCGCCGCTCAGTTCGGCCACGGCGGACTGGCCGCGGGCGTTGAACTGGCCGTTGCTGCTGAGTTCGCCGCCGTAGAGGTCGGCGGTCAGTTTCTGCAGTTGGTAGAGGCCGTTGTCGACGGTCAGCTGCAGCTGTGGCCTGTCCACCTGCAGGTCGACGGCTTTAACCTGCTCGAGGGACAGGTCCAGGTTGGCGTTGAAGCCGCGCATGGCGGTCAGCGGCAGGGGCGCGGGCTCGGCCGGTGTGGCCGGGGCTTCCGCTGCTGTTTGCTCTGCCTCGGGTGCCGGGGGCGGCAGATAGTCGTCCAGTACCAGGGCGCCGCCACGCAGGGTCAGGTCCAGGCCGGGCATTTCGGCGTTGCGCAGCTGGGCGCTGCCGGCGAAGACGGTGTCGTCCAGCTGCAGCTGCAGCGGGGTCAGGTCGAGCTTCTTGTCGGTGCCCTCGACGCTGGTCTCCAGGCTCAGCTTCTGCAGCACATCGCCGCTCTGGGTGACCAGTTCAGTACCGGTGACGGCGAGCCAGGGGCGCAGCGGCTCGACATCGGCGTTGACGTTCATCTGTATCTGCCACGGCTGCTCGGCGGCGCTGCGGCGCACGTGGCCGCGCAGGTGGATATTCGCCGCGGCCTCGCCGCTGGAGAGTTCCAGTTGCAGCGGCTGCAGGCGCAGGCCGTTCAGCCCTTCGTCCAGGGCCAGGGTGCTGTTCAGGGCCAGCTGTACAGGTTGCTTGAGGGCGCTGCCGCTGATCCGGGCGCTGGCCTCCACCTGGCCGGGCTCGCCGCCGGGCACCAGGTTGTCGGCGGCCACGCGCAGCTGCTCCACCGTGTACTCGGTATCGTTGCTGGCGTCGCGGTAGTTCAGGCGGCCGTCTTCGATGCGCAGTTTTTCCAGGGCCAGACCGAGATCCTGGCCGGCCTTGTCAGCGGGCACCTCCAGCTTCGGCGGCTGCTCGGCCTCCACTTTCTTTTGTGCCTCCATGGCATCGGTGAGCAGCTCCCAGTTGCCGCGGCCCTGTTCGTCGACGCTCAGGTCTATCTGTGGGGCCATCAGCAGGATTTCCTGCGCCTCTATACGCTTCTTCAGCAGCGGCATCAGTGCCACACCGACGGCGATCCTGTCGGCGCGCACCAGCGGCTGCTCCGGCTGTGGCAGCGGCGCCAGCTGTACGCCCTGCAGTTCCAGGGCGATATTCGGCCACAGCTGCCAGCCGATATCGCCATCCAGTTTCAGGGCTATGCCCTGCTTGGCGGCCAGCTGTTCCAGCTGCGGCTTGTACTGATTGACATCGAGTCCGGCCAGTAGCCAGGCGACGGCGCCGGCGAGCAGCAGGAAGATGACGAGCAGGGCGATAAAGGTGCGCTTGATCCAGGCCATGGAGTGATGAGTCCCTGTTATTCGTGATGGGTGTGCTGGGAAAGCCCAATCCTAAGATACCGGGCCGGGGCCCTGTGTTCCCGACGGGAGTCGATCCCGCGGGGAAGCTATCCGCGTATTGTAGGAGATTCGGCCCCCGCCCCGGTGGGCGGGGGCGCCCGGACGGGGTATTGAAGCAAGTGGGGGCCCGAAAAAAAACCGCACGCCGGCGT
>NZ_JACZFR010000036.1 GCF_014904815.1 Microbulbifer taiwanensis
GGGGGGCCCCCCCGGGGGGGAACCCACCCGGGGTGGGGGGGGGGGCGCCCCCCCGGCGGGGGGGGGGGGGGGCGCTCGGAGGGGGTATTGAAGCAGTTGCGGCCTAGAAAATAAACCGCACGCCGGCTTCGACGCTGCGGCCCATTTCCGGGGCGAAGTCGCGCAGCAGCGAGGCGGAGTTGCGGATTTCCTCGTCCAGCAGGTTGCGGGCGCTGGCGAACAGCACCGCGTCGGTGCTGCCCAGCTTGAGGTTGTAGCGCGCGGTCAGGTCCATGCGCGTATAGCCATCGGTGGCTTCCTCAAAGGCGCCGGCGCGTTCCTGTGCGGAAGCCTTGGTGGTGCGCAACTCCCAGTTCCACTGGTCGTAGTCGCCGCCCAGGGCGAGTCCGATACGCAGCGGCGGCATACGCGGCACATCGCGGCTGTACTCGCGGCCCTCGCCTTCCTCGTGGTCGTGATCGTGGCCCGCTTCGCCTTCTTCTTCCCCGTGATGCAGGTCGAGATCGCTGGTAAAGCTGGCGCGCACGCTGTCACCGAACAGCTCCACATAGTGGCCGCCGGCAAAGGGCAGGCGCACGGAGGCTTCGGCACCGTAGAAGACCGCATCGCGGTTGCTGTATCCGTAGACGGCCAGCTCTTCCTCGTGGTTTTCCTCGCCGGTGTTGGCCGCGTAGATATAGTCGGTCACGCGGTTGTAGAACAGGTTGGCTTCGACGCGGGCGGCGTGCCAGCCGGAGGCTTCTTCATTGTGGTGGTGGTAGCCCAGCTCCAGGTTGAAGGACTTCTCCTTGTCGAGATCCTCTTCGCCTTCCAGGTAGCGGGCTTCCGCCAGGTGGGCGCCGTCGGCAAACAACTCCTCGGCCACCGGTGCGCGCTCTGCGTGGGTGGCACCGAAGCTCAGGTGCTGGTGCTCGGCCAGGAAATACTGCAGGGTGCCGCTCAGCCCCAGCAGGTTAAAGTCCTGGCTTTCCCCCTGATCCGGATCGACGGAGACCTGCTCGGCGCGGCCGCCCAGATCCAGGTGCCAGTCACCCCAGGCGCGTTCCTTCATGGTGAAGAGGCCCACACTGCGGGTCTTGGACGGCTGCACGAAGGCCTCGTCGCCGATGGCCGCGAAGTCCTTGTTGGACAGCTGCAGGCCGTAGGCGCCGCGCCACTCGCCGCCGTCGTCGTGGGTCACTTCTATGCGGCTCTCCCAGGCCTCGTTGGTAAAGCGGGTGCCCTCGTGGAAGTGGTCTCCGTGGGCTTCCAGCTCCGTGTGCTCGTAGTCGTTGTAGCCGAGGCGCAGGCGCAGCTTGTCCCAGTAGCCGTCGTCGAACTGGTGTTCGCCCTTGAGGTCGTAGCGGGTCTGGGCCATATCGATACGCACGACTTCCGGCGCTTCGCCGTGCTCGTGCTCCTCGTGCTCGTCGCCCGCAGCTTCCTCTTCGTGGTGGTCTTCCTCCCCGTGCTCCTCTTCCTCATGGTGGTGTTCGTGGGCGCCGAGGGGAATACCGTAGTTGTTCTCGAGCTGGTTTACCGACAGGCCGACAAAGCCGGTTTCGGTGATCCAGGAGACGCCGCCGCTGTAGCTGTGGGCGCGGGCATTGGTGTTGCCGACGAAACCGTCGGTGTTGAACTCTTCCTCTTCGTGCCCGTGTTCCTCACCGGCGTGCTCCTCGTCGTGGTGCGCTTCCTCGCGGTGGATGATGGCGAGGCCGGGGATCTCCGTGTCGTCGCTGTCGCGGTAGACGCCGTCCAGGTACCAGGCCACCCGGCCGGCGCCGCCGGACAGGCGGAAGACGCCGGCGTCCTGGCTGTTGCCGCTGTTGTGGCGCATCTCCAGGGCGCCCTCCAGCGCCTCGGGCACCTGGGTGGGGATGCGGCCGTCGATCACGTTCACCACGCCGCCGATGGCGCCGCTGCCGTAGCGTAGGGCGGCCGGGCCGCGCAATATCTCGATGCGCTGGGCCAGCAGTGGCTCGATGCTGGCGGCGTGGTCGGAGCTGGTATTGGAGGCATCGGCCACGTCCAGGTTGTCGTTCAGCACCTTGACGCGGTTGGCGCTCTGGCCGCGAATCACCGGCAGGCCGACACCGCCGCCGAAGGAGGCGTTGGCCACGCCCGGCTGGCTCTCCAGGGTCTGGCCCAGGGTTGCGGCAGCGGCGTCGCGCAGCGCCTCGCCGGACAGCACGGATACCGGTGCGGCCACGGCGTCGGCGGGCTTGTCCAGCGGGGATACGGTGACGTTGACCTCTTCCAGGGGCTGGCCGGTATTGTCGGCGGCGTAGGTGGCGGGCACGGTCAGGGCGCCGGCAATCGCCAGGGCCAGTTTGCTGGTCTTGTTCATCGGTTTTTTATTCCTGTCACACGGCGCGCGGGCGCTGCCATAAACGAACAGGCAGGCGTCGCCGCTAAATAAACTTATCGGTTTTTCGAGTTTGCTAGTTGGCTTGTGGCTACCGATTGGGGCGACGGGCGGGCCTGCTGCCGGGGTTTGTTTGTGGGACACGGGCTAGGCGCCCCCCCTTAATACGTCCCTGTAGGCTTGTCGGCGAGGTGGCCCGGCCGCTCCACGTATTCACGGCGCCTTCGGCCCCTCTCGCCAACAGTCCCACAAACAAACCCCGGCATCAGGCCCTTCGCATCACGCTCGGTGCCAGTCAGCGGGGTGGCAGGAATAGCGGGGGTGCGCGGGCGCTCTGGCGCTCCGGCTGACAGTCGCGGGGTACCGGCGCGGACTGGGTGCTGTAGAGCACTACCGGTGCCGGCTGGACGAAATCGAAGTCGCTGCCGTGGGCGGCGGGCATATGGTTGAAGCAGAGGTCACACATCTCCACCTGACCGTCGTTCAGGTGAATATGCTCCGCCCACAGCGGCTGGGCTGCGAGCAGTGCAAGCAACAGCATCAGGCTGGCCCAGAAGCGGGATCTTTGGCGGGAGTGGTTGACCATGGACGGTATGATATGTGCTTCGGGTTACGAATCAAGTTTCATCTGTCACCAACCGGTCACAGGGGCGGTCATTCGTCCTATAATTCGCGCCTTCTGCCTAATCGCCCCCAATTTGTAAACAGACCGAGGATTTTCCCTCCATGCGCAAGGCCAGCGTCAAACGCGATACCCTGGAAACCAAAATCGCCGTCAGCGTCAACCTCGATGGCGACGGCCGCGGCCAGTTTGATACCGGGGTGCCTTTCCTCGAGCATATGCTCGACCAGATAGCCCGCCACGGCATGATCGACCTGGATATCAGCTGCGATGGCGATGTGCATATCGACGATCACCACACGGTGGAGGACATCGGCATCACCCTGGGTAAGGCGATTACCGAGGCGCTCGGGGACAAGAAGGGCATGACTCGCTACGGTCACGCCTATGTGCCGCTCGATGAAGCGCTCTCCAGGGTAGTGGTGGACTTCTCCGGCCGCCCCGGTCTGATCATGGACGTGCCCTTTACCCAGAAACGCATCGGCAATTTCGATACCGAGCTCTTCTACGAATTCTTCCAGGGCTTCGTGAACCACGCCCTGGTGACCCTGCATATCGATTGCCTGCGCGGCCACAATGCCCACCACCAGGTGGAGACGGTATTCAAGGCCTTCGGTCGTGCCCTGCGCATGGCGCTGACGCCGGATCCGCGCATGGCCGGCACCATGCCCTCCACCAAGGGTGTGCTCTGATGCCCTCGTCAACGCAAAAAATCGCCGTACTCGACTACGGCATGGGCAACCTGCACTCGGTGGCCAGTGCCTTGCAGCGGGTTGCGCCGCATGACGAAGTGGTGCTCGCCGGTACACCGGAGCAGGCCCAGGGCGCCGACCGTTTGCTGGTGCCGGGCGTCGGCGCCATCCGCGACTGTATGGCGGGCTTCGTCGAGGCCGGCTTCGCGCCACTGCTGAATGACGCCATAGAGTCCGGCCTGCCGATACTCGGCATCTGCGTCGGCATGCAGATCATGATGCGCCGCAGCGAGGAGAACAACGGTGTCGACTGCCTGGATATTTTCCCGCAGCCGGTAAAGTTTTTTGGCAACGATTTGCAGGAAGACGGAAAGGTTGGCGCCTGCGGCTCAAGATTAAAGGTCCCCCATATGGGGTGGAACCGGGTAGAGCAGAAGCGGGCGCATCCGCTGTGGAAGGATATTGAGGGCGGCAGCCGTTTTTATTTCGTGCACAGTTACTATGTGCCGGCCGAAGAGAATGCCGATATCGCCGGGCAGACCGACTACGGTGTATCCCTCGCCGCCGCGGTAGCGCGGGAAAATATTTTTGCCACCCAGTTCCACCCGGAAAAAAGTGCCGACGCCGGCCTGCAGCTGCTGAAAAATTTTGTCGGCTGGAACGGCAAAATCTGATTACCACCAAATACGATTTACATTTACCGCCGAATTAAAGACAGATCATGATCGTAATACCCGCAATCGACTTGAAAGACGGCCAGTGCGTGCGCCTGCGCCAGGGCGAGATGGACGACGCCACCGTATTCTCCGACGACCCGCTGGCCACGGCGCAGCACTGGGTCGACGAGGGCGCCAGGCGGTTGCACCTGGTGGACCTGAATGGTGCCTTTGCCGGTAACCCGGTCAACGGAGAGGCGGTCACTGCAATTGCGAAACAGTTTCCCGGCCTGCCGGTGCAGATAGGCGGCGGCATCCGCGATCTGCACACCATCGAAAAATACCTGGATGCCGGTGTGACCTGGGCCATTATCGGCACCGCCGCGGTCAAGAATCCGCAGCTGGTGAAAGAAGCCTGCCGCGAGTTCGAGGGTCATATCATCGTCGGCCTGGACGCGAAGGACGGCCTGGTGGCGACCGAGGGCTGGGCGGAAGTGTCCGAGCTACAGGCCACGGAACTGGCGAAGCAGTTCGCCGACTGTGGTGTCAGTTCCATCGTCTACACCGATATCGCCCGCGACGGCATGATGCAGGGGGTCAATATCGCCGCCACGCTGGAAATGGCGCGCGCGGTGCAGATTCCGATCATCGCCTCCGGCGGTGTCAGCAGTATCGAGGATATTCGCCAGCTGCTCGAGGCAGGCGAGATAGCCGGGGCCATTACCGGCCGCGCCATCTACGAGGACAAGCTGAACCTGCGCCAGGCGCAGCAGCTCTGCGACGACTGGAAGCGGTAAAGGGAAGAAGAGAAGATGGCACTGGCAAAGCGAATCATCCCCTGCCTGGACGTCGACGCCGGGCGCGTGGTCAAGGGCGTCAATTTTGTCGATATCCGCGATGCCGGCGACCCGGTGGAAATCGCGCGCCGCTACAACGAGGCGGGAGCGGACGAGATTACCTTTCTCGATATCACCGCAACCCATGAGGGCCGCGACACCACATTGCACACCGTGGAGAAGATGGCCTCCCAGGTGTTTATTCCTCTGACCGTCGGCGGCGGTGTGCGCACACTGCAGGATATCCGCAACCTGCTGAATGCCGGCGCGGACAAGACAGCGATCAACTCGGCCGCCGTCAAGAATCCGGAATTCGTGCGCGAGGCGGCCGAACGTTTCGGCAGCCAGTGCATTGTCGTCGCCATTGATGCGAAACAGGTGGCTGAAAACAAGTGGGAGATATTCACCCACGGCGGCCGCAACCCCACCGGCATAGATGCGGTCGAGTGGGCCAAAAAAATGGCGGACCTGGGCGCCGGCGAAATACTGCTGACCAGCATGGACAGGGACGGTACCAGGAATGGTTTCGACCTGCCCCTGACCCGCGCGGTATCCGATGCGGTGCCGGTGCCGGTGATCGCCTCCGGCGGCGTGGGCAATCTTCAGCACCTGGCCGATGGCGTCCTGCAGGGCGGTGCCGATGCGGTGCTGGCGGCGAGTATTTTCCACTTTGGCGAGTACAGCATTGCCGAGGCCAAGGCCTTTATGCAGGAAGCGGGAATAGAGATGCGTCTGTAGGGTGCGCCGTGCGCACCGCCGGTCTCTTTGGTGCGCGCGGTGCACCCAGCAGAGGAGTGACCTGGATCGACGTCAGATCTTGTGGTTTCTGCGCCAGTGCTTGGCGCGCTGGCTGCCGAACGGATGGATCACCGCGCCCTTCTGCTGCTTGCCGTAGGTAACTCTCGGTGGGTAAAAATAAAATCGAACTGCGCGCTCCGCCTCATCGCGGCAGGGATAGGGCCCGAAACAGGCGCCGCCGCGTACCTGGAAGTACCAGTCGTCTCCCAGTTTGTAGAAGCGGTCGGAGCGCGGGGGAAGGGGTTGCCCCTCTTCGCCGGCGCGGTACTTCTGCATAACCACCTTCCAAAACCGCGCACGAACATAACCCACGCGGTTTCGTTCTCGGGCGAACAGCGTGTTCGCCCCTACATCCTTGTCGGGCGAATGCGGCATTCGCCCCTGACTCCTCGGCGGGATCAATCGGCGCGGGCGACGCGCTCGCGTAAACCCCTGTCCCTCTGGGCGTAGAGATTCAGGCCCTTGAGTACATTGAGTGCCTCGAAAATCTGGTTGTCACGATCGAGCCAGTCGTCGCGGCCCTCCTTCTCTTTGGCGCGGTCGCTGGATCCGCGCTCCGCACCGCCATTGCCGTTGCCCAAATGGCCGGCCAGGTCCGCCTCGGTGGTGCGTGTGGCGCCCTGCAGACGGGTAATCTTGACCCGCTCGACCACGATATCCGGTGTAATCCCCTGGGCCTGGATGGAGCGGCCATTGGGGGTGAAGTAGAGCGCCGTGGTCAGCTTGATGGCGCGCTCGTTGTTGATCGGAATCACCGTCTGCACCGAGCCCTTGCCGAAGCTGTCGGTACCCATCACCACTGCGCGGCGGTGGTCCTGCAGGGCGCCGGCGACAATTTCCGCGGCGGAGGCGGAGCCGTCGTTGATCAGGACTACCAGCGGCGCACCCTCGGTCAGGTCGCCCGGCTCGGCGGAGTAGCTGAGGTTGGCGGATTCGGTGCGCCCCTCGGTGTAGACCACCAGGCCCTCCTCGAGGAAGGTATCGGCCACTTCCACCGACGACTGCAATACACCGCCCGGGTTGTTGCGCAGGTCGACGATCAGGCCTTTCAGCTTGCCCTTCTTCTGCAGTTTCTTGATCTCCCGTGCCACGTCGCCGCCGGTATCCAGCTGGAACTGGCTGATGCGCAGGTATCCGTAGCCGTCGTCGAGCATTTTGCTGCGCACACTGCGCACGCGCACCGTGTCGCGCTTCAGGGTGACCTCGAAAGGCTGCTTGTGACCCTTGCGCGCTATGGTCAGGGTGACGCTGCTGCCCTTGGGTCCACGCATGCGCTCCACCGCCTCGTCCAGGCTGACCCCCTTCATGGATTTACCGGACAGGCGCAGGATGATATCACCGGACTTCAGGCCGGCGCGGGAGGCCGGGGTGTCGTCCATTGGCGTGACGACGGTGATATGTTCGTTCTCGATACCCACTTCGATGCCGAGTCCGGCAAACTCGCCGGTGGTATTGGCCTGCAGGTCGTCGAAGGATTCCCGGTCCAGGTAGGAGGAGTGCGGATCCAGCCCCTGCAGCATGCCCTTGATGGCGTATTCCAGCAGGGTGCTGTCGTCCACTTCCTCGACGTAACCCTGGCGAATCTGTTCGAACACTTTGGCGAAGCTGCGCAGGTCTTCCAGCGGCAGGCGGGTTGCGGTTTCGGGTATCAGGTCGTGGTTGGAATCGCCCTCGCTGAGGCCCATCAGGGGCAGGGCGGTGAGGGCGGCTGCGCCGATAAAGGTGGCCAGCGCTTTGGGGGTGAACATATCGTTGAAACCTCTGCCTTATTTCTTCGCTTCTTTGCGAAAGTGTAGACCGCGGGGGTGGGCAGGGATTTAAGTTGGCGGGAAACTCAACTGCGCGAAAAATTGCCCTCGGCGCCGTATTTATCGCACTTCTGTGAATTCATTGTCCTTGCAGGAACATTTTCAGTGCCACCGCGTTGTTGTGCTCCTGATCCCGCGCGGCATAGAGCAACGTCAAAGGACGCCCGTTACTGGCCTTCAGGAGGGTCTCAATCTCTGCACTCTTTTCGCGCAATTCCTTGTGGTAGCGCTGGTAAAAGGCGGCCCAGAGGCGGGGATCGTGGTTGAACCAGTGTCGCAGCTCGTCGGAGGGCGCCAGCGCCTTGCACCAGTCGTCCAGCGGCAGTGATTCGCGGCTCAGGCCGCGCGGCCAAAGGCGGTCCACCAGCACGCGGTAGCCGTCCCCGCGCTGGGGCGAAGCGTAGGCGCGTTTGCAGTGGATAGAGGTTGGTCCGGCCATGTCGAAAGTGATCTGCCCATCTCTCTGTCAGGGTAGCCGCATGGCGATAATTCGTGATCCCGTTAACCGCGACACCAGACGGTGGGATCCTGCGGCTTGCCGTTGCGGCGTATCTCGAAGTAGACGCCGCTGTGCGCCAGGCCGCCGCTGTTGCCGACCCGGGCGATGGTGTCGCCGCGCTCGACCCACTCGCCGAGGCTCCGGGTCAGGGACTGGTTGTGGGCGTAGAGACTCATATAGCCGTCGCCGTGATCCAGGATCATCAGCATGCCCTGGCCGCGCAGGTAGTCGGAAAAGACCACCCGGCCGCGATGAATGGCGCGCACCGGTTCACCTTCACTGGCGCGGATGGTGATGCCCTTCCAGGAGATGCCGTTGGCGCGGCGCTGGCCGTAGGCGTTGGCGCGGCGGCCCTCGGCCGGCCACCGCATGCGCCCGCGCTGCCTGGCGAAGGGCTGCTGGTCCCCGGGGCTCACCAGCGAGGCGATGGCCTTACCCACCTCATCCACGAGCTTCTGCAGGCGCCCTCTGTCGCTCTTCAGCTGCTGCAGTTCACCGCTCTTGTCCGCCAGGCGCGCGGCCAGCCTGTCGAGGGTCTTGTTTCTCTGCCTCTGTGCGCCCTTGAGCCGCTGCTCCCGCTCCTGTAGCTGGCGTCGCTCGCTATCCAAAGTGTCGCGCTCGCGCTCGATCGAGCTGCTGACTGTTTGCAGGGAAGTCAGTGTGGCGAGGTAGTCGTCGATAACGCGGCTGCGTTCTTGGAGAAAGTATTCGTGGTAGCGGAGCTGGCGGGCGATATTCTGGGGGTCTTGCTGGTTGAGGAGCAGCTTGACCTGCTCCTGTCTTCCGAGTCGGTATGCGGCGGCGACTTCCTGCTCGACCCGCCGCTGCATACTTCGCCGAGATTCCTGCAGCTGCTGCTGCTCTTTTTTCAGTTCCTGCAGTTTCTCGCCGCGGCTGCGCATATCGCGCTTGATCTGGTCGATGCGCTGGTGCAGTTCGGAGATATCCTTTTCGTTGTCCTCCAGGTCCTTGAGCAGCTGGTCGCGCTGGCTCTTTACCTGGTTGAGTTCCTGCTGCAGCGCCTCGATGCGCTGCTTGATCTCGGCCAGGCGCGCCTGCTGGTCCCCGTCCGCGTCGGACTGGGACCAGGCGGGCAGGGACAAGAGTGTGAACAGGATTACTGCTAGAACTCTCATTGCGTAAATCATCCGTCGAATTTCACCAGGCTCTGGCCAGTCATTTCCGCCGGTTGCGGCAGATCCATCAACGCTAGCATGGTCGGTGCCACGTCCGCCAGGCTGCCGCCGTCGCGCAGGCTGACGTTGCGCTCACCCACATAGACGAAGGGGACCGGCAGGGTGGAGTGCTGGGTGCTGACCTGGCCGGATGCGCCGTCGAACATCTCCTCCACATTGCCGTGGTCGGCGGTGATCAGCACCTCGCCGCCGGCGGCCAGGGCCGCGTTGACGACGCGGCCGACGCACTGGTCCAGGGCCTCCACCGCCGCGACGGCGGCCTCGAAGATACCGGTGTGGCCGACCATATCGCCATTGGCGTAGTTGCAGATGATGGCGTCGTAATCGCCGCTGCCGATGGCCGCCACCAGCTTGTCGGTTACCTCCGGCGCGTTCATTTCCGGCTGCAGGTCGTAGGTAGCCACGTTGGGCGACTTGATCAGCTCGCGGGTCTCGCCGGCGTAGGGCTCCTCGCGGCCACCGCTGAAGAAGAAGGTCACGTGGGCGTATTTCTCTGTCTCGGCGATGCGCAACTGGGTCCTGCCCTGCTCCGCCAGGTATTCGCCGAAGGAGTTCACCAGTTTCTCCGGCGGGAAGGCGCAGCTGGCGTCAATGTCGGCAGCGTACTCGGTGGTCATCACGAAGTCTGCCAGTTCGGGCGCGGCGGCGCGCTCGAAGCCGTCGAAATTGGAATCGGTAAAGGCGCGGGTCAACTGGCGCGCGCGGTCCGGGCGAAAGTTCATAAAGATCAGCGCGTCGCCGTCGTTGATCGGCGCCGCTTCGCCAATCTGGGTCGGCGCGACGAACTCGTCGTTCTCACCGCGCTCATAGGCGGCGGCCAGGCCGGCCAGGGCGTCGGCGGCTTCGTATTCGGCCACACCCCGGGTCATCAGGTCATAGACGGCCTGGACCCTGTCCCAGCGCTGGTCGCGATCCATGGCGAAGTAGCGTCCGGCCAGGCTGGCGATGTGCGCGGTGCCGATGGAGTCGCACACCTGCATCAGGCGCGCCAGGGAGGGTTCGGCGCTGCGCGGCGGCGTGTCGCGGCCGTCGAGGAAGGCGTGTACATAGATGGCCCTGGCACCGCGCTGGGCGGCCAGGGTCACCATCGCGACTATGTGGTCTTCATGGCTGTGCACCCCGCCCTCGGACAGCAGGCCCATAATATGCACGGCGCCGTTGTTGGCGATGGCCTTGTCCACCGCGGCGGTGTAGGCGGGATTCCTGAAGAAGTCGCCGTCCTGGATGGCCTTGTTGATGCGGGTGTAGTTCTGGTACACGACGCGGCCGGCGCCCAGGGTCATATGCCCCACTTCGGAGTTACCCATCTGCCCCTCGGGCAGGCCCACCGCCATACCGGAGGTCTGGATCAGGGTCTTGGGGCGGCTGGCCCAGAGTTGGTCCCACACCGGCGATTTGGCCGCGTGGATGGCATTGTGCTCGGGATTCTCGCTGTGGCCGAAGCCGTCCAGGATCAGCAGGACCAGGGGACGTTTTTGATGGGGTTGGTCAGCGGCCATAGCGAAGGTGTTCCTCTGCCGGTGGTTGGA
Source organism: Microbulbifer taiwanensis (assembly GCF_014904815.1). Taxonomy (GTDB): domain Bacteria; phylum Pseudomonadota; class Gammaproteobacteria; order Pseudomonadales; family Cellvibrionaceae; genus Microbulbifer; species Microbulbifer taiwanensis. Next base: position 10,984 of record NZ_JACZFR010000036.1, read on the forward strand.
ATCGGGACGCGGATTTTAACCCGATTGCGCAGCCTTTAACCATGTTCGCCGGCGTGGATGAGAGATACGGCACACCCGGCTTTTAAAAGGTGTCGGGCTGGTTAAGATTTCGCCAGGATCGTGTATACTCCGGCCGCATTGGGCGCCAGGGCGTCGATCACAACAACAAACACGGAATTGGGGGCGGAGTGGACTTTTTCGTCTTTATGAGCGAGCAGTGGCTGCTGGTCAGCCTGCTGGTGGTATTGCTGTACGCATTTGCGCTGAGCGAGCGCTACAAGGCCGGCACCCCGGCATCGATACACGAGGTGACGCGGCTGATCAATGGCGAGGGCGCGCGGATACTGGACGTGCGCGACAGGAGTGAATTCAGCGCCGGCCATATCGTGGATGCGGTGCATATCCCCCACGGCGAGGTGGCGGAGCGGGTTTCCGAGCTGGCTGCCTACAAGGACAAGCCGCTGATAGTGGCGGACAAACTGGGCCAGCACGCCGGCGCCGTGGGTCGCCTGTTGAAACAGCAGGGTTTCCAGGTGCGCCGCCTGCAGGGCGGCATGACCGAGTGGGCCAACCAGAACCTGCCGCTGGTCAAGGGTTAACTGAAGGCGCAGCTGCAGGTCGCGCCAGCGTTGAAAAAGACGGTATCGTGAAAGAAGTCGTTATCTACACCACCCGCTATTGCCCCTTCTGTATTCGCGCCAAGCAGCTGCTCGACAGCAAGGGCGTGCATTACCGCGAGATGGCCGTGGACGGCGATCCGGAGCTGCGCGCGCAGATGACCGCCAAGGCGGGTCGCCATACGGTGCCACAGATCTGGATCGGCGAGCAGCATGTCGGCGGTTGCGACGAGCTGATGGCGCTGGAGCGCAGCCGCCAACTGGACAAGCTGTTGGGTGGCGCCAACTGACGCCCGCTGCGACGTCCGGTCATAGTAATTTGCTATTCTCGGCCTTGAAACGGTATTCGCAGGCCCCATTTGAAAGACTCATACAGGGAGTCTTTCTCACGGAAGGCAGTAATAAATCACTTATATAAAGAACAGGCAGTAACATGGCTGAAGAACAGAACGGCGCAGCGGCCAACGCAGAGGCCCCGCAAGTACAATTCGCGATGCAGCGCATCTACCTGAAAGACCTCTCCTTCGAGACCCCGATGGGTGCCGAGGTCTTCAAGAAGCAGTGGAAGCCCCAGGTCAACCAGGAGCTGAACACCAGCACCGCCAAGATCGACGAAGATCTGTACGAAGTGGCGCTGACCCTGACCATCACCGTCAAGCTGGAAGAAGAGACTGCCTTCCTGGTGGAAGTGAAGCAGGCCGGCCTTTTTGCCATCAAGGGCCTGGAGGGCCAGCAGCTGGCCCAGGCGCTGAACACCGCCTGCCCGCAGATACTCTTCCCCTACGCCCGCGAAGTGGTGGACAACGTGGTAACCAAGGGCTCTTTCCCGGCCCTGATGCTGCCGCCGATCAACTTCGACGCCCTCTTCGCCGCGGCCCTGAACCAGGCGCAGCAGCAGGCGGAAGCCGCCAAGGAAGAGCAGACCGAAGCCTGATGCTTGCCCGGCTCTGAATCGAAAAGGCCCCAATCGGGGCCTTTTTCATTTGGGCCGTCCTTGGCCCTCACCCTGCGGGCAGCCTTCGGCTGTGCAAAACGGCAATCCGTGCCGTTTTGATGAGTATGGGTCTTCGGTGGTTTTGAACCTAGGGCGCTGGCAGCAGGACCTTCGCATCTAACCCCATTGCTCTTATCGAGTCCCGTAGGGTGCGCCGCGCGCACCGAGTCACTTGTCCCCTCCCACCAGATCGCATAGGCTCGAACCACACCCCACAACAGGAGAGCCATCGTGAACTATCAGGGAAGCTGCCACTGCGGCCGTATCGCATTTGAAGTGGAAGGGCAGATCGATGAAGTGATGGAGTGCAACTGCTCCCACTGCAGCAAGAAGGGCTTTCTGCTCTGGTTCAGCCCCCGCGACCAGGTTGCGCTCAAGTCGCCGGAAGCGGACATGGCCACTTACACCTTCAACAAGCACGAGATCAAACACCAGTTCTGCCCCGATTGCGGCTGCCAGCCCTTCGGTTTCGGGCAGATGCCGGATGGTTCTCCCATCGCCGCCATCAATGTGCGCTGCCTGGAAGGGGTGGAGCCGACGGAATTGACGATCAAGCAGGTAGACGGGCGCAGTTTCTGAATGGAATGGGATTTACCGCGACCCTTCGTGTGGAGGGTCACCGTACAGGCCGAGCATGTGGACGGCCTGCACCACACCAACAACGCCGAATATGTGCGCTGGTGCGAGCGCGCCGGTTGGGCCCACAGCGTGGAGCTGGGCCTGGATGTCACAAATTACCAGGGGCTCGACCGCGGTATGGCCATTCGCCACGGCGAGTACGACTATATACTGGCGGCCAGGGAAGGGGATGAACTGCTGTTCGGTACCTGGCTGACGAAGGTGGATGGGCGCCTGAATATGACCCGCCGCTTCCAGGTGTTCCGCGCTTCCGACGAGGCGCTGGTACTGCGCGCCCAGTGGCAGATGGTGTGTATCGAGCTGTCCAGCGGCAGACCCAAGCGCATGCCCCAAGTGTTCAAGGATATCTATTGCCCGGCAGTCATTGCCCCGGAGGCCGCAAGTGAGTGAAGAATTTATCACCCTGACCAAAAACACCGGCGCCCTCAAGGGCAAGACGATTTTCATCACCGGTGCCAGCCGCGGCATCGGCCGCGCCATTGCGCTCAAGTGTGCAGCGGACGGGGCCAATATTGTTATCGCCGCCAAATCCGCCGAGCCGCACCCGAAGCTGCCGGGTACCATTTACTCGGTGGCGGAGGAGGTGGAGGCCGCCGGCGGTGCGGCGCTGCCGTTGCAGGTGGACGTGCGCGAGGAAAAGCGGGTCGCCGAGGCGATGGCAGAGGCCGCGGAAAAATTCGGTGGCATCGACGCGGTGGTGAACAATGCCGGTGCCATCAACCTGACCAATGTGGAATCCACTCCGCCCAAACGCTACGACCTGATGCAGAGTATCAACAGTCGCGCCGTCTACCTGACCGCGCACCTGGCGATGCCCTATCTCAAGCAGTCGGGCAACGGCCATATCCTCAGCCTGTCGCCGCCCATCAACCTGCAGCCCAAGTGGCTGGGGCCTTTTGCCCCCTACGCGCTGTCGAAATTTGGCATGACCGTCCTGAGCATGGGGCTGGCGGAGGAATTGCGCGAGGCGGGTGTCAGCGTCGCCACCCTGTGGCCGCGCACCCTGGTGGCTACTGCGGCGATTGAATTCGCGGTGGGCAACCGCGAAATGTTCGAGCAGAGTCGCAAGCCGGCGGTGATGGCCGATGCGGCCTATGAAGTCCTGGTGACGGAGAACAGTGCGCTGACCGGCCGCCAGCTGATCGACGAGGAGCTTCTGGGTGAGCGCGGCGTTGAGGATTTTACCGGCTACGCCCACAATCCGGCCAAGGCCGACGACCTGGCCGTGGACCTGTTCCTGGATTAATCACCGCAGTATCGAGAGGCAGAAGAGGTATTAGTGCCGTGAGCGACAGCGATCTTTTTCAGGACGCCCTGGGCCAGCTGGGTGACGTCAAGCCCCTGGCGCGGGAGCGTCGTGTGGTCCTGAAGAAAGACCGTCAGGATGCGGACCTGAACCAGCGCGCGCGCCGTGAGGCCGCCGTGGAGGAAACTGCCCGGGAGCTGAACCCCCTGTCCGGGGAATACGTCGAACTGGTGGATCCCTGGGACCCGCTGGAGTTCAAGCGCGACGGTGTACAGAACGGTGTTTACCGCAATCTGCGCCTGGGCAAATACCAGGTGGACGCGCGCCTCGATCTGCACCGCTACACGGTGGAAATGGCACGCCGTGCGGTGCTGGAATTCGTGCGCGACTGTGTCGAGGCGGACGTGCGCTGTGCGCTGATCACCCACGGCAAGGGCGAGGGGCGCAAGCAGCCGGCGCTGCTGAAGAGCTGCGTCAATAACTGGCTGCCGCAACTGCAGGAGGTGCTCGCCTTTCACAGCGCGCAGAAACAGCACGGCGGCCTGGGCGCGACCTATGTGCTGTTGCGCAAGAGCGAGCGCAAGCGGCAGGAAAACCTCGAACAGCACCAGCGCCGCAATCGGTAATTTCCCCAGGGCCTGCCTAAACTAAATCGGTGGTCGCGTTGCCGTCCCAAAGTGGGTCAGGCGAGGAGCGTGGTTTAGTTGGCCGAATGAGCGATGAGCAATACGGCATGGCCCGTTTGGGGAGCGCAACCCGAAGGGACGGGGCCATCGAATTCAATGTGAAAAGGCCAGAATCTACCTGCGGTGGTAACGGATACCAAATGGAGGGGGTGGCGACAAGCTGCCAGTTGGTGGGCTGCAAACTGGCCAGTCGGATTTTAGATATCGCTGTAACCTGATTGTCACGACTGACAACTAGTATGCAACTACAACGACTTGCTTGTCCGCCTCGCTAGGGTTCGAGCGGTATCTGGAGGCAGCGTTGGTCTTCTCTCTTTTTGATTCGCTTTGGCGAATTTTTACCCTTCTTGATTGATAATGCTCGGCGGCCAATTTGGCCGCCGTTTTTTATTGGGGGGCGAGAAAGTTGTGGAATGAATTCTGTGAGGGGTTATCGCGGCATTCCTTCGATGCGCTTGAACTCCAGTCGGGTAGCACCGCTTTCGCTGCGCAGGATCAGGGAGTCGCCTTTTACCGTCAGGTTGTCGGTCTGCGGCAACGCCTTCAGGTAGTCCTTTTCCAGATCACTGCTGCCACGGGCGTCGCTCATGCGCGAGATCGCCGGAACCTGGGGCCAGGAAATCTCTCCACTGTCGGATAGCGCGAAGCGACCCAGGTAGGGGTTGATGCCGGCGCTGCCGCGCACATAGCCGAGCTTGTCACAGGTGAAGTAGGGGCGATCGCGCAATAACTTTTTCCACAGCAGGCGCGAGCGGTGTTCGCGCCCGTCCACGGACAGGCTCTCCAGCAACCATTGGTGCTCGCAGACCGAAGACTCCTCCACACTTTCCGCCAGTTCATCGTTTCCCAGGTGGCCACAGCCGGACAGGGACAGCAGCAGTGAAAACTGAATGAGTGAAAGAAGGCGTTTGTGGAAGCACAGCATGAAAAGGTCTCGTTATTTTTGTGATATTAAACCTGAAAAATCCCTGCCTGTCTGTGGCAGGGTTCAAGGCCCGACCCTGACAAATTCTATATAGATATCACCGGAGGCATCGCGCAGAATCAGCCGCGCACCGCCGGATTTGGTAAAGGCCTGGCGGGTGCCGGCGAGGGCGCGCAGGTAGCTGTTTTCCTGTTGCATCAGGGCGTCCGGCCCTGCCATTTTGGTGGAGGCGAAGCTGGAGGTGTCCCACAGCATCTGGCCGTTTTCAGTGACCTGCATGGCGCCGCGATAGGTATTGATGCCGCTCTTGCCCATTACATTGCCTTCGCGATTACACAGGAAAGTGAACCGGTCCGTTTCCTCTACCGCAATGGCTTCGCCGTTGACCCGCAAGCGCTTCAGCTGCCACTTGTTGCCGCAAACCGTATTCAGGTTGCCCGCCGACTGCACTACCGGGGCCTCTTCGGTACCGATACCGAGACAGCCGCCCGCGACCAATACTACTCCCAGCAGCCACAACTGTATGAATCTGCTCATTGGCGTCTAGCTCCCTGCCTGTTCCTGAACACTGGCACCTGTTTCGATCAGTTTCCGGCGCCGAATCCCAAAAAAGTTGCTACGGAAAGCTTAGTTGCTGTGCTGTACCGGGAGTGGAGTAGGGCGACAAGCTATGCTTGCAAAAGCGCCGACCACTGCCGCAGGTGAGCGCTTACATGGAAGTTATCCACATGCTCAGACGTACCAAGATCGTCGCCACCCTGGGTCCTGCCACAGACAAGGCGGGCATGCTGAAGCAGCTGATCGCGACCGGTGTGGATATGGTGCGCCTCAACTTCTCCCACGGTATCGCCGGGGATCACCGCCGCCGCGCCGAGCAGGTGCGGAGGGAGGCCGCCCGCCAGGGCCGCCATGTGGCGGTACTCGGTGACCTGCAGGGGCCGAAGATTCGCGTCGGCACCTTCAGCGAGGGGCGCGCGCGCCTGGAGAAGGACGCGGGTTTTGCGTTGGACCCGGACTGGCCCGAGGGTGGCGGCAATGTGCAGGGTGTATCGGTGGACTATGGGGATCTGTCGAGCGACTGCTCCGCTGGGGATATCCTGCTGCTGGACGACGGCCGCCTGCGCCTGCAGGTAAAGAAAGTAGACGGCCGCGCAGTGCATACCCGGGTCGAGGTGGGTGGCTGGCTATCCAACAACAAAGGTATCAACAAGCTGGGCGGTGGCCTGACCGCACCGGCACTGACGCAGAAGGACCGCAGGGACATCAAGCTGGCAGCGGAGCTGGAGCTCGATTACCTGGCAGTATCCTTTCCCCGCGATGCCGCCGATATGCAGAAGGCGCGCCAGCTGCTGCGTGCCGCCGGTGGCAGTGCGCACCTGGTGGCCAAGATAGAACGCGCCGAAGCGGTCGCCGACGAGGCGCAACTGGACGAACTGATCCTCGCCAGCGACGTCATTATGGTGGCCCGTGGCGACCTGGCAGTGGAGATCGGTGATGCGCAACTGATGGGCGTGCAGAAACACCTGATCCGCCGCGCGCGACACCTGAACCGGGTGGCCATCACCGCGACACAGATGATGGAGTCGATGATCTCCAGCCCGGTGCCCACCCGCGCCGAAGTCTGCGATGTGGCCAACGCGGTGCTGGATGGCACAGATGCCGTGATGCTGTCAGCGGAGACTGCCGCCGGCGACTACCCGGTGGAGACGGTAGAGCATATGGCCGAAGTCATTGTCGGTGCCGAGAAGCACCGCGCCAGGCGGAAACCGCCCAGGGTAATGCAGGAAAATTATCCCGCCGGTGACGCCTGTATTGCCATGGCTGCGACGACCATCGCCAACCACTGCCGCGATATCAAGGCGATTATCTGCCAGACCGAAACCGGCAACACGGCGCTGCTGATGTCGCGGGTGCGCGCGGACATTCCAATTTTTGCCTTTTGCCGACATCGCAGCAGCTGCAGCCGTGTGGCCCTGTATCGCGGCGTGGACCCGGTGCTGATGGAAGTGGAGGGCATGGACGGCCCGACGCGGGATCGCCAGGCCATAGCGCACCTGAAGAAGCGCAAACTACTGCAAGAGGGCGATTTCGTACTGGTCTCCCGGGGTTACCACCAGGACGTGGGGGGCAACACCGATACGCTGCGCATAGTGCAGGTGGACTGAATGCGGATGGCCGCCCCGCTGCTCCTGCGGCGCGATCATTTCGCGCCCGGGGATTTACGAGGTCCGCACACAGCGCACCAGTATCTTGGTCTCCAGTTCCTGTTCAATACAGTGGAATTTCTGACCGTTCATGGTCAGTGCTTTGGGGGCTCCCTCGGGCGCGGTTGTCGAACAACCGGCAACTCCTGTCGCCAGGGCCACTGCCAGCAGAATACAGCTCAATTTCTGCACCGCAGGTACCTCGTGACTTGTGTGGTAGGCGCGAATTTACTCCGCACTCAATTTCAGCCTAGAGGAAGCAGCCGTCAAAGTGAGGTTTTTGACGCCAATTTGTGCAAAGTGGCGACAGAGCGGACGATCATAAGGATCCCGTGAAACTACAAACAAAAAAGCCGCCGTTAAACACTAACGGCGGCAAGTCGTAGCTCACTGAGCTGGAGGCAGGGGGCGCCCCGAGGAGAATTCGCGCAACAATCGGGCCTGACTGGTTCCCGGTCAGAAGTTGTAGCTGCCGGTCAGGGCTATGGTGCGCGGGGCGCCGTAGAAGCCGGTCTGGAATACAGTGCCGAAATCGTACCCGGCGATGCGGTATTCCTTATCGGTCAGGTTTTTCCCGACCAGGCCCAGCTGCCAGTCGCCATTCGCACTGTAGTAAGTTGCAGTGAGATCTACCAGCGTGTAGGCGTCCTGATCGAGAATGCCGGGAGTCTCGAATATCTGCGTATCGGAGCGATACGACACAGAGGGCACGACAACCACCTCACCGCCTGCAGCGGGAATCGCCCAGTTCAGCTGCATCATCGCCGTTGTATCGGGCGTGTTCTGCATGTCGCGGGTATCCGCGATGTCCTCGCCACCCGACATGAATTCGATAAATTCTGCATCGACCCAGCCGAGGTTGGCATTTGCAGTCAAGTTGTCGGTAATAGCCAGCGACGCTTCGAGTTCAATACCCTGAATGCGTGACTTGCCTGCGTTCAATACATCACCGGCGGTGGTTCCGTCGTCGAGAATGCGCTGGGTGGTCAGCTGCATGTCTGTGTAGTCGGCCCTGAAGAGCGCACCGTTCAGGCGCAGGCGGTTGTTCAGTGCATCCAGCTTCCAACCCAGTTCCACGGTATCGACGGTTTCCGGTGCGTAACCTTCGCGAGTCAACGGGTTGGCGGTTTCTACACCGCGCATGTCAAAGCCACCGCTTTTAAAGCCGGAACTATAGGATGCATAGAGCATGGCATCTTCATTCACCTGGTAATCCAGGCCAATACGCGGCGTAAACTCGCTCCAGGTATTACTGTTGGTGTAATCCGTCCTCACCTGAAACAGCGTTGATTCTGCCGTATCTCCATAGTATTTACCATGAGAGAAATCGGAACCTAGCCCGAGGAGTACAGCGTTATAGACATCCGCCTCTTTTTCGTCGCGGGTATAGCGACCGCCGAGATTCAGGTTCCACTGATCGGCAAATTGCCAGTTGTAGTGGGCATAGGCGGACAGGCTTTCAGTATCGACGCTGCCGGATACGGCCACGGTGCTGGGAGCGAGAACGGCATCGTAGCTCCCGGAAGCGGTGCCGTCGTAGTAATAAATTCCACTGACAAGGTCAGAACTTTCTCCCTGCCAGACCAGCTGGAATTCCTGGGTAAACTGTTCGTCGTCATAGATCGCTGGAACGTCGAAGCTCGGGGTGCTTACGCTGTCGAAGTCGATGACGGTTTCAGTTTCTCCCTCGCGGCTGGCGGTCACAGATTTGAGCGTAATGCTTTCGGATACTTGCCACTCTGCGGACAGGGACATTCCGCTGGTCTCGACGCTGTTGTCGGCGGGAAGGTTGGATTCTGTATCGTAAACGCTGTCCAGCACTGCTTCGCCATTGATGCCGGGGTTAAAACGGTGTCCATGCTTGGACGCAGAGTCATCCGCGGTGTTGTCTGCCGCAAAGCGAACAAAAATATCATCGGAGGGTGAATACTCCAGGCTGACCCGCATTGCCAGTATGTCTTTGTCATACTGGTCGTCACCTGTAATGACATTTTCCCCGAAACCATCGCGATTGAAGCTGGCTATCGCTGCACCGATATTGAGGTTTTCCGTCAGGCCGGTGGAGGCTTTGATTTTGAAGTCACGCTGATTGTAACTGCCGATTGCGGAGCCAATTGAAACCTCGGTGTCTCCTGTCATTTTCTTGGTGACGTATTTGACGGCGCCGCCGATGGTGTTCTTGCCGTAGAGGGTGCCCTGGGGGCCGCGCAATACCTCGATACGCTCCACATCGAACACATCCATTACCGCACCCTGGGGGCGGGCCACATAGACGTCGTCGATGTAAATGCCGACGCCCGGCTCATAGCCCCACAGAGGGTCCTGTTGGCCGATTCCGCGAATGAAGGCCGTCAGCGTGGAGTTGGTCCCCCGGCTGACCTGCAGTGTTGTATTGGGGCTCAGCTTCTGGATATCGGTCATATCCGTGATGCCATTTTCAATCAGGCTTGCTTCGCCGATGGCAGTTACCGCCACCGGCACCTCCTGCAGCGACTGCTCGCGCTTCTGCGCGGTGACGGTCACTTCTTCCAGAGCGGGGTCGGCGTGGGTAAAGCTGGCGCCGCAGGCCAGCATGACGCCGGCGGCGAGGGGATGGAATTTTATTGCTCTATTTATCGCTCTGCTCATGGCTCTCTCCATTCACCAAAATTATGGTTTTTATAAGTCTCGGAGCTGCCACTCTATCCACTCGGAGTCTATTTGCCTGCTAGACCAAGGTATGACGTTTGCGGTGCTCAGGATGGAGGACAAAAAACAGCCACTGGGGTATGGTTTCAGTCGTCGAGAGAAAGAATAACGAAGACAAGTCCAAATAGGTATTGCCGCTTGTTTAGCCTCACTACCCTGGCCGCCGTTGCCCTGGCCTACCTGCTGTTGCTGTTCGCTATTGCCTTCTGGGGCGACCGGCTGCCGGTGGCGCGCATTCGCCCGATCAAGCCATTGCTGCTGGCCCTGGCCGGTACCTACACCAGCGCATGGATGTTCTTCGGCACCCCGGCGCAGGCGGTGGAGGAGGGCTGGCTGTTGCCGCCCACCTTTGTCGGCGCCAGCCTGATGCTGATTGTCGGCGCGCCGCTGCTGACCCGTTTCGTGCGCCTGTGCAAGCGGCGGGGCTCCACCTCCATCGCCGACTTTATCAGCGCCCAGTTCGGCGGCTCCCAGTGGCTGGCGGCCACAGTGGCCGTGCTCGCACTGGTCGCAGTCTTGCCCTATCTGGCTCTTCAGTTGCGGGCGGTATCGGACAGTTTCCTATTGCTGGCCCATAGTGGGGAAATCAGTTCCTCTGCGGTGACGGCGGTTGTCAGTGTGACTCTGGGCCTGTTCGCACTGCTGTTCGGTACCCGCCATATCGACAGCAGCGTGCACCGCAACGGCATGCTGCTGGCCGTGGCCTTCGAGGCGCTGGTCAAGATTGGGGCCTTCGTCGCCGTGGCCTGGTTTGTGCTGGGCAGCGCCTTCGATGGGGCAACCGGCCTGGCGCGCGAGGCGCTGGCCAGTGAGCGGGTTGCACAATTGAATGCGGCGCGTCCCGCGGATACCGGTTATTTCGCCGTGGTGGTGCTGGGCATGGCGGCCATGTTCTGCCTGCCGCGACAGTTCCATATCCTGATGATCGAGAGTGACGGCGAGCAGGATATAGGCCCGGTGAGGAAGCTGATACCGATCTATCTGGGGATACTCTCGGTGGCGATTCTGGTGGTCGGCTACGGCGGGCTGCTGTGGCTGCCCCAGACCCCCGGGGCGGGCTTCGATAACCCGGAGCGCTTCGTGCTGGGTATACCCCTGCACGGCGGCTCCGAGTGGCTGTCGCTGCTGGCCTTTATCGGCGGCCTCTCCGCCGGTTCCAGCATGGTCATCATTGCCACCATCGCCCTTTCCACCATGATCGCCAACACCATGGTGGTGCCCTGGTGGTTGCAGCGACTGCAGGCGCGGCCCGCGGACCAGGCGCTGGGTTCGGACCTGCGCCGCGTGCGCCGCGGCATTATCGCGCTGATCATGCTGGCGGCCTTTGCGGTCAACGAGGCGATAGGCGCGGGTGTGCGCCTGGGCACCTTCGGCCTGCTGTCCCTGGCTCTGGTCGGCCAGCTGGCGCCGGCGATGATCGCCGCTGTGATCTGGCCCAAGCACTGGATCAGGCTGCGCGCGGCCGGTGTTATCGCCGGGCTGGCTGCAGGTACGCTTGTCTGGGCGCTGTCGGCCCTGCCGGCAGCGGTGGGTGAGGTGGATCTCGTTGCGCGTTGGTTGGATCTGCAATGGAGTTCACTGACGATCAGCTGCGTCATCGGCATGGGACTCAATTGCGCGCTTCTGCTGCTGGTATCCAAGTGGCTGGCGTTCTCGACCCCCCACGACAGCAGCGTCGCCGAGGTGCCGGTGGACAGGGCGCAGCTGCGCGAGCTGCTGGCGCGCTTTATCGGTGGCGACGCGGCGGGAAAGACTTTTGCCGGCCTCCGCGAGGCATCCGGTAACGATTACCGCGAGGCGGTGGAGAAAATTCTCGCCGGTATCGTCGGTTCCACCAGCGCGCGCCGCCTGGTGCGCAATTACAACGGCGCCGAGGCCAGCGCCCAGACCCTGGAGCAGGCCTCCGCCATCTACCAGTTCGGGCGCGGCCTGCTGCAGAGCAGCATCGACAATATCGATCAGGGCATCTCGGTGGTGGATGCCAACCTCAACCTGGTGGCCTGGAACCGCCGCTATGTGGAGCTCTTCCGCTATCCGTCGTCGATGATCCATGTCGGTCAGCCAGTGGCGGAGCTGGTGCGCTACAACGCCAGCCGCGGTGAGTGCGGCCCCGGTTCTGTGGAGATACACGTACAGAAACGCGTGGAGCACCTGCGGGCTGGCACCGCCTACCGGGTGCAGCGCCACCGCACCGATGGCACTGTGCTGGAGATTCGCGGCAACCCGCTGCCCGGCGGTGGCTTCGTGACCACCTATACCGATGTGTCGGACTACCAGCGTACCCTGGGAGAGCTGACCGAAGTTAAGGATTCCCTCGAGCAGAAGGTTGCGGCGCGCACCGCTGCGCTGCAAGCCTTGAACGAACAGCTGGAAACGCTGAACAGCGAGCTGGAAGTGGCCAGCGCCGGTAAGACCCGGTTTCTCGCCGCCGCCAGTCACGATCTGGTGCAGCCGTTGAATGCCAGCCGCCTGTTCCTCGATGCGCTCAGCGCGCGCAGGCTGGACGACGACAGTCGCGGCCTGCTGAGTCGCGCCGACAGTGCCCTGGCGGCGGCCGAGCAGCTGATCACCGATATGCTGCAGATAGCGCGCATGGACGCCGGCGATATCCACCCGAAAATCCAGCCTACCGAACTGGACAGAGTGGTCGCAGAGGTGGTGGAGCAGGCGCGCCTGGCCGCGGGCAGCCGCAATATCCAGCTGCGCTACCGCCGCAGCGACCTCTGGGTGATGAGCGATGAAAAGATGCTGCGCCGGGTGGTACAGAATCTGGTGGACAACGCCATCAAGTACACACGCAGCGGTGGCGTACTGATAGGCGCACGCCATAAGAATGGTGGTGTTTCACTGGAGGTCTGGGACACCGGCTGCGGCATAGACGGCTCGCAACAGCAGAATATCTTCCGCGAGTTCTGTCGTCTGGGCGGTGTCGAGCGCGAGCACGGCTACGGTTTGGGCCTGGCCACCGTCGAGCGCCTGTGCCGGCTGCTGGATTCGCCCATCGAGCTGGTGTCACGGCCGGGGCGCGGCAGTGTGTTCCGCGTGCGCCTGCCGCGCGCGCGCGCGGAAAATCGCCAGGCGGCGGCTACCGCACAGCTGACACCGGCGCAGTCATCGCTGCAATTGCGCGTGCTCTGCGTCGACAACGAGCCTGCAATCCTGGAGGCCATGCAGGCACTGCTCGGCGGCTGGGGGTGCAGCATCGAATGCGCGCGCGGTAGCGACTCGGCGCTGCAATTGCAAAAGCCCGACCTGCTGCTGATGGATTTCCACCTGGAAGACAGCGTCGACGGCATAGCGCTGGCGCAACAGCTGATGGGCCACTGGGGCGAGGCGGTACCCTGCGTGATCATCTCGGCGGAAAACACCGACCTGGTGAAAAACCGGGCACAGCGCGCGGGCTGGCAGTTTCTGCAGAAGCCCCTGCGCCCGGCGGCTCTGCGCGCCCTCCTGCAGGCGAGGCAGAAACAGCTCGCCCAGGCGGAGCCTGCGACCAAGGTCGTATAGCGATGGCGGTGCGCGCGGCGCACCCTACGGGAACTGCAATCCCCATGTTGGAGCGGCGGGCATTCTGTCGTCATTCCGGCGCAGGCCGGAATCTAGGCGCCCCCGTACTGGATACCGACCTGCGCCGGTATGACGAGCTAACGTAGGCTTGATTTGAAATAGAGAATCTAAAGCGATAGAGAGAAATCAGAAGTAAAACAATGAAAAAATATCTACTTGAAGTCCTGATGTTCACCGCCTACGCACTCTTTGCCGCCTCCTGGGTCTCCGGCGCCATACTCACGCCGGAGATACAGTCGTCCTTTGGCGAGGAGGGTTTCGCCAATGCCACCTGGGGCAGCAATGTGATTACCCTGGCGAAGATCGTCGGCAACCTGGCCGCGGCCATGCTGCTGATGCGCCTGGGGGTGAAGCGCGCATTTGCGCTGGCTATTCTGCTGATTGGCGCCGGTGGTTTTGGTGCGCTGGCTGGTGACTACAGCGGCTGGTTGATCTCAAGGCTGGCACTGGGCCTGGGCGGCGCACTGGCGATAGTGTATTTCAATCCGGTGGTTTTGCACTACTTTTCCGCGAGCGAGCGCCCGCTGATCAACGGCATCAACGCGGCCGCCTTCAATACTGGCAATCTGCTCGCGCTGCTGTCCACCGGCGCGCTGGCGGCCTGGATGGGCAGCTGGCAATCGGTGGTGATTCTCTACGGCGTGATGGTCGCAGCACTGGCTGTACTCTGGTGGCTGTCGGCGGAAAACTTCTCCCTTTCCGGTGCTGGAAAAAATGGTGAAGAGAACTACGGCCTGCGCCATGGCGTGCGCGAGGCATTCAACTGGTGGCTGCCGCTGGCCTACTGCGGTGTGCTCTTCTGCTATATCGCCGTCTTCGCCCTCTTCCCGCTGATCGACGGCTTCGCCGTGGCCAGCAGCCACCTGTCGGCGGTAATGATCGCCGCCGGTATGATCGGTACCGCCGCCGGTATTCTTTTGACCAAGCGCTATCCGCTGCGTCTGCCGGTACTGCGCTATGCCGGCCTGGCGCTGGTGATATTCGCCGCACTGATGCTCGTCAGCCGCAATCCGCTGATTGCCTATGCTGCCGCGGCGCTGGCCGGCTTCTTTATGTTCCTGCCGATGACCGCCCTGGTGACACTGCCGCAGGAACTGCCGGGCGTGACACCGGCGCGCATCACGGTGACCTTCGCGATGTTCTGGTCGATTTCCTACGGGGTGGAGACGGCGCTGATGTACGGCGCCGGCCTGCTGGCTGATTACAGCGGTGAGCCGGCATTCGCGGCCTACTTTGCCGTGGCCTGTTCCTCCTCCCTGTTTATTTTCTCCTTCCTGCTGCCTGAGAGTGGCAGGGAAAGCGTGACCGTCGAAGCGGAAGATGGAGCAGAAAATGCGACAGCTTGATGCAAAGCTCGCCGAGTGGCTCGAGGGCGTCAACGCCCAGGTGGTGCAACTGAAAGCGGCGGGATTTGAGCCGACGCCTATCAGTGCGCGCGAGAGCCTGGCTAACCTGACCCGCAGCTTTGTCGAGCCGGGCGCGGAGATGGCGGTGTGCGAGACACTGGTGTCCGGCAATCACTACGCGGTGCCGGTGCGTATCTACACGCCGAAATCCAGTGAGCCCGGGCCGGCTATTATTTACTGTCACGGCGGCGGCCATATGGCCGGCAGCGTGACGGTCTACGACCCGATATGTCGCCGCGTGGCCGAACACTGCCGGCGCACCGTGGTTTCCGTCGACTACCGCCTGGCACCGGAAAACCCCTATCCGGCCGGCTTGCAGGACCTGCTTGCGGTGGTCGGGAATCTGGGTGCGGCGCTGGATAAAAAAACGGTTGCCCACAGCGATCGCTGGATACTGATGGGCGACTCAGGTGGTGCTGCCCTCTGTGCCGCTGCCAGCCGGTTGTTGCAGCACGGGCGTCACAGTATCGCCGCCCAGGTACTGATTTATCCCAGCCTGGATTACACCATGCAGCTGCCGTCCATCGACGAAAACGGCAGCGGCTACCTGCTGGAAAAGGAAAAGATCGGCTGGTATTTCGATAACTATTTCCGCGGCGCGGAGAATCGCCGCGAGGCCTCGGCGCTGCACGGCGAGTACACCGCTAATCTGCCGCAGACACTAATAGTTACGGCGGAATTCTGCCCGCTGCGGGACGAGGGTATTGCCTACCTGGAAAAACTGCGTCAGGTGGGAATATCGGCGGAGTCACTGCATTTCGACGATATGATTCACGCTTTCCTGAACCTGGAATCCCTGGTGCCCGAGGCCTGTGAGAAGCTCTACCGCCACCTGGCCGAGTTTGTATCCGCCGTGAAGTGATTACTCATCATTCCGGCGCAGGCCGGAATCCAGGTGCCACTTAACTGGATGCCGGCCTGCGCCGGTACGGCGAGCGAAGCACCATTGAATCTGAAGTGGGGTCTCTACAGCTGGATCAGGGACTGGGCCTCGCGGATCAGCTGCTTGCGGTCGCGCAGCTCCAGCTTGCGCAGAATGGCTGTCACATGGCTTTTGACCGTGGGCTCGGTGATCTCCAGCTCGTAGGCAATCTGCTTGTTCAACAGTCCCTGCGCGATCATCTGGAAGATACGCAGTTGCTGCGGTGTCAGTCGCCCCAGCCGCTCAGCCAGTGCAATTTCTTCGCTGCTCTCCAGCGCCTCGGCACTGAACCACTGCTCTCCCGCAAGAACCTTTTCGATGCACTGCACTATTTCGCCGGTCTCGGCGGTCTTGGACAAGAAGCCGCTGGCGCCGAAGCCGGCCGCCTGCTGCACCACGGCATTTTTATCGCTACCGGACACCACCACCACGGGTACTGCCGGATGATCGTTGCGTATCTGGGCCAGGCCATTCAGGCCTTGGCTGCCGGGCATATTCAGGTCCAGCAGCAGCAGGTCAATGGTCGTGCCATGCAGTTGCTGAAGGGTGGAATCCAGGTCTTCGCTCTGCAGCAATTCGCAGTCCGGGAAGTGTCGTGACAGTGTGGTGGCCAGGGCGTCGCGATAGAGGGGGTGATCGTCGGCAATCAGCAGTCGGTAATTCACATAACACCCTTGTTTTAAAAGTTATCCAGGGTGCAGAGATCTTACTGTGCGCTCCAACCCCCGTCCACCGGCAGGGAGGCGCCGGTAATGGTACTGGCGAAGTCGCCGCACAGGTAGAGCACCAGTTCGCCGATGGCTTCCGGTTTGGTCGCGCGGGCCAGGGGTTGCTTGGCGCCGATCAACTGCACGCGCGCCGCCTCGGTGTCTATTTCCTGCGTCCTGGCAATGGAGTCTATCTGTGGCTGAATCAGCGGTGTCTCCACCCAGCCGGGGCAGACGGCGTTGGCGGTGATACCGCGGTCGGCGTTCTCCAGCGCCAGCACCTTGGTGAGACCGATCAGGCCGTGTTTGGCGGCGCAGTAGGCGGCCTTCCTTTCCGACGCCACCAGGCCGTGTACGGAGGAGATATTGACGATGCGCCCCCAGCTGGTGGCGCGCATGTCGGGCAGCAGGTCGCGGGCGAGGAAAAATGCAGCACTCAGGTTGATCGCCAGAATTTTCTGCCACTGCTCCGTTGGGAATTCGCTGGTTTCGGCTGTGAATTGCACACCGGCGTTGTTGACCAGGATAGCCGGGTTGCCGAGTGCCTCGCGGGTGTCTGCGATCAGCTGGGCGCAGCCGGCTTCGGAGGATATATCGGCGCTGCTGAAGCCGCAGGATACTTCGTATTCTTTGCGAA
The DNA here is from genome assembly GCF_014904815.1 of Microbulbifer taiwanensis. Classification (GTDB taxonomy): domain Bacteria; phylum Pseudomonadota; class Gammaproteobacteria; order Pseudomonadales; family Cellvibrionaceae; genus Microbulbifer; species Microbulbifer taiwanensis. The sequence continues at coordinate 28,222 of NZ_JACZFR010000036.1, forward strand.
GGCGACGCTGGAGATCCTCGCCCTGCGCCGGGCTGGCCAGGCCGTGCAGCATAACCGCATGGCCCGCACGTGCCATGGTTTCCGCTATCGCGAAACCAATGCCGCTGGTGGACCCGGTGATCAATACTGGCTGTTTCTGTTCCCGCTGCACTGAAAACTCCCGCGGCCGCTGCCAAAGAATAAAAGCTCGATCTGCGCATTGCTGGCAGAGCTTACTTCACCTGGCAAAAATGCTAACAGCGGCGGGATTGTGCGTCTGTATGACCAAGGTATGAGACGGCCCGATGAGTCCCGTATCAACGGTGCCTGCCCCTGCCGCCCGAGCGGTGCCCCGGGGCGGGTGAGGACTGGTGGCGGTGGCCGGGGCGTGTGTGATACTTGCCGATCGATCGGCGCCTGCCGTGAGTACTGTGGCCGCGGTGCCTGTGATGCCCGCTGCGGATATTCTTTCTACCCTCTATGCGCCGCCCGCCTATTGTTCTGTGCCCCGGTCGCAGGCGGCGATCACCGCTGATGCCGGGAGTGGGACCAATCCGGTCGGCGCCGCGAAGCCTGCGATCGCTACCTGTGGCATGGCGGCGATGTTTGAAGTGCCGGCGGTGTATGCGGTAAGCCCTGCCTCCGCGGTAGTAGCTGTCACCGCGATAGCCGTATCTTTTTTTGTAGTAGGGGCGGTAGCGATAATACTGATAGGGTCGGTAGTAGTAGGACTGCGTGGAATATATCTCGCGCGGATAATAGTCGGGTCGCACCCGATAGTAATCGCTGGATGCGTAGGGCAGGTAGATAACGGTACCGGATGGGGCGACATAGGAACCGGAATAGGAGCTGCGTGTCTCGGCGCGCGTCGAGTAATGGGTCCTACTGGACGGGTAGGTATAGGGCCGCGAAAAGACAGGAGCGGCGGAGTAGTAACCGCCCGACGTGCAGGCGCCGAGGGTTACTGCCACACATAGAGTAGCCGCCGTTAATGCTCGCTTGAGGATGCAATTCATCGCGCCGACTCCGGGATTCTCAAAAACACCTGCCCCCGACTGCGGTCAGCGTTGGGTTCCTGCTGACGGCAGCGGGGGCAGTGTCGTACGGGTGGGCTCATGGCCCGCTAGCGGCGGGCGCCGCCGGCGGGTCTGGGGCTGCCCCCCCTGTGGGGCCGGCCCCCCGCCCTCCTGCGGCCGGTGGTGGTCGGGCGGCCGTGGTATCCGCGTCCGCGATAGTAGCCGCGCCCGCGATAGTAACGGTGGCCGTCGTAGCCGCGTCCGCGATAGCGGTAGTAGCCACGGCCGTAATACCTATAGCGCGGGTGATAGCGGTAACCGTAGCGGTAATAGCGCGGTGAGGAGTAGTAGAAGGAAACACCGCTGGATGGATAGACGTAGGGGTAACCGCCGTAGTAGCCACCGGAATAGTAGCTGCCTCCGTAGTAGCCATCGGTCGCGCAGGCACCCAGGGTCAGGGCGGTGCAGACCGTGGCGGCGATAAGGCCGGTTCTGATCAGTCTCTTCATAATGCAGTCTCCGATTTAGGGAAGCTCCGTTGGTTGAGGCACTTCCTGCGGCACTTGCATGTCGCTCGCCTGGGGTTGGGATTCGTCCCCGGTCAGTAAGGCCTGGGTCGCGGCCTCACTGGCGGTGAGTAGTAATAGGGTGGTCTGGGGCGGTAGTAGCCGCCGCTCCAGTAGTAGTCGGGGTGGCGCGCATTGTGGCAGAGGCCGTTCGGGTGACAGTGGTAGTAGGGCCCGCCGACCCGGTAGTAGGCCCTGCCGGTCACCGTGGTGCTGCGGGCGGTGTAGCCGCTGCCGGAGCAGGCCGACAGTGTCAGGGTGGCCGCAGCCACCAGCGCACAGCAGGCGCTGGACAGCAGCAGCCTCTCGGGCAGCCGTTTCATTGAGACCTCCGCGCCGATTGGCGGGTAAAACGTCTAATAATCAGCCTAGCAGGGTTGGCGCAAATTTCCTCAATGGAGGAATTATTAATTGGCGGGTGTCTGCGTGAAGGGAGTGAGCAGTGGCGCCGGGCGGGCCGGCGCCACTGGAATGCGGGGTATCTACTCGGCGGTTTCCATATTGGTGGCGATGATCTTCGCTTTGTCCAGCGCCTGGGGCAGGCCCGGCACAAAGTCAGCGCCGTATACGACTTGAATACTGGACCCGGACAGGTCCTCGCCGATGGGCTGGTAGCTCCCGCCGATGCAGTCTGCCAGGAAGGCCTCGGAGGCGGCGAAGAACGACAGCTTGTTTTCCGGCTTCTGGAAACCGTGGCCCTCGTCCGGGTAGAGGATATAGGTCACCGGTATGTCCTTCTCCTTCATCGCCGCGACTATCTGGTCCGACTCGGCCTGCTTCACCCGCGGGTCGTTGGCGCCCTGGCCGATCAACAGCGGCCGCACTATCTTGTCGGTGCGGTTGAGGGGGGAGCGCTCCTGCAACAGCTTCCGGCCCTCGGCGGTCTCCGGATTACCCACCGCTGCGTGCAGGGTATTCCTGTAGCCCTCCCAGTAGGGTGGAATGGAATCCAGCAGGGTGTTCAGGTTGGAGGGACCGACGATATCCACACCGCAGGCGAATTTCTCCGGCGTGAAGGTGAGCCCCACCAGGGTCGCATAGCCGCCGTAGCTGCCGCCCATGATCGCGACTTTGTCGGGCCTCGTAATGCCCTTTTCGATGGCCCAGTCGACGGCGTCGATCAGGTCGTCGTGCATGGCGCCGGCCCACTCGCCGTTGCCGGCGTTCACGAAGACCTTGCCGAAGCCGATGGACGCGCGGAAGTTTACCTGCAGCACCGCGTAACCGCGGTTGGCGAGCCACTGCACTGCGCCTGAGTAGCCGAAAGTGTCCCTGGCCCAGGGGCCGCCGTGGACCAGCAGTACCATGGGCACCGGCGCGGATACGGATCCGTTTTTATCCGCGTCCGCCGGAAGGGTCAGGTAGGAAATCAGGTCCTTGCCATCCCGGGCGCGGATCGTCTGGGAATACATTGTTGCCAGTGGCAGGCCATCCAGTTTCGGGTTGGTGACGAAGAGCTGGTCCAGTTTGTTGTTTCCGCTGTGGAAAACCTGGTAGACCGGAGAGGCGTTGCCGCGATCCGTGTACAGTACCCACCTGGAGGCGTCCAGTGTGGATGCCAGTATGTCGAAATTCCCCTCCACACTGGCGTTGAGTGCGGAGAAATTATCCGCGTAATCCTCCTCCAGTGCCGTCCACTTGTTGGTGTGGATATTCACCGCGTAGGCGATGGGCTCGTGGTTGCGGGGGTGGAAAAACACCTTGGAAATATCGGCCAGTTCGGACGCCGCCAGTATTTCTGTATCGCCGGACTCCAGATCCAGGTGGACCAGCGCCGCCTTGTCCCGCTCGCGGCTGTCGAGCATAAAGATGCCGTTGTTGGCGGCATCGAAACCGAGGATCTGGGTGGTGAAGGTGTCCGCGACGGGAATCTCGAACAGCTGCAGCCACTCCTCGTCGCGCCACTCGAACACATTGAAGCCGCCGCTCGGCGTCGACTCGGTGGCGAGGCGCAGCTGCAGGTCGTTGTCGAAGAAGAAGGTGGCGAAGCCGTCGTTCTCGAGGAGCAGTTTCCGCTCGGCGGTTTTCAGGTTCACCCTGTACAGGTCGTGCCAGCGCGGATCGCGATCGTTCATACCGACGATGGCGATGCCCGGATGCGACTCGCTCTGGGCGATCATCTGCGCCTGTACGCCCTCGTAGGGAGACAGGTCGACAATTTTCCTGCTCTCCAGGTCGATGCTGTAAAGATGCCAGTTTTCATCGCCCTTTTTATCGCGGGTATAGAGCAGGTGTTTGCTGTCCAGGGCCCAGAAATGCCGCGGTATACCGCGGCCCGTGTCATGGGTGACCGGCTCGGCCGCGTCGATATCGCCCGCCGGCGCCACCCAGAGATTCATCACGCCGTCCAGCGGTGCGCGAAAACTCATCATGCTGCCGTCCGGGCTGAGGCGCCCCTGGGATCGGTCCGGATTGCCGAACAGCAGCTCCCGCTCGATCAGCTTAACCTGAGGTTTTTCTCCGGCAGCGGCCTCTTCCTTGCTGATTTCCGTTGTCGAGTCGCCCCTGGGACTGCAGGCACTGATCAGTGCAAAGAGCGAGACTGCGCCTAAAAATCCGATTGATTTTCTCATGGCTGATTCCTGCATTTATTTTTCGGTGTACGTCCGCTACTCCGCGGGCAGGATTGCACAATGCCCGGTGCTTTGAAAGCGGGTGCAGGAAGCCAGGTCGCAAAAAGAAAAGGCGCCGGTTGAACGCGGCGCCTTTGGTGGAGGGGTTAGGTTTCAGTGGCAGCTGGGCAGCAGATTCGGCTCTACAAACTGAAGGTAGGCGGCACTGGCCAGCAGCTGCTTGGCCTCCTCGATATCCGGCGCGAAGTAGCGATCCTTATCGTAGAAAGACACCCGCTCGCGCAGCTTGCCCTTGGCCTGTTCCAGTTTTTCCGTGCTCTTCAGCGGCGCGCGGAAGTCCATGCCCTGGCAAGCGGCCAGCAGTTCCACCGCGAGAATACCGCAGGTGTTGTCGGCCATATCGCGCAGGCGGCGGCCGGCGAAGGTGGCCATGGAAACATGGTCTTCCTGGTTGGCGGAGGTGGGCAGCGAGTCGACGCTGGCCGGGTGGGCGAAGGTCTTGTTCTCGCTGGCCAGCGCCGCGGAAGTCACCTGGGCGATCATAAAGCCGGAGTTGACCCCGCCGTTGTCCACCAGGAAGGGCGGCAGGCCGGACAGGTTGGAATCGATCAGCAGCGCCATGCGGCGCTCGGACAGGGCGCCGATTTCCGCCAGTGCCAGCGCCAGGTTGTCGGCCACCATGGCCACCGGCTCGGCGTGGAAGTTGCCGCCGGAAATGATGTCGGAGTTTTCCGGGTTTTCCTCGTCGGTAAATACCAGCGGATTGTCGGAGACACCGTTGGCCTCTGCCAGCAGCACCTCTGCGGCGAAGCGAATCTGCTGCAGGCAGGCGCCCATCACCTGCGGCTGGCAGCGCAGGGAATAGGGGTCTTGTACCTTTTCACAGAACTGGTGCGACTCACCGATTTCGCTGCTGTCGCCGAGCAGGTCGCGATACGCGGCGGCGACCTGGCGCTGCGCCTTCTGGCCGCGGGCCGCGTGAATGCGGTCGTCGAAGGGGCGGCGGGAGCCCTTGGCCGCTTCCAGGGTCAGGGCGCCGCTCACCAGGCCGCCGGCGAACAGGTCTTCGGCCGAGAACATGCCCAGCAGGGCAAAGGCGGTGGAAGCCTGGGTGCCGTTCAGCAGCGCCAGGCCCTCTTTCGGTGCCAGGGTCATGGGTTCCAGGCCGGCCTTTTTCAGGCCCTCTTTGGCGGACTTGCGCTTGCCGCCGATAAAGCATTCGCCCTCACCGAGCAGTACCACGCTCATATGCGCCAGCGGCGCCAGGTCGCCGGACGCGCCCACGGAACCCTTCTCCGGAATCGCCGGGAAAACTTCCGCGTTGACCAGCTTGATCAGCGCCTCGATCAGCTCGGCGCGCACACCGGAAAAACCGCGCGCGAGGGAGTTGATCTTCAGCACCATCAGCAGGCGCACCGTGGCCTCACTCATGAAATTGCCGGTACCGGCGGCGTGGCTGAGCACGATCGCGCGCTGCAGGGCTTCCAGGTCCTGTTTCTCGATGCGGGTGTTGGCCAGCAGACCGAAACCGGTGTTGATGCCGTAAACGGTGCGGCCCTCGTTCAGCACTTGGGCGACGGTCTTGGCGGAGGCCTCGATGGCCGGGTAGGCACTTTTTGCCAGTGACAGCTGCACCGGCTCGCGCGCGACGCGGCGCAGTTGCGCCAGGCTCAGTTGACCGGGATCGATTTCCAATTTGTACATAAATTTATTCACCGAAAATAATTATCTATTTCGTCGTCATACCGGCGCAGAGCCTGTGCCGGACTTGATCCGGTACCGGTATCCAGTTCTTTGGCAGTGAGTGTTCGGCTGCTCCAGTTGCTGGATCCCGGATCGAGTCCGGGATGACCCTGTAAGAAAGTTGTTCGTCTCGAATCAGTCTTTCAACATCGGCAGGTCCAGACCCTGCTCCTTCGCGCACTGCTTGGCGATGTCGTAACCCGCATCCGCGTGGCGCATCACGCCGGTGGCTGGGTCGTTCCACAGCACCCGAGCGATGCGCTTGCGCGCCGCCTCGGTGCCGTCGCAGACGATCACCACACCGGAGTGCTGGCTGAAGCCCATGCCCACGCCGCCGCCGTGGTGCAGGGATACCCAAGTGGCGCCGCTGGCGGTGTTCAGTAGCGCGTTCAGCAGCGGCCAGTCGGACACGGCATCGCTGCCGTCCATCATGGATTCGGTCTCGCGGTTGGGGCTGGCGACGGAGCCGCTATCCAGATGGTCGCGGCCGATCACCACCGGCGCTTCCAGCTCGCCGTTGGCGACCATCTCATTAAAGGCCAGCGCCAGGCGCGCGCGGTCCTTCAGACCCACCCAGCAGATGCGCGCCGGCAGGCCCTGGAACTGGATGCGCTCGCGGGCCATATCCAGCCAGTTGTGCAGCTGCGGGTTGTCCGGAATCAGCTCCTTCACCTTGGCGTCGGTCTTGTAGATATCCTCCGGGTTGCCGGACAGCGCCGCCCAGCGGAACGGGCCCACGCCCTCGCAGAAGAGCGGGCGGATATAGGCGGGCACGAAGCCGGGGAAATCGAAGGCGTTCTGCACTCCTTCCTCGAAGGCCATCTGGCGGATGTTGTTGCCGTAGTCGAGAGTCGCGGCGCCGCGCTTCTGCAGCTCCAGCATGGCTTCCACCTGGATGGCCATGGATTTTTTCGCCTCACTGACCACAAGCGCCGGATCGGACTTGCGCATCTCGGCGGCCTGCTCCAGGGTCCAGCCTTTCGGCAGGTAGCCGTTCAGCGGGTCGTGGGCGGAGGTCTGGTCGGTGACGGAGTCGGGCAGGATATTGCGCGCAACGATTTCCGGGAAAATATCCGCGCAGTTGCCGAGCAGGCCGACGGATACCGCCTCACCTTTTTCCTTCGCGGCTTCGATGATTTGCAGTGCCTCGTCCAGGCTCTTGGCTTTCTTGTCCACGTAGCCGGTGCGCAGGCGGAAATCGATACGGGTCTCGTCACACTCCACCGCGATCATGCTGAAGCCGGCCATAGTTGCCGCCAGCGGCTGGGCGCCGCCCATACCGCCGAGGCCGCCGGTCAGAATCCATCTGCCGTTCGATTCGCCGCCGAAGTGTTTGCGCGCAACCGCGGCGAAGGTTTCGTAGGTGCCCTGCACGATGCCCTGGGAGCCGATATAGATCCAGGAGCCGGCGGTCATCTGGCCGTACATGGCCAGGCCCTTCTTATCCAGCTCGTTGAAGTGTTCCCAGTTGGCCCAGTGGGGCACCAGGTTGGAGTTGGCGATCAGCACCCGCGGCGCATCGGCGTGGGTCTTGAACACGCCCACCGGCTTGCCGGACTGCACCAGCAGAGTCTCGTCGTCCTCGAGGCGCTGCAGCACCTCGACGATCTTGTCGTAGCACTCCCAGTTCCGCGCGGCGCGGCCGATACCGCCGTAGACCACCAGATCCTCCGGGCGCTCGGCCACATCCGGGTGCAGGTTGTTCATCAGCATGCGCAGCGGCGCTTCGGTGAGCCAGCTCTTGGCGTTCAACTTGGTTCCGGTGGGCGCAGCAATTTTGCGGCTCGGATCGTGGCGTTTTTCGGTGGTCATGATTACCTCGCAATATTTTTTCAAAAAAATCATTCGTCATTCCGGGCTTGACCCGGAATCCAGCACTCTCTGCGTTCGATTCGGGCACTGGATCCCGGTACCGGATCAAGTCCGGCACAGGCTCTGCGCCGGGATGACGACATTGGAGTTTTAAAATCTCAACTGTGCGCCGAGCCGGTAACGATTTCCCGGGTGCACCAGTCGCGCAAAACTCACGGTGCCGGCACTGCTCTTGGTGCGCCGCCAGATCTGCAGGCAGGCGCTGTTCGCCTCTATGGCCAGTGCCGCGGCGATTGCGGGTTTTGCTGCAATCGCCTCCACGGTGGTGTCCGCCTCGGTCAGCGGTGCCACCCGGGACAGGTAGGCGTTGGGCGTGGTCGCGCTGAAGTCCTGCTGCAGGTAGTCCGGTGCCAGACCCGGATTGGTAAAGCGCTCCTCCCACTGGATCGGCAGCTCGTTGTCGCAGTGCACTATGATCGAGTGAAAGATGCGCGCGCCCTCGGGTATACCCAGGGCGCGGGCCACGTCCGCGGCTGCCTCGCACTCCTGCAACAATAGAATGCGATTGCTATAACTGTGGCCGCGGGCGGAGACCTCGTCGGCAATATTGCGCACTTCCAGCAGCGAGCCGGCCGGTACCGGCTCGGCGACAAAAGTGCCCAGGCCCTGGGAGCGCATCAGCACTCCCTCGTCGGTCAGCTCGGTCAGCGCGCGGCGCGCGGTCATGCGGCTGACGCCGAACTCCTGCGCCAGCTGGTTCTCCGACGGCACCTGGAAGTGCACGGGCCAGCTGCCGGTTTCTATCTGCCGGCGGATATGGCGCTTGATGGCCGCATAGCGGGGTTCGCCGGTGTTGGGAGTTGCAGTATTCATGGACTTCGGTAAAGTGCTGTAACAGCTTGTATATGGTTGTATATACAAGATAGGGGTTACTATGGTGGTCCCGGCGATCGCTGTCAAGCCATCGCGGTCCACGGTGCCGGAGCTGTAGGGGCGCACACCAGGGTTACCCTGCAGATTGGGCGAGGTGTCACACCCGCTGAATTGGGAAACCGCCCGGTCGATTGGCCGAGCGTCTATGGTTAGAAAAAGGAAATCCGCGCCTCCGGGAGGGCTGAGAAGGTCTTTCAGGAGCGCCGGGAAAAGAGAATCTATGACAGAACGCTGTGATCTGCTGATTACCAATGTCCACGCCGCCACCATGGATCCGTCCATTCCCGGTGGCTACGGTGCCGTGGAGGATGCCGCCGTGGCGGTGACCGGGGGCAAGATTGTGTGGTTGGGGCCACGCCGGGAGCTGCCGGACTGCGCCGCGGACAGGACCGTCGACGGTGAGGGCCAGTGGCTGACCCCGGGCCTGATCGACTGCCACACCCACCTCGTATACGGCGGGCACCGCGCGTCGGAATTCGCCCGCCGCCTGGGCGGAGAGAGCTACGAGGAGGTGGCCAGGTCCGGCGGCGGCATACTGTCGACGGTGCGCGCCACCCGCGCGGCCAGCGCCGAGGAGTTGTATCGCGCCGCCGAGCCGCGTCTGAAAGCGCTGATGTCCGAGGGCGTGACCACAGTGGAAGTGAAATCCGGTTACGGCCTGGACCTGGATACCGAACTGAAACAGCTGCGCACCGCGCGCCGCCTGGCCCAGCACTACCCGGTGGATATCGTCACCACCTGTCTCGCCGCCCACGCGCTGCCGCCGGAATACGACGGCCGCGCGGACGAATATATCGACCTGGTGTGCGAGCAGATACTGCCGGCGGTGGCCAAGGAGCAGCTCGCCGACGCGGTGGACATGTTCTGCGAATCCATCGCCTTCTCCGTCGAGCAGTGCCAGCGGGTGATCGACTGCGCCAAGAAACTCGACCTGCCGGTGAAAGTGCACGCGGAACAGCTGGCGCGCACCGGCGCCACGGCCATGGCGGCCAGGGCCAGCGCCCTTTCCGTCGACCATATCGAATACATCACCGACGCCGACGTGGCGGCCATGGCCGAGAGCGGCACCGTCGCGGTACTGCTGCCCGGCGCCTTCTACACACTGCGCGAGACACAGATGCCGCCGGTGGAAAAGCTGCGCGCCTCCGGCGTTTGCATGGCCCTGTCCACCGACCTGAACCCGGGCAGCTGCCCCATCGCGTCGCTGCGCCTGATGATGAACATGGGCTGCAACCTGTTCGGCCTGACCCCCGCCGAGGCGCTCGCCGGCGTCACCCGTTCCGCGTCGCGTGCGCTGGGACTCTGCTGTTCCCGCGGCGTACTGCGCCCGGGACTGCGCGCCGATATGGTGCTGTGGCCGATGGAAACCCCGGACCAGCTGGCCTACGAAGTGGGCGCACTGAAACCGTCGCAGATGCTTTTTGGAGGCAGAGATGCTACAGCTGGCTGATATGCACCTGTGGAGCGGGCGCACCGACAGCGAAGACGGCAGGGCCGGTGAGCGCTGGCACCAGCGCATCACGCCGCTGCAACTGGACAGCGCCCCGGGCCTGGCGATTCTCGGCTTCGTCTCCGACGAGGGCGTGCGCCGCAACAAGGGTCGCATCGGCGCCGCCAAGGGCCCGCGCATACTGCGCCTGGCGATGGCCAGCCTGCCGGCCACCTTCGATGCACCCCTTTACGATGCCGGTAATGTCAAAATCGAAAAGGAAGACCTGGAGTCCGCCCAGTCCCTGCTCGGCGCGCGTATTACTGAAGTGCTGAATTGCGGCCACTTTCCGCTGGTACTCGGCGGCGGTCACGAGATCGCCTACGGCAGCTACCAGGGCATAGCGCGCTGGATGCGCGAAGAGCAGCGCGACAAGACCCTGGGCATCATCAATTTCGATGCGCATCTGGACCTGCGTATTCCCGCACCCAAGGGTTCGTCCGGTACGCCCTTTTACCAGATCTCTGAACAGTGCGAGATCAACGGTCGCCCCTTCAACTACCTCTGCGTTGGTGCCGCAGACAATGCCAATACCCCGGCCCTCTACCAGCGCGCCGACGAGCTGGGCGCAAAGATAATCCGCGACCGTGAGATCACGCCCTGGCACCTGGACAATGTGCAGAAGCAGATCCGGGAATTTATCGACGGCGTGGACTTCGTCTACCTGACTGTGTGCCTGGATGTACTCCCGGCGGCGGTGATGCCCGCGGTCAGCGCACCCGCCGGCCGCGGTGTGCCGCTGGAACTGCTGGAGCCGTTGCTGGATACGGTGCTGGGTTCGAATAAGGTGTGCCTGGCCGATATGGCCGAATTCAATCCCTATTTCGATATCGAGGATCATGCCGCGCGCACGGCGGCGCGCATCGGGTTCCAGATTGCGAATGGGGTGATGGCATAGCAGTAACGGAATCTCGGAAACCGGGTTGTCTGCTTGCGACCCGGTTTTTGGAGAGGCAAAGCTGTGGGCGCGCCAGAACTGCCCGGGTCACACTAGCCTTCTGGCTGTTCCAGCTCTTGAATGACGTAGCTGATTTCCTCCATTTTTTCATTGAAAAAGTGCTGAGCGTCAAAGAGGCCGCGGTTATAAAAATACGTTCCCAGTTTCTTTGAAAAGAAGTCGATGAGAAACTCGGCTTCAAATCCACCAATATCCTGTTGCAATTCGTTGCTGAAGTAAGCCTTGACCTTACTTATCATTCTGTCCTTCTGGTCTTCCGAAAATTCAATTTCTTTCATGGTGAGGCCTGATCTATTCAAGTTATGTACTAAGGCCGTGAAAAATTTAAATCAGCCACAGAGCTTGTATCGGGACATTGAACATTTCGTATCTCGTTAGATTTTGGTGTCCGTTAGGGCGGGTGAAGATTAACGTCGTCCACGCTGCATTTTTAGCGCGTGGGGCGCCACTGGGATTCTATCTCTTTAAAAATCCTAGTAAATTCGGTGAAGTTTTCATCCTCAGCCAGTGCCTCATGGCTGGCGTGGAGGGATATACGAAACTCGGATTTGGGTAATTTTCCTGCTAGATCAAGAATGCTCTCGATAGGAGCATTTTCATCTTCTTCACCATGATGGATATACACAGTTGGCGAGTGTTGAAACGTAATTGAGTTCCATGAGCCAAGAAGAACCTTGAAGTCTGACCACGCACCATGGGCTAGATCTCGAGAAAGTCCCAGTGAGATAAGTTGTTCTATTGCCGAGCTATAGTTGTTATCTCTAAAAAACTCCAAAAGTTGTAACGTGGGTGGCGAGGTAACTTTCTCAACAAAAATATCAGGCGTTCCCATAGATGCCACAAGATAGCAAGAGCAAACAATTTTGGGGTTGTTTGTCGAAAAGTGTATCGCGAATGGGCCGCCACCACTTCCACCAATTGTATGGCAAGAAGTGATGCCATTGTTTCGCAAGTACTCCTCTGTTTTATCTGAGCACAGGGCGAATGATGGTATAGAGCTAAAGTCATCGTACCAAGGTCGGGTAGGGCAGATAAGCCGGATACCTAGTCTACTTGCGAGATCTGCGAACTCTTGTCCGGAGTCTCCTTTCTGCGGTGTACCCATAAAAAAGACAGTGGGAACCCCTTCAGAGTCACCAAATTCATGGAATTTCATCCTTGCTCCTTGAGAATGCTAGCGCTCGATTTAGCGGGCGTAAGCTGTCCCAGTCGCGTACTTTGTAGCGACTGCAGCGCTTGTTACACACCATTGTCAATAACTGTTAGCGTTCTTTCAATAAAGCGGACAAATGCTTTCTCTGGTATAAAATCGGTTCTGTTTTCCAGGTTAAATTTTCCTAGAATAATTCTTATTTGCGCATCATTCTTAATTTCTACAGCCGTCATACCATCGCTCTTCAATTTCCTTACTCTTGATACCCAATCTAAAGTGTTTTTCCAATACGCGCGCAGTTCGGCTTTGTTCGTCGGTTTTTCGTGTCCAGGGGCAATGATACTTTCGTCATTGCCTAGCTTCAAAATTGCTTCAATTGTATTGTTAATTCCGGACACTCCTCCAGCATAGAATGTTGGATGCCAATTGGTATCGTAAACATCACCAACAAAAATACTGTTACTTTCTGTGTGAGAAAAACTTTATATTCATCTGGATGAGATTTGAACAATAGCCTATAAATTTCTGTGAAATTGGCTGCATCATCAAGGAGTATGCCTCCCATATCGGAAAAATAAGTATTTCCACCTGAATGATCACTGTGCTCATGCGTACTCAGTATAAAGCTTACTGGTTCGCCAATAAGGTTTTTTACAGCAGTATTTAATGCATCCAGATGTTCACTTCCCGGAATGGGATCTACTAAAATAATTCCTTTTGTAGTTTTTAGCAGTCCAATATTTGTTCCGTAATCGATTGATTTCAGAATGAATGATTCCTTGGGAAGTTCGGTTGTAAAAATATTCTCCGAATTTTACAGGCTTATTGTTGAGTAGATCGCGAAGAAAAAGATAATGTAAATTTAACGGATAACTCTTATTCTAATCGATGATCATGTTTTAGTGCGGTCCGCAGCGCCAGAAGATCGGAAAAAATTAAGGCGCAGCGGAAAATTTGTCCGAAATCAGCGCCTTATATAGTGATTTCTACGCACCGAATTTTTCAAATACTTCACGTTCCGTAAGATTTTCTGTTTGGTTGGAGAACTCATAGAAGCTTGGTTTTTGATCTATAAACACCTGGCCTTTAAATACAAAGTTTCCTTCCGATTGAAATAATCCAAGTGGAATAATGTATTCATCCGTTGGCTTTAGGTGATAGAAAATATGTGTTCCGCAATTTTTGCAAAACCCTCTTTCGGCCCAATCAGATGATGCAAAGGTAGCTATTGATTCATTGCCCGTGAAAGCCGCATTATTTCCACAATGAACTGCGAGCAGTGGCCCGCCACCCCAGCGCCGACATATTCCACAGTGACAGGCTTCAAACTCTTTACTTTCACTGGCTTCAACAGTTACAGCTTCGCAAAGACAAGTTCCTTTCATTTTATTACACTCCGTTGCTTGAATTTAATCTCATATAAAAGCTTTATTCATGGGTATGGTCATATCTGTCCACGAATACCTATATCTAGCCACAGATTGCCAAATATGCCCACTGATTTTTGTATAGTTTGATGTAATTGTTGTCGGTCTGTGAAGTGGGCCTGAATTTGGTTATTTGGTACCAAGAGGCACAGTCGGCAGGAGATATGGAGTGGCAGGGTGTTTGTGTCTATTGCGAAATCGAGAGAAATGGTCTGATTTCTACTTTTGGGGAGTAGTGAACGGCACTGGCGCCATTAGCGGAATGGATCAGTACGGTGCTGCAAATGGCAATAGGGCCCCGGTGTCGGGGCCTTTTTGCCTGATCAGTGGCTGCTATTGCAGCTGTTGCTTCAGTTCCTGTCCGGCCTGGTCCAGCGCATCCTGCACCGCAGGCACTTCGCTCAGTGCATTGAGCAGGCCGAAGTCGTGGATCATGCCGTTGTAGCGGACTGAGGTGACGGTGACACCGGCGTCGTTCAGTTTGCGTCCGTAGGCTTCGCCCTCATCCCGCAGTACATCCATTTCCGCAGTCTGAATCAGCGCCGGGGGCAGTCCCTGCAGTTGCGCGGTGGTGGCGCGCAGCGGCGAGGCGTAGATCTGGGCGCGTTGCTTGGGGTCGGTGGTGTAGTTGTCCCAGAACCATTTCATCATGTTGCGGGTCAGGAAGTGGCCCTCGGCGAACTGCTTGTAAGACGCGTTATCGTAGTTGGCATCGGTCACCGGCCACAGCAGCAGCTGGAAGCGGATCTTCGGCGTACCCTTTTCCTTGGCTTTCAGGGCCACCACCGCGGCCATATTGCCGCCGACACTGTTGCCGGCTACCGCCAGGCGCGAGCCGTCCACGCCGATTTCCCCGCCGTGCTTAGCGACCCACTCGGTCGCCGCGTAGGCCTGGTCGATCGCCGTGGGGTACTTGGCTTCCGGTGACGGGGTGTAGTCCACGTAGACGGCTGCGGCACCGGAGCGCACTACCAGGTCGCGGATCAGGCGCTCGTGGGTGGGGAAGTCACCCAGAACCCAGCCGCCGCCGTGGAAGAACATAAATACCGGCAGCTGTCCTTTGGCGCCCTTCGGCTTGACGATCACCAGCTTCAGCGGCTCGCCGTCAACCTCGATGGTTTTCCGCGACACCTCTGCCGACGGCAGTTTGGCGCCCCGTTGGGCACCGGTCAGCACCGCGCGGGCATCTTCGGGTGATAGTTGCTCGAGTGGTTTGCCGCCGCCCTGTTCGAGCGTTTCGAGAAACTTCTGTGTGTTCTGCTCCACTCCCGGGGAGCCGGCGCCGAAGGCGATAGCGGTGTCCAGGGCAAAGAACAGTGAGAATACCAGCTTGGATAAGGGTGATTTTTTCATGACTCTTACCTCCGGGAGTATCGGGGTTGACTGCGAGTTGTCTCAGGTCTCGACGTGCAGGCGCACATCCACGTTGCCGCGCGTTGCGTTGGAGTAGGGGCACACCTCTTCGTGGGCGCGGTTGGCGATCTTCTCGGCGGTTTCCTTATCCAGGCCAGGCAAGCTGACATACAGGTCGATATCCAGGCCGAACCCCTTGCCTCCATTGATCGGACCTATACCCACTTCGCCGCGCACGTTGGTGTCTTCCGGTACCTTGACTTTTTCCTGACCGGCGACAAATTTGATCGCGCCGATAAAGCAGGCGGAGTAGCCGGCGGCAAACAGTTGTTCCGGATTGGTGGCGTCGCCGCCTGGGCCACCGAGCTCTTTCGGGGTGGTGAGTTTTACATCCAGTATGCCGTCGGATGACTTGGCCTGGCCGTCGCGGCCTCCGGTGGCAGTGGCTACGGCTTTGTAGAGTACCTGCATGACTGTGTCCTCATTGAGTGATGTTGAAATTCAGTGTTGTGCCGGGCACGGAGAGAAAGTTATCGCGATAACTGTAATCGCGATAATCATTTTTTACTATCGTGTTGATAGCTTCCGTTGAAGGTAGTCGCTGGCGGGGGATTTGCGAGGAAACTGGAAGGGTGACGTATCAGTCAGAGTTCTCGGTGAGACTGTTCAGGGCCCGGCGCACGGCCTCTATCTGTGTTTTCAGCCGTTGCACCGCCGCCCGGTCGAGGCCGGTGGCGCGCAGCACCTGCGAGGGTATGGTGTGCGCCTGGCGCTGCATGGATTTGCCGGTGGCGGTGAGCTGCAGGTGGACGCGGCGCTCATCCCCGGGATCGCGGCGGCGATCGATCAGGCCCTGGGCTTCCAGGCGTTTGATCACCGGGCTCAATGCGCCCTTGTCCTGGCCCAGGCGCCGGCCCAGCTCGGTGGCGGTGATGCCGTCTTCCTCCCACAACACCAGCATCATCAGGTACTGCGGGTAGGTGAGTCCCAGCTTCTCCAGCAGGGGTTTGTACATCTTGCTTATGGCCAGGGAGGTGGAGTAGAGGCTGAAGCAGAGCTGGTTGTCGAGTTTCAGGTCTTCGAATTCGGATTTGGCCATGGGCGCGCTCGTTGTATGGCTGGCAATCCTGTGCAGTTTAGCGCAATGGGAATGCCGGGTTTAGCGGTTGGCGACACTCGCCGGAATTGTCGAGCGCAGTCTGCCTGATACTGGTACATCCGTATAGCCAGCGTAAAACCCATGTGCTAATTTCAATGCGCTGTTTCGAAAAAAATTGCGGAGAAAATAATAACGAATTTCGCTGCAGTAACTGGTACGCGAACATCTGCGTACCAACTTTTCGTTGATTATTTGTATTTCTCCACAGGCGGTTGCGCGCCATAAATGGCCCCGCCGCGCAGAAAATAAAAATAACCCTATGGAGAGATCGATGAACAATGCCAAGTTGATTGGGCGGCATCCCCTCGCGCTGGCGATTGCTGTTGCCGGCAGTCTCAGCGCCCAGGCTTTCGCCGAAGAGCTGGCGCTCGAAGAAGTGACGGTAACCGCGCAGAAGCGCGAACAGAATGCGCTGGAAGTGCCTGTGACCGTGGATACCTTTTCCAGCACCGATATGGAAAATACCAATGCGCTCAAGCTGAGCGATATGGCCGACTATATTCCCGGTTTTGAGGCCGGCAGCAGTGTTACCCAGTCGGCACTGAGTATCCGCGGTATCGAGAGCCCCAGTATCAGCGCCGGCGGCGATCCGTCGGTGGCAGTCTTCTACGACGACGCCTATGTACCCAGCCCGGCCACTTCCATGTCGTTTACCGATATGCAGCGGGTGGAGGTATTGAAGGGGCCGCAGGGCACGCTCTTCGGGCGCAACGCTGCCGCCGGTACGGTAAACATGGTGCCCAACCGGGCGCAGGCGGATTTCGATGCTTTCCTGTCTGCCCGCCTGGGAAACTTCGGCCTGCAGCAGTTGGAGGGCATGCTCAACACGCCGCTCTCCGACAGTTTCTTTGTGCGCGGTAACCTGATGAGTTACCAGCGCGACGGCTATGTGGAAAATGTCTATCCCGGCGGCGTCGACTCGGGGTCCGAAGATATCCTGACCGGGCGCCTCTCCGCCTGGTGGGATATCACCGACAACACATCGGCGCAGCTCTCCTACGATTGGGATGAAGTGGACAGTGCACCGCGCCAGGCTATCGGTGTCAGCCCCTACAGCTACAGTATCGATCCCTTCGAGCGCAAGGTGGAGAACGACGTGATGGAGGGGGAGGAGACCCGCTCCATGTCCACCGTCAACGCCAAGCTGATGCACAGTTTCAATGACCGCTGGAGCATGAAATGGGTGTCCAGCTATCGCCAGTGGGAAACCAGCAATCGCGAGGAGGAGGACGGCACCGCGGAAATCAGCCGCTACCTGGACACCAACAATATCTTCGATTCGGATATCGGCTACCACGAGCTGCAGGTGAATTTCAGCGGCGATAAGGTGACTGCGGTCATGGGGGCCAACTACTCCCGCGAGAATATCTACCAGAGCACCGATGTCACCGCCACCGCCAGCTCCGTCACGCGGTTGGTCACCACCGATATCGTCAACAATCCCGAACTGCGCGCGCAGATCGCCGGCGGCGCGGCCCTGTCCGCCGGCGGCTTTCCGGGGGATGGCGGTATCGGTGATATGGCGGCCGGCCAGGCACTGGCGGCCCTGGACAGTGTCGATCACCTGTGGGAGGCGGACGACTGGGCCACCTTTACCACCCTGGTTGCGCCGGCGATGGGGCTCACCGGCCCGCTGCCGCAGGTGGACGACTACTACGATGCGATTGCCTACAATGTCCTCGGTACCGGCATGCTGTTCGGTCCCTCATTCGCCGGCCGCAACTGGGTCGAGCGGGTGGAGAACGAGGGCGACTTCACCAACTGGGGCGTCTATTTCGATATGGACTATGCGCTCACCGACAGCATCAATATCCTCGCCGGCCTGCGCTACAGCACCGACGAGAAATCCTTCAGCTGGCTGACGCCGGGTACCAACTACCGCGACATACGCCCGGGTATGGAAGAGGTGATCTTCTCCACTGCCGACGACTACAACGTAGGCCAGGGTGTGCGCGAGGCGCGCGAGGAGTGGAGTGCGACCACCGGCCGGCTGGTCGGCCAGTACCATTTCTCGGAAACCGCCATGGCCTTCCTGTCCTACTCCACCGGCTACAAGTCCGGCGGTTTCGATTCCCTCAACCTGCTCACCGCCGATACGCCGATCGAGCCGGAGGAAGTGGACAATATCGAGCTGGGCGTTAAGGGCGATCTTGTGGAAAACCTGCTGCGGGTACAGGTCAGCTACTTCGACATGACCGTGGACAATCGCCAGCGCAGCGTAGAGAGCAAGCCGCCGGGCTCCGCCAATGCGTTGCCGCGCGTGATCAACGGTGACCAGCAGTTCAACGGCTTTGAGGTCACCGTGGACTGGCTGCCGCTGGATACCCTGCGCCTGGGTATGGTGACCACGGTGCGCGACGAGGAGTCCGAATGGGATCCCTTCTATGATGCAGAAGGGGAGCTACAGCAGGATCGCGACAAGTCCTCGGTCAATACCGCCTACACGCTGGTCGTGGACTGGGCACCGGCGATCCCGGTCGGCGCCCTCAATGTGCACCTGGACTATATCTACGCGGAGAATACCGACGAGCTGGAGCCGGGTTATCTGGAGAGTTTCAGTGAAATCGACGGCGTCGGTGAGGACGACAAGCGCCTGAACGGGCGCATCAGCTGGATGAGCGGCAACGGCAGCTACGAGCTGGCATTCTGGGGCCGCAATCTGCTCGACAATGGGCGCGCGGATATTCCCAGCGGCCGCACGCTGGATGTGTTCGGTACGCCCTACACGTCCATCTCCGAGCCGAGAAGCTACGGCGCCGAGCTGCGCTATAACTTCTGACCCGCAACTCGTCACTCCGGCGCAGGCCGGAGCCCAGCGGGCCCGGCTGCACTACTGCAGTAGGGCCCTTTTAGGTTTGCCAATAAGGGGGCCGTGATTCTTATCGGCAAAAAGGAATCATGGCTGCAACCGATAGACACCGGTACGCCAGTCGCGGCCATAGTTTGTCGCGGGATTTCACTAATTGCCGATCTGTGAAAGGTGCTCTCTCACCAGTAGCATAAAGTGATCTGGATTTTCCTGTGGCAACATATGGTTGACATCGGGAACGCAGAGCAGTCTGGAGCCATTGACCGATGCACTGACAGAGGCGCAGGTGACCTTGTTCAGGTGTCTGCTTTGCGAGCCAAAGGCAATGGTGGTGTCGACATTTATTTCCCCCAGTGAGTCCGCATCCAGTTGTGGCTGCTCACTCTGGTTCAATTGTAGGGGCAGCGTATAGGCTTTGCTGAGTTGCTGCTGTCGATAGAAATCTGCCTGGGAACTGAAGTAGCCTTTCCGGTTTGCGGAGGCATCCATTAACAGTTCAACGGCCAGGGGCAGATCGCCTTGCTCTACGGCCTGGAATATCGGTGCAAACATCGCGTTCGCATCGGCCAGCCAGGAATTCATCTTTTCTTGTGGCACGGATCCCGGATATCCCGGTTCGTACAGGAATACGCTCGCAACCGCACTACCGTGTCTTGTCAGAGTATTCAGCACGACATCTGCACCGTATGACCATGCCACTATGTGCGCCGGTTCGTGCAGGGATTTCAGAAAACCAGCCAGGTCGTCAGCGTGGGTGTTCAAGCCGAAGCTGCAGTCTTCGGCTGCGTCGAAGTGGCGCAGTGTTACGGCGCGGGCATCATATTCCGATTCGATGTTTGAGATATGGGGCTGCCACATCCGGGCATCGGCAAGTGCCCCGTGAACAAAAACGATGCACTCTCCCCGGTCTTTACTTACTCGGTTCACTTCTTACTACCTTGTTTATCGTGTTACTGCTGTGATCGGCTGTGGAACGCACCTCCTCAGCGCGGAGTGTAAGTACTTCACAGCCATCAGTGGTGACCAGCACCGTATGCTCCCACTGCGCCGACAGCCTGCCGTCGCGGGTCTCAACCGTCCAGCCGTCCTTTTTGGTTTTGGTCTTGCGGTCGCCCTGGTTGATCATCGGCTCTATGGTAAAGGTCATGCCCTCCTGTAAAAGGGTGCCGCTGTTGGGGCGGCCGTAGTGGAGTACCTGGGGCTCCTCGTGCATTTCCCGGCCTATCCCATGGCCGCAATACTCGCGCACCACACTGTAGCCGCGCCCTTCGGCGTGTTTCTGTATCGCATGGCCGATATCGCCCAGAGTTGCGCCGGGTCTGACCGCGTCTATGCCCTTCCACATGGCCTCGTAGGTTGTGTCCACCAGCTGCTTGGCCACCGGAGCCACGCCGCCGATCATATACATCTTGCTGGAGTCGGCGATAAAGCCGCTTTTTTCCAGGGTGATATCCACATTGACGATATCGCCGTTTTTCAATAACTGCGACGCCCGCGGCATGCCGTGGCAGACCACCTCGTTGACCGAGGTGTTGAGCGAATAGGGATAGCCGTACTGGCCCTTGCTGGCCGGCCTGGCCTGGAGCTCCCCGACGATAAACGCCTCGACCCTGTCGTTGATCTGCATGGTGGAAACGCCGGGGGCGATAAAGTCATCCAGCATGGCGAAGACCCGCGCCAGCAGCCGGCCGGCGTCGCGCATCAGCGCCTGCTCGGCGGTGTTTTTGATTCTGATGTTATTCACGGGTCAGTTCTTCCAGCGTCGGCGTCTGTGCGCGCAGCAGCTTCTTGCACAGCTGGTTGTAACTCAGCTCCGGATTGAGCTCCGCCAGCATGCCGATCTTGATCCAGAATTCCGCCTGCGCATTGATGGAGCGCGTCATGGCAGTGCTCGCCTTGCGTATCTCGTCGTGCAGCTCTTCGGAAATTTTGACTATACCCATGCGCTTTTGCCCCTAGCTGAATATACAAATCATATATAAATTATATAAAGCGGGCAAAGGGCTTTACGATATGCAATTTGTTGCATAACTGATTTTGCGACGTTAAGGTGGAGCAATAACAACAGCAATAGCCGTGAGGCCGCTATGGTCCAGTCAGCAGAAACTCCGCGCAGCGCTCCCAAACCCAGCCGTCTTCGCATAGGCAGGCGCTACAGGCCCGGCCGCCTCGAGGGTCCTTACGATGCGCTGGTGATAGGCTCGGGGATCGGTGGCCTGACGACCGCGGCCATGCTGAGTGCTGCCGGCAAGAAGGTGCTGGTACTGGAGCAGCACTACACCGCCGGTGGATTCACCCACGCCTACGATCGCAATGGCTACGAGTGGGATGTGGGGGTGCACTATATCGGCGATGTCGGCGAGCACCCGACGGTCACCCGCAGGCTGTTCGATTTCCTCTCCGCCGGCAGGCTCAAATGGGCGCCGATGGATGCCACCTACGACCGCATCTGCATCGGCGACGAGCAGTACGACCTGCGCGCCGGGCGCGACGAATTTATCGATGAAATGGTGCGGCGCTTTCCCGGCGAGCGGGCAACCATCGAGGAATACCTGCACCGGGTCAATGCGGTGGCCAAGGCCATGCCGCTGCGGACTGTGGAAAAACTGTTGCCGCGTTGGTGCGGGCCCGCGGTCCGCCTGTTGCGCAGATTGCGCGAGCCGTCATGGCTGAACAAAACCACCTATGAAGTGTTGCGCCAGCTGACTGACAACGAACAGTTGATAGCGGTGCTGACCGGCCAGTGGGGCGACAACGGTATGACGCCCAAGACCGGCAGTTTCATCATCCACGCGCTGATAGTCCGGCACTATCTGTACGGCGGCTACTACCCGGTTGGCGGTGCCAGCCAGATTGCCGAGACGATCATTCCGCAGATACAGAAGTCCGGCGGCGAGGTATTCACCTACGCAGAGGTGGAAACCATACTGCTCGACGGCAACCGCGTGCGTGGGCTGCGCATGGCGGATGGCACCGAGATAGAGGCACCGCTGGTCATTTCCGGTGCGGGGGTTTTCAATACCTTCGAAAAACTGTTGCCGCAGAGCGCCAGTGGGCAGGCCGGCTACAGTCGCGACCTGGAAAGCGTGCAGCGTTCAATGGCCCATGTCTGCCTCTATATCGGCCTGCAGAAGACCGCCGAGGAGCTGGGATTGCCGAAAACCAATTACTGGCTCTACCCGAGCGCCGACTACGATGGCGAGGTGCAGAAGTTCCTCGAAGACAGCGAGCGGGAAATCCCCCTGGTCTACATCTCCTTCCCGTCCGCCAAGGACCCCAGTTTCATAAAACGCTACCCGGGCCGCGCCACCATCGAGATAGTCGCGCCGGGCAAGTACGAGTGGTTTGCCCGGTGGCACGACCAGCCCTGGGGCAAGCGCGGCGACGAATACGAGGCGCTGAAGGAAAAATACAGCCAGCGCCTGCTCGAGCACCTCTACAAACACTTCCCGCAGCTGCGCGGACAGATAGACTACTGCGAACTGTCCACACCGCTGTCCACCGACTACTTCTGTTCCTACCCGCGCGGCGAGATCTACGGCCTGGACCACGATCCCAATCGCTTCGAGCAGCCCTGGCTGCGCCCGCAGAGCCGCATCAAAGGACTCTACCTGACCGGACAGGACATCATGAGCTGCGGCGTCGCCGGCGCCATGATCGGCGGCGTGGTTACCGCGCAGAGTATTCTCGGCTGGCGCAGGGGCGTGTCCCTGTTGAAGCGCATTCTGGCCGCGCCGCTCAAGGTCAGTGATGAATCGCCGGTGGCGGACAGTATCGATGGAACGGCTGCGGAAAATCAGTAGATGAATGGCCCCAGACCAATATCGCGCGAGCGCTACCGGGTCTTTTACCCCATCAGCACCCGCTGGCAGGACAATGATATCTACGGTCATGTGAATAACGTGACCTACTACTCCTATTTCGACTCGGCGGTAAACCGCTACCTGATCGAGGAGGGCGGGCTGGATATTCACCACGCGCCGGTGGTGGGCTATGTGGTGAATTCCAGCTGCGACTACCGTGCCGCGATTGCCTATCCGGAGGAAATCGAGGCGGGGCTGCGGGTGGAGAAGCTGGGCAATAGTTCCGTGACTTATGGAGTAGGGATCTTCCGGCGCGACGGGGAAGAGGCCTGTGCGGTGGGCAGCTTTACCCATGTGTTCGTGGATCGGGTGGAGAACCGGTCGGTGGCGATTCCGCCGCGGATCAGGATGGCGCTGGAAGCGCTATTGAAGTAGACAGTTTCGCGGTTGCGGATACTATGTTCGCGGCCATCCGCCCATGGCCGCGATCGATTTTGAGGCTTCACCAAAGCCGCAGTCTTATTAGATGTTTGAAGCTGGAGAGAGCAGTTGCGGCCATACCGCCCACCCACAAAGCCCTACCTGGCGGTCGTCTACGCCGATGAGTCGCTGTTAGTGCTGGACAAGCCCTGCGGCCTGCTCAGCGTGCCCGGGCGCGACCCCGCCCACCGCGACAGCCTGGCCAGTAGGGCGCAGGCGGAGTACCCGGGTGCACTGATAGTGCACCGCCTCGATATGGATACCTCCGGCCTGGTGGTGATGGCGCGGGACCCCGAGGCACACCGAAAACTCAGCGCCCTCTTCCAGAACCGATTGGTAGAGAAAAAGTACCTTGCGAAAGTGTGGGGGGAGCCGGAAGCGGAGACGGGGGAAATCGACCTGCCGCTGATCTGCGACTGGCCCAACCGCCCGCGGCAGAAGGTGGACTATGAAGTTGGCAAGCCATCGCTGACCCACTGGAAGAAAATCGCCGCTGCCCGTAACTGCAGCCTGATGGAATTGCAACCAGTCACCGGGCGCTCGCACCAGCTGCGGGTGCACCTGCAGGCGATAGGTCACCCCATTCTCGGCGATCCCTTCTACGCCCATCCGCAAGCACTGGCGGCCGCGCCGCGACTGTTGCTGCACGCGGCGGAGCTGACCCTCAACCATCCGGAAAGCAGGAAGCGGATGCACTTTACCAGCGCGCCGGATGAAAGCTTACTTCAATAGTGGCGGCAGTGGTTAATCGGCCAGGGCGAATACGAGATTCGTCTTTGCGTACCGCCTCCAGTGCAAAATTTGTGCGGTTCCGCTTAATTTTCGACATAGAAACAATGCCGGTGAAAATATCCATGCTTTCGTTGAAAGGGTTGGGCGCTGTGTTCGTTGACGCCGCAGTGCCTTTGGCTGGGTATGTCTCATTTGTGGATTGACCATGTATCCGCCCTTGACGCTCTCAACCTGTGAGCACAGTATTGCCCGCCCGTTTTCTGCCATGACTTTGGCGTATTGTCGGGATGTTTAGAAAAAATACTTTGGGAAAATGTAATGCTTAAAAATGCACTGGCTACTTGTATGTTTGCCGCGGCCTTTACACTAGGGGGATGCGCCACCATATTCGATGGCTCCAATCAGGACATAATGGTGTCGACGCTGAATGACAGCTCTCCAGAGTCAACGCAGTGTCAGATTCGGAATGAGGAAGGTGAATGGCGTGTTGTGGCCAATACCACGTCCGTAATCCATAAAGACGGCAATCAGCTGGAAGTGGAGTGTGAAAATGCTAGCCAGAAGGGTGTTGGCTCTGCGAGCCCGAGCTTCCAGGCGCAGTGGTTGCTGCTGGACCTGGTATGGGATGCCTGCATCCTGACCGCGTCCTGCATTATTGATGGCGCTACTAACGCTTTCTACAAGTATCCGTCGACTGTGGTGGTCAATATGGCGGATAAAGAAGGCGTCGAATAATCTGGCAGGTTTTCGCGCCGATAAAAAACGGATGCAATCGCATCCGTTTTTTTATTGGTCGACGGTAAAGGCTGCACTGCTCACCGCGATCGTAAAAGCCATGCGAGCCCGGATACCCAGGGCTATTTCTTCTTGCCAGCCATGGCCGCAGCGAGGATGTCGCCCATACTGCCGCGACCGCCACTGTTTTGCTGCTGGCGACTCTTGTTGTTGTGTCGCTGCGCCTGGCGGCTCTCGCGGTGGTCGCCCTTCTTGACGCCGCCGCTGCCCTGTTCTCCCGGCTCGTCGCTCATGCGCATGGACAGGCCGATACGCTTGCGCGCCACGTCCACTTCCATCACCTTGACCTTGACGATGTCGTTGGCCTTGACCACTTCGTGCGGATCCTTGACGAATTTCTCCGACATCGCGGAGATATGGACCAGGCCGTCCTGGTGCACGCCGATATCGACGAAGGCGCCGAAGTTGGTGACGTTGGTGACTGTGCCTTCCAGCACCATACCCGGACGCAGGTCCTTGATGTCCTCCACGCCCTCTTCGAACTGGGCGGTGCGGAATTCCGGGCGCGGGTCGCGGCCGGGCTTTTCCAGCTCGGCGATGATATCGGTCACCGTCGGCATTCCAAACTTGTCGTCGGTGTAGTCGGCCGGGTTCAGGCGGCGCAGGAAGGCGGAGTCGCCGATCAGACTGTTGATCTCGCGGCCGTTCTTCTCGGCGATGCGCTTGACCACCACGTAGGACTCCGGGTGTACGCCGGACCTGTCCAGCGGATTCTCACCGCTGTTGATGCGCAGGAAGCCCGCCGCCTGCTCGAAGGCCTTGGGCCCCAGGCGCGGCACTTCTTTCAGCTGGTTGCGGTTCCTGAAGGCGCCGTGCTGGTCGCGGTAGCTGACGATATTGTTGGCGATGGATGCGCTCAGGCCGGACACCCGCGACAGCAGCGGTGCTGAGGCGGAGTTCAGTTCGGCGCCGACGCCGTTTACACAGTCCTCGACCACCGCATCCAGGGAGCGGGCCAGCTGGGTCTGGGATACGTCGTGCTGGTACTGGCCAACGCCGATGGACTTGGGCTCGATTTTTACCAGCTCGGCGAGCGGGTCCTGCAGGCGGCGGGCGATGGAAATGGCACCGCGGATGGTCACGTCCAGGTCCGGGAACTCGCGCGCGGCGAATTCGGAGGCGGAGTACACCGAGGCGCCGGCCTCGTTCACCATGACCTTCTGCGCGCTGAGCTTGTACTGCTTGATGGTGTCGCCGACAAATTTGTCGGTCTCGCGGCTGGCGGTGCCGTTGCCGATGGCGATCAGGCCCACGTCGTACTTGGCGCACAGGGCGGCGATGACCGCGGCGGATTCCTGGATACGATTCTGCGGCGGTGTGGGGAATATGGCGGTGTGGTCGAGCAACTTGCCAGTGGCGTCGACGACGGCCACCTTGACGCCGGTGCGCAGGCCCGGGTCCAGGCCGATGGTGGCCTTCTGGCCCGCCGGGGCGGCCAGCAGCAGGTCCTTCAGGTTGCGGGAGAAGACCTTGATCGCCTCCTCTTCCGCTTTCTCGCGCAGCTCGCCCATCAGGTCGGTCTCGAGGCTGGTCAGCAGCTTGATGCGCCAGGTCCAGCGCACCACTTCACCCAGCCACTTGTCCGCCGGGCGGCCCTGATCCTCGATTTCCACGTGCCTGGCGATCATCGTCTCGCAGGGGTGGCCCTGGGTCGGTGCGCGCTCTTCGTCGTCCTCCAGGCCCAGGCTGATGGCCAGCACGCCCTCGTTGCGGCCGCGGAAGATGGCCAGGGCGCGGTGGCTGGGCACCTTGGCCCAGTCTTCGGCGTATTCGAAATAATCGCGGAACTTGGCGCCCTCCTGCTCCTTGCCGTCCAGTAATTTCGATTTCACCTGGCCGTCGCGCTTGAGGAATTCGCGCAGCTTGCCCAGTAGCTCGGCATCCTCGGCGAAGCGCTCCATCAGGATGAACTTGGCACCGTCGAGGGCCGCCTTGATGTCCTTGACGTGCAGGGAGGCGTCTTCGTTATCGGTGTTGAGGTACGGCTGGGCTTCCTCTTCCGGGTTCAGGGAGGGGTTGCCGAACAGCGCATCGGCCAGCGGCTCCAGGCCGGCTTCGATGGCGATCTGGCCCTTGGTGCGGCGCTTGGGTTTGTAGGGCAGGTAGAGGTCTTCGAGGCGATTCTTGGTGTCGGCGGCATTGATCTGCTGCGCCAGCTCCGGGGTCAGCTTGCCCTGCTCGTCGATGCTCTTGAGGATGGCGGCGCGGCGCTCCTCCAGTTCGCGCAGGTAGCGCAACCGCTCTTCCAGGGTGCGCAGCTGGGTGTCGTCCAGGGCGCCGGTGACTTCCTTCCGGTAGCGGGAGATAAACGGCACTGTCGCGCCCTCGTCCAGCAGCGCCACCGCTGCGGAAACCTGTTGCGGGCGTACGTTGAGTTCTTCGGCAATTCGGGCGTTGATATCCAGCATCTTGTTTTTAAATCCGTACTGCGGGCTTCTACATCTGCATGGGCGCACGGGGGGCGTCCATACGGGGCAAATTCGGTGGGGCATTATGCGCGAGGCGCGCGCAGTGAGAAAGGTTTGACCGCGGTCTCTCCCTCGCGGCCTGGTTATTTGCGGCCATTTGCGGCGAAGTGCAGCCGCTTGCGACAGCCTGCATCCAAAATGGCTTCCCTCGTCGTCGAACTCCAGTAGAATGCGCAACTAGCTAAATTTTGATCAATTTCCGTCCTGTCCGGGTTGAGGGTATTTGTGAAAATTTCCAACAAAAACAAGTTTTTGGCGATTGTTGTTATCGCCGGCGTCGCCGCCATAGCCTTGGTATCGGTCCTGGCACCGAAACCTGAGGAAAAAGTTGCCGAGGCGGCGGTGCCGCCTGTGGCCGATGTCCTCTACGCCGAGCCGGGCCGCCAGACATTGCTGGTGCCCAGCCAGGGTACGGTGCACGCGCGCCACGAGATTGAGGTGGTGGCGCGGGTCGGCGGTGTGATCGAGAGCGTGAACGATGCCTTCGTGCCCGGCGGCTTCTTCGCCGATGGTGACTCCCTGGTACAGATTGAGTCGGCGGACTATGCGCACCAGCTGACCCGCGCCGAGGCGCAGCTGGCCAATGCCAAGTCCACCCTGGCGCAGGAGCAGGGCCGCGCCAAGCAGGCCAAGCGCGAGTGGCGCGACCTGGGCAGCAAGGCTGCCAACGACCTCTTCCTGCGCCAACCGCAACTGTCTGCCGCCGAGGCCGCCGTGGCCGCCGCCCGCGCCGACCGCGACCAGGCCAGGCTGGACCTGCAGCGCACCCGGGTGCAGGCGCCCTTCGCCGGCCGTGTGGTCGAGACCTTCGTCGACCTGGGCCAGTACATCACCCCCGGCACCAAACTGGCCAGGATTCACAGCACCGGTATCGCCGAGGTGCGCCTGCCGCTGACCGACCACCAGCTGTCCCTGCTGGACCTGCCCCTGGGCCAGTCGATTAAGAATGGTCCGGCGGTGCGCCTGGCTGCACAGATCGCCGGCCGGCAGCGCGAGTGGCGCGGCGAGATAGTGCGCACCGAGGCCAGCATCGATCCCAACAGCCGTTTCGTCTACGCGGTGGCCCAGGTACAGAACCCCTACAAGGGCGAGGCACCGCTGGTGAACGGTCTCTTCGTCGAGGCGGATATCGCCGGCAAGACCCTCGACAACATCATTCGCCTGCCGCGCCAGGCCCTGCACGAGGGCGACCACCTGCTGGTGCTGGATGCGGAGAACAAACTGGTATTCAAGGATGTGCAGCTGCTGCAGGCGGTGAAAGAGGAAGTCTGGGTGCGCGGCGATGTCACCCCGGGCGAGCGCGTCATCGTATCCAGCCTCGGCTACTCCCGCGAGGGTATGGTGATCACTGCCAATCCGCTGAACGAAAAGCCGACCGGCCTGTTGCTGGGCGAAGAGGGCGATGATGCCGACTCGACCGCCAGTGCCGCCGCTGCCAATCCGGCCGCGGGCGTCGCGCAGGGGGCGCGCTGATCATGCAGGGCATCATTCAATGGTTCGTTCGCAACAGTAAGGCCGCCAACCTGCTGATGATCATGATCCTCATCGGCGGCGTATTCGGCATTTCCCATATCGGCCGCGAAGTGTTCCCGGCCATCAATCCGGGCATAGTGCGCGTCGATATCAGTTACCCGGGCGCCGGCCCGGCGGAAGTGGAGCAACAGGTCACCCAGCGGATCGAGCAGGCCATCTCCGACGTCAAGGGCATCAAGGAGGTGAGCTCCTTCTCCCGCCGCAGCCACAGTACCGTGCGGGTAGAGACCGTGGACGGCTACGATGAGCTGCGCCTGCTGAACGACATCAAGGTGCAGGTGGACTCCATCAGTACCTTCCCCGCGGATATCGAGCGCACGGTGGTCTCGCTGGAGGAGTGGTCGACGCAGATAATGCATATCGCCATCGGCGGCCCCGTGTCCCAGCGCCAGCTGAAGGACACGGCGCTGGACATGCGCGACAAGCTGCTGCTGATTCCCGGCGTGCGCCAGGTGGACGTCTGGGGTGATCGCGCCGACGAGGTGTCCATCGAGGTCTCCGAACTGGACCTGCGCCGCTACAACCTGAGCTTCGACGATGTCGCCAATGCGGTGCGCCGCTCCTCGCTGGACCTGCCGGCGGGTATGGTGCGTTCCGACCGCGGTGATATCCAGGTGCAGACCCGCGGCCAGGCCTACACCGCCGACGATTTCGCGCGCATCCCGCTGGTGAGCCGCGCCGACGGCACCCAGCTGCTGCTCGGCGACGTGGCGGATATCGAGGACGGTTTCGAGGAAGAGAGCGGCGTGATCCGCTTCAACGGCAACCCGGCCATGAACCTGCGCGTGCTGCAGGGGGATCCGCTGGATGTGGTGGCCACCGCCGATGCGATCAAGGAATTCATGGCCGAGGCCCGCGAGCAGCTGCCGCCGGGTATGGAGTTCGATATCTGGTTCGACTTCTCCAAGGCCTACGAGGGCCGCATGAACCTGCTGGCCGGCAACGCCCTCGGCGGCCTGGTGCTGGTGTTCGTGCTGCTGATGCTGTTCCTGCGCCCGGCGCTGGCGGTGTGGGTGACCATCGGTATCGCCACTGCCTTTATGGGCGCCCTGTGGCTGCTGCCGGTGACCGGCGTGACCCTGAACATGCTGTCGCTGTTCGCCTTCCTGCTGATCCTGGGGATTGTCGTCGACGACGCCATCATCGTCGGCGAGGCGGTGCACGCGGCCCACGACCGCGGCGTGACCGGCCTGGCGGCGGCGGAAGAGGGCGTGAAGCAGGTGTCCTCGCCGGTGATCTTCGCCGTGGTGTCCACCATGGTGTTCTTCATACCCATGCTGTTCCTGCCCGGCTATACCGCGCAGATGATGCTGTCGCTGCCGGTGGTGGTATTGCTGGCGCTGTTCTTCTCACTGATCGAGTCGCTGCTGATTCTGCCGGCGCACCTGGTGAACCTGAAGCCGGAAAAGCAGGCCACTTCCGGCGCGGGCGTCAAGCTGCAGAAATTGCGCGGCAAGTTTGCCGGTGCCATGAAAGTGGCGGGCGACAAGTACTATATGCCGCTGCTGGAGAAATCCCTCAGCAGCAGCCGCGTCACGGTAATGATCTTCCTGATGGCACTGCTGCTCTCCTTCGCGGTGTTCAAGGGCGGTTATATCGGCTCCTCCTTCTCGCCCAAGGTGCCCTCCGACCTACTGGAGTTGAATACCGTCATGGCGCCCGGCGAATCCTTCGAGGAAGCCAAGCGGGTCATGGAGCAGTTCGAGCGCGCCGGCGACCGGCTGGCGGAAGACAAGGACATGCTGGCGCTGAACAACGGCGTGCCCTTTGTGAAAAACACCATGGTGTTCCTGTGGCGCGGCAATATCCACGTGCTGCTGCAGCTCACCGATGGCGAAGAGCGCGATGTCACCTCCGAGCAGCTGGCGCTGCGCTGGCGCGAATTTATCGGCGAGCTACCCGCCAGCGTGGAGGAGATGAATATCTCCGCCACCATCGGCGAGGACGGTGCCGGCATGTCCGTAAACCTGAGCACCGCCTCCGGCGACATGGCCGAGCTGCGCGCCGCCGCCGACGCGGTGAAGGAAGCGCTGGACGGCTACGCCGGCGTCTACGACGTACGCGACAACCTGACCAGTGCGCGCAAGGATATCGAGATACAGCTCAAGCCCCACGCCACCAATATGGGCATCGGCCTCGCCGACGTGGCCAAGCAGGTGCGCCAGGGCTTCTACGGCGAGGAGGTGCAGCGCATTCCCCGCGGCCGCGAGGATGTGCGCGTGATGGTGCGCTACCCGCAGGAGGAGCGCGCCAGTGAGGAGCAGATGGACCGCATCCGTATCCGCACCAACCAGGGCGAGATCCCCTTCAGCGCCGTGGCGGACGCCGTCTATGTGCCCGGTTACACCACCATCCGCAGGACCGACCGCGAGCGCACGGTGCGCATCACCGCGGAACTGACCCCGGGCACATCCAGCGCCCACGAGATACTGCAGCAGCTGCGCGAGAAGCAGGTGCCGGAGTGGGAGAAGCAGTTCCCCGGCTTCTCCCTGAAGACCGCCGGTGAAATGCAGGAGGAACAGGAATTCAACGGCGCCATCATCGCCTTCTTCGTGCTGTCGCTGTTCACCATCTACGCGCTGCTGGCGATTGCCTTCCGCTCCTACTCGCAGCCGCTGCTGATCCTGACTGCGGTGCCCTTCGGCTTCTTCGGCGCTGTGTTCGGCCACCTGCTGATGGGCCACGATATGAGTATCATGTCCATGCTCGGCTTCCTCGCCGCCGCCGGCGTGGTGGTGAACGACAACCTGGTATTGATGGATCGCATCAACCAGCTGCGTGCCGGGGGCATGGCGGTGATGGATGCAGTGGTACAGGCGGGCCGCGACCGCTTCCGCCCGATTATCCTCACCTCCATCACCACCTTTATCGGCCTGGTGCCGATCATGTTCGAGCGCTCTATCCAGGCGCAGTTCCTGATTCCGATGGTGATCAGCCTCGCCTTCGGCGTGCTCTTTGCCACCGCGGTGACCCTGATCCTGGTGCCGAACCTGTACAAGGTGATCGAGGTGCTGCGCCAGAAAATGGGGGGCCGCAAGGGCGGCGAGGCGCAGGTACATATTTCCCTGGAAAATACCTGATGCCCTGACCTCCCCTCCCCCATTTATGGGACAAATGTGCCTGGAGCAAATTTGGACGCCGAAGGCGCCCGCGAAGCGGGCGAGCGCCAGGGATGGCGCGAGTCACTGGGGCCGGGGGAGAGCGTGCGAGTCCATTGCGCGGCCCCACACTAAGTGCCTAAACTATCCACCAATCAAACGCCGACTCAGAGTCGGCGTTTTTGTATGTCTAATTAAAGGAATTCCCCGGAATGCGCATCCCGCGTATCTTTTCCCCCGAGCCTCTGGCCGGCCGCAGCGAACTGGAACTGGACGAGGCTGCCTCCCGTCACCTGGTCAAGGTGTTGCGCCTGGGCACCGGCCGCCCGCTGGTCCTGTTCGACGGCAACGGCGGCGAGTACAGCGCGGAACTGGTCGAAACCGGCAAGCGGGCGCGGGTGCGTCTGGGGGACTTCAGTAACGGGGACCGCCAGTCGCCCCTGGCGCTGACCCTGGCCATCGGCATCTCCCGCGGCGACCGCTTCGACTGGGTGATACAAAAGGCCACCGAGCTGGGCGCGACGGCAATTCAGCCATTGTGGACCTCCCGCTGCGAGGTAAAACTTTCCGGCGAGCGGTTGCAGAAAAAACTCGCACACTGGCGCCAGATAGCCGCCAGTGCCTGCGAGCAGTGCCAGCGCAACCGCCTGCCGGTGATTGCCGAACCGCTGAAGCTGGCGCAATATCTCGACCGTGCGGAAAGCGAACTGAAGCTGGTGTTGCACCACCGCACCGAGCTGGACCTGCGCCAGCTGGAAAACGAGCGCGGCCGGCCCGAATCGGCATTACTGCTGGTAGGCCCCGAGGGCGGCCTGTCACAGGCGGAAATAGACGCCGCCCTGGGGCGGGAGTTTGTGCCGCTGCGCCTGGGCCCACGGGTACTGCGCACCGAGACGGCGCCGGTGGCAGCGCTGTCGGTACTGCAGTTCCAGTGGGGCGACCTGTAGGGTGCGCCGCGCGCACCATTCGCCCTGTCTGGTGCGCACGGCGCACCCTACCCTTAGTCAGAAACCAAGTTATGGAGAACTCAATGGTCAAACTGATCCTGTGGCTGCTGGGCCTGGCGATCATCGCCCTGTCTGTCGCCATCATCGTACAGCCGCAGCTGGCGCGGACCATCAGTGAGCGCCTGAATGAAACCGGCTACGCGGTATCCGCCTGGGCGCGCATTGTGATCGGCCTGATTCTGCTGCTGATCGCCGACACCCGCGCCTGGAATATCCTCTTCAATGCACTCGGCGTACTGATAGTGCTGGCCGGCGCCTATATGCTGCATATCGGATTCGAGCGCAGCAAGGCGCTGGCGCTGCGGATAGCGCAGGGCAATGAGAATTTCCTGCGCGTCAGTGGTGCCGTGGGCGTTCTGCTCGGCCTTCTGCTTATCTCGGCGAGCTAGGGGCTCTTATGTTTGCCACCGAACTGGTCATCTTCGATTGCGACGGCGTGTTGGTGGACAGCGAGAGTATTGTCTGCCGCATTCTTGCCGAAGAGATGAACAAGCTGGGTATGGAGACCACGGCCGAGGAACTGGACGAGCAGTTCAGCGGTCGCCCGGCGCAGGACTGCCTGCTGGAAATCGAAACCCGTTTCGGCGGCCCGCTGCCGGACCACTATTTCGGCAATACCGAACGGCGCATTCGCGAGGCGTTTCACGCGGAGCTGGACTCGGTGGCCGGAATCGAGGACCTGCTCGACCACCTGCTGCAGATCAACCTGCAGAGCTGCGTCGCCTCCTCCGGCTCCCACGAGAAGATGCGCGTGACTCTCAACAAGACGGGTCTCTACGAGTATTTCGACGGGCGCATCTTCAGTGCCGAAGATGTTTCCCGCGGCAAACCACATCCGGACCTGTTCCTGCACGCGGCCCGGACCATGGGGGTGGAGCCGCAACACTGCCTGGTGGTGGAGGACTCCATCGCCGGGGTCAGGGCGGCGGTGGCTGCCGGCATGCCGGTGGTCGGCTACAGCACCCATCCGGTGCGCGCGCCGCAACTGGAAAAGTCCGGCGCGCGGGTGATCAGCGATCTGATGGCGGTGCTGAATTTCCTCTGAATATCTGCCCCTGTGGGGAAGTTGCCGGCGACACTAGAATTCTGCCGACGCCAGCCAACCGGGAGTACCCCTATGGGCAGCCCCTGCAATTCTCCGTCCCTGGCGGCGGGCCTGTTGCTGGGCACCGCCCTGATACTGGGCGGCTGCTATGACCCACACAAGAAATACACCCTGGATCCGCTCACCGAAGTGAAGGCCAGCGAGGGCGAAGAGGCCGCGCGCGCGGCGGCGCCCTTTGCCGATGAGCTGGTGCGCTATCTGCGTGGGAAACCACGGGACGGCGGCGATACCTTTGTACTACAGCTGGAATTCGAGCCCGGTGGCTTTGCGCCGCGGATGGATACCATTGGCGACCTGGAGGCGCTGCTGGTGATCATGCGCGACTTCCCCGGCCTGCGTGTCGCCGTCGAGGGGCACACCGACAACGAGGGCGAGGCGGAGAAGAACCTGAAACTGTCACAGTGGCGGGCCGACTGGGTGCGGAGCTTCCTGCTGGAGCGCGGCATCGCCGGGGACAGGGTACAGGCCGCGGGTTTCGGCGACACGGATCCCATTGCCGACAATGGCACCCCGGCGGGACAGAAAAAGAATCGCCGCCTGGTGATCCGCATATTGAACTTCGATCGCCAGTCCGCGGCCATATCGGCACCGTCCCCATCAGCACCACCTCGGCTGCATTCCCAATAGATAGGGAATGCGGCGCCCTGCAAAGCCAGTTCCAAAAAATAAATATCGCCCTGTCGAAATCCCTCGTCCCGGCACGACTATTCGCTGAAAGATCCGCTGCGAAGAGGGTGTGGTGAAATACCTGTGCCTGGTTTATCCACAGATACCTGACTATCGAATGCAGCCGGTGGCGTGCCCGCCGCTGGCTGCGGTGGCTCTGGTTCGCGCGCGGGACCTGAATCTGGCCGTCGCACAGGTCGCGACTTTGCTGGCAAAGCGTGATACTGCCGTTATCCGGCGCCTGGTTTCGGCAGATGCCGGAGCCGACCATACAACAAACAGGGAGATGACCATGAAATATCTGTGTCTTGTATACAGCGACGAAGAAAAACTGCACTCGCTGCCGGACAGTCCGGAGGACAGCGAGTGCCAGGCCTATGCCGAGTCGGTCGCCGGCAGCGGCCGCATGCTGGCGGCGGAAGCACTGGAACCGGTGAGCAGTGCCACCACCGTGCGTATGCGCGGCGGCAAGGTGACCATTACCGACGGGCCCTTTGCCGAAACCAAGGAACAGCTGGCCGGCTTTTATCTGCTCGATGCCGGGAACCTGGATGAGGCACTGGAGATGGCTAGCGGCATTCCCGCCGCCCGGGTCGGCAGTGTGGAAGTGCGGCCAGTGCGCCAGCTGCAGGTCTGATTGGCGACCGGCTCCCCTCTCCCACTTGCGGAGACAAATTTGACTAGATCAAATTTGGGCGCCATGGATGGCGCGAGTCAACGGGTTTGGGAAGGGGGATTTGATCGGTGCCGCCTCTCCCTGACCCTCTACTTCAGGGGTGAGGGCGCAAATCGTGGAATTAACCAAGCAAGAGAATCGACTATGAATTTTTCCCCCTACCTGAATTTCAACGGCAACTGTAAAGAGGCATTCGAGTTTTACGCCGAGGTGCTCGGAGGTGAGATTATTGTGTTGTCCACCTTTGCCGAGGCGCCGCCGGAAGCGGATATGCCCCCCGAGGTGAGCGACCAGGTGATGCACGCGCAGCTGAAAGTGGGCGAGCAGATTATTATGGCCTCCGATGCGCCCACGACCTTTCAACCGGCGCAGGGAATGCATATCACCATCGGCGTGGACACGCCGGAAGAGGCCGAGCGGATTTATGAAGCCCTGTCCGAAGGTGGCAATATCATCATGCCCATGGAAGAAACTTTCTGGGCGCAGAGGTTTGCGATGGTTACCGATCGCTTCGGTACTCCCTGGATGGTCAACTGCGACAAGCCCATACCGTAAAACCTTACTGGTTCTCGATTTCTCCAGTAATCTGGTGGAATTTTTTTGATCTGTGGAGGGCGCAAGACCTCCACAGATTTGCACGCGTATTACCGGGTAATCACTGTTATCTTTGATCATTCAATGATTGAATAGCTGCCTCGATTTAAGAAGGACTTGAGGCGGGAATATGACGGACTCGAAGGCCGGCCCGGTACAGTTGAAGCTCGAGGAAATCTATCGCGCTGAGTCGCGCCGCGTGCTGGCCACACTGATCCGCCTGCTGGGGGATTTCGAGTTGGCCGAAGAGGCGCTGCACGAAGCCTTTGCCGCGGCACTCAGGCAGTGGCCAGAGGAGGGGCTGCCGGACAATCCGCGCGCCTGGTTGGTATCCACCGGCCGTTTCAAGGCCATAGACCGGCTGCGCCGCCAGTCCCGCCAGGACCCGCTCACCGAAGAGATGGCGCAGCAGCTGGAGTCCGACAGTGGCGATCCCGCCGACTGGGCTGAGGACAGGGTGGGTGACGACCATTTGCGCCTGATCTTCACCTGCTGCCACCCGGCGCTGTCCATGGACGCGCGGGTCGCGCTCACACTGCGCGAGGTCTGTGGCCTCACCACCGAGGAAATTGCCAGCGCCTTCCTCTCGACCCCCGCCACCCTCGCCCAGCGTATAGTGCGGGCCAAAAATAAAATCCGCAGCGCCGGTATTCCCTACCAGGTCCCCTCACGGCGCGACCTGCCGGAACGGCTCGACGGCGTGTTGCGCGTGATCTACCTGGTATTCAACGAAGGCTATTCGGCCTCCACCGGCGAGGAACTGACCCGCGCCGAGCTCAGCGACGAAGCCATCCGCCTCGGCCGCCTGCTCAACCAATTGTTACCCGACGCGGAAGTACAGGGATTGCTGGCGCTGATGCTGCTGAACGAATCCCGCCGCCTTGCGCGCACCGACAGCGCCGGCGAGCTGGTGCTGCTGGAAGACCAGAAGCGGGAACTGTGGGACAGAAACCTGATCGCCGAGGGCGTGCAGCTGGTAGAGCGCGCCCTGCGCTCGCAGCGCTTTGGCCCCTACTCCCTACAGGCCGCCATCGCGGCAGTACACGCCGAGGCCCCCGGTGTCGAGGAAACCGACTGGCAGCAGATCGTCGGTCTCTACGATGTGCTGCACCGCCTGTCACCGTCCCCGGTGGTGGCATTGAATCGCGCGGTAGCCATCGCCATGCGCGACGGCCCCCAGGCCGGCCTGGATCTGGTTGAAGATATTCTCTCGGGAGGTGAGCTGCAGGACTATCACCTGGCCCATGCGGCCAGGGCCGATCTGTGCCGGCGGCTGGGGAAACTTGCGGACGCCAGGACTTCCTATGAAAGAGCGCTGGAGCTCGCGCGGCAGGAGACGGAAGTGCGGTTTTTACGCAAGCGGTTGTCGCTGTTGGAGTAGCTGGCGGTGGTCCTGTAGATTTATTGATTTCATTGGAAAAAAGCCCGGCAAAGCCGGGCTTCTTCACTACCGCTGGTCACTGACCGAAACCGAGATTTCTGAGGATGGTTGTATTGGGCTCCACCTGATTCATCGTATAGAAATGCAGGCCAGGCGCCCCACCTTCCAGCAGCGTTTCACACAGATCACTCACCACTTCCAGCCCCAGCTTTCGGATATCCTCCGGGTCGCGATAGCTCTCCATGCGATGACGCAACCAGCGCGGGATTTCCGCACCGCAATTGCGCGAGAAGCGCGCCAGGTTGGCGAAATTGGTGATTGGCATAATGCCCGGAATGATGGGTGCGTCTATACCGGCCTTTTCGCACTGGTCGATAAAGTAGAAATAGGCATCCGGGTTGTAGAAGTACTGGGTCAGGGCGCTGTCGGCGCCGGCCTCGAACTTGCCCTTCAGGTAGCGGATATCGTCGTCGTAGCTCTCGGATTCCGGGTGGATTTCCGGATAGGCGGCCACTTCCAGGTGGAAGTGATCGCCGGTGTGGCGGCGGACAAAGGCGACCAGTTCGTTCGCATAGACCAGCTGTGCCACCGCGCCCATGCCGGACGGCATGTCGCCGCGCAGGGCGACGATGCGATCGACACCCGCTTCCTGGTACTGCTTCAGCAGGCCGAGGACAGTCTCCTCATTGTCGCCACCGAAGGACAGGTGCGGGGCTATGGAGATGCCGTCGCGGCGCAGGTTGGTGACGATATCCGCGGTGGTCTCGCGGGTGGTGCCGCCGGCGCCGTAGGTGACGGAGAAGAACTCCGGGTTGAATGCCTGCAGTGCTTCTCTGGTTTTGTAGAGTTTTTCCCGGCCCTCGGGGGTCTTGGGCGGGAAGAATTCAAAGCTGATGCGAATTGAGTCGGTCATGATGCCACTTCCTTTCCCCGGTCTTCTGGATTCCGGCCTTCGCCGGAATGACGACACTAAGTTCGTCATGCCGGCGCAGAGCCTGTGTCGGACTTGATCCGGTACCGGCATCCAGTTCGGGGTTGATTAATACTTGTAACTTTCCGGCTTGTAGGGGCCGTCGACGGAGACACCGATATATTTGGCCTGGTCTTCAGTCATGCGGGTGATGACGCCGCCGAAGCCCTCGACCATGTAGCGGGCCACCTCCTCGTCCAGCTGCTTCGGCAACACCTTCACGTAGAGTGCGGAAACCTTCTGGTCCGCCGGCAGCTCGGCAAATTTCTCCTGGAACAGGTGAATCTGGGCCAATACCTGGTTGGCGAAGGAACCGTCCATAATGCGGCTGGGGTGGCCGGTGGCGTTGCCCAGGTTGACCAGGCGGCCCTCGGACAGCAGCAGCAGGTGATCGTTGGTGTCGCTGTTGCGAATAATCTTGTGCACCTGCGGCTTCACTTCCTGCCACTCCCAGTGCTTGCGCATAAAGGCGGTGTCGATTTCGTTGTCGAAGTGACCGATATTGCACACCACAGCGCCGCTCTTCAGCGCGCTCAGCATATTTGCGTCGCAGACATTGGTGTTGCCGGTGGTGGTAACGATCAGGTCGGTATTGCCCAGCAGCTCGTTGTTGATGCCGTCGGCGGTACCGGTGTTGACGCCGCCCTTGTAGGGGGACACCAGCTCGAAGCCGTCCATGCAGGCCTGCATCGCGCAGATGGGATCCACTTCGGAAACCTTGACGATCATGCCCTCCTGGCGCAGGGATGCGGCGGAGCCCTTGCCCACGTCACCGTAACCGATGACCAGCGCCTTCTTGCCGGCCAGCAGGTGGTCGGTGGCGCGCTTGATGGCGTCGTTCAGGCTGTGGCGGCAGCCGTACTTGTTGTCGTTCTTGCTCTTGGTGACGGCATCGTTGACGTTGATCGCCGGCACTTTCAGCGTGCCCTCGCGCAGCATGTCCTGCAGGCGGTGCACGCCGGTGGTGGTCTCCTCGGAAATGCCGTGACAGTTGTCGAGAATCTGCGGGTACTTGCGGTGCAGCAGTTCGGTCAGGTCGCCGCCGTCGTCGAGAATCATGTTCGGCTGCCAGCCGGCTACGTCGTCGCCCACGGTGCGCTCCAGGCACCACTCGTATTCCTCTTCGGTCTCTCCCTTCCAGGCGAACACCGGGATACCGCTGGCGGCGATGGCCGCGGCGGCGTGGTCCTGGGTGGAGAAGATGTTGCAGGAGGACCAGCGCACTTCCGCGCCCAGCGCGACCAGGGTCTCGATCAGTACCGCGGTCTGGATGGTCATATGAATGCAGCCCATGATGCGCGCACCCTTTAACGGCTGCTCGGCCCGGTATTTCTCGCGCAGGGTCATCAGCGCCGGCATCTCACCCTCGGCGATTTCGATCTCGCGGCGGCCCCAGTCGGCCAGGGAAATGTCGGCTACTTTGAAGTCTTTGAATTCGGTGCTCATCTGGTTCATTACTCAACCTGGTAAATTGTTTGTTCTAGCTGGTGCCTGGCTATTTATCGGTTCGTCATACCGGCCCAGGCCGGTATCCAGTATCGAGGCACCTAGATTCCGGCCTGCACCGGAATGACGAAAAAATGTGAATAGGAGCGGCCAAAGGCCGCGCCTAAAGTTTTTCTCTTAAAGCCCAGTCTGCGCGCGCAGCGCCTCGGCCTTGTCGGTTTTCTCCCAGGGGAAGGCGGTAAAGGTCTCGCTGCGCTCCTCGCCGTTGCCGTCCACCCAGTGGTAGGTGTGCTGGAAGGGCTCGCGGCCGAAGTGGCCGTAGGCGGCGGTCAGCTGGTACATAGGGTGCAGCAGGTCCAGCGCCCTGGAAATCGCGTAGGGGCGCAGGTCGAAATTCTCGCGCACCAGCTCGATCAGTTTGTCCTCACTTACCGCGCCTGTGCCGAAGGTGTTGATGGACACCGAGGTGGGCTCGGCCACGCCGATGGCGTAGGAGACCTGGATTTCGCAGCGCTTGGCCAGGCCGGCGGCGACGATGTTCTTGGCCACATAGCGGCCGGCGTAGGCCGCGGACCTGTCCACCTTGGACGGGTCCTTGCCGGAGAAGGCGCCGCCGCCGTGGCGGGCGGAGCCGCCGTAGGTGTCGACGATGATCTTGCGCCCGGTCAGGCCGCAGTCGCCGACCGGTCCGCCGATCACGAACTTGCCGGTGGGGTTGATGTGGTACTTGGTGTCCGCGTGCAGCCACTCGGCCGGCAGTACATGGTGCACGATCAGCTCCAGTACCGCCTCGCGCAGATCATCCTGGCTGACGTCCGGGTTGTGCTGGGTGGACAGCACAACCGCGTCGATGGCGCAGGGCTTGCCGTCTTCGTCGTAGCGAAAGGTCACCTGGCTCTTGGCATCCGGACGCAGCCACGGCAGCAGACCGGACTTGCGCACTTCCGCCTGGCGCTCCACCAGGCGGTGGGCGTAGTAGACAGGTGCCGGCATAAAGGTGGGGGTCTCGTCGGTGGCGTAGCCGAACATCAGACCCTGGTCGCCGGCACCCTGGTCTTCCGGTTTGGCGCGGTCGACGCCCTGGGCGATATCCACCGACTGCTTGCCGATCACGTTGATCACACCGCAGGTCTCACCGTCGTAGCCGACATCCGAGGAGGTGTAGCCGATATCGGTGATGACCTTGCGCACCAGGTCTTCCAGGTCGACCCAGGCGCTGGTGGAGATCTCGCCGGCGATCACGGCGATGCCGGTCTTCACCAGGGTCTCACAGGCCACCCGCGCCTGCTTGTCGCGCGCCAGCAGCGCGTCCAGTACCGCGTCGGAAATCTGGTCGGCGATCTTGTCCGGGTGCCCTTCGGACACGGACTCCGAGGTAAACAGTCTGTATTCACTCATGTGGTGCTCTCCAATTATTTCGCCGCGGCTGGTCCGTTTAAGCCCCCGCAGGCGTTCCATTTATTCCGCTACTCTTGTGTTCGTCATACCGGCGCAGGCCGGTATCCAGTTTTGTGCCACCTGGATTAGGTAGCGCTCCTGCGCCACGCCCTTCGGGCCATTCGCTTCGCGAATGCTCGCTACGGCATCCATGCCTTCGCAGTCCGGCCTGCGCCGGAATGACGATAGTGCGCTGAAAAGGCGGTCGGAATTTCGCCCTTACGGTTTCAAAAACTCGCGAATCTGAATCTGAAATCCGTTACGCAGCGCGCTGTAAACGCTGCGCCCGTTTATCAGGCCGGCATCCTCGGCCCAGCCCTGCAGCTGCTCCGGTGCGAAGCCAAGCCACAGGTCGCCGCAGGCCTCGCGGGCCCAGTCCTGGCGGTGGTCCTGCAGCTCCGCCACCAGCAATTGACCATTGGGCTTCAGCGCCGCCTGCAGGTCCTGAAGGATCTGCGCCGGTTCCGGGGTGTGGTGCAGCACCATATTCACCACGATGCTGTCAGCGCTCTGCGGCCGCGCGGCGGCCTCGCGGGTGTCGCCGCAGATAAACTCGATGTTCTGCAGCTGCCGTTCGCCGGCAAACTGCTGCGCCCGTTCGAGCATGGTGCGGGAAAGGTCCAGTGCCGTGACCCGCTCGAAGCGGCCCGTCAGCTCGGCCAGGAATTCCCCCTCGCCGGGACCCACTTCCAGCGCCGCGGCGCCGGGATTCAGCAACTGCGCCACCTGGGGGCCGTAGACCTCGTAGCCGGCGATCAGCTCCTGCTGTTCGCGGAAGCGGTTGCCGTAGTCGGCGAAGAAACGCCGCGAAGCCTCGGCGCGCTCCCGCGCCACCTGCTCCACGGCCTCGGCCAGCTCGGGGCGCAGCGACAGCCGATCCAGGCCGGCAAACAGCGGCTGCAGGCCGTTGTTGTCGCTGCTGCGGCGGTAAAAGAGATTGTTGCCTTCGCGCCGCTTGCTGACCAGCCCCGCCTGGGCCAGCACCTTCAGGTGGTGGGAGAGCGCCGGCTGGCGCAGGCTGAAAATGCGGCACAGCTCCAGCACGCTGTAGGAGTCCTGGCTCAGCAGGCGCAGTATCTCCAGGCGCAGCGGATCGCCGGTGGCCTTCAGGCGCGCGGCCAGCTGCGCTATGTCGCCACCGGCACCCTTTTCGGTGATCGCGGCGCTATCTGGAGATTGCTGGGATTGAAGCATGGCGGGGAGTCTAGCAGTGGATGAGCTCTATATCAAAATTTTTTGATGTAGTTGCATAAGTGGATTTTGATGCAGTTTTCCGGTGTGACCGCCTGCCCGGCAGCGGGTCGATATTGCCGGTCAGCGCATTTGGGTCGTGCGGCCTTTGCGCCCGGCGGCCGATTACGGGAAAATACGCCTCCTTTTTATCTTGGGCGTGGCAACAGGACTGTGACTGCGCCGCATTTTCGCCGCCGTGGCCTACCTTCTGGTGCAGCCCGGCCCCCAAACCCAAAGAGTCGATTTCAGAGAGTTCGCCCTATGCCTTCCCGCAACCCGTCCCGCACCGAACTGGCCAACGCCGTTCGCGCCCTGTCCATGGATGCCGTCCAGAAAGCCAACAGTGGCCACCCGGGCGCGCCCATGGGCATGGCGGATATCGCCGAAGTCCTGTGGAACGACTACCTGAAACACAACCCGGCCAACCCGGACTGGGCCGACCGCGACCGCTTCGTGCTGTCCAACGGTCACGGCTCCATGCTGCTCTACTCGCTGCTGCACCTGTCCGGTTACGAGCTGCCGATGGACGAGCTGAAGAACTTCCGCCAGCTGCATTCCAAGACCCCGGGCCACCCGGAGTACGGCTATGCGCCGGGTGTGGAGACCACCACCGGCCCCCTGGGCCAGGGCATCACCAACGCCGTGGGCATGGCGCTGGCGGAGAAGGTGCTGGCGGCCCAGTTCAAC
This sequence comes from Microbulbifer taiwanensis, assembly GCF_014904815.1. GTDB lineage: Bacteria > Pseudomonadota > Gammaproteobacteria > Pseudomonadales > Cellvibrionaceae > Microbulbifer > Microbulbifer taiwanensis. The sequence continues at coordinate 71,303 of NZ_JACZFR010000036.1, forward strand.
CGCCCCGGCTACGAGCTGGTGGACCATCACACCTACGTCTTCCTGGGTGATGGCTGCCTGATGGAGGGTATCTCCCACGAGGCATGTTCCCTGGCCGGCACCCTGGGGCTGGGCAAGCTGGTCGCCTTCTACGACGACAACGGCATTTCCATCGACGGCGAAGTCGAGGGCTGGTTCACCGACGACACACCCAAGCGCTTCGAATCCTACGGCTGGCACGTGATCCCGGGCGTGGATGGCCACGACGCCGCGGCCATCAAGGCGGCCATCGAGGCCGCCCGCGCCGAGACCGACAAGCCCACCATCATCTGCTGCAAGACGGTGATCGGCTTCGGCTCCCCGAACAAGCAGGGCCGCGAGGAGTGCCACGGCGCCCCCCTGGGTGACGACGAAATCGCGCTGGTACGCGAGACCATCAACTGGAGCCACGCCCCCTTCGAGATCCCGGAAGATATCTACGAGGGCTGGAGCGCGCGCGCCAAGGGTGAGGCCCAGGAGGAGGAATGGCAGGATATCTTCGCCGACTACCGCGAGGAGTTCCCGGAACTGGCGGCGGAGTTCGAGCGCCGCGCCAGCGGTGAGCTGCCCGCGGACTTCCTGGTGAAGGCCGACGAGTACATCAAACAGTGCCAGCAGGACGCCGAGAAGATTGCCTCGCGCAAGGCCAGCCAGAATACGCTGAACGCCTACGGCCCGCTGCTGCCGGAATTCCTCGGCGGTTCCGCCGACCTTGCCGGCTCCAACCTCACCATCTGGTCCGATTCCAAGGGCGTGACTGCGGACGATGCCTCCGGCAACTACGTCTACTACGGCGTGCGCGAATTCGGCATGAGCGCCATCATGAACGGCATCGCCCTGCACGGCGGCTTCGTGCCCTACGGCGCTACCTTCCTGATGTTTATGGAGTACGCCCGCAACGCGGTGCGCATGGCCGCGCTGATGAAGCAGCGGGTACTCTTCGTCTACACTCACGACTCCATCGGCCTCGGCGAAGACGGCCCCACCCACCAGCCGGTAGAACAGCTGACCGCCCTGCGCGCCACGCCCAACCTGCACACCTGGCGCCCCTGCGACGCCACCGAGTCCGCCGTCAGTTGGAAGTCTGCCATTGCGCGCAAGGACGGCCCCAGCGCGCTGATCTTCAGCCGCCAGGGCCTGGCGCCGCAGAAGCGCGACGATGCGCAGCTGAAGGCGATCGAGAAGGGCGGCTATGTGCTGGCCGATTGCGAGGGCGCGCCGGAAGCCATCATCATCGCCACCGGTTCCGAAGTGGAGCTGGCGATGGCGGCGAGGGAAAAACTGGCCGACAAAAAGATACGCGTGGTCTCCATGCCCTGCGCCGAAGCCTTTATGGAACAGGACGAGTCCTACCGCGAGTCGGTACTGCCGTCGAGCGTGCGCACCCGCGTCGCCGTAGAAGCCGGCCACCAGGATTACTGGTACAAGTTTGTCGGTTTCGACGGTGCCATCGTCGGTATGAAGAGCTTCGGCGAATCCGCGCCCGGCGGCGAGCTGATGAAGTACTTCGGCTTTACCGCCGACAATGTTGCCGAGACAGTGGCAAGCCTGCTGAAGTAATCGTCCGCTCAAGCAGTGATCTGGATGCCGGTACCGGATCAAGTCCGGCACAGGCTCTGCGCCGGCATGACGAGTTGAAAATTAGTTTGAGTCGTCATCCCGGCGCAGGCCGGGATCCAGTCCCCTCCGGAGTCCTATCCCCATGCCAAAGCCGGTCAATCTCCAATGAGTACCAGACTCGCCATCAACGGCTACGGCCGCATAGGCCGCTCAGTTCTCCGCGCCCTGTATGAATCCGGCGCCCGCGAGCGACTGCAAATCGTCGCCATCAACGAACTGGCCGACTGCGCCACCATCGCCCACCTGAGCAAATACGACTCTGTGCACGGCCGCTTTGCCGGCGAAGTCACTGTCGAGGCGGACACGCTGATCGTCAATGGCGACCGCATCGCCGTGAGCCATCATGAGCGGCTGGAAGACCTGGACTGGGCAAAGGAAAGGGTCGACATAGTGCTCGAGTGCACCGGCAGCTTTAGCGAACGCGAGCGCGCCGAGCTGCACCTGAAAGCCGGAGCGGGCAAGGTCCTGTTTTCCCAACCGGCGAAAAGCGACGTGGACGCAACCATCGTCTACGGCATCAACGACCATATCCTCACCGGCGAGGAAACCATTATCTCCGCCGCCTCCTGTACCACCAACTGCAGCGTGCCGGTCATTGCCGCGCTGCATAGGGCATTCGGTATAGAAGCCGGCGTGATCACCACCATCCACTCGGCGATGAACGACCAGCCGGTGAATGATGCCTATCACCACACCGATTTGCGCAAGACCCGCTCGGCGATGAACTCGATCATTCCGGTCGATACCGGCCTGGCCCGCGGTATAGAGCGCATCCTGCCCGAACTCGCGGGCAGATTCGAAGCCCAGGCCATGCGCGTGCCGACGGTCAACGTGTCGGCCATCGATCTCTCAGTCCAGCTGCACAAGTCCGTCTCTCAGGAAGAAGTCAACGCGCTGCTGAAATCCGTTGCGATAGAAGAGTTCGCCGGCGTGCTGGGCTATACCGAAGAGCCCCTCGCCTCCTGCGATTTCAACCACGACTCCCGCTCGGGCATCGTCGATGCCAGCCAGACGCGTGTGGCTGGTGGCAGGCTGGTTAAGATATTGATCTGGTTTGATAACGAGTGGGGGTTTGCGAATCGGATGTTGGATGTGGCAAAAGTATTAGTGGTATAAGTAGCTGCATTCGCAGGTGCTCCCAATATTACACGTCATTACATCCGCCATTTAGTGAGACTTGGTTCTCGTTTTGTTGCTTCTAAGTTTTCCTTTTTGGCCATAAGATTCAGCTAGATAATAGCTGGTCTATCGCTTGGTGAAGTTACTCATTCTGAACGCCAGTACCAGCAATAAGCACTTGTGTATTTGAGATAAATCTCTTTCGCAAGTTTTAAAATAATATATTGCTTGTCTTGGGTGCCAGAGTGACTATCCGTAAGTTAGCCGCAATTTTTTTATTTCTGTCAATATTCGCTTCCTCCAATTCTAATAGCGCTCCCAGTTCGCCCGCTTGGGATGCTGATGGCTCATTCAGTATTACATGGGGCAGTGGGCATACTGATGTAGAGATCTTTGTCAGCAAAAACGGTGTCCAACAATATAGTGTGTTCGCTTCATCAGGGGCTACGTCGGAAAGTTTCAGTGGGCTCGGGGAAGGAGTCTGGCACTTTTTCCTGAGGGGTAGGCCGGTAGGTGGTGGCGGCGGGATTCCAGATTACTTCGTTTTCGTCGATAAAATAAAGAACAATCCACTATTCTTCCTGGTGGCATCTGCCCATGCGCAGAGCGATTCCATTATAGGGTCGACTCAAACCGAAGTCTTGCACATACCCGGTAAGCCGCAATCAATATCGTTAGCCAGCACAGATAAGGATGGTTCCTATTCCATAAGCTGGGGGAGTGCATCTGGCAGTCTCGATCGCTATGAGCTTCAAGAGCGAAAGGATGGCGGGTCATGGCAAAGAATCCACAACGGGGCGGGGCGATCAAAAGGCGTTAGTGGTAAATCAACGGGTATCTACGAGTATAGAGTTAGAGCCTGTAATGACAGTGCGCATACATCAAGAGTAAATTGCAGTTCTTTTACTGGCGTAAAGAAAATTACAGTGGTGCGCACGCCAGGATCAATTACAATCCCTGGCTCCTCAACAAACGGCAGTGTTGCTGTCTCATGGTCCAGTGCTTCCGGGAGAGACAGCTACAAATTACAAGAGCAAAAAAATGGCGGTAGCTGGGCCACGGTATATACGGGCACTGGTACCGCCAAAACTGTAACTGGCCGTGGTACTGGAGCTTACAAATATCGGGTTGCTGCGGTCAAGAATGGGGTGACAGGCAGCTTCAAGACCTCTGGCAGCGTCGTTGTCTCAAGGGCTCCAAGTGTACCCGGAGGGTTTACCGTTCCCGCTACCTCGTCAAACGGACTGTATTCGGTCAGTTGGGACTCCGTCAGTGCAGGTGGCTCGCTGCAATACAAGCTGCAAGAGAGTGGGGATTCGTCCGGTAACTGGGTTCAAGGTGGCACGAGCAAAAGCTTCAATAAACTAGTTAATGGAAGCTATTCGTACAAGGTTCGTGCCTGCAGCACATATAGCGGTATCGAGGCTTGCAGCGGGTGGACCGGAACCAAGACGGTTCAAGTCAACATGCCGGCGCTATTCGCGCGTTATGTAAATGGCGGAACTGTAGAGTTGATATGGAATACATCCTGGTCACCCATCCCGAGACTGACACTCAAGCGCGGCTCTACTACTGTCTATGACAGCGGTTGGGATGAATCAATTAGTAGTCACGGAAGTGTTACCGACCATATCACTGCCAGCGGCAATTACTCCTACTATCTAGCCAGGTGGTACTGTGTCAGTACGGATTCTCAAGGAAACTGCCAAGAGGGAGAAGAGCTCGATTCCATAGGTCCAGTCACTGTCAATGTCGTCCTAAAGCCGAGCCGACCTGCGATCTCCGTCGCAGAAGCCGATTCCTACGACGGCACTGCCCTGCTCAGCTCCAACAGCACCGGCCCCATCGATACTGTCCGCTGGCAGAAGCGCCAGGGGGGCGACTGGCCTGGGGAGGGGACTTATTCCACGGCCTCCAGTAGTAGCTTCTTGGTGAGCGGCCTCACCGATGGGGCATGGGAAATCCAGACCAAGAACTGCAACTCCGCGGGCTGCAGTACCAATTGGAGCAACCCGACAACAGTAAATGTCTGGAATCAGGTGATCCCGACCAAGCCTGTAATCAACCCTCTGCCCAACGATGACGACGGTATTATTCCACTGCAGTGGACGGATCTGAAATCCGCGGCCGTCTATAAGTACGAGATCTACGAAAACGGCAGCCTGTACAAAACGCTGTCGAGTAATCCGCAGTCTCCTAACGCGGCTTTCAGTCACACTACGCCTAAACGGGACGACGGCAGCTACAGCTACACCGTCAAGGCACTCAACCTCCGCTGCGAGCGAGAGGGGAACTGCCCCACCAGCGCCGCCCTCAATATCATCGTGGCGGAGCGCCCACAGCCGCCGGGCGCCGCCAACCTGTCGGCGACTTTTAGCCGCACCGGTGTGATCAACCTGAGCTGGCAGGCAGCTGCGGGCAATGTTACCCACTATGAACTGGTGCCCGGCAGCGCCGATGCCATCGACGGTCCGGTAACCTGGCACGAAAGCGGCAAGATCACCCACACGGACCTACAACAGCTGGACCGTGACTACACCCTCGACGACGGCTTCCATGCCTTCAAAGTGCGTGCCTGCAACCAGGTATCTTCATTCGCACCGTGTTCCGGTGATACCGCCTCCGCCATTGTCGAAGTCTCCATCGCCGAGGCACCGGTGGCCATCGAAGTGGCTCCGCATCAGGAGACGGTTGTGCCCAATACGGCTGCGGAAGTACTCGCCTCAGACAGGGTGGGCATAGTCGGCGGTGAGTTCCGGATCAGCGAATCCGGTTCTGCCAATTACACCATCCCGATTGTCACCGGCCCCGCATCGGGCGGCGCCGTGCCCTCCGTTGCCCTGTCCTACAGTAGTGAACGCGGCAATGGCCCCATGGGGATGGGCTGGAGCATCAGTGGCCTGTCCGCCATCACTGCCTGTCGCCGCACCCTGGAAGAGGACGGGGTCAACGGTAGCGCCTTCGACCGCTTCTGCCTGGACGGCCAGCGTCTCAAGCTGATCAGCGGCACTCAGGGTGCCGTCGGCTCTGTGTACAGAACTTCTCTGGATTCCTTTGTGCGCGTCAAACTGGTTTCCACCAGAGTGGGCAGCAACAAGGGCTTCGAGGTTTACCGCAAAGATGGTTCCATCTCCTATTACGGCACCAACGAGGACAGCTATAGCACCAACGCTTGGCATCTGGGCCGCCAGGTGGACAGCGTTGGAAACTTTATCGAGTACCAGTATCTCAAGGATGCAATAATCGGCGAACACCTGATCGAAACCATTCATTATTCCGCCAACGGCAACGATGGGACCCTCAACGAGATCAGTTTCGCCTACGACACCAATCGCAGCGACAAGATATTTGGCTACGCCTTTGGTGAGAAGAAATCCCTGACCCGCCGCCTGAAATCGGTTGCCTCCAAGGCCAGCGGGATAGAGCTGCGCAGCTATATACCCACCTACGAAACAGGCACCACGGGCCGCCTGCGCATGTCCGCTATTCAGGAGTGTGTCGACACTAAATGCCGGGAGGCCACCGATTTCGATTACGCCGATCTGACCGAAGAAGGCGTCAACGACGATAGTCCCAATACGAGCCTGCTATCGAGCAACTTTACGGGAGGCAAGGTCGGCGATATCAACGGCGACGGCCTTCAGGATCTGGTATGGATCAAGCTGTCGCCCGGAGACCCTTGGACAACCAGCGATGACCGCTATTACTTCCGCATCGCCCTGGGCAATGCTGCAGGAGGCCTCTCCCAGCAGAGCTGGGAGCTGCGTGCGCGTTCCAACGCTCGCAAAGAGTGGCACCTGGTCGACTACAACGATGACGGCAGGGTAGATTTGCTGCGTGCGCCTGCAGAAAGCGGTGCCGCTTGGAAGGTGAATTTATCCGTAGGAAATACTTTCTCCGCTACCGAAACGACGACACTGATTCCCTATGAGGCGGATCAGCTTGGCGGTATGTATGATTTCAATGGAGATGGCTTACCCGACTACCTGAAGCTCGCCGCAGGCGGAACCTTGCATGCCAATGGCGAAATACCACGGGCCCACATCCGCTATATGAAGCGTGTTCCCGGCGGCCTGGCATTTGAAAGCGGGGAAGTAACTCGCGATCTCTTGGTGCCGGAGGCGCCGGTGCCACAGGGTGGATCTGGTAAATACATAAAGAAAGTCAGCGTAAAAATTCGCAACAATGATGTAGTGTCGGACCTCAACAGCGACGGCGTTGCCGATATGACGGTTGTTGCAACAACCCTGTGGACATGCATCGAATCTCCGTTGGACTGCCCGGAGGGGATGCAGGTCAGCACCGATTACTTTGCTGTACTCCTTTCCACAGGTACTGGCAGCCATACCTATGCCTACTCAAGTTGGGTCGAAGGCTACAATCCCGATCATGTTCAGCCGTATTTGCTGGATTTAAATGGCGACGGCCTTACAGACTTGGTATTCCGCAAACACGAGGACTTCGGTTGGAACATCTCCCACTTTAACGGCAATGACTTCGTGAGCGCAGGTGGATTGCCCGCAGAGGTCGATGACGATCCTGTCTTCTACGACTGGAATAGCGACGGCTTGGTAGATATTCTCTATGCAGGTAATGTCAGCAGCAGTTTCGGCACCCTGCACATCCTGCCCAACACGCCCACCGGCTTCGGCTCCCCCATTGATACCGGTTACCCTTGGGGTGTGCACGATACGGATATCTTTCACTATACCCTGGACCTGGACGGCGACGGTCGCGGTGAACTACTGGAGATCTGCTCCGAACTCGAGGACATCACCTCCGGCAACCCCTGCGACAACCTGGCGCCACTAGCAGACAAGTACCTGCGCATCCTCGCCCCCAAACACAAAAACAAACCCGTGGATGTACTGACCAATGTTACTAACGGCTTCGGCGTCAAAACCAAAATAGAGTACGCCCGCCTGAACGATGATTCCGCCAATATTTACACCCGAACCACCGGGTCCTCGGCCCTGGACTACGGCAACGGCTCACCGGTGTTCGATCTCTACTCGCCCATGTATGTGGTGCAGAAGGTCATCTCGGATGCCCCGGCGGCCAACGACGACGCCAACACCGTAGAACTGCACTACCACTACGCCAAGGGTCGTATGCAGGGCGGTGGCCGCGGCTTCCTCGGCTTCGAGCAGGTCACCACCTACGACCCGCAGAACCAGGTCAAGACCACCACCAAGTACCGCCAGGACTACCCCTATATCGGCATGCCGGCGGAAACCGCCAAGGTGATAGAGCCGGATCCGGGCAATATCAATGTCCCAGCCGCCTGCAGCGGTACCGGCCTGACCTTGATCAGCTGTTCGATCAACGAGATGGACGCGATCGCGCCGACGGGCAAAACGGTATTCCCGTATATCAGCAAGGCCATCGACAAGTCCTACGCCCTGGACGGCACCTATCTCGGCAAGAAAGAAACCCGGACCATCTACGATAGTGCCAAGGCGGCCGACATCCTGTACGGCAATGTCTCCAAGGTGATTGCCGAGCATTTTGATGCCGCCGGCAACCGCCTGCAGAACCAGACCACCACCAACAACTACGATAATGTGGTGGACAGCGGCCGCTGGCACCTGGGCAGGCTCACCAACAGCACTGTCACCACCGAGCGTTTCGGCAGTCTTGCTGCTCCGGTCATCACCCGCCACGCGGATTTCGATTACGATCCTGCCACCGGCCTGCTCACCGACGAGTGGGTGGAGAAAGACACCGGCTTCGAGCTGCACACCCACTACCAGCACGACCGCTTCGGCAATCGCACCCATTTCACGGTTACGGATGCGGACGGCAACAGCCGTACCACACAAACCATCTACGATGGCTACGGCCGCTACGCCGTCACCCAGGTCAACGCCCTGGAGCAAACCACGGCCCGGCTGCAGGACTTCAACGCCTTCGGTGCCCCGGGGACAGCACTGGATATGGACGGCGTGGCCACCACGCGCGCCTACTCCCAGTTCGGTGAAGCCTATTTCGAACATATAGAAACCGGCAGCCACAGCACCACCCTGAAAGTGCTGTGCAGCGAGTCCGGCGGCTGCCCCACCGTGGCCGGCATCCCGGCCCACTTCAAGGTGACGACCACCGGCATCGACCAGGCCCAGATAGTCGTCTACCACGACCGCCTGGGCCGCGAGATCCGCAAGCAGACCCAGGACTTCCACGGCGACCCGGTCTATGTGGATACACAGTACGACGCCCACTCCCGGGTCAAGGCCGTATCCGAACCCTACGGCGCCGGCGGCCCGCGCTGGACCCACTACAGCTACGATATCCTCGGCCGCACCACCCTGGTGAATGCGCCGGACGGCCAGTGTGATATCAGCACTACCTACAGCGGCCTGACGGTGACCACCAGCAGTTGCGGCCAGAGCAAAACCACCGACAATAACCCCCTCGGCGAAGTGGCGGCGATCACCGACAATATCGGCGGCAAGCTGCAATACAGCTATTACGCCGACGGCAAGCTGAAGAACGTCAAGGTCCTCGACAGCAGCGGTGTGCAGACCTCGCTCACCAGCATCGAGTACGACCAGCTCGGCCGCAAAGAAAAGCTGGTGGACCCGGACAAGGGCAGCTGGACCTACGGCTACACCGGCTTCGGCGAACTGCAATGGCAGAAGGACGCCAAGGGCCAGGGCACCGCCATGACCTACGACGCCCTGGGCCGCATGCTCACCCGGGCGGACTACAAAAACTTCGATTCGGCCAGCCAGGGCGGCGACCTGCAACAGTTTGCCCGCTGGTACTATGATCGGGACCCCGGCTGCAACTCCCTCTACCGCTTCGACGGCAAACTGGTGGCCGTGGCCCAGGCCCCGGTGGTGATCAGCGGCGGCTGCAACCCCAACCTGGACGATCTCAGATATTTAAAGCTGCTGCACTACGATCAGTACGGCCGCCTGGGAGAAACCACCACCACCCTGGGGCTGATCGGCGGCGATGGCGACTTCTTCGAAAAGGTCACCTACGACAAATACAGCCGCGCGGTAAAAACCTTCGACGCCAGCAACCAGCAAGCCTACGACCAGGGCAGCCCGCCCAACTACCTCTACGGCGTGGAGACCGTCTACAACCCCTACGGCTACAAGCGGGGCGTGCGCGACCTGGAGGCCCCAATCGACGAGGGCTTCTACTACACGGTCGAAGACATGACCGTGCGCGGCCAGGTCAAGGAAGTCAGGCTCGGCAACGGCCTCACCACCGCCTATGAATACCATCCCCAGAGCCACCGCCTGACCGATATCCGCACCGATATCATGCCCGGTATCGGCAAGGTGCAGAACCTCCACTACGACTGGTACGCCATCGGCAACCTGATGTCCAAGACCGACAAGAGCGGCGACGGCATCTACCAGAAAGATCTCGAGGAGACCTACCAGTACGACGGCCTCAACCGCCTGCGGTACGCCTACCTGAACAACAACGGCAGCCAGACAGACGTACAGGAAGTGCGCTACGACGCCGGCGGCAACATCACCTTCAAGACCGGCGTCGGCGACTACAGCTACGACGGCCCGCGCCCCCACGCCGTCACCGGCACCAGTATCGGCAACATCGGCTACCAGTACGACGGCAACGGCAACCTGACCGGCGACGGCAATGGCCGGACACTCGAATACAGCGTCTTCGACAAACCCACCCTGATCGCAAAGGGCAGCCACAGCACCCACTTCCGCTACGGCCCGGACCGCAGCCGCTACAAGCGCGTGGACGACAACGGCAGCGGCACCGTCACCACCCTGCAGGTCGGCAGCGTGGAGAAGGTGATCGAGCGCA
>NZ_JACZFR010000037.1 GCF_014904815.1 Microbulbifer taiwanensis
TGCGGAAAGTTGTGTAACAGTTCGCGTCGCCAAAGCGCCCAGCTCTGCGTTGAGAAAGCTTGAAATAACGCTGCTATTCCTGCGCTTTCTCGCCTTGATCTGAACGCTTTGGCTGTGCTCTTTTGTTACCGAACTTCCCGCACGGCCCACTAGTGGTTATCGGGTGGTGGCTGGTAATTCGCTGCCCGTTTCTACCTGTACTGATCACTCATAAAACCCCCGGTTGTAACCCCCCCTTTTTTTACAGCAATCCGAACTGTCCCAGAGGAACAAAGTTCCTTGAAGAACCCCAATGGCGAGTTATTCTTATCAATATTGGCGTCAACTTCTTCCGCCACGCAGCTGGTTGTAGAGAATGGCTTGGCGCCAAGTGGCTAGAGTAGGGCATATTGTTGCCAGCAGGCCGCCGGACAGAGGCCAGATATTGAATCCCTCCCGGTTCGGTGCAACACAGTAAGCCTTGCCTGGTATGTCTCCATTTACGCAACAGCCAGGGGTCCAGAGGTGGGTTTATGAAAAAGCTACTGATTCCACTGATCATATTGCTGCTGATAATCGGCTATTTCATGTCGCGCGGCGGCGACCGCGAGGCCAAGGATGCCTACGATTCACTTGACAAGCCCGATAGTGAAACCATCATTGAAGAATCCATAGAGGAAACCACGCCGCCCGACGATACGACAACACCTCCGGACGACACGACGCCGCCGGATGGTATGGGTACGCCGGACACCCAGATGCCAGAGGAATCCGACGAGACAGACACGACCCCTCCGGGATCTTCCGATAGCTCCGGTGTGATGGACAGGGCGGAGGATGCCGCCCGTGACGTAGGCGACACTGTCGGTGATGCAGCGAAAAAGACTGGCGAAGCCGTCGAGGACGCCGCTGAAAAAGCCGGTGAGGCGGTCGAGGATGCCGGAGATGCGGCCAAGAAGGCTGCGGAAGATGCCGCTGACAAGTTGCGCGGTGAGGACTCCGGCAGTGAGGATGAACCGCAGAACTGATTCCAAAAGTTTTCCAGCTAAAACAGAGGCCGCATTTACAGGGCGGCTTCTGCTTTATGTGCAACAATGATTGACCACAACTGGTACCTGGAGCACCGGGTACTCGAAGTAAGGCCCATCGGGCCCCTGACGGAAGATGATTTCCAGTCACTGGCGGCCCAGGTGGATCCGGTGATCAGAGAGTGCGGTCGTCTGTCGGGTCTGCTGATCAACGCACAGCATTTTGCTGGCTGGGATAACTTTGTCGCCCTGCTGGCCCACTTGCGATTTGTGCGCGACCACCAGAAACATATCCATAAAATTGCGGTGGTATCTGACCACAAGCTGCTGGGAATTATGCCGCGGCTGGTCGACCACTTTGTCAGTGCTGAAGTCCGCCCCTTCGCTTCCGCTGAATTCCAGCGCGCGCTGGATTGGCTCGGTGAACCGGGTTAGCATCGCGCAAATTCAACAGATTTCACGGAAATATTGTGAGTTACGCATTGGCGGTAGTGGCCGACGCGGCGGAGCGCCTGCCCGCTGCACAGGCGCTGGCAGATAAACTGCAGCTTCCCTGCCTGGGTTGCCTGGACCCGGTGGAAGTCAGTGAGTCGGCCTATGTCTTGCAGCGGGGTGAGCGGCTGCAGCTTTGCGCCACCGGGCGCAAGGCGCCGGGACCGGTATGCGTGGATTTTGTCGGCGGCGCACTGGCGCACCGGCGCAGGTACGGCGGCGGCAAGGGGCAGCAGGTTGCCAAGGCGGTGGGTCTGCGCGGCGGCTTTTATCCCCGTGTAGTGGATGCGACCGCAGGACTGGGGCGGGATGCATTCGTGCTGGCATCCCTGGGTTGCGAAGTGCATATGCTCGAACGCAACCCGGTAGTGCGCGCGCTGCTGCGCGATGGACTCGAGCGATTGCAGCGGGCCAGCCTGGAAGACACGGAACTGGCCGCAATTGCCATGCGCCTGACGCTGGAAGAGCGGGAGGTTTCCGCGGGGGAGTGGCTGGCCGAACAGGCCGCGGAATCGGTGCCGGTGGTTTACCTGGATCCGATGTTTCCCGAGCGCGGCAAGAGTGCCAGGGTCAAGAAAGAGATGGCCGCTTTTCATCAACTGGTGGGTGGCGACGAGGACGCGGATGCACTGCTGGAGCCGGCCTTCGCCGCCTGCTACTACCGCACTGTGGTCAAGCGACCGCGCTTGGCACCCTTCCTGGCCGACAAAAAGCCGACGCTGTCACTGGAGGGAAAATCCGGTCGCTTCGATATCTATACCAAGCACGGCGTGCCCGGGTGATTTAAGCGGTGAGTGGTTTGTGATCAGTGATGGGATGCCGACCACACCGGCCACGATCAGCAATTGACCGCGTTCACCGCCAGCCCACCCAGTGACGTTTCCTTGTATTTGCTCTGCATATCGATACCCGTCTGGCGCATCGTCTCGATAACGCTGTCCAGTGGCACTATGTGAGCGCCGTCGCCGCGCAGGGCCAGCCGCGCGGCGTTGATCGCCTTGACGGCACCCATGGTATTGCGCTCGATGCAGGGCACCTGCACCAGGCCGCCAATCGGATCGCAGGTCAGGCCCAGATTGTGCTCCATGCCGATTTCCGCGGCGTTTTCGATCTGCTGGTTGCTGCCGCCCTGGACGGCGGCGAGACCTGCGGAGGCCATGGAGCAGGCCACGCCTATCTCCCCCTGGCAGCCCACTTCGGCGGCAGAGATGGAGGCGTTCTTCTTGAATAGCATGCCGATGGCGCCGGCGGTGAGCAGGAATTTCACTACCTGGTCCTTCAGGTCGCCGTGTTCTTTCGGGTCGTGCACGAACTGCACATAGTAGGCGATGACCGCCGGAATCACGCCGGCGGCGCCGTTGGTGGGCGCGGTGACGATACGTCCGCGGGCCGCATTCTCTTCGTTCACGGCCAGCGCGAAAAGGCTGACCCAGTCGAGAATTGCCAGGCCGTGGTTGCGCTCCTCTTCGGATTGCTTGCTCAGCTCGCGATAGAGTTCCGCCGCGCGCCTGCGCACTTTCAGGCCGCCGGGCAGCAGGCCCTGTTGGCGGCAACCGCGCTGGATGGAGGCGTCCATCACCTCCCAGATCTGCCACAGCTGATCCTTCACTTCCTGTTCGCTGCGGAAGGCTTTCTCGTTCACCATTGCCAGCTCGGCAATGCTCCAGTCGTGCTCGTCGCAGAGCTTCATCAATTGCGCGGCGGAGCCGAAATCGTAGGGCAGCAGGGTGGCTATCTGGTCCCGGTGGGCAAAGTCCTCTTCCGACAGCACGAAGCCGCCGCCGATGGAGAAGTAACTGCGCGCGAAAAGCAGCTCATCGCCGCTGTAGGCCTGGCAGGTCATGCCGTTGGCATGTTGGGGCAGGAATTCGTCGTTGTGGAATACCAGGTCGCGGTCGATAGCGAATTCGATATTGTGGTCACCACTCAGCAGCAGCCTCTGTTCCCGCTCTATGGCTGCCAACTTGCCGTCGATGGTGTCCACATCGATGGTGTCCGGCGCCTCGCCGAGCAGGCCCATCAGCACGGCCATATCGGTGCCGTGGCCTACGCCGGTCAGGGCCAGGGAGCCGTACAGGTGTACCTGTACCCGGTCGGTCTTCTGCAACTGGTCGCGACCGGCCAGGTCCTCTACGAATTGGCGCGCCGCGACCATGGGCCCCACCGTGTGGGAGCTGGACGGGCCTACGCCTATCTTGAAGAGTTCGAATACGCTAATGCTCATAGAAACACTATAACCCCAGTCTCGCTGTGGGAGCGGCCAAGGGCCGCTCCCACAATGAATAGTTGCACCAATTGGGGGCAGACTTTGCCGATCCAGGGGTGACATTCAAGATGGTCGGCACCATTCCACACAAAATTCTGCCCGGGCCGGCTCTGTCGGGATTTATGTTTTTATAGAGGGCGGTTGTAATAGAAGCTACGGCGTATTCGCGACCAGAACGGCCCTTTTGGGCGCTGGGTGACCTTCGGCGGTTTTGTCCGGTGACTCTGGGTCCAGAAAATCCGCCAGGGACTCGAAGCGCATCCAGTCGGTGCGGCGCTGCTCACCGAAGTTGGTGGTGTCCAGGTCCACTGTGCGCGGATTGTCGAAGCCGCACTTGCGCAACCAGCTCTCGAGGGTGGCGCAGCTGGGAATAAACCAGACGTTGCGCATCTTGGCATAGCGCCCCTCGGGTACCAGGCAGTCGCCCAGCGCACCGTCGATCACCAGGGTTTCCAGTATCAGCTGGCCACCGGGCCGCAGCGTCTCGCGCAGCTCGCGCAGGTGGTCCATCGGCGAGCGGCGGTGGTAGAGCACGCCCATGGAGAAGGTGGTGTCGAACGCCTGCAGCCCGGGCGGCAGTGCCTCGATACCCAGTGGCAGCAGGTCCACCGGTTTCTCTTCGCCGAGGTATTTTTTCAACGCATAAAACTGGGCCACAAACTTGGCCGAGGGATCTATGCCGATAACGCGGCGCGCACCGGCGCCGAGGGATCGCCAGCAGTGGTAGCCATTGCCGCAGCCCACATCCAGCACCAGTCGATTCTGCAGCGGTTCCAGGTGCGGCAGCACCCGCTCCCATTTCCAGTCCGAACGCCACTCGGTGTCGATAAACAGATCGAAGACATCCCAGGGCCCCTTGCGCCAGGGGTGCAACTTGCGCAGTTGCTTTTCCAGCTCCGCCAGCTGGTCCTGGGAGGCGTCGGAAGCGCTGCCGACACGCACTTTGTCCTCCAGCTGGATGCTGGATGGCGCTATATCCGGCAGTGCGTCCAGCGCGGCGCGCCAGTCCGGCAGGTCACCCCAGCGGTGCGGGCTCAGGCCCTCGGCAACCTGGTCCGGCAGTTGTGCCAGCCAGGGGCGCAGGGCGGGGATGTGCTGCAGGGCGGCGTAGAGTTGGGTGTAGTCGATCACGGGTTGAGCTGTTTCTCGGGCCTGCCTTTGATCGCAATCAGTGAGGCAAAATTAAAACACTGGAACCAGACATCGACGCTGCCGAAGCCCACCGCCTTCAGTCGCTCGCGGTGGGTATCCAGGGTCTCGGGAATCAGCACATTTTCCAGCGCACTGCGTTTCTGCGCGATTTCCAATTCGCTGTAGCCGTTGGCGCGTTTGAAGGAGTGGTGCAGGTCAATCATCAGCTCGCGGTGGTCCGGATCGGTGAAGTCGACTTTTTCCGAGATGATCAGAATGCCGCCCGGGCGCAGGCCGTCGAAAATTTTCTGGGCGATATCCAGTCGCTGCTCGACGGGAACAAACTGCAGGGTGAAATTCAGTACCACCACCGATGCGTTTTCGATGGCCACATTCTGCAGGTCGTCGCAGATCAATTGCACCGGAATCTGGCTGCTGTCCGCGGCCAGTATCATGCGCGCCTGATCGATCATCGCCTCGGAATTGTCCACGGCGATGATTTCGCAGTCCGCCGCAGGAATGCGGTGGCGCATTGACAGGGTGGCGGCGCACAGGGAGCTGCCCAGGTCGTAGCAGCGGCTGCCGGCCTGGGCATAGCGCTCCGCCAGGGTGCCGATCATCACCACTATGGTGGTGTAGCCGGGCACCGAACGCTGGATCATGTCCGGGAAGACTTCGACCACTGACTGGTCGAACCGGAAGCCGGCTACGTCGCCCAGCGGGTTTGCGTAGATATTGTCTTGTTTGCTCATGACGCGGAGTGCGGAATGCGAAATGCGGAATATCAGTAAGTCTGTTCCGCATTCCGCATTCCGCATTTTACCCCTCTCCTACAGTTTCTCTTCCTGCAGATCCAGCTCCAGCCCCGCCTCGCGTCCCTGGGCGCCGGTCACCACCGCGGTACTGGCCTTCTTCGGCTTGAGGTAAGTGGCGGCAACGCGTTTCAGGTCCTCCAGGCGCACCTGGGTTACCTGGCGGCGGAACTCCTGGCGCACCGCGTGGGTGCGGCCGTAGAGGGCGGAGTGGAAGGCTTTCTTGGCTTCGCCGGCGGGGGAGCCGGGTTTGTCCAGTCCGCCGACGACGCCGAGTATGGCTTCCTCGACCTGCTCGTCTCTGTGTTTCTCATGCGCCAGCCAGTCCAGGGACGCGTCGAAATCCTGGAGCGTCTCGGCCATGCGTGGGTCGCGGTAGGAGTAGAAACGGAAGACACCGATATTGCTGTCGTGGCTGGCGCCGCCGCCATAGGCGCCACCCTGCTCGCGGATACTGCGGTGCAGGAAGCCGTTGCGCAGGAATCCGCCAAGCACCGCCAGCGGCGCGGCGTCCGCATGGGTCATGGGTACTGTGGCATAGGCTTTGGCGCAGAAGTTGACCTGGCTGTTGGCGATCCACAGCTGCTGGATATGCTGACTCTCGAAAGGTGCATAGGGGTCGGCAGCCGGCAGGGTGGAATCTGCGGCCAGCGGCGCCAGCGCTCCACTGAATTCCGCCAGCTTGTCTTCTTCGCCCACCAGCAGGAACTGTCGCTCGGCGGCGAGAATCTTCTGGTGAATTTTCTGGAATTGCGCGGCGAGTTTTTCCAGGCCTTCGTCGCCGCCGTGATCGCGCGCCTTGTCATCAAAAGCGTGTACCAGGGCCTTCAGGTGGCGCAGGCCCAGGAGGCCGCCGGTGGCATGGCTCTCGAAGGCGGCGCGGTTATATCCGGCGCTGGCGGCGGCCATCGCCAGTGCATGGCCGTTGCCGACTACCCCCTGTTCGCGCCGTGCCAGCGTCTGCAGCAGCAGTTCCTTGATGCGCGGCAGCTCGTCGAAGCGCACGGTTTCCATGGTTGCCTGCATCAGTTCGGTCAGGGCGGCCTGGTTGGCGGACAGGGCCTTGCCGGACAGCACGAAGTGGCCGGAGAGCTGCTGCAAGTTGTCAGTGGCGGTGCGGCTGCTGGTAAAGCCGTGCAAGGCTCCGGCCACGCGGGTCTGCCACTGCTGTACCTCGAGATAGTCCTTGTCGCCGAGGCCGACCTCGCTCAGTACCTGGCAGTAGTAGGGCAACAGCTGTTTCTCATCCTCGCTGAATTCCGGCAGGGCGCACACCATCTGCTGGTAGACGAGGCCATTGGTGCCGGCGCCGTAGCGGGTCAGTTTCTGGCTACCGAGGTCGACTTCCTCGCCCTCTACTTTGGGCAGCTCCGGCGGTATATCCTCGACGCCCACCTTGGGCAGTATCGATGCGTCGTCCTCGCGCAGCTGGCGCTCGGCCAGTGCGTGGGCCGTCTGCACTATCTGCTGCTTCTCGCCTTCGCTGAGCTTTGCCTTGATCTCGGCCAACTGCGCCTTTTCCTCGGCCTCGCGGCGCTCTGCGAGCATGTCATCCGGGGACAGCACCAGTCGCACTCGGTGCTGGTTATCCAGCAGCAGCTTGCGCACCTGGTCGGGGATAAATTGCGGGTCCTTGATCTGTTCGCGCAGTTTTTCCAAGATCGGATCTATATTCAGCAGGCCGACGGCGTCGCCGCGGTGGGTGGCGCCAGTCAGTGCGGTCAGGATCAGCTGCAGGCCGTAGGGGAAGCCGTCGCCGCCGATCTCGCGCTGCTGCAGTTCCAACTGGTGCAGGCTGGCGGCCACCTGCTCATAGGGCACTCCTTTGTCGGCGACCTCTTGCAGGACCGCGAGTACCTGCTTTTCCAGTTCGTCGGCGCGGTCCCGCTCGCTGCCTTCGATGCCGCACACAAACACCAGTTCGCGCTGGGAGTCGTCCAGGCCCACCAGCGGCGAGGGCGAAGTGCCCAAATCGGTGGTTTCCAGCAGTTTCATCAGCGGCGAGGCGCTGTTATCCAGCAGTACGCCGGCCAGCAGGTGGGCAGTAAGCGCCTCCTCCAGGTCGGTGACATCACCGAGCAGCCAGCCGAGCACGATATGGGTCTTTTCCGCCAGGTTCTCTTCGCCGCTGAGCGGATAGTGCTCCTCGACGGAAAGCGGTGCCTGGTAGCGATCTTCGCGGCCCACAGAGATGGTCTTTTGCAGAGGCTCGAACTTGTGCAGCGCCTTTTCCTCGAACACCGCCTGGTGTTCTGCGGCGGAAATGTCGCCAAAGGTCATAAAGATGGCGTTGCTCGGGTGATAGTGGCTGCGGTAGAAATCTTTCAGCTGCTCGTAACTGAGTTTGGGAATATCTGCAGGCTCGCCGCCGGAGTTGTAGTGATAGGTGGTGGTCGGGAACAGGTACTTGCTCAGCGACTGCCACAGCTGCGAGCTGACCGAGCTCATGGCGCCCTTCATCTCGTTGAAGACCACACCCTTGTACACCAGCTCGCTGTCCGGGTTGTCGGTTTCGGCGAATTCGAGCCTGTGGCCCTCCTGGGCGAAGTCCAGCGGATCCAGGCGCGCAAAGAAGACGGCGTCGAGGTAGACGTCGAGCAGGTTGTCGAAGTCCTTGCGGTTCTGGCTGGCGAAGGGGTAGGCGGTCCAGTCGGAGCTGGTAAAGGCATTCATAAAGGTGTTCAGGGAACGCCTTATCATCATGAAGAAGGGATCCCGCACCGGGTACTTGTCGCTGCCGCAGAGTGCCGTGTGTTCGAGGATATGGGCCACGCCGGTGGAGTCCTGGGGCACTGTGCGCAGCGCCACCAGGAAGACGTTCTCCGGGTTGTCGGCGGCGATATGCAGGTGCTGGGCACCGGTAGCCGCATGACGGTACTCTTCGACGCGCACGCCGAGAGATTCAATTTCTGCACTGGTAACCAGTTCGAAAGCGGGATGTGAGTTGCTCAAAAGACAGCTCCCTGGGTTTATTCAATTTCTGTCCGGCGAGCTGCGCCGGCAATTGGACGCTATTCTACCGCCTGCCCACACCGGAAAAACAGCGCCGCGGCGGAAAAATGCCTGTTGACAAGGGTGTCAGCAGCGCAAAAACTGCGGGAGTTCCCGGCCTGTGAATAGGTGGAAGGCGAGGGCTGTTCTCCCCTTCGACCAGAAAGTAAATGTAGACGAACACGGAGTGAGAAGTTGACCCTGTTGGATATCGCCAGCGTCACTGGCTTTTTTATCACCTGGGCGGGGTACACCGTCTTTGCGCGCAAGAAGGCCAAGGTTACCTGGTCCCTGTCTTCGTCGTTGCAGTGGTACAGGGTCGAGTGGATGCTGCGTATGCTCGAGCGGGATATGCGTATGCCCGACGCGGCGATCATCGGTAACCTGGAGCGGGTGATCGGCTTTTTTGCCTCTACCAGCATCCTGATCCTGGCGGGCCTGGTCACCGCGCTGACTGCCCACAAGACGGCGATAGACGTGTTGAGCAGCCTGCCGTTGGCGGCGCAGACTACAGTCGAGCAGTTTGAAGTGAAAGTGCTGCTGTTACTGCTGATTTTTATCTTTGCGTTTTTCAATTTTACCTGGTCACTGCGTCAGTATTCCTTTGCCAATGTACTGATGGGGGCCGCGCCGCCACCGGAGGACAGCACATACTCCGAGGAGGAGCGCCGCCGCTTCGCCATCAGCACGGCCAAGGTCATCGACCAGGCCGGCCACAGCTACAACTACGGGCTGCGTTCCTATTACTTTGCGATGGCGGTAATGGGCTGGTTTATCCACCCACTGCTGTTTATCGCCGGCTACCTGATGGTGGTCTGGGTACTCTACCTGCGCGAGTTCCGCTCGCGCACACTGCAGTCCATCCTTGCTGCGGAGGGGCGCACCATGGAGCAGCGCCGGGAGAAATAAGATGGACAGCAAAGAGATACTGGCCGCCTTCGACGAGATTGCCGGGCGGCGCGGCTGGCAACCGCTGCATACGCCGAAGAACCTGGCCATGGCTTTGTCGGTGGAGGTAGCGGAGATGTGTCGTCACCTACAGTGGCGCAGCGATAGGGAGATCGAACAGCTGATGCAGTCCGCTACGGCGGGGCAGGTGGCGGCCGAGCTGGCGGATATCCAGATGTATCTGCTCAAGCTGGCTGCCGTCCTCGGTGTGGACATGGATGCGGCCCTGCGGGACAAAATGGTGGAAAACCGCCGCCGTTGTGCCGCTTCAGAGACGGGTAAGTAGCCCGAATGACCTCAGATCGCAATTTCGATGACCTGGCGCACCGCTTCCGCAATCGCATTTACGGTGGCCTGAAAGGGGATATCCGTCTGGCAGTGTTGGGTCGTGACCTGGCGCCCCTGCTGGCGGAAAGGGCGGGTTGCCTCAAGGTTGTCGACGCCGGCGGTGGCCAGGGGCAGTTTGCGCTGGATCTGGCGCAGGCCGGTCACCGGGTCTTCCTGGCCGATATCTCAGCGCAGATGCTGGAGCAGGCCGCGTTGCGGGTGGAAGAGCGTCAGTTGCAGGGGCGGGTGACGCTGTTGCACCGGCCGCTGCAGGCGCTGGCGGAACTGCCAGAATTGCAGGGGGCAGACCTGGTGATCTGCCACGCGGTACTGGAGTGGCTGGTGCAGCCCAAGCAGGCGATAGAGCAGTTGCGCGGTCTGCTCAAGCGCGGCGGCTACCTGTCACTGACCTTTTACAATCGCCGCGCGCTGGAGTTCCGCCTGCTGCAGCGCGGCAGCTTTCGCCAACTGGATCGCAATATCGAATCCGATCACTGGGGCGGTCATCCCGGCAGTCTGACACCGCAGAATCCGCTGTTGCTGGAGTGGGTGCAGGACTGGCTCGCGCAGGCGGGGCTCTCTGTCGTCGCCCACAGTGGCATCCGCTGTTTTCACGACTTTATGACGCCCGCCATTCGCGACAAGCTGCCAGCGACGGCGATAGTGGAAAAGGAACTGGAATACTCCCGCGTGGATCCCTACCGGCAGCTGGCGCGCTATATCCACCTGCTGTGCCGCATGTAGGGTGGGCAAGGGAGCCCAGCGATGTGCCCATCGATCGGCGCGGCTGACACTTTGCCCGCCCTACAATTAGATATCGCGCAGCAGCAGCTCCTTGGCTGCATTGATTCGCGAGGCCAGGTAATCGTTGCCGCCCCGGTCCGGGTGCAGTTTCTGGATCAGTTTGCGGTGGGCGCCGATGATCTCCTCGCGGCCGGCATCCGCGCTGACACCGAGAATCCGGCGCGCCTCGACGGGTGTCAGGGGAGGAGTCTTGTCGGCGTCGCCGGGCTGCTCATCCCGCTTCTTCTGTTCCTCTCTGGCCTGGGCGTGCCTGGCGATCAGCGGCGCCAGCCAGGGCAGGTGCCGGCTGAGCCAGCCCAGGGTGCGGCCGAGAACCGGGAGCACCAGCGCTATGGCAGCGGCCACCCAGTGCAGCCGGCCGCTGATGGCCAGCAGTACGGCCACCAGGGCCAGGCCGATCAGCAGCCACTGCAGCAGTAGTTTGCGCCTGTCCTGCGGCGCACTGGACTGGAATTTTTGCCATGCCAGCCAGGCAAAGATACCGACGGCAATCAGCAGGATAATGCGGCCCAAGGGGAACCCTCTCTGTCATACTCCGGACCGCTAGCTTATCAGATGTCGACCCTTATGCCCGCGGCAATAAAGTCGCCCGGCGACTGGGCCACATCGTTGCTGTCGTCTTTGCCGCCCTCCAGGTATATTCGCACCCGTTCGTTCCACTGAAAATTGAAGCCCCCGAAGTAATAGCCCAGGCGATACTTGTCCCCGGTCACCAGCGCCTCTTCAAATATTTCATCGTCGTGTGATTTGAGCAGGTTGTGGCCGCCGTAAACGGAATAGCAGTTAAAGGCGCCCCAGGTCCAGCTGACAAAACTCTCGGAACCTATGGCGTTGAAGAAATTGGTGGCGCCCATCGTCGTACTGGGTGGCGCGAGTTCGTTATTGTGTGATCGGTGCCAGTTGAAGGCGGCGTAGAGTCCTTTCTGGAAGGCGCCCGTGCCGTAGGCGACGCCGCCGATAAAGGCGAAGTCGTTGCTACTGGCATTGATCACTTCGTCATCGCGGATCAGTATCGGGAAGTTGGGGTCGGATATGTCGAACAGCAATCCTTTATCGGTGAAAAGATCCAGGTTGACCCGGTTGTAGGCCGTGCCGAGAAACAGCCCGTCCCCGACGTCCAGTTTGTAGGTCAGCGACGCACCGCGAGCCAGGCCATACTCACAGTCCTCCGGCGGGCAAACCAGCAGGGTGTCGGGTCCCCTGGCGCCCTCGGCCTGGATGTCCAGATCCGCAGCGTGCGCGGCATACTGCAGCCCTATCTGGAACTCACCGCCGAGTCCCTTCCAGTCCTTGCGCCAGGTCAAAGCGGCGTCGGCGCGGCCTGTGCCGGTAATGCCGCCGTCACTGCCGAGGGCGAAGGCGCCGCTGGCCAGGCCGCCGGACACGTTGTACCAGTCGGTGATCCCGGCAACATCGTAATAGACGGCCCACTGCTTGCCGGCGGCAAAGTCGCCCCAGAACTCGTGTTTTGCGTAGGCGTGGCCCTGGCGAACATATAGCGGGTCTGCCTGCTCCCCGGGTTCTGCCTGCTGGTCACCGGATATGATGATTTCCCGGTTGGGCGAAACCAACAAGAGTCCCCACTCGATATTGAATCCAACATTCCAGTGCTTGTAGGCCGGTACATCGAGGTTGAAGCCGAGGCGCGAGGCGCCATCGATCATCTCGGTGCTTCCCATGATATTGATCTGGTGGGCGGTGAAATAGCCCTGAATGTATAGGGCGACTTCCTTGGATTCATATACCGGCAGGGCCTGGGCGCCTGTCGCAGCCAGTGCTGAGAGTCCTGCTAAAGTAATCGGAATAATCTTACGCATCGCGCTCATCACTTCTTCCCTGAGGTGCTGTTGCGGTTACTTTTTAAGCTGTCGAGTTAAAAGGTAGTCCAGTAAACCTCCACGTAGTTTCCCGACCCGGGGAGGGAGTCATTTTTGGCGGGCGCCGCTTTCTGGTGGCGGCCCAATATCTGCCTGTTTCCCAGTACAGCGAAATAGATTTGAATAGCGACTCAGGTGTCTGGTCGGAGGAGCAGGCTGAAATAAGGTATTTTTATCGGTAAACTTGCGCAGATTTCGACAGCTGGTCCGTCAAACTGGAGGTGATCCCGCATTATGACTTCCCCCCAACTCAGCCGTCGCCTGTTCGGCCTGACCGTTCGCCAGAATGCACACCCGGATATGCGCCGCCTGCGCCGGGAAACGGGCGATGCCAGCCTGCATGGCAATAAGTTCTGGAAGAGCTCCTGCCTGATGATGGATTATCTGAAACGCCATCCGCTGAAAAAGGGTGCCAGGGTGCTGGACCTGGGTTGCGGCTGGGGGCTCGGCGGTATCTTCTGTGCCGTGCAATTCGATGCGAAAGTGACCGGGCTGGATGCGGATCCCAGCGTCTTTCCCTTTCTGCACTATCACGCCGAACTGAACGGTGTCTCAGTGGATACCTGGCGTTGCTATTACGAGAGAGTCACCAAGGCCGATCTGGCCGGGTTTGACGCCCTGATTGGCACCGATATCTGTTTCTGGGATAAATTGGAAAACCCGCTGTACAATCTCACCCGCCGCGCGCTGCAGTCCGGCGTGAAGAGGGTGGTTTTGGCAGATCCGGGGCGCACTCCGTTTGTGCGCCTGGCGGTGCGCGCGCATGAGAAACTGGGCGCCGAGTTCCTGAACTGGCAGGTAACCCGGCCAATGAAAGCCAGCGGTTGCATTATGGATGCCGCCCCAATTGAGTTCGATAAATAGCCGGCAGCTGAGGAAGATTATGCAGTACGACAAATTCACCATCCCCGGTGCCGGTGAGGCGCTGCCCGGCCGCGACCAGCCCATGCCGATCAGCGGCGTGCATTCTGTGAACGGCCACACCATGGTGGAACCCTTTCCCGAGGGTTTGGAAAAGGCTGTATTCGGTATGGGCTGCTTCTGGGGCGCTGAGCGACTCTTCTGGGAGATAGACGGCGTCTATAGCACCGCGGTGGGCTACGCCGGCGGCAGCACACCCAATCCCAACTATCGGGAGGTCTGCAGCGGCGGTACCGGCCATGCGGAAGTGATATTGGTGGTTTTCGACCCGAAGAAAGTGACCTATGGGGAGCTGCTGCGTCGCTTCTGGGAAGAGCACGATCCGACCCAGGGCATGCGCCAGGGCAACGACCTGGGCACCCAGTATCGCTCCTGTATCTTTTGCTACGGCGAAGCTCAGCTGGAGGAGGCGCGGCAAACGGAGGCGCAATTCCAGGCTGCTTTAGAGGAGAAGGGGCTGGGGGGCATCACGACCGAGATGGGCCCGGCGCCGACTTTCTATTATGCGGAAGAGGATCACCAGCAGTACCTGGCCAAGAACCCGGATGGCTACTGCGGCCTGGCCGGTACAGGCGCCTGCCTGTTGCGCTGACATTTTACCGCTGGTTGGAGTGGCCACGGCCGGGATGGGTGACCGGGCTTTCAGCGAATCCCGTTGCGGCCATGGGGCGCTGCTGCAAAACCTTTCTCCGCTCTGTCCCGAGCGCTTCAGCCGGCAACATCCGCTTCCTGCGGATGAATAATATGCGCACACCAGTCGCTCCAGCTGCCCGGATAGAGCAGGGCGTCGGTGCGCCCGATCAGGTGCAGGGAAAACAGATTGACACAGGCAGTGACGCCGGAGCCGCAGTAGTTTACCAACCGGTCGTCCGCGGGAATGTCCTGCCAGTGAAACAGGAGTTCATCCCGCGACTTGAGCCTGCCGTCATCCCTTGTCACGCCCCGCCAGGGTTTGTTGATGGCGGTGGGGATATGGCCGGCGATGGGGTCCAGTGGCTCTTCGGTACCCGCAAAGCGCTGTCTATCGCGGGCGTCGATTAGCTGCCAGGGCGGGTTTTCCAGGTTGCTGTACACCTGCTGGTGATCGAGCAGTAGCGTCTCCCGGGGGGTGGCGATAAAGTCGCCCCTCGCCGGAGTGAGGCTGTCGCCATTTTCCAGCGGCAGCCCGGCCTGGACCCAGGCCCCGAGTCCGCCATTCAGCACGGCAATTCTGTCGTGGCCGAAATAGTGGAGCAGAAACCAGGCGCGGGCGGCGAAGGCCAGGCGCTGATCGTCGTAGACCACGACCAGTGAATCCCGATTGATACCGATTGTGCGCGCGAATTGCTGGAATTTTTCCGCGCTGGGGAGGGGGTGGCGGCCGCCGTAGCGACCAAGGGGGCCGGACAGGTCCCGGTGCAGGCTGGCATAGCGGGCGCCGGGAATATGCCCGTCCGCAAATGCCCTGGTGCCAGCCTCAGTATCGGCCAGGTCGTAGCGGCAATCCAGGATTACCACGTCGGCGCCCGGTGCCAGTTCCGAGACCTCAATTACTGCCTTTTCGCTCATGCTCGTCGTGTCGGTACAGTTATCGTTGTTATAGGAGCGAAATTAAGCGCAAGCGTGGGCTTTGTCCAGACAATTGGTCAGCTTTTCTCATAGCTGTTTCCGATGAGAACAAAGTGCCTGGTTTATGTGCGCGAATTGGTCATCTATACCGCACTCAGTGCTGCTGGCTGTACTGGCTGTCCTCCGGCATTTCGCCTCCGGCCGGGATTTCCCTCGCGATTTCTTCCTGGCGGCAGGCCTTGGCCGGCTCGCTCTGGTCTTCCTCCGGGTTGTCCAGGAAGCGTGCGGCGGCCTGCTCGGCGCAATTGCTGGCGGAGATGACGTCATGGGCCAGTTTCGGGAACAGCAGCCACTGGTGATTGGGTAGTTTGCGCCGGGCCCTGTCTGCTTCGTCGACGGCGAGTACCGGGTCGAGACCGCCGTGCAATACCATGACAGGTAGCGGCGTGGCTATCGCCCGGGATTCCAGCAGCGGTGCCGAGGGTATGGCCCAGATGCGGCACTGTACCTGCATCAGCTCGATGTCGGCGCGCACTGCACCGCCGAGTATGCCGCTGTCCGCGGCGCTGGCGCGGGCCTTGTCAAAGTCGACAAAAGGGGCTTCTTCGTAGCAGAAGTGGCTGACGCCGGCGGCGTCACCGAAATAGGGATCGAGCAGTATTTCCATAAAGCTGGCAATGGCTTTTTGGGTCGCCTGCTGATCCGGACTCTCGTCATTTTCCAGCGACTCGATCATTTTTGGAAAATCGTCCAGGAAGCTCTCGTCGTACAACGCCTGGAATACAACCCGCAGCAGTCTCTGTCCGGAAAGTACGAAGGGGTACTCCTGGTCGGAAAACCGATGCTTGACCGGTATGGTGCGCGGGTTTTCATCCAGGGTCTGCACCAGGTTTTCCAGTCGTCGGCGCAGATCCGGGTAGCGGCTGTTGCACAGCTTGTCTTCGATACAGTGTTTCAGGCCGCGCTGGTATGCGGCCAGGGAGTCCTTGGCCAGCTTCTGTGTGTAGATGATCTCGGGAAACACGGCGCTGTTGAGTATCAGTGCGCGCACCGATTGCGGGTAGTCCCGAGCCAGGGTCAGGGCGTAGCGCGACGCGTAGGAAACGCCGTACAGATTGAATTTTTCCACCCCCAGCAGCTCTCTCAGGGCTTCCACATCCCGTGCCACGGTTGCACTGTTGTAGCTGGCCAGGTCGGCGTCTTTGCTCAGGCGGCTGTAACAGCGCTCCATGCTGAAGGTGAATACGCGGGCTTCCTCGTCCGCGGAGAGATTGCGTTGGAAAGCGGTGTGGGCGTCCTCGATAAACTCGGAACAGGCCAGGCGCGGTTGTGCCATACCGGTGCCGCGGGGGTCCATCACGATCAGGTCGCGGCCGTCGTCCACGGTCATGGCGGCGTAGTTGATCCACAGCCACTCGCTGGCGTTTTCCGGCTCGAGGCCCAGGCTGGCGCCGGGTCCGCCGGCACCCAGGTGCAGCAGTGGCTGCTTGTTGCTATCCGGCTCGGCGGCGAGAAAGCGCACCACCGGGAACTGTATCTTGCGCCCGGTCGGCTTGGCGTAGTTTTCCGGCACTTCCATCATAAAGCACTGGGTCACCGGCCAGCTGTCGTCCGTCTCGAACCAGCAGGGTTTGGGGACCAGGCGGGTGGGACTTTCGGCATTCTCCCGCTGGGCCGCCTTGTCGCAGGCGGCGACCAGGGTGCAAAGCAGGAGTAGGGCGGCTTTCAGAAAGCGGGATTCACACACTGTGTTATACCTGTGAAACAGATCAGTTGTTGCCAAAGCGCGCTATGGGGGCGGACAGGTTCCAGCGCAGCGCCGCCAGGCGTATCGACAGGGTCACCAACACGGCGATTGCCACCACTATCTCCCCCGGCACCCTGCCGCTGGCATCGAGCAGTACCAGCACGGCGGCACCGCTCAGTGCGGCAGTGGCGTAGATCTCGCGGCGCAGCAGCAGGGGGATATCCCCAGCGAGGATATCGCGGATCAGCCCGCCGAAGGTGCCGGTCATCACCCCCATCACTATGGCGATGGCGGGGGAGTGGCCCAGTTCCAGCACCTTCTGTGTGCCAATCACCACGAATACCGCCAGGCCCATGGCGTCGGCGATCATCAGCAGGCGCATGGGCACCTGCAGGTAGCGGATCAGGTAGAAACTGATCACACCGGTGGTGGCGGCGATCCACAGGTAGTGGCTGTCCTGCAGCCAGAATACCGGAATATTCAGGATCATGTCCCGTGTGGTGCCGCCGCCGGTGGCGGTCACACAGGCCAGCACCACGGCCCCGAACAGGTCCATCTGCTTGTGGCCCGCCGCCAGCACGCCGGTAAAGGCGAAGACCACTATGCCGATCAGATCGAACCAGTAGAGCAGTTGTTCCATGACTTTTTAGCTGTACTTGGCAGCTTTGATGGGGTGAGGAGATAGGTTCATTTCTAGTGCGGGGCGGCCCTGCTTCCGGTGGCATTTTGCGGGACACGGGCTAGGCGCCCCCCTGTGAACACATCCCTGTAGGCTTGTCTGCGAGGTCCCTCTCACAGGCAGTCCCGCAAACAGCTCCCGCTAGCAGGGCCTTCGTATCGGACTTCGATGTTCTTTCAAAATTGTAGGGGCGAACCTCGTGTTCGCCCGGCGGGCCGCAGGCCCGGACTTAAAAGAACGCCTGCAACCCGGTCTGCGCGCGCCCCAGAATCAGCGCGTGCACATCGTGGGTGCCCTCGTAGGTATTCACCGCCTCCAGGTTCATCGCGTGGCGGATTACGTGAAACTCGTCGGCGATGCCGTTACCGCCGTGCATGTCGCGGGCCACGCGGGCAATGTCGAGCGCCTTGCCGCAGTTATTGCGCTTCATCAGCGAGATCATGGTCGGGTCGAAGTGCTTGTCTTCATCCATGATGCGGCCGACCCGCAGTGAGCCCTGCAAGCCGAGGGTGATTTCGGTCTGCATGTCGGCGAGTTTCTTCTGGAACAGCTGGGTCTGTGCCAGCGGCTTGTCGAACTGCTTGCGGTCCAGGCCGTACTGGCGCGCTGCGTGCCAGCAGAACTCCGCCGCGCCGATGGCGCCCCAGGAGATGCCGTAGCGGGCACGGTTCAGGCAGCCGAAGGGGCCGCGCAGGCCTTTGATGTCCGGGAACCTGTTTTCCTCCGGCACGAACACATTGTCCATCACTATCTCACCGGTGATGGAGGCGCGCAGGGAGAACTTGCCCTCGATCTTCGGTGCCGACAGGCCCTCCATACCCTTGTCGAGCACAAAGCCGCGGATATCGCCCTCGTCGTCCTTGGCCCAGACCACGAATACGTCGGCGATGGGGCTGTTGGTGATCCACATCTTGGAGCCGGTCAGGCGGTAGCCGCCTTCGACCTTCTTGGCGCGGGCTTTCATGCCGCCGGGATCGGAGCCGGCGTCGGGCTCGGTCAGGCCGAAACAGCCCACCCACTCACCGGTGGCCAGCTTGGGCAGGTACTTTTCTTTCTGCGCTTCGCTGCCGTAGGCGGAGATTGGGTACATCACCAGGCTGGACTGCACGCTCATGGCGGAGCGGTAGCCGGAGTCCACGCGCTCCACCTCGCGGGCCACCAGGCCATAGGAGACGTAGTTCAGGCCGGCGCAACCATAGCCTTCAATGGTGGAGCCCAGCAGGCCCAGCTCGCCCATCTCGCTCATGATGTCGCGATCGAAGATCTCATGGCGGTTGGCTTCCAGAACACGCGGCATCAGTTTGCTCTGGCAGTATTCGCGCGCGGTGTCGCGCACCATGCGCTCTTCGTCTGTCAGTTGGCGGTCCAGCAGCAATATGTCATCCCAGTGGGCGAGGGGCTGATGTTTACTCATGGTTTCTCTCGTCTACTTCCTTTATTGATTTGACCGGCGTGTCCGGCCGGTCTGACTTTGCGGGTATGCCGCTTGCGCGGCCCGGAATCCGGTCCGATGACCGTCCAGTTTAGTGTGGCGCATCATACCTAAGTAGGGGCGCGGGAGCACTCCCGGTGCGGGCAATTATCCCCCTATATTTACTGGTTAAGAGTAAACAACCGTAAATTGCCTTGCGGCCACAAACGCGAATTCCATAATGGGCGCAATAATTTTCTAACTTTCACTCAATTACAGACACTCTGGTGATATTTCCTTGCGTTTTTCCCGTGTCGTAGCAATTTGTTTGCCACTGCTCACCGCCTGCGCGACCCAGACACTGCCGCCGGATCTGGCCCAGGAGAGTCTGGGCCTTCCGGACGCATTTCGCGCCTCGGGAAGCGAAAGTGCCCAGATCCGCTGGTGGCGGAGTTTCGGCGATCCGCAGATGGACCAGCTGGTGCAGCTGGCCTTGAAGGATAGTCCCGATCTGCAGGCTACCCTGTGGCGCTTGCAGCAGGCGGATGCCGCGGCCAGGGGCGCGCGATCGGGTTTCTGGCCGCGCCTCACCGCCGGGCTGGAGAACACCGAGCAGCGCCGCTCGTCCGATGATGGCTTCGACTTCTCCGGTGGCGAGAACGAGGGCAACAGCTGGAGCGGGCAGCTGGCGGCCAGTTATGAGATAGATCTCTGGGGCCGGGTGCGTGCCGGTGCCCGCGCTGCAGAGGCGGGGCGCCTGGCGCAGGAACAGGACCTGCAGGCAGCCGCGCTCAGCCTGGCCGCCGAGGTCGCCATCGCCTGGTTGCAGCTGCGCGAGCAGTGGGGCCAGCGGGACCTGCTGTTGCAGCAGCTGGAGACCAATCGCAAAACTTTGCGGGTACTCGAACTGCGCTTTGGCGGCGGTGTCAGTGCCGCCGCCGATGTCCTGCAGCAGCGCCAGCTGGTACAGCAGTCGGAACAGGAGCTGCAGCAGGCGGAGGCGGATATAGAGACGTTCAAGGTGCAGCTGGCCGCGCTGCTGGGTATCAGTGAGCAGGCATTGGCGGGGCATCTGCAGGTCGATGCCGGGCTGCCGATGCTGCCGGCGCTGCCTGAGACCGGCGTGCCGGCCCAGTTGCTGCTGCGGCGCCCGGACGTGCAACGGGCGCAGCGCGAGCTGCTGCAGGGCTACTACCTGGCGGACCAGGCCTGGGCGGATCGGCTGCCGGTGCTGAGCCTGGGCGCCATCGCCAGCGGCGGCGGTTCCTCCATCAGTGATATCACCAGGGACTGGCTGCTGACCATCACCGCCGCTGCTGAGGGCGTCATCTTCGATGGCGGCCAGCTGGCCTCGGCACAGGACCAGGCGGACGCGGTGCTGCAGGAGCGCTGGGCTCTCTATCGCGGCACCGTCATTCAGGCGCTGTCCGAAGTAGAGCAGGCACTGATCCGCGAGCGCGCCGTACTGGAGCGCCTGGGTCACCTGCACGAGCGCGAGCGGCTATCCGACCTGATTGTCGTGCGCCAGAGGCGCGCCTACGTCCGCGGCGCGGTGGATTTTCTCAATGTGCTGACGGCTACCAATGAACAACAGAGCCTGGCGCGACAGATACTGAGCGCGCAGCGCGAACTGATCGAGAACCGGGTGGGCCTCTACCGCGCACTGTCCGGGGGGCTTCCACAGGAAGACCTGCCCGGAGTGGCGCCGGTTGAACTGGAGTTGTACCGGGAGGGGAACACTTGATGTTGAAGAAGCTCAACTGGAATTTTGTGATTCCGATAGCGCTGATCCTGCTGGCGCTGCTGATATCCAGCTGGCTGATGCGGGAGAAGCCCACCCTGAGCCGCGGTGAGCGCCGGGCGCCGGCGCCGACGGTCGATGTGGTGGTGGCCGAGCGTGGCCAGTTTCCGCTCAGGGTCCGGGCTCTGGGCCGGGTCACCGCCCGCGAAACAGTGGATCTTCAGCCGCAGGTGGAGGGGCGAGTCGAGTGGATCGATTACGACCTGGGCCCCGGATCGACACTGCAAAGCGACCAGTTGCTGCTGCGCATTGAAGCAGAGCCCTACCAGCTGGCGCTGCAGACGGCGCGCAGCACCCTGGCGGAGCGGCGCGCGGAACTGCAGCAGGAGCGGGGCCAGCGCCTGGTGGCCGAGGAGGAGTACGAGCTGCTCGGCACATCGCTGCCCCAGGCGGACCGCGCGCTGGTGCTGCGGGAACCGCAATTGGCAGCGGCCGAGGCGAGGGTGGATGCGGCCGAAGCGCAGGTCGGCCTGGCGCAGAGAGACCTGCGCCTGACACAGATTCGCTCGCCAATAACAGCCTTGCTGGTCAGCCGCAACGTCGATATCGGCGATCGCGTTGCGCCGGG
The DNA here is from genome assembly GCF_014904815.1 of Microbulbifer taiwanensis. GTDB lineage: Bacteria > Pseudomonadota > Gammaproteobacteria > Pseudomonadales > Cellvibrionaceae > Microbulbifer > Microbulbifer taiwanensis. The sequence goes on from NZ_JACZFR010000037.1 coordinate 21,331, forward strand.
CAGTGTGCTCTACACCCTGGCCGGCGCCGAGCGCTTCCAGATCGAGGTGGAAGTGCCGGCCTCGCAGTTGGAGCGGCTGAACAGCCCGAATGCGGAAGTGCGCATCCGTGGCAGCCAGTGGCCCGAGGGGAAGTACCGCCGCGGCGAATTTGTACGCGTGATTCCGGTACTTGAGGAGCAGGGTCGGCTGGCGCGGGTACTGGTGGAATTGACGGACCCACTGGCGATTGAGGATGCCGGTCAGCCGCAGCTGCTATTGAACGACCTGGCGCGGGTGGAAATTACCGGCCGCGCAGCGCGAGAGCGGGTGCGGGTGCCGCTGACCGCGGTGCAGGACGGCGACCGTGTCTGGCAGGTGCGCGACAACCGTATAGTTGTCCGCCCGATAGAAATTGCCTACCTGAGTGGGGATTACGCAGTGCTGGAAAGCGGCCTGAGCGGGGGGGAGAGGCTGGTGACCACGCGACTGACCACAGTGACCGACGGTATGCCGGTGCAGGTTGCCGATGAGGTGGAGGTTCAGCCGCAGCGGGGGCCGCGGAAAAAAGGGGGCGAAAATAGGTCGGGAGATGATGCGTCGCCACTGCCGTCGCAGGGAGAGCGGGGATGAGTCTCGGCAAATCACGGCGGCCGGCAGTGGATACCCGTCGCGGCGCCATCGCCTGGATGGCCCACAACCATGTGACGGCCAACCTGCTGATGCTGGTGTTTATCGTCGGCGGCCTGATTTTTTCGCTGACGGTTAAGAAGGAAGTCTTCCCCGAATTCAGCCTCGACATGATCTCCGTGCAGATCTCCTACCCCGGCGCCAGCCCGGCGGAAGTGGAGCGCGGCGTGCTGGTGGCGGCGGAGCAGGCGGTGCAGGGGATCGTCGGTATCAAGGAGATGCGCGGCGCCGCGTCCGAGGGCAGCGCCACCCTGACCCTGGAGCTGGACGAGGACGCCAATGCCAACCAGGTCTACCAGGATGTGCAGCAGGCCATAGACCGCGTCACCACCTTTCCCTCCGATATAGAGCGGCCCCAGGTCAGCCTGGCGGAGCGCCAGCGGGATGTGATGGATCTGGTGATTCATGGTGACCTGGACGATCGCACCCTGCGCGATATCGCCATGCAGATCTACGACAAGCTGGAGGCGCACCCGGACATCACCCAGCTGGAGACCTCCGGCATCCGCGATTTCGAAGTGGCTGTGGAGGTGCAGCGCGACGACCTGCGCCGTTACGGCCTGTCGCTGGCGGATGTCGCACAATTGGTGCGCAATGCCGCGGTGGATGTACCCGCGGGTGGTGTCAAGTCTGAAGCCGGTGAAATTCTGGTGCGGGTCACCGAGCGGCGCGATTGGGCGCGGGAGTTCGGCAATATCGTGGTGGTGCGGGGCAGCGGCGGAGGCAACGTCTATCTGCGCGATATCGCCAGCATCAGCGATGCCCTGGTGGATGAGACGCGCAATATGCTCTACAACGGCGAGCCGGCGGTGGGTATCGATATCTTCCGTATCGGTGACCAGACGCCGATGAGTGTCAGCGAGGCGGCGCGGGAAGTACTGGCGGAGCTCGAGGGTACGCTGCCGCCCGGGGTGCATATCAGTATCCGCGACGACGACTCGGAAATTTTCAAGGAGCGTTTGTCGCTGCTGCTGAAGAACGGTTTTATCGGCCTGCTGCTGGTATTTATCGTGCTGGGTGCCTTCCTGGAACTGCGGCTGGCCTTCTGGGTGACCCTGGGTATTCCCACCAGTTTTCTCGGCGCGCTGCTGTTCCTGCCGGCACTGGATATCTCGGTGAATATGGTCAGCATGTTCGCCTTTATTATCGCCCTGGGTATCGTGGTCGACGATGCAATTATCGCCGGGGAAAATATTCACGAGTGGCGCCGGCTCGGCTACAGCAACCTGGAGGCGGCCATCGCCGGCGCGCGCCAGGTGGCGGTACCGCTGACCTTTGCCATCCTGACCAATATCGTCGCCTTTATTCCATTGATGCACCTGCCCGGATTTATGGGCAAGATCTTCGGCATAATTCCCTTCGTGGTCGGCTCTGTGTTTGTGATCTCCTGGGTGGAGGCGCTGTTTATCCTGCCGTCGCACCTGGCGCACTCCCGGCGCGGCTACAAGAATGGCTGGGCGCGGCGCCTGGCCGCGCGGCAGAAAATGATCGCGCGCAGCCTGGACCGGTTTGTCGAGGTGCGTTTCAAGCCACTGCTGGATCTGTGCGTGCGCCACCGCTACACAACCATTGCCGTGGCCATCGCCACGCTGCTGGTGGTCGGCGGCTACGCGGCCAGCGGGCGCATGGGTTTTACCCTGATGCCGAAGGTCGAGCGGGACTCGGGGCGCGTGCAGGTGACCTTTCCGCCCGGCACCGCGGAATCTCAGCTGGAGAAGGCGCGTCGCCAGATAATGTCCGCGGCGGACCGGGTGCTGGCGGAGACGGACAAGGACAAAGTCTTTCTCGGCATGCGCGGACTGGTGCGCGATAGCGATGTGCAGGTGGATGTCTACCTGGTGCCGTCGGACCAGCGCAGTTTCACCACCGGGGAATTCGTGCGCAACTGGCGCCGCGAGGTGGGACCGGTGCCGGGGGCGCTGAGTTCCAGCTTCGCCGCCGATCGCGGCGGCCCCGGCGCCGGCGCAGCCCTGACGGTGGAGCTGCGCCACACGGATACTGAAACCCTCGAGGGGGCGGCGCAGCGGCTGGCACGGGAGCTGGAGGCATTTCCTTCCGTCAGCGATATCGATGCGGGTATTTCCCTCGGCAAACAGCAGCTGGACCTGACCCTGACCGAGACGGCCAAGAGTCTCGGTCTCTCGGCGGAGGATATAGGTCGGCAACTGCGCGCCTCCCTGTACGGCGCCGAAGCCATGCGCCAGCAGCGCGGGCGCGACCAGGTAAAAGTGATGGTGCGCCTGCCGGAGCAGGAGCGGGTGTCCCTGGATGATGTCTCCAGCATCATGATCCGTGCCGGCAACGGCCTGTGGTTGCCGCTGCCGGACCTGGTGGAGGTGGACAAGGGGCGCGCCTACGCGACCATCAATCGCCGCGAGGGGCGCCGGGTGATGACGGTCAGCGCCAATGTGGATCCGCCGGACCAGGCGGCGCTGGTGATCAACGAGCTGAATCGCAGTGTGGTGCCGCAGTTACAGGCGGAATTTGCCGGCCTCAGTGTCTCCTACGAGGGGCGCCAGGCGGAGGAGCGGGAGGGGCTGGCCTCGTTGGGGCTGACTTTCTCCCTGACGATGGCGGCCCTCTACCTGCTGCTGGCGATTCCCTTGAAGAGCTATATCCAGCCGCTGACGGTGATGGTGGCGATACCCTTCGGTGTTATCGGCGCGCTGCTCGGGCACCTGATCATGGGCTACGGCCTCAGTATGGTCAGCCTGCTGGGTATGGTGGCGCTGGCCGGCGTGGTGATCAACGATACCCTGGTGATGATCGAGTACGGCAACCGTCTGCGGGAACAGGGAACCGATATCACCGATGCGATCAAGCAGGCCGCCGCGCGCCGCTTCCGCCCGATCATCCTGACTACCGTGACCACCTTCTGCGGCCTGATGCCAATGATCTTCGAGACCTCGGTGCAGGCGCGCTTTATGATCCCGATGGCCATTTCCCTCGGCTACGGTATTCTCGCCGCGACCGCCATCTCACTGCTGCTGGTACCCTGCCTGTACCTGATGTTCGCCAGGGATATTCCGCACTTCTTCGGCATGCTGAAAAACAGCCGCAAGGTTGCCAAAGAGTAGGATGGGCAAAGGAGCGCAGCGACGTGCCCGTCATCGGGTTTGATGGGTGCGCTACGCATTGCCCAGTTCGGCCGCTCCAGGTATTCACGGCGCCTTCGGCCCTACAATGTTGTCCGCATTCCGCATTCCGCATTCCGCATTCCGCATTCCGCATTGATGAGGCACATCCCTGTGCCTCTCCCGCTTCGCGGGCAGCCTTCGGCTCCAAATCTGTTCCTGACAGATTTGTCCGCATCAGTCCCGGCGCAGTTCGTCCTTGATCGCAATCGGGTTGGGGAAATTCATCACCACGATATAGGACGACACCAGGAAGGTCAGGATGGCCGTGGCCTGGATCAGGTGCGACGCGCCACTGCCGATTAGTTGCTGGTTAAAGGCGAGGAAGGCGATCAGCAGCGAGAACTCGCTGATCTGCCCGAGACGGAAGCCGATATCCCAGGCCAGAATCTTGTGCTCGCTCTGGTTGCCGAGCAGGTAGCGGAACACCACCGGCTTGATCGCCAGCACCGCCGCCGCGGTGAGCAGGGCGGGCAGGGCAATTTCCGGCACCATCGACAGCTTGAACTGGGCGCCGAGGCTGAAGAAGAAAAGGATCAGGAAAAAGTCCCGCAGCGGTTTCAGGCTCAGGGCTATGTACTGGGAAATTGGGCTGGTGGCCAGGGTGATGCCGGCGATAAAGGCGCCGATCTCCCGCGACAGCCCGAGTATTTCCGCCAGTTCCGCCAGTCCCATACACCAGCCCAAAGCCAGCAGGAAGACGTATTCGTGAAAGCGGTCGAAGCGGGTGAACAGGGGCAGCAGCAGGTATTTCACTGCCACCCAGGCGAAAAACACCAACAGGGGGAGGGCGGCAAAGGATAAGCCCAGTTGCGCCAGGTCCACTTCGCCGGTGCTGCCGGAGAGCAGGATCATCAGGCAGGTGATGGCGACGAAGTCCTGGAACAGCAACAGGCCCACCATCATCTCACCCAGATGCTTGTGGTGCAGCACGGTGGTGGGCAGTAGTTTGATACCGATAATGGTGCTGGAAAACATCAGCGCCATGCCGATCACCCAGGATTCGGTGTCGGTAAAACCGAACAGCTGCCCTATGCCGAAACCAACACCGAGGAAAACCGCACAGCTGATCAGTCCGACAAAGGTGGCCTTACGCAGTACTGACAGCAGCGCCTGTGGCTGCATGTCGAGGCCGAGCAGGAACAGCAGGAAGATGATGCCGACGTTGGACATTTCCGCCAGCAGTTGCACATTGTCGACAACTGCGAGGCCCGAGGGGCCGAGCAGTATGCCCAGGGCGATATAGGCCACCAACAATGGCTGGCGCCCGAACAGCGCCAGTGAGGCCACTATGGCCGCACCACTGAAAATCAGGAAAAACGACTGGAAGAGAGAGTGATCCGCCACTGGACATCCTTGCTGGCTCGGCAATGTGTCCCATTATCCATGGAAGTTGGTACGGCTGAAACCGCCGTATAAACGCCGATGGAGGTCTCGTAGGGTGCGCCGCGCGCACCACTCGAAAATGCCGGTGCGCACGGCGCGCACCCTACGGAGAAAGATTGGGGGCTCTTCTGCCGCTATTCCCCGGGCGGAATGGGCAGCTCCGTGGTGCTCTTGATCTGCTCCAGGGCGAAGTTGGAAATGATATCGCTGATGCCGACGCGGCGGATCAGCTCCTTGTAGAAGCGGTCGTAGGCGGCGATATCGCTGACCACGACGCGGAGCAGGTAGTCGTAGTCGCCGGCCATGCGATAGCAGGCCACCACCTCCGGCAGCTCCGCCATATGCGCGGCGAAGGCCTCGTCCCACTCCGGTGTGTGCTGGTCGGTCTTGACCTGGGCGAACACCGAAACCGGCAGCCCGAGAATCTCTGCGTTCAGCAGTGCAACCTTGCGGCGGATGATGCCGCTTTTCTCCAGCTTCTGGACCCGCCGCCAGCAGGGGGTTTTGGTGAGGCCCACGCGTTCCGCCAGCTCCTCAATGGAGAGGCTTACGTCATTCTGGAGAATGGCAAGAAGTTGTCGATCAATCGCATCGAGTGAGGACATGATTCTACAAAGCTCCCAGTACCGCGGGGCCGTGTATCCCTGAGCGACGATTTGTGCGCCATCAATGGCGCGGCTACCGCTGAGTTTGTCCGACGCATTGAGTGTAGTGGAGTTTCCCGCCTCGCGGGATAGTTGGGCTCACACTGCACCTACTGACGTAACGATAGGCTCCGATTGGCCGCGCCGGTAGCGAAATGTTTCAGTGTGGGTTGTTGGAATTCGGGGGGCGTGTGTAGGAGCGGCGGGGCGGCCCTCCGCTCCTTACAGGAAGGCCCTGTTAGGCTGCATCTTTCGGCGGAAAGCGCGGCTCGAACAGGCCCAGCTCCATGGCCTTGTGTGCCTGGGCCATCAGGTCGATCTCGGTGAGTTCCTGCAGCTGCTGCAGGTCGTTCAGCACGTAGTAGATCGGCTGCACTATATCGATGCGGTAGGGGGTGCGCAGCGCATCCAATGCGTCGAAGTCATAGCGCTCCGGCTCGTGGCCGAGGGCGTAGAGGGTTTCCTTCGGTGAAGACAGGATGCCGCCGCCGTAGATACGCAGGCCGTCCGCGGTATTGATCAGGCCGAACTCCACTGTGAACCAGTAGAGGCGAGCCAGGTAGGCGCGCTCCTTGGGTGTCGCATTCAGGCCCAGCTGGCCGTATTTCTGCGTGAAATTGGCGAAGGCCGGATTGGTCAGCATGGCGCAGTGACCGAAGATCTCGTGGAAGATGTCCGGTTCCTGCAGGTAGTCGAACTCCTCTGGGGTGCGGATGAAAGTGGCTACCGGGAACTTGCGATCGGCGAGCAGGCCGAAAAAGGTCTCGAAGCCGATCAGCGCCGGCACCCGCGCCACCTCCCAGCCGGTCTCCCGGCGCAGCACACTGCTGACTTCCTCCAGCTGGGGGATGCGGTCGTGGGGCAGGTCCAGTAGCTCCAGGCCGTGCAGGTATTCGTCACAGGCGCGACCGGGCACCACCTTCAGCTGCCGTTCGATCAGGCGCTGCCAGGTCTGGTGCTCTATATCGGAGTACTGGATAAATCCCTGCTCGTCGGGCTGGCGCGCCACGTACTTGCTGGGCTTTTTCGCGTCTTTCTTCATAACTCTGTGCTCCCGCGGTCGCCGGCCGGGCCTCCCTGACGGGGCCGGGCCGATTCGCCGCACTGTCTTTGTTGTTATCTCTGTTTCCCTATTTTTAGTCAGCGGAGCCGTCACCGGGGAGGGCGCGAGGGGCGCTCTTGTGGTGCCAACTGTGCTGGCGTTACACTTTTTGTAAATATTTCTTTACAGGTGGGCGATGAGAGTAGAGATAACCTGCGCAAATCGTGTCGGTATATTGCACGAAATAATGCAGATATTCGGTGAGTATCGAATAAATGTAACTTCTGGTGAGTTGGGTGGCGACAGCGGGGACAAGGTCTACCTGTCGGCCCCCAGTATGCTCGCCACCCAGTACCAGACCATCGAGAGGTCCCTGCTCAGGGTGCCGGGCGTGCAGCGGGTGCGGCGCATCGCATTGATTCCATCGGAGCGGCGCCACTTTGAGCTGGACACATTGCTGCGCCATGTGGCCGATCCGGTACTGTCGGTGGATCGGGAGGGCGGGGTGGTGGCGGCCAACCTGGCCGCGGCGCGGGCCTTCGGTGTCAGCCTGGACAAGGTGCCGGGTCTGCAGCTGCAGCGCTTCCTGCCGCTGATGCAGGTGGCCGAACTGCTGCGGGACTTCGCGGTACCGCGTTACGGCCTGCCGGTGACGGTGCGCGGCCGGGCCTATCGTATGGAGTGGTCGCCGATAGCACTGGCGGACGGCTCCGCTACACAGCGGGAGGGTGCCGGATCGGTAGACTCACTGGCCGGTGCCGTGCTGACACTGCAGCAGTGGGATGTGGATCTGTCGGTCGCCGATCTGCCGCGACCGGTGGCGCTGTGGGATTTTGACCGGCGCCGCGACAGTTGCCTGCAACTGCAGGAGCTGGCCGCCTACGACGCACCGCTGCTGATCGCCGGCGAGCGGGGCAGCGGCAAGAGCACCTTCGCTGCGGCGTTACACTACCTGTCGCCACTGGCTGCGGACGGCGACTGCCGGCGCTTCCTGCCGCGGGATGGCGAGCTGCCGTTGCCGGAGCGCCTGGGAAGTACCGGTACGCTGATCCTGGAAGATCTGCACAGGCTCTCCGCCCAGGCGCAGCTGGCACTGGTGCGCCGCCTGCAGTATCTGCCGCCACAGATACGTCCGGTCGGTACCTGCGCAGCGACCGGCAGGCTGGAGCCCGCACTGGCGCAGTTCTTCTCTTCCCTCGCCGTAGTGCTGCCGCCGCTGCGGAATATGCGCCCGGCACTGGGGCGGTTTGCTGCCACAATGCTGCGGCAGGATAATCGTGAGGGGGAGGTGCCAGAGATCCACGGCGATGCCCTGGCGCTGATGGCGCGGCACGACTGGCCGGATAACTTCAATGGTCTCCGGGATTACCTGAATGCGGCGGCACGGAAGGCTCGCGCGCGTGGCGCAGGGAAAATCGAGCCGGAGGACCTGCCCGACCTGGCTGCGTGCGGTCGACACCCCTGGCGCGATTGGAGCCGCGGACTCAGCTACCGGGAAATGATGGAGCAGTTCGAGAGGGCGCTGTTCGGGGACCTGGTGGCTGAACAGCCTTCAACGCGGGAGCTGGCGAAACGGCTCGGCATCTCCCACACCGCAGTGGCCAATAAATTGCGTAAATACGGACTCGCCAGACCCGAATCCTAGATTCGACACCTGGATTCGATTTTCAAGGGGGGCTGGGTTTGCCTGAGCGGGGATTTGCCTTCAGCGCTCAATTCGCCCCAACAGCATATCCTTGAACATCACAAAGTCCCCCCACAGGCTGTAGAAAGGGTTCTTGAAGGTGGCCGGGCGGTTGTGTTCGAAAAAGAAATGCCCGACCCAGGCGAAACCATAGCCGGCCAAGGGTACCGCGACGAACAACAGGTAATTACCGCTGATCAGCGCGGTGGCGACCAGGGCGATTACCAGGCTGGTGCCGATGAAGTGCAGCCGGCGGCAGGTGAGGTTGCGGTGCTCTTCCAGGTAGAAGGGATAGAAGTCGCCGAAGGATTCAAATTTTCTCTGCTGTGCGGTAGTCATGCACTGCTCCTTATTGTTCTAGTATTTGTGCCAGTTTACGGGCAATTTCCGGCGCGTCCAAGTCGGGCACCGGCCGGTCAAATCTGGTAGGCTGCCGCAAATTTTTTCTCCCCTCGGGATAGGGCAGCTACAAAGAGGAATTTATGGCAGGTCCCCTCGCGCATCTGAAAGTTCTCGATCTCAGCCGTATCCTGGCCGGCCCCTGGGCCAGCCAGGTGTTCGCCGATTTCGGTGCCGAAGTCATCAAGATTGAGCGCCCCGAGCGGGGCGATGACACCCGCCACTGGGGGCCTCCCTACCTGAAGGATGCACAGGGTGACGACACCGCGGATGCCGCCTACTACCTGTCCGCCAACCGCGGCAAGAAATCCGTCACTGTGGATATCACGTCCGAGGCCGGGCAGCGAGTGATCCGGGAGCTGGCCGAGCGCTGCGATATCCTGCTGGAGAACTACAAGGTGGGCGGGCTGAAAAAATACGGCCTCGACTATGACGCCATTAAAGCGATCAACCCGGGCATCATCTACTGCTCCATCACCGGCTTCGGCCAGACGGGACCCTATAGTAACCGCGCCGGCTACGACGCCATGATCCAGGGCATGGGGGGCCTGATGAGTATTACCGGTGTGCCGGAAGGGCAGCCCGGCGCCGGCCCGCAGAAAGTCGGTGTGGCGGTGGCCGACCTGATGACCGGTATGTACGCTGTTTCCGCGGTGCTGGCGGCGGTGATTCACCGGGACAGAACAGGTCAGGGGCAACAAATCGACCTGGCGCTACTGGATACCCAGGTGGCCTGGCTGGCCAACCAGGCGCAAAACTATCTCACCTCCGGTGTGAGCCCCGGGCGCCAGGGTACTGCCCACCCGAATATCGTTCCCTACCAGGCGGTGCCGTCGGAAGACGGCTATTTCATGCTGGCAGTGGGCAACGACGACCAGTTCAAGCGCTTCTGCGATATCGCCGGTATCGGTGACATCGCCGGGGATCCGGCCTACGCCACCAATGCCGCACGGGTAGTGGCGCGGGAGCAACTGGTGCCGCTGATCGAGGAGGCCACGCGCAAGCGGGACTCTGCCTGGTGGCTGGAGAAGCTCAGCGACGCCCATGTGCCCTGCGGACCAATCAATACCCTGGAGCAGGTATTCGCCGATGAGCAGGTGCAGGCGCGGGGCATGGTGCTGGAGCAGTCGCACTCGCAGGCGGGTGTGGTCAAGACGGTGCGCAACCCGGTGATCTTTTCCGAGACATCCCTCGAATATGAGCAGGGGCCACCGCAACTGGGGCAGCACACCGAGCAGGTGCTGCGGGAGTTGTTGGGCAAGAGCGAAGCCGAAGTTGCAAAGCTGAAGCAGAGCGGAACCGTGTGACTCTGCAATTGGCCAATGGCCGGGGTGGACATGGAGCTGGAGCACATCAATATCGGCGCACCATGGACCTGCTTGAGAAAATATGATCTGCGTTCCCACACCGGAATCTGCGCATGCTCAATAAAATTACCGACAGGCTGGGAAACACCCTGTATGTGCAGATCTGGGAAAAGCGCATCAGGGTGACCGACATCGACAGCGGCAAGATTTTCGATGAGTCGCCGCTGGTGGCGCTGGAGCCCGGAAAGGGGCGGCGTATCTCCGTCGCCGCGGTGGGCAATCGCGCCGCTTCGGTATCCGGCAAAAGCATCGAAGTGGTCAATCCCTTCTCCCATCCCCGTTCCCTGATTCGCGACTTCGCCGCCGCGGAAAAACTGCTGCAGCATATTTTCCGCAAGCTTTGCGGAGACACACTATTCACCCCCTCGCCGATTGTCGTGTTGCAGCCGATGGAAAAGACCCAGGGCGGCCTGACCGCGATAGAGATGCGCGCCTTCCGCGAACTGGTACTCGGGGCAGGGGCGCGGGAGGCGCTGGTCTACCAGGGCGAGGCATTGACCCGGCACACCTTCGACTACCAGAAAATAAAAGCAAAAAGCGCGGGGGAGGGAAAGGCAGCAACCGAAGGTGCTGGCCAGTCGGTGCAGTGGTTTTTGGTGTTGCTGTGGATTGGCCTGATTGCACTTATGGTGGTGTTCGGTGGTGGACAGTGACAGTGGAGAGCTGCTCCTACAGGGGGCATGAAAAAGCCCCGCAGTGCGGGGCTCGGAATCGAGGGTGATGTTCTTCCGCGTGCGGAGCGCACGCGCAGAAATTATCGGGAGCTTATCGCCCGCTCTCCGGTTTCCAGTTCAACGACGACGAGCGCGTCCAGCCCAAGGTCGGCCACCAGCACTCGCTCGTTGGCGCTGTCCATCGCAAGGCCTTGCGGGTCCCTGAAGTCCGGGCCGCTGCCGGTGTCTTCGCCGGTGAAAATGGTGCGGTTGCCGCTAGCCAGATCCACAGCCACCAGGGAACGCAGATCTTCATCAGTAACCAGCGCCCGATTGCTGGAGCTGTCCAGCACAACGTCGACGGGGTCACCAAATAGCGCACCGGCGCCAGTGCTGCGGTCCGACAGGATGATGCGATTGCCGGTGTCGAGATCCACCGCTACCAGCGCACCCATGCTGACATCGCTAACCAGCGCGCGTTTGTTGGTGCTGTCTATCGCCAGGCCGAGCGGAGCAAAAAAAGCTGGGCCGGTGCCGGCACCATCACCGGAGAGGATGGTGCGGTCGCCGGTATCGAGGTCTACCGCGACCAGCGCGTCCAAGCTCTGGTCGGTTACCAGGACGCGGTTGTTGCCGCTGTCCAGCGCAAGGTCAAAAGGCCGACTGAAAGCCGTGCCCGTACCGGTACTATCGTCGGAGAGAATAGTGCGATTGCCGCTATCGAGATCCACCGCCGCCAGTGCCCGCCACCCATCGTCGATGACCAGCGCGCGATTGTTGACACTGTCCAGCGCAATGCCGCTGATCGAACGGAAGGTCGTACCGGTGCCGGTATTCCGGTCGGAGATGGGCGCGCGGTCGCCGCTGTCGAGATCGACTGCCACCAGTGCGTCTAGGGCATCACTGGCGACCAGCGCACGGTTATTGCCACTGTCCAGGGCAACCGCTAACGGATATTCAAAAGCCGCGCCGCTGCCTGTTCTGTCGGCTGGCAGGGCAGTGCGATTACCGCTATCCAGATCGACGGACAGGAGTAGCCCCTTCAATGTATTGGTGACCAGCGCGCGGTTGTTGGCAATATCCAGTGTAATGGCGTGGGGCCTGCCAAGTGCCGTACCAGTACCGGTGCTGGAGTTGGAAAAGGTGGTGCGGTCGCCGGTGTCGAGATCGACCGCAGTCAGTCTGTTGGAATAGTGTCCGGTAATTAGCACCCGGTTATTGGCGCTGTCCAGCACCAGGGATCTGGGCGACGAAAAGCCTGTACCGGCGCCGGTACTGTCGTCAGAGAGGATGGTGCGGTTGCCGGATTCGAGGTCGATCGCCACCAGCGCTCTCAAAAGGGCGTCGATAACCAATGCCCGGTTTCCGGCGCTGTCGAGCACAAGGGCTTGGGGGGTACTTAAAGCCGGGCCGCTGCCGGTGCCGCTGTCAGACAGGACAGTGCGGTCGCCACTGTCGAGATTCACCGCCACCAGTGCGCCCGAGCCAGAATCGATGACCAGTGCCCGGTGGTTGGCGATGTCCAGTGCCAGGGATATTGGAAATGTAAGCCCCGTACCCTTGCCAGTACCTCGGTCTGAGAGCGTGGTGCGATCGCCGTTGGAGAGGTCCACCGCCAGCAGTGCGCCCAAACCGGTATCAGTAACCAGCGCGCGGCTATTGGCGCTATCCAGCGCAACACCGCGAGGATCGTCGAAAGCCGCTCCACTACCGGTGTTACCGCCGGAGAGGATGGTGCGCCTGCCGGTGTCGAGATCGACCGACACCAGTGAGTCGAGACCCTCATCGGCAACCAGCGCCCGGTTGTTGGCGCTGTCCAGTGCGAGGCCATAGGGTTTGTCGAAGACAGGCCAGGAGTTGATCTCTTGCGAGATCTGCCCGGTATTTCCCGAAGCGTCCTCCCACGCGATATTGAGAGTCTCCGGGACAAACTGTGAATCGACAGCAACCTGGACACGCCAGCGATGGGGTTCATCCAGGTCAAAGGTCGCGAAGTTATTGTTGACGGACAGCGTGTTTATGTCGCTGGCCAGGACCTGATCGTCCTCTTCATCGATTAGTATGCCGGTGACGCTAGTCTGATCGGCAAGCCCGCCGAGATTGGCGTTCGGCGTCGGGTAGGAGACTTTCGCAACGAGCTGCGTCTGGTCAGTTACTGAAATCACGACAGCCTGCCGATCAGTTCCCTCCTTTCCGTCGGAGACTTCCAGCTCCACCTCATAGTCATTGTCTGCATCTGCATCGCTCGGATTCTCAAAATCCGGGGCAGAAACAAATGAGAGTGCACCGGTACCGCTGTCAATCTCGAAGAGGGCTCCGTCATCGCCCGAAAGGGTGAAAGTCAGGGTATCGCCATCGGCATCGGTGGCCGCTGCGGTGTAGCCGGTGGCACTATTGTTTTCTGCGCTGGTAGTAGAAATTCCGGATGTGAACGAAGGGGGGGAGTTGGTTGTACCGCCGCTGCCACCGCTATTACTGTTTCCGTCACTGCTGCCACCCCCGCCGCCACCACAGGCAGCGAGTAGAGTGGACGTGAGAAGTGTGGGAATGAGGATTCGTGGGGACATGGTTTGATCCTTGTATGTAAATCCATTTAAGGGGCGCGAAGTCCATACGCCGCCTGCAAAAAAGCCGCCGCATCATAGCAGTCGCTTTTAAACCGGACAAAAATGAGGGTGTGATCGAGTTCACGGTTAGGGTTGAAAGTGCGCTATTTGTAATAGCGTGTAATAGTAGGGGAGCTATGAAGCGGTATGACGACAGATGGACCGTTGAACTTAATAGAATTCCTATAGCATGGGTCTCGGGTTGCTAACATATTTCTATAATTAGAATTTAAGACAGGCCAACTCCCAGGGATGGGCTTGGCGAAATCCGACGGGGCAGAGCTGGTTTCCGGTCTGCGCCAGAATGGCGAAAGTAGTGCAGCGTAGAATAGCGTAATAGAAAGCCCCGCATCTGCGGGGCTTTCTATTAAAAGGCGATATTTTTCGGCGTGCGCGGAAATGGAATCACATCGCGGATATTGCCCATACCGGTCACATAGGAAACGATGCGGTCGAAGCCGAGGCCGAAACCGGCGTGGGGCACTGTGCCGTAGCGGCGCAGGTCGCGGTACCAGTCGAGGTGCTCTTTCGGAATCTCCATTTCGTCCATGCGCTCGTCGAGCTTTTCCAGGCGCTCTTCGCGCTGGGAACCGCCGATGATCTCGCCGATACCCGGCGCCAGCACGTCCATGGCCGCCACGGTTCTGGCGTCGTCATTCATACGCATATAGAAGGCCTTGATGTCCTTCGGGTAATTCATGACGATCACCGGCTTCTTGAAGTGTTTCTCGGCCAGGAAACGCTCGTGCTCGGAGGCTAGGTCGATACCCCAGGACACCGGGAACTCGAATTTCTCCTTGCACTTTTCCAGAATTTCGATCGCCTCTGAGTAATTGATGCGGGCGAAGTCGTTGTCGATGATATTTTCCAGGCGCGAGATGGCCTCCTTGTCGATGCGCTGGGCGAAGAAGGCCATATCGTCGGCGCGCTCTGCGAGTACCGCCTTGAAGACGTACTTCAGCATCCGCTCGGACAGGTCGGCGATATCCGCCAGGTCGGCGAAGGCGACTTCCGGCTCCACCATCCAGAACTCCGCCAGGTGGCGGGTGGTGTTGGAATTTTCCGCGCGGAAAGTGGGCCCGAAGGTGTAGACCTTGGACAGGGCCAGGCAGTAGCTCTCTACGTTCAGCTGGCCGGATACGGTCAGGAAGCTCTCCTCGCCGAAGAAGTCTTTGCCGAAATCGATATCGCCCTTGTCGGTGCGCGGCAGGTTTTCCAGGTCGAGGGTGCTGACGCGAAACATCTCGCCGGCGCCCTCGCAGTCGGAGGCAGTGAGGATCGGCGTGTGCACCCAGTTGAAGCCCTGTTCGTGGAAGAAGCGGTGCAGCGCCTGGGCAATGCAGTTGCGCACCCGGGCCACGGCGCCGCTGACATTGGTGCGCGGGCGCAGGTGGGCGTGCTCGCGCAGGTGCTCCATGGTGTGGCGCTTCGGCGACATGGGGTAGGTGTCCGGGTCTTCGACCCAGCCGATCACATGGACTTCACTGGCGAGCAGTTCGATCGCCTGGCCCTTGCCCTCCGAGGCCTTGACGGTACCTTCGATTTCGACCGCGCATCCAGTAGTCAGGCGCAGCACTTCGGACTGGTAGTTGTGGAGACCGGACTCGACCACCACCTGGATCGGGTCGAAGCAGCTGCCGTCGTGTACGGCCAGGAAGGAGAGGCCGGCCTTGGAGTCGCGGCGGGTTCTGATCCAGCCCTGTATACGGGCCTCACTGCCCTCGCGGCCGGAGGACTTCAATAGGGAATCTACGGATTCAACTTGCATGGATGTGCTCTTATCTTTCGCTCGTTCGGGGTTCTACCCCCAAATTGAATTACCGGCGCATATTGACGTTTTGGCGGGGGGAAATCCAGTCCTTCGGCAGTGCTGAGTGGGGCTACCCTAGGGTGCGCCGTGCGCACCAGCCCTAGGCCGATGCGGGTTTAAGGCTTATTGGTGCGCACGGCGCACCCTACAGGTTCAAAGGTGGTCGCGGGGAATCCGGCGCTGCCAGTTCTCCGAGTAGACGCGCTTGTCGCCCTCCCAGGCGTCCAGCTCGGCGTGGATATAGAAATACTCGGTATCGGCGGTGAGCAGGGTGCGGGTTGTGGTGCGCACCGACCAGTTGCCGCGGCGGAAGATGCGCTCGGTGCGTGTCTCGCCCTCAAGGGACAGGTAGTCGTCGTCGCGGTAGCGATACCAGTTCCAGGTGCGGTTGGCCACGTCCATATCGATGGCCTCGATATGCTTGAGGCCGTCATCCTTGATGACTTCCAATACGGATTCGTCCAGGGCCAGGTCCCGGTGCACCAGCCAGTTGTGGTTCGGGGGTTCCTTGATCTTCACATGAGTCGGTCTTGCGCCTTGCGGGGGTTCAAAGCGGATGTTGCCGTCCTCCGGCCGCGGCCTGCGCCTGGGCAGTACAAGTCGGCTGGCCGCCGGATAGACACGCATGCGCACCGGCCTGGGTGGCGGCCAGGCCAGGGCCCAGTAGGAGGTGGAAAGGCTCAGGCGCAGGCGGTGGCCGGCGGGGAAGTTCTGGCCGATGTTGTTCATTGGCACCCGCACCTTGTAGCGCCTGCCCGGTACCAGCGGTTTCGGCTCGGCGTGGCTGTCGCGGTGGGTCAGGTTGAAGAGTCCATAGGTGACGCGGGTCGCCTTGCCGTCCGGGGCCACGTCCGACAGGCGCGCGGCGACCATGGCTACCGGCTGGCTGCAGCTGAGTTCCAGTTCCACGCGGGGAGCGCCGAGAATCTCCAGGTCCTTTACCAGCGGCGCGCTCTCGAACACCAGGGCGCCGCCGTCCTCCTCGCGCTGGTCGTGGGGCAGGTCTGGCGCATAGGTATAGGAGCACCATTTGCCGGCGAACAGGCCGACACTTAAGGGGGACTGTATCTCCACCATTTCATCACCGGGGCAGGGCGCTTCGCCGGCCATCAGGATGCGACTGCTGTCTAGCGGATAGGCGGCCTCGAGAATATCCGCTGCCGGCCAGGTCTTCTCTCCGACCCAGCGCCCGGGCCGCTCCAGGTATTGGGTGGTGGGCGGCACGCTGTCCTGCATCCAGGCGCGCAGCATGGGCTCCTGCATGACGCCGGTATCCAGCTCCTTCAGCCAGTGATCCCACCAGCGCAATGTCTCCTGCAGGAAACCGATGGCCGGTCCCGGCGCACCCAGGTGCGGATACTTGTGGCCCCAGGGGCCGATCAGCCCCTGGCGCGGCACCCGGAGATATTCCAGCAGGCGGAAAATCGAATTCGTGTAGCCGTCCGCCCAGCCCCCCACCAGCATTACCGGACACTGCACAGCCTCGTAGCGCTGGCTGACCGAGCCGTGTTCCCAGTAGTGATCGCGGTACTGGTGACGCAACCAGGTGTCCAGCCACAGGCCGCTGCCGCGCAGGCGCTCCATCCACATGTCTCGCCAGCGCTCGCCGACCAGCGCCGGGTCCGGCGGGCAGGTGTTGACCGAGAACATGGTGGTGGCCTCGGACAGGTTATCCGTCAGCAGGCAGCCGCCCATGTAGTGCATATTGTCCAGGTAGAGATCGTCGGTGGAGCAGGCGGACACCACCGCCTTCAGTTGCGGTGGTGCCAGGGATGCTATCTGCAGTGCGTTGAAGCCGCCCCAGGATATGCCCATCATGCCCACACTGCCGTCGCACCAGGGCTGCTCCGAGATCCAGCGGATTGCCGCGACGCCGTCATCCAGCTCCTGCTGGCGGTACTGGTCCACCAGCACGCCGCCGGACTCGCCGCTGCCGCGCAGGTCCACACGCACACAGGCGTAGCCGTGCCCGGCCAGATAGGGGTGGGTGATGGAGTCCCGCAGGCGGGTCATGTCGCGCTTGCGATAGGGGATATATTCCAGGATTGCTGGCACCGGCTGTTGCTCCGCAGTTTCCGGCAGCCAGATACGCGCGGCCAGGTGGCAGCCGTCGGGCATGGGAATCTCCACATGCTCGTGCATCTTCACCTTGTGGGGGAAATGCTCCACGAATTTCATTAATAACGCACCCGATTGAACTGGAATTCCTCCGGCGATGCGCCATCGGAAAACTCGAAGTGCAGCCGATCCGCCAATCGGTGATAGCTCTCCAACAGTTCGCTCTGTGACTGCGCACCGAGCAGGATATTGGCGATTTCAAAACTGTAGCTGTCCTGGTTGAGTTTTTCCGATAGACGCTGCCCCTGGTCGATGGTGAGGATGACCTTGCTGTCGGGTATGGAAGATTCTGCGGCCCGGATTTCTGCTTCGCCGGGCAACTTCTCCACCCGGGTGTCGCTGTAGCGCCGCAACATGAACTTTGCTGCGCAGCGGTATTTCCCGTGGCATTCGCTCAGGTCCGGCATTCTTCCCAGGGCCAGGTCCAGTGGCACCTGGTGGTTCGACACGCCGTGAACCTTGATGAACTGATCGCTGTGGGACTGAGAAATGCGCGTGTTGATCTCCAGCACCTTCAGGGCGTTTTTCTGATCGTCCCAGAAAAACTCGATTCCGAAGGGGGAATTGTCAAAGCCGATATGGCGCAGCAGCTTTTCCCCTGCATCACAGATTTTCTGCTGTGCCTGTCGCGGCCAGACCGAGGGGTATTCGTAGCGGGTGAAGCTCCAGTTTCTGCTGTCTTTTACCGTGTCAACGATGCCGTGTACCCGATATTTTCCGTCCAACATCGAGCCTTCGATACCGCACTGTTTGCCGCTGATGATTTCCTCGGCGATACACCAGTTGCCGTCGACTTCGCCTACCTTTGCAGGAACGTCGGTGTGGGCCAGGGCCTGATTAAACGCATCGCCGTAGCGCCGGATTTCCCCGCGGATAGCCTCCAGAGCACGCAGGAATTCCCCATCGTTTTCTATGCGGAATCCGAGAAAGGATGAGTGGGCCTTGATGGGTTTGAGCCAGAGGGGATAGTCGATGGTCAACTGTTCCCGGGGGCTCTCTGCAAACGGGTTGATTGCGCAGAATACCGGCGTCCAGCCCGGTAATGCCGCCTGCTGCTCGAGGCGGCTCCAGTACTTGTGCTCACATTTGAGCACTGCCCTCAAAGTTGCGGAGCGCAGGCCGAACTTTTCACCTAGGTGGGCAAGCAGCACGCTGGTGGGGAAATCCCAATGGCCGAGAATACCGGCAATGGGCTCGGGAAACTCGCGCAGCTGGCGCTCCGCCTTGTGCAGCAACTCGTCGTAGGGATAGGTATCGGCGAGCACAACTTCTTCGAAGTCGAGCAGCGGGTGAAATCGATACTCTTCGGCGTTGCGAACACACTCGACATAAGCCTGGCGCAATGGATCCAGCCCGAGGACGAAGAAGTGCTTGGGCATAAACTGCTCCGGCCATGCACATGCCGCCTGCTGCGGTAATTCGAAGACTTACCAGCAGTCTAGCAGTTGCGGCGGATACGGCGTTTGGATGGGGCGGCGGGGAATAGTTGGAACTCGTCACCCCGGCGCAGGCCGGGGTCCAAGGGTCGGAGAACAGGATTCCGGTACCGGATCAAGTCCGGCACAGGCCGTGCGCCGGAATGACGAGGGAGGGTTAAGAAAGGCCGCGGCGACGAAACAGCGGCAGTGGTTGGTCGACGCCGGCCTGGTAGCTATCGCTGAAGTCGTTCAGGGAGGCCAGCAGCCCCAACAAGGACTGCTCGCCCTCGTAGGCGAAGGCATTGAAACCGCAGCGGCTCAGGTAGGTGAGTTGGTCGCGCATAAAAGCGCCCACTGCGCGCAGTTCGCCCTTATAGTCGTAGCGCTCGCGCAGCTGGCGACCGGTGGTGAAGCCGCGGCCGTCGGCAAATGCGGGGAAGTGCACGGCGATCAATGGCAGCGCCTCGGCATCCGCGCCGATCAGTTCCGCGCCCTCGTCACTGTCCAGCCAGACACCGATTTCGGTCTTGCGGCTCGAGAGGTCGCTTTTCAGGGCCTTCCAGATCCCATAGGGCAGTATGACCTTGCCGGGTGCCAGGGATGCGGCGGTGATTTCTGTCTCTTCGTCGCTCTGCGGCAGCAGTCGCCATTCATTGCTGGCCAGGGTGCCGTCAATGATCAGTTCGGCGGGGTTGGCCGGTTGCGGCCCCAGCTTGGCTGGCTTTGGCCTCTTAGCTTGCGCGGGCATAGACTCTCTCCTTGAAGGGCTGCAGGCCGATGCGGTTGTAGGTATCGATAAAGGGCTCTTCCGGTTGGCGCTGCTCGACATAGAGGTCCAGGATCTTGCCGATCACATCCGGCATTTCCGCACGGGAAAAACTGGGGCCGAGCACCTTGGCCAGGCTGGCGCTCTCCGAAGAGCTGCCGCCCAGCTGCACCTGGTAGAACTCCTCACCCTTCTTGTCCACACCGAGAACGCCGATATGGCCCACGTGGTGATGGCCGCAGGCGTTCATGCAACCGGAGATATTCAGGTTCAGGTCGCCCAGGTCGTAGAGGTAATCCAGGTCGTCGAAGCGGCGTTGTATCGCCTCGGCCACCGGGATGGACTTGGCATTGGCCAGGGAGCAGTAGTCGCCGCCCGGGCAGCAGATCATGTCGGTCAGGGTGCCGATATTCGGCGTGGCAAAGCCGTGCTTGCGTGCCGCCTGCCACAGTTCAAACAGACGCTCCTGTTCGACGTCCGCCAGCACCACGTTCTGGTCGTGGGTGACGCGGGCCTCACCGAAACTGAATCCGTCCGCCAGCTCGGCGATGGCCTCCAGTTGGCGGTCGGTGACGTCACCCGGGGGTACGCCGGTGGGTTTGGTGGAGAGCTTGATGGCGCGATAGCCCGGCACCCGGTGGGGGAAGCTGTTGCGCTCCAGCCAGCGGCTGAACGCCTTGTCATCTTCCGCCTGGGCCTGCAGCGCCGCATCGCTGGCGGCACCGTCGAAGGTCCTGTAGTCGGGATCGGCGAAGAAGGACTTGGCCCAGGCCAGCGCTTCCGGGGTCAGCTGCTCGGCGCCGTCCCGGATCTGTTCCCATTCCTTTTCCACCAGGCGGCCGAATTCCTCGGCGCCCATGGCCTTTACCAGTATCTTGATGCGCGCCTTGTACTTGTTGTCGCGCCGGCCCAGCTGGTTGTAGACGCGCACTATGGCTTCGAGGTAGGAGAGCAGGTCCCGCTCCGGCAGGAAGTCGCGGATCTGTTCGGCGATCACCGGCGTGCGGCCCTGGCCGCCGCCGACCAGCACCTGGTAGCCGATTTCTTCGCCGCGTTTCACTATCTGCACGCCGATATCGTGCACGCGAATGGCGGCGCGGTCCTGTTCGGATCCGCTGACGGCGATCTTGAACTTGCGCGGCAGGAAGGCGAACTCCGGGTGGAAGGTGGACCACTGGCGGATCAGCTCGCAGTAGGGGCGCGGATCGACGATCTCGTCCCTGGCCACCCCGGCGTAGGGATCGGAGGTGGTGTTGCGGATGCAGTTGCCACTGGTCTGTACCGCGTGCATCTCCACTTCCGACAGTTCGGCGAGGATATCCGGTATGTCCTCCAGCTGCGGCCAGTTGAATTGCAGGTTCTGGCGGGTGGTGAAGTGGGCGTAGCCCTTGTCGTAATCGCGACTGATGCGTGCCAGGCGGCGCAACTGGGTGCTGTTGAGCAGGCCGTAGGGTACGGCAATGCGCAGCATCGGCGCCAGGCGCTGGATATAGAGGCCGTTCTGCAGGCGCAGCGGCAGAAATTGTTCCTCGCTCAGCTCGCCGGACAGATAGCGTTCCGTCTGGCCGCGGAACTGGGCCACGCGATCGCCAATAATGGCGCGGTCCCGGTCGTCATATCGATACATAACAGCTTGATTCCATTGCCTTTTTGCGCTGATCGTGGAGAGGGACGCAAGTCTGCGCAGTCTCCGATGGCGCATAACATACCAGCGGGCTTATGCAAAAAATAACAATATTTTTCGCTATCTCTGTAACCAATGGTTATAAGTGTCGGAGATTGCCGGGATGGCGTCGCTTGCGCCACCGGCGGGGATTTGCTCTACTTGACCAGCCGTTCCAAGCGGCCCTGCTACTTTGCATAACAATAATGGTATCGGAGTATTTCGATGAGTGAAGAAGTAGTTGTATCCAGTGAAGACGACAATGTGGCGGACGCCTTTGCCGCTGTGGCCCTGGTTGCCATATTTGTTGTGACCTGTATTTACTGGGTGGCCTCCCAGTAATCTCTCCCTGAGCCCGGAGCTGGGTGGTGCCGGGCGGGATTCCTTTCTTTATTTCTCCAGATTTCTTGCTGTTATACGGTGGCTGATGTGCTATCGGCCTAGATTGATCACGGCCATGGGCCGCTCCTACAGGTGCCTGAGGTGCCTGTTTGTCCAGTGTAATCGTCATGCCGGCGCAGGCCGGTATCCAGTTTCGTGGCACCTGGATTCCGGCCTGCGCCGGAATGACGAGTGAGCCTTGTAGGAGCGGTCCGGCCGGGAGCGGTCCGGCCGGGAGCGGCCCATGGCCGCGATCGAAGCCTGGTATTGCGGAGAGAGTGGGGCCCGGCACTCAGCCCATATTGCCGAGTACCGTCTTCACCACCAGCACCAGCGTCAACACAAACAACCCGGTAAAGATTATCCCCGCGGCAATATAGGCCTTGATACTGCCGCCCTTGAAGTCCCGCTCGCGGTTTCTGCTGCTCTGCACGCCGATGGCGGCTGCCAGGGTGCTCAGCACTACCTGGCCGAAAGAGGGCTTTTCGTTTTTGTTTCTCTCTTCGCTCATCTGCTCACTCCTCCAGGTTGGGCCGCAGCCAGCGCTCCAGTGCCTGTTCGCTCAGGCCCTTGCGCTCCGCCAGGCTCTGCAGCTGGTCACGACCTATTTTACCCACGTTAAAGTACTTGGCCTGCGGGTGGGCGAAGTACCAGCCGCTGACCGATGCCGCCGGCAGCATGGCGAAGTGTTCCGTCAGGCTCACCCCGGCATTCTGCTCCGCATCCAGCAGTTTGAACAGGGTCGCCTTTTCCGTGTGGTCGGGGCAGGCGGGGTAGCCGGGCGCGGGACGGATACCGGTATAGGCCTCCTTGATCAGCTCCTCATTGCTGAGCTGCTCGTCCGGCGCGTAGCCCCAGTAATCCACGCGAATCTGCTTGTGCAGGTATTCGGCGAAGGACTCCGCCAGCCGATCCGCCAGAGCCTTGACCATGATCGCATTGTAGTCGTCGTGCTTGGCCTCGTACTTCGCCGCCAGCTCATCGGCGCCCAGGCCGGTGGTTACCGCGAAGCCGCCCACATAGTCCGCGACACGGGAGCCGTCAGCCCTGAAAGAGTCCACCGGCGCGACAAAGTCTGCCAGGGAGCGACACTGGCCGTCGCCGCCGCGCTTCTGCACCTGCTGGCGCATATGGTGCAGTCGCGTCAACTCCTCGCTGCGGCGCTCGTCCTTGTAGACGATGATATCGTCACCGTCGCTGTTGGCCGGCCAGAGGCCGAACACGGCGCGGGCCCTGAGCAGTTTCCTGTCAATGATCTGCTGCAGCATCAACTGCGCATTTTTGTACAGGTCGGTTGCCGCCTCGCCGACGACTTCGTCGTTGAGGATGGCCGGGTACTTGCCGGCCAGGTCCCAGGAGATAAAGAAGGGTGTCCAGTCGATGGTGTCGACGAGTTTTTCCAGCGGGAAATCGTCGATTACGGTTACGCCGATTTTGTTCGGCACCGCGGCCGTGTAGTTCTGCCAGTCGAACTGCGGCGCCGCCGCCAGCGCCTCTTCGTAACTGAGACGGGTGTCGTTGCGCTTGCGGTTGGCGGTACGTTTGCGCACCTTTTCGTACTCTTCCTGAATGCCTTTGACAAAATTGGGGCGCAGCTCATCGGAGATCAGGCTGCTGGCCACGCCCACCGCGCGGGAGGCATCCGCCACATACACTGTCTGGTTGCGCTTGAACTGGGGATCGATCTTTACGGCGGTGTGCGCCTTTGAGGTGGTGGCACCGCCGATCAGCAGTGGAATGTCGAAGCCCTGGCGCTCCATCTCCGCGGCCACATGTACCATCTCGTCCAGGGATGGGGTGATCAGGCCGGACAGGCCGATGATATCGCACTGCTTTTCCCTGGCTGTCTGCAGAATGGTTTCCGCCGGCACCATCACGCCCAGGTCGATGACCTCGTAGTTGTTGCAGGCCAGCACCACGCCGACGATATTCTTGCCGATATCGTGCACGTCACCTTTTACCGTGGCCATCAGGATACGACCGTTGGGCTTGCTCGCCTCGGTCTTTTCCTCCTCGATATAAGGTTGCAGGTAGGCTACCGACTGCTTCATGACCCGGGCGGATTTCACCACCTGGGGCAGGAACATCTTGCCGGCACCAAAGAGGTCGCCGACCACATTCATGCCGTCCATCAGCGGGCCTTCGATCACATCCAGCGGGCGTGTTGCCTGGGCGCGGGCCTCCTCGGTGTCCTGCTCGATAAAGTTGTTGATGCCCTTGACCAGGGCGTGCTCCAGGCGCTTGTTCACCGGCAGCTGGCGCCAGGCCAGGTCCTCCTTCCGCTCGGCGGTAGTGCCGTCGCCGCGGTATTTCTCGGCGATATCCAGCAGCGCCTCGGTCGCGTCGGGGCTGCGGTTCAGGATTACGTCCTCGACCTTTTCGCGCAACTCCTGTGGCAGTTCGTCGTAGACCTCCAGCATACCGGCGTTGACGATGCCCATATTCAGGCCGGCCCTGATGGCGTGAAACAGGAAAACCGAGTGAATCGCCTCGCGCACCGGGTTGTTGCCGCGGAAGGAGAAAGACACATTGGACACGCCGCCGGATACATTGGCACCGGGAAGCTGCTCGCGGATCCACTGGGCGGCCTCAATAAAATCCACCGCGTAATTGTTGTGTTCCTCGATACCGGTGGCGACGGCAAAGATATTCGGGTCGAAGACAATATCGTTCGGTGCGAAGCCGACCTTGTCCACGAGGATGTCGTAGCTGCGCTTGCAGATCTCGGTCTTGCGCGCAAAGGTATCCGCCTGGCCCTGCTCGTCGAAGGCCATCACCACCACGGCGGCGCCGTAGCGCAGGCACAGGCGCGCCTTTTCAATGAAATCGGCCTCGCCCTCCTTGAGGCTGATGGAGTTGACGATCGGCTTGCCCTGGATGCACTGCAGGCCCGCCTCGATGACCTCCCACTTGGAGGAGTCCACCATAAACGGCACCCTGGCGATATCCGGTTCGGTGGCGGCCAGGTTGAGGAAGCGGCGCATGGCGGCGACGGAATCCAGCATCGCCTCGTCCATATTGAAGTCGATCACCTGGGCCCCGTCCTCCACCTGGGCGGCGGCTACCTGCAGGGCGGTGTCGTAGTCCTCTTCCATGATCAGTCGCTTGAAGCGCGCCGAGCCGGTTACGTTGCAGCGCTCGCCGACATTCACGAACAGGGAATTCTCGTCGACGACGAAGGGCTCCAGGCCCGCGAGCCGCAGGGCCGGTTTTATCTCTGGCAGCGCGCGCGGCGCTATATCGGCCACCGCATCGGCGATAGCGCGGATATGTTCTGGCGTGGTGCCACAGCAGCCGCCGAGAATATTGATAAAGCCGCTGCGTGCGAATTCGGCCACAATTGCCGCGGTCTCTTCCGGTGTCTCGTCGTACTCGCCGAACTCGTTGGGCAGTCCGGCGTTGGGGTGGGCGGATACATTTTCGGCGCAGACGCCGGAAAGGGCCTCGACATAGGGGCGCAACTCAGTGGCGCCGAGCGCGCAGTTGAGGCCGACGGAAAGCGGTTTGGCGTGGGCGACCGAGTAGTAGAAAGCCTCGGTGGTCTGGCCGGACAGGGTGCGGCCGGAGGCATCGGTGATGGTGCCGGAAATCATGATCGGCAACTCGAAGCCGAGCTCCTCGAACAGCTGTTGCAGTGCGTAGATGGCCGCCTTGGCATTCAGCGTATCGAAAATGGTTTCGACCAGGATCAGGTCGGAGCCGCCCTCGACCAGCGCGCGGCCGGCCTCGACATAGTTCTGCACCAGTTCGTCGAAGGTAACATTGCGTGCGCCCGGGTCGTTCACGTCCGGGGAGATACTCGCGGTGCGCGACGTGGGGCCGATGACGCCGGCCACGAATCGCGGCCTGTCCGGCGTCGACAGGGCGTCCGCTGCGCGACGGGCGACGCGAGCCGCCTCCAGGTTCAGTTCCGGCACCAGGTCTTCCATATCGTAATCCGATTGGGACAGGCGCGTCGCGTTAAAAGTATTGGTCTCGATAATATCGGCACCGGCCTCGAGATACTCCCGGTGCAGCCGCTCGATCAGCGCCTGCTGGGTCAGGCTCAACAGGTCGTTATTGCCCTTCAGGTCCCGGTGGAAGTCCGCAAAGCGCTGGCCGCGATAGTCGCCTTCCCCGAGCTTTTCCCGCTGAATCATGGTGCCCATGGCCCCGTCCAGTATCAGGATGCGCTCGGCGAGTGCAGAGCTGAGCTGTTCGAGGCGTTGGCTGCGGGACTGCTGGGACATGGACACTTCCTTAAAGCGATAGCGGGGTCGAAAGGGCGGCCATATTAACACGGGCGCAGAGGCTGGGGCCGGTATGCCGCCGCTCCTGTGGGCATAAGCCGCAAACCAATGGTTCTAGACGGCCGGTCAAATCGTGAGCGGAAACGCCAATGGCCTGGAGGGGCACGGAGCTGCCACGAGAGTCGGTCGCAACGAGCAGTCGGCAATTGTGCGAGCGGCAATCCCCGGCATCCCTCCTACACTCTGGGAGTGCCGGACACGGCAATCTTGACGCCGATATAGGCTATCGGGAGCAGCAGTCAGGGCAAGCCGATCGCGCGCGCCGACGCTGATGGCCGATTGAATGTTCACATGAGGAAAAGCGACGATGAAGATTCTGATGGTACTGACTTCCCATGACCGGCTGGGCGATACTGGTGAGAAAACCGGTTTCTGGCTGGAGGAGTTCGCGGCGCCTTACTACGTCTTCCGGGATGCCGGCGCGGCAGTGAGCCTGGCCTCGCCCAAAGGCGGCCAGCCACCCCTGGATCCAAAGAGTGACGAGCCGGATTTCCAGACCGCAGCGACCGAAAGGTTCAAGAAGGATGGCGAAGCCCGGGAGGCGCTGGCAAACACAGAGCCGCTCGCGGGCCTGGAGGCAGCGGATTTCGATGCGATCTTCTACCCGGGCGGTCACGGTCCCCTGTGGGACCTTGCAGAGGACAGGCACTCGATTGCCTTGATCGAGGCTTTCAGTGCCGCGGGCAAGCCCATCGGGGCCGTGTGCCACGCGCCGGCGGCCTTCCGCCACACCAGGGGTGCAGATGGCAAATCGCTGGTGCACGGCAAGAGCGTTACCGGCTTCAGCAATTCGGAGGAGGCCGCCGTGGGGCTCACCGAGGTGGTGCCCTTCCTGGTGGAAGACATGCTGAAGTCCAATGGTGGCGATTACTCCAGCGCCGACGACTGGCAGAGCTACGTGGTCGTCGATGGAGCCCTGGTCACCGGGCAGAATCCGGCCTCGTCGGAGGAAACCGCCGAAACCCTGCTGGGCTTCGTCAAGGAGCCCTGATCAGGCGGCGGGGCGGAGCGGCTGTTCGCCCGCCAGCGGTTTTGTCGGCCGTGGTTTAACTCGGGGACAACTGAGAGTAAAATACCCGACAAAGGAACTCGGTTATTGAGAAGTCTTATGTCTGAATTGAATGTCACCATCACCGAATCCGCCCAGGAGTACCTGCGCGAGCTGCTGGAGAAACAGGACTGCGAGGGCATCGCCATCCGCATGTTCGTCTCCAACCCCGGCACCCCGAATGCGGAGACCTGTATCGCCTACTGCCGCCCCGGCGAGGAGCAGGAGGAGGACGTGGTGATGGAGATGAACGGCTTCAAGGCCTACTTCGAGGGGCGCAGCGTGCCCTACCTGGATGAGGCACGGGTCGATTACTCGTCGGACAAGATGGGCGGCCAGTTGACCATCCGCGCGCCCAATTCGCGCATGCCCAAGATCACCGACGACAGCCCCATCGAGGACCGCATCAACTATGTGCTCTACAACGAAGTCAACCCCGGTCTCGCCGCCCACGGCGGCCAGGTGAGCCTGGTGGAGGTCACCGAGGACAAATTCGCGGTACTGAAATTCGGTGGCGGCTGCCAGGGCTGCGGCATGGTGGATATGACCCTGAAAGAAGGGGTCGAGAAAACCCTGAAAGAAAAGATCCCGGAGCTGGCCGGAGTCAAGGACATCACCGACCACACCGATAAATCCCAGGCCTATTATTGATGGGCGTTTGGAACCCGGGATTTGTGTAGGATGGGCAAGCTTGGCTTTGCCCATCCTGCGAAGTCGAAAACAAAACGCGGGCAATGCCCGCGTTTTTATTTTTCAGTTGCCTACTGGTAAACCCGCACGTAATCCACGTACATACGCTGTGGGAAAACACTGGAAGCATCCGGGCTGCCGGGCCAGTTACCGCCGACGGCCACATTCAGCAGGATGAAGAAGGGATGGTCGTAGACCCAGGGGCCGTACTGTTCCACTTGGGCGCGGGACACATTGTAAAAATTATTGCCGTCCACAAACCAGCTGATACCGCTGCTGTTCCACTCCACCGCATACACATGGTAATTGGCATCCACATTCTGGCCGACATTGTAGGTGCCGGCGATTGGCGTATTGCCGGAGTAACCGGGCCCGTGCAGTGCGCCGTGGGTGAGGGTGGGTTCGAAGCCGACATGCTCCATGATGTCGATCTCGCCGGAATTGGGCCAGCCGACGCTGCCGATATCGTTGCCCAGCATCCAGAAGGCGGGCCAGATGCCCTGGGTCTGCGGCAGCTTGATGCGCGCCTCTATGCGTCCGTACTGGAACTCCCGTTTGCCGGCGCTGATCATGCGCGTGGAGGTGTATTCGCAGGCGCCGTACCAGCAGCTGTGGCCGCCCTCGCGACGCGCCTCTATCACCAGCACATTGCTCCCCGCCTGGGCGTCGAATTGAATGGAGGCATTCTGGCCGCTGGTGTAGTACTGCAGCTCGTTGTTGCCCCAGCCACCGCCGCCGGTTTCGAAGGTCCAGTTGGCACTGTTGATACTGTCGAACTCGTCGCTCCATACCAGGCCGCCACTCGCCACGGGGCTGACGACAATCGAGGAGACGCTATCATTGAAATTCTCGTTGTTCAGGCAGCTGTCGTCGCCGGTCAGGGTGACCGAGGCACCGGAGAAATGGTCGTGCTCGTAGAGTGTTGCCCGATAGCCCGGGGCAAGCTGGATGGAGGAGGCATCGTCGTTGACGAAGCCCAGCGCCTGCAGGCTGGCGAGGTTGTGGGAGCCCACGTCCAGGCCAGCGGACCAGCCGCCGTAGTTGCAGTGCTGGTAAACCCTGGCCACCGGGTCACTGCCGCTTTCGGGAATAACCTCTATCCAGTTCAGGTTCCAGTCGCCGCTGCTGGCGTAGACCCCGAGGCTGTAGGTGCCGGCATCGATGTGCGCCGTATGGGAAACGGTCTGCCAGTTCTGCCAGCCGCCGGTGTTCGGCACGTTGATGCTGCCGAGCACAATGGAGCCTGCGTTCAGGTCATTGGACAGGGTACCGCCGACGTTGCTGGCCACGCGAAAGCGGATCCTGTAGTTGCCGGAAGTGGGAATATTCAGGTTGTTATAGGCAAGCCACTCGCCGGCGGCGACCCAGCCGACATTGTAGCCGCCACCGTTGTCCTGGGTCGCCTCGATGTCCACATCGTCACTGCGATAGGCGCCGCCGGTATTGCCGGGTGTCGTATCGTAGTAAGCGTCGTAGTCCTCGGCCTGGAATACCGCAGCTTTGGCCTCGACGAGGCCGAAAGCCGCCAGAAAAGCGACGGCGAAAAGCCGCGCCCGGGGTTTTGCCGCAGACGTTGAATTAATCATATTTTTTTCCTTATTGTGATGGTTGCCGCCGGGCAGCGTTGCGCCGGGTGCGCATCCGCCCGTCCGTCGCTGATGGGGAATGCAGAAACCGTGGGCTGCCGGTTGCCGCTGTGCATTTTTGTATTGTTTGTCCCCCGGCTTCGACCCAGTAAGGGAGGGAATCGCAAAGTGGCACTGCCTGTCAGGGCGTTCGGCGCCAGAATTTTTTGATGGGATGGGGCAGGAAAAAATGATTCAGATAAAGCGCTGGTGAGGGGATGGTAACTGCCGGCCGAGTCTCCGGTACAGGGACCGGCGACTCGGCGTGGCCAAATAGGGAGGTGGTCGTCGCAGCCCGGGCGCTACTCGGATTCCTCTGGCTCCAGATTCTCGAAATGATCAAAGACGTCGACGTAGTCCAGGTAAGCACCGTCAAAATCTGCATCCAGAATCCTGAACAGGTAGGAGTCGTTGTTGCCGAAAATGATGTCCTGCCAGCCCTGCTTCCAGTACTCCACATAGTAGTTGCCGGGCGTACCCGGAACCCTCTCTTCCAGCCAGGCGGGCGGATTGGTGGGCCAGAAGGACTTCCAGTAAAAGCGATCGTCCTCGGCCTGACCGATGCTCACATAGGCGATCAGCAGCCTGCGACCGCCGTTGTTCTTCACCTTCAGCTGCTCGATCTGTTCCGCGGTATATTCCTCGCCGTTAAAGAAGAAGTCGATAATGACGACGTCGTAATCCGTTTCGCTGATCGCATCGACCAGGTCCTGCCGGGTTGAATAGAGGCGCGGATTGATCAGGTTGAGGAAGTTGCTCGCCTCGTCGAGAAATTCGATATTGTCAAAATTGCTGTTGTGGACTTCCGGCGGGTAGCCGGGAATATTGTCCAGTTCCTCGTGATCGGCCGCGAAGGAAATATAACCGGCGTCTTCGTTGTCCCGATAGGAGTCATCAATGTTGACTTCGCTGAAGGCGAAATCGGTGACCAGTATGACGGCGCCATCGTCCTTGGCCAGGTCGAGGAAGCGCTGCAGGCGCTGGCGCTCCGACAGCGGGGTGGGCTGGTCTATGCCGTTCTGGCCAAAGAAAAGGGATTCCTGAGCCAGGCCGTCCACGGCGCCGACATAAGCGGTATCGAGCGGGCCGTTATCGCGGCCATTGGTGGTAACCAATTCAATTCCATTTTGCGGAATGACGATGAATTCGCTGTCGATACCCTTGGCATAGCGGCTGATATCCCGGACAAAGTCGCGCATCTCCTGCTTGTAGTCGACGACGACATCGGTGGGGAATTCCGGAAGCTCATCGAGGTTGCAACCGACAAACAATAGTGGGGACAAAAGGGCGGCGAGGGTACGTTTCAAAATCCTTCTCCAGTAGCCAGAATACAACGCGCTAAAAAGTAGCAAGCATGGCGGCGGCGGGCAATAGACCCGCCCGCAAACCGGGAGAAAAAGAAAAACAGAGAGAAAAAAGGTCTCCCCTTTATGGCGCACTCATGCGCTTTTTGGTCTTGCTGGTTGCCTGCGCTGTCAGTGGGTCGTCCGGCCAGTAGTGTTTCTGGTATTTGATGCGCAGTTCTTTCTTGACCTCCTGGTAGGTGTTGGCCCAGAAGCTGGCCAGGTCCCGGGTGACCTGTACCGGCCGACGGGCGGGAGACAGCAGGTGGATCATCAGGGGGAGCTGCCCCTGCAGAATGGCCGGGGTCTGTGCCAGGCCGAACAGCTCCTGCAGGCGCACCGCCAGCACCGGCGGTGTTTCACCGTAGTCGACCTGGATGCGCGAGCCGCTGGGTACGGTGAAATGGCTCGGGGCCAGCTCGTCGATTTTCTGCTGGCTGGGCCAGTCGAGCTGGCCCTGGAGAATGCTGTGCAGGTTCAGCTGTTTAAGCTGGTCCAGTCTGTTGCAGCCGTGCAGGTGCGGCAGCAGCCAGTCCTCCAGGGACGCCTCCAGGGCCGCGTCACTCCAGTCCGGCAGCGGCAGATCTGCGAGCAGCTGCGGATACTCTGCGGCACTGGCGCGCAGAAACTGCACCCGCGCGCGCAGGTCCTGGGCCTCCCGGCTCCAGGGCAGTGTGCCCAGCCCCTTCTGGTGGATGGCATCCAGCAGGGCGCGGCTGAGCAACTGCGGAGAAATCTCCTTCGCCGGCCGCTCGTCCAGCAGCAGCCGACCGAGGCTGGTTTTCAGGCTGGCCACGGCGCGGCCGGCCGCCTCGTCCCAGCGCACGGATTCCTTCTGTTCGATGTGCTCCGCAAAACACTCGCGCAGTGCGCCCTCGGAAATGCGCGCGGCCAGCTGGATACGCGCGTCGCGGCCCTGGCCGTCCAGGTCGGCGACCACCAGGAAATCCGCCAGTGCCAGCTCGTCGTCGTGGGAAAAGTGGGCCCCGCGGCCACCGGACAGCAGGAAGCGGCGCTCGCGGTCGCGGCGGCTCTGGGCGATGCGGTCCGGGTAGGCCAGTCCCAGCAGCGCGCCTATGCGATCCTGCTGGTCGATCTTCGTTGGTCCTGGCTCGGTACCCCTGTGCGGGACCTTCGCCAGCTGCCGCTGCCAGGTCCCGGCCTGCTGGCGAATCCGCTGCACGGCTCCCCTGTCCACAGCGGAATTTTTCGCCTGGCCCTCGAGCAGTTGCATACGCTTGTGGATATCCCTGTCCCAGCGCGCCTCGCCGCGAAAAATATCCCGCTCGGACAGCAGGCCTGCCAGCAGGCAGGCCTCCCGGGTCAGGTCCCAGTCCAGGCTGCGGATCATCATATGCGCGAGTCGGGGATGAGCGCCAAGGGCCAGCATCTCGCCGCCGTGAGTGGTGATGCGCAGCGCTTCGTCCAGCGCGCCCAGCTGCTGCAACAACTGCTGGGCCTGTGCCACCGAGCCCGGCGGCGGCAGGTCCAGCCAGCGCAGTTCCGTCACGTCGTTGACACCCCACTGTGCCAGTTCCAGCATCAGCGGCGCCAGGTCACTGATCAATATTTCGGGCGTGTTCTTTGCGGCCATGCCGTTCTGGCGGGACTCGCTCCACAGGCGCAGGCACAGGCCCTCACTCAGGCGCCCGGCGCGGCCGCAGCGCTGGGTGGCGGAGGCCTGGGAGACCTGGGTGGTCACCAGGCGGTTCATGCCGCTGTTCGGGTCGAAGCGGGATTCCCGCATCAGGCCGGAATCCACCACCATACGGATACCGTCGATGGTCAGGCTGGTCTCGGCCACGTTGGTGGCCAGTACTATCTTGCGCCGGCCGGGCGGGGAGGGTGCTATGGCGGCGTCCTGCTGCTGTTTGCCCAGGTCGCCATAGAGGGAGGCAATGGTGATCTCTTCGCGCCCCGCCAATTGCTCCCGCAGCAGGGCTTCCACCTGTCTGATCTCGCCGACGCCGGGCAGGAAGGCCAGCAGGCTGCCTTGCTCCCCATCCATCGAGGCGACAATCCTGCGCGCCATCAGCGCGGGCAGCTGGCGTTTGTCTTCGGGCTGTTGCTGGTGGGGCAGGTAGTGGACGTGCACCGGGTAGCTGCGTCCCTCGCTGGTGATCACCGGTGCGTCGCCGAGCAGTGCGGCCACGGTTTCGGTTTCCAGGGTGGCGGACATCACCAGCAGCTTCAGGTCCTCGCGCAAATACTCCTGGGACTGCAGGCACAGGGCCAGGGAGAGATCGCCCTGCAGGTTGCGCTCGTGGAACTCGTCGAAAATCACCAGTGCCGTCTTCGCCAGTTCCGGATCAGACTGCAGCAGGCGGGTCAGAATACCCTCTGTCACGACCAGTATGCGGGTGGCGGCGCTGACCTTGCGCTCGGCGCGTATCTGGTAGCCCACTGTCTGGCCCACCGGCTCCCCCAGCAGCTCTGCCATGCGCGCTGCCGCGCTCCGCGCCGCCAGCCGTCGCGGCTCCAACACAACGATATTCCTGCTTCCCAGCCAGTCGCTGTCCAGCAGTGTCAGCGGCACCATGGTGGTCTTGCCGGCGCCGGGGGGCGCCTGCAGTACGACATTGCTGTGCTGGTCCAGGGCGGAGCGCAGTTCGGGTAGGGTCGATTGAATGGGTAACTCTGACATGGGCGCGATTATAGCGGGATCGCGGTTGGCCGGGGTGTGCAAGTGGTTGACAGTATCAACTTGACTGCCTATTGTTGACACTGTCAACTAAGTTGGAGGGCCCTGTGCCATCCCCATCCATCAGTGAATCCCTGCACCGACTGATGCACGCTTACAAGTCCCGTTTGCGACAGCTGGTGCAGGACAGGCAGTTGGGATTGCCAATCACCCATATCCGCGCCCTGAAAGGTGTCTGCAGCAATCCCCAGTGCACCGCGCAATCCATCGCCCTGCGTATGCAGCGGGACAAGGCGCAGATTACCCGGGTGCTGAATGAGCTGATTCGGGACGACCTGATCGAAAAGCGGGACAATCCCGCCGACCGGCGCAGTCAATTGCTGCTGCCGACAGCTAAGGGGCGGGAAATCATGGGGCAATTGCGCAATATTGAGCGGCAGGCGGCCGCCGCCATGACTAAAGGCCTGAGCCGGGATGAGGTGGATGAGTTTATCCGTCTCGCCACGGTCATGGCAGAGAACCTGGACGGCGGTCCGACACCCGAATAACTGAGCCATAGGAGAGTTACATCGTGGCCAAGCCCAAGACGAGAGAACTGAAGGTACTGAACTCCGCCTACGTGACTCCGCATATGCTGCGCATCACTTTGGGTGGCGAGGAGATGGAAGGGTTTCCGGCGCAGCAGGAGAGCGCCTATGTAAAGCTGGTGTTTCCACAGCCCGGTGAAGCGCGCCCGCTGATGCGCACCTATACCATTCGCCGCCAGCGCGCGGGCGAGATAGATATCGATTTTGCGATACACGACCATGCCGGCCCCGCCTCCTCCTGGGCCAGGGGCGCGCAATCGGGTGATTGCATCCAGGTCGGCGGCCCCGGTGCCAGGAAGTTGATCAACCCGGAAGCGGACTGGTTCCTACTCGCAGGAGACATGACCGCGTTGCCGGCAATCAGCGTGAACCTGGAATTGCTACCGGAGTCGGCGCGCGGCTGTGCCGTAATTGCGGTTATCGACGAAGCGGATATTCAGGTGCTCGCGCACCCGCCGGGAATCGACATCCACTGGGTGGTCGCTGCGCGGGCTGAGTCAGCCGAGTTCGCCATTCTCGAGCATATCGAGACCCTGGCCTGGCCGGACGGACAGGTTTCCGTATGGGCTGCCTGTGAATTCAGCGAAATGCAGCAGCTGCGCAGTTACTTTCGCCAGCGCGAGCTGCCCAGCAGCCACCGCTATGTTTCCAGCTACTGGAAAAAGGGTCTCAGCGAGGAGCAGCACAAGGTGGCGAAGCGGGACGATGCGGAGGCAGATATCGGCGGATAGGCCACCTTTGGCCTGCGCGATAGAGACTCTGAAGGCGTGAATAAGGAAATGGGGAAGGTCAATTCCGACCGGCTCGCCAGGGCATGGTCCCGGCAGCGCCCGGTCGGAATGGAATCATTGGGCTATTGCCCGCCGGCACTCAGCGCCTCGCGCTGGTCATTCTGCTCCAGCGCCGTCCACAGGTGCGCATACATCAGCGCAACCCGGTGCGCCAACTGCTCGTGCGTGGCGCTGCCCTTGTGGCCGCCCTCGAGGTTTTCGAAGTATTCCACCCGCTGCCCCAGGGCCTTCATGCGCGCCGCCATCTTGCGGGCGTGGCCCGGGTGCACGCGGTCGTCCCGGGTGGAGGTGAAAAAGAAAATTGACGGGTAGTCGGTATCCGCCGCCAGGTTCTGGTAGGGCGAATACTCCTTGATAAATTCCCAGTCGTCGGTGTCCGGGTTGCCGTATTCACCCATCCAGGAGGCGCCGGCCAGCAGCTTGTGGTAGCGCTTCATGTCCAGCAGGGGCACACCGCAGATTACCGCGTTGAAAAGGTCCGGGCGCTTGGTCATGCTCGCGCCCACGAGCAGCCCGCCGTTGCTGCGGCCCTCGATGCTGAGCCGCTGCGGGCGGGTGATGCGGCGCGCGATCAGGTCTTCCGCCACCGCGGCAAAATCCTCATACGACTTCATGCGCTTCTCGCGCAGGGCCGCCGCGTGCCAGGCGGGGCCATACTCGGCACCGCCGCGGATATTCGCCAGCACATAGACGCCGCCGCGCTCCAGCCACAGCTTGCCGTAGGCGCCGTTCAGCGGCTCGTAGGAGCCGGAATAGGACGGCAGCAGGGCATTGCGGAAGCCACCGTAGGAGAAGATATGGGTCGGGTTGTCCGCGTCCAGCTCTATATCCTTTGCCATTACGGCGAAATAGGGCACCCTGGTGCCATCGGCGGACTCGGCGAAGTACTGCTCAATCTTGAACTTGCTGCCGTCAAAAGTGGGTGACTGCACCAGCAGGCGATCCAGCTTGTCGGCCGCGACTTTATAGCGGTACAGGGTAGGCGGGGTGACGAAATTCTCCCAGGTCAGGTAGGCGTTGCCACTCTCGTCGCTGTAGGTGGTGATGGCCAGCTTGCCGTTGTCGGGAAAGTCAATCGGGGTTTTTTCGAAGCCCTTGTCGCCGCGGCGGAAGAAGTAGGCGCGCCCCTTGACGTCATCCAGCATGGTCACCAGCACACCGGCTTCGGACACGGCGACGGACTCAACCACTTCGCTTTTGCCCGGTGCTACCAGCGCGGATACATCGACTTTCCCTTTAACCAGTGCGTCCAGGGATACCAGTACCAGGCTGCCCAACGGCCAGCGATTGCCATCGACCTTCCAGTCCTCGTTCAGCTTCACTACCAGCGAGTCGCCCAGGGCGCCCTCGATCACGGCGCTCGGCGGCAGGGCCAGCGGCAGCACCTTGCCATCGCGATAGGCAAAGGTGCGCGAGGTCCAGAAATCCAGTGCCTCATTCAGAACGATCGCGCGCTGTTTGCCGGTGCCTATGGCAATGGGGCGCAGCCACACGGATTCCTGCGGTACTTCCAGCAGGGTTTTGGCCTTGGCCAGCGGCTCGCCGCGCCGCCACAGCTTGGTGCTGCGGGCGTAGCCGGAACTGGTTGCGGCCTTGTCGCCCCTGGCGCTGGCGATCAGCAGGCGGTCGGCATCCAGCCACTCTGCGGACTGCTTGGCCATCGGAGAGAAAAAGCCGTTTTTCACAAATTTTTTGTCGCGGGCATTGAACTCGCGCAGTTCCACTGCGTCACCGCCACCGGCCGACAGGGCCACGAGGCAGCGGGTCTGGGCGTCGTCCTGGCAGCTCATACCCTTCAGTACCCATTTCCTGCCCTCGGTGTGGGACAGGGCGTCGATATCCAATACTGTTTCCCACTGCTCGCTGCCGCGGTCAAACTTGTCCGCGGAAATACGGCGGTAGAGGCCGCGCGGGTTTTCTTTGCTGTGGTGATTCTCGTACAGCCAGTCGCCTTTCTGGGTGATCTCCGGCAGGCGGTCTTCCGCACTCAGTGCCGCCAGCGCATCGGCGTAGAGGGATTTGTATAGATTGCCCCCGGCCAGGTGGGACTGGGTCTGGGCATTCTGCTCTTTTACCCACTCGATAGCGCGCTTGCCATCCACTTCCTCCAGCCACAGATAGGGATCCTCCTCCGCCCACACCGCGGGCGCGGAGACAAGCACCAGGGCTGCAACGGCCAGATTGCGAAACTTTATACTCATAATTTTTGAACCTGTAGAAGATTATGTCGCGAGTTCTGTGTCGCGAATGCTCAGCGGGACAGAATAGGGTTGGCGGCGGATTGTGTAAAGATTGTGCGACAGTCGCTTGAGATACAGCGCGTAGAAATTGCGATGAAAGCGGGCCCCGATCGATAAAGCGCGGTGTTGGAGTGGCTGAGCTGTCTCATGTTTGCGGTGAAGCGTCATCTGGCCGTGAGAGGTCCGCCCAAAGAAAGCTGCGCTCTATATCTGCAGGCGCGACAGGCTGGGTTCGTCGATATCCCGTGGATGCAGCAGGGCAGCTTCAATCGCAGCGCGGACGCCTTCGGTTGCAGTACTGTGGCACATACTCGGCGCGCCCAGGTTATCCGGCAGGGCGGCCACCTGCGGCAAATGGGGGAGGTGTATCCAGCCGGCGCGAATCTCCAGGTTGCCGGTGGCGATATAGTGCAGAATGCCGTACATCAGGTGGTTGCAGCAGAAGGTGGCGGCGGTATCCGAGATGTCCGCCGGTATCCCGGCGGCACGCATGGCCCTGACCATGGCACGCAGAGGCAGGGTGCTGCGGTAGGCCACGGGGCCATCGGGTACCGTGGATTCGCCCTGCAGCGCCAGGCCGCGGTTGTCTTTCAACTGGTAGCGGGTCGAGTCATTGAAGTTCTGCGCGATGCGCTCAACGGTGATCACGGCGCGACCACCGTACTCACCCAGCATCACCACCAGTTGCGGCCCGATATTCCCGATCGCCGCGCGAACAACATCGATGCATTCGAAAAAATTATTTGGCACCACAATACCGGTGACCTGCGCAGTGTCGATCCGGGTGCCGTGCAGCGCCCGGGCGACAGACTCGGCGGGGTTTACGGGCGTATTGCCAAAGGCCTCGAATCCTGTCACTAAAACCCTTGTCATGCTTCACTCATAGTCTGTCTGTAGAAAGACATGGATATCTTAGTCGAGCCTGAAATCGATAGCGGCGCCGGTTGCTCTCCCGCCGTTGCAATGTATTCGTCGCTGAACTATACCCAGCGTCGGTGAAATTTTTTTTGCGGGTTACAAGGGGAAAAATGCGGTTCCTTTCGGGTGCGTGATTGAAATCATCAGCCGTCGCACTATCCACCCGAAGCAAACGCGACGGTATGTGTGCCAATAATCTTCCAATGGAAATTCCGGGTTGCCCGTTAGCGATATTGTGCAGCCCTATGGAGGTGTCATATGGATGAGACCCTCGACGTCATGTCATTTGTCTTTCCTCACTCGCGGCCTCCCCAGGCCTTCCCGAAGGTGAATGTCCTGTTCCTGCGCTACCGCCTGTCTTGCACCGGCTGTCGCTTTGTGTACTGCGGTCGATTCGCACGGCGATTTCGAGCCGGGGCGCGGCCGGCGGCCAGAACGCCAGCAGGTCGGGAAGCGATTTTTTCTGCCGCCTAGCGGCGCGGCGCACGGCCAAAATTTCAAGCGCCGGGCAGTATCTGGAGATGCGGTAATGGGATTCAAGCTCGACCACTGGGACTACCTGACCTTTCTTGTGATCATCGCCGCGGGTATCTCGATCCTTTTGATTCTGCTGTGGATCGCGGGGCTGCCGGGCAAGATTGCCATCTCGCGCAAGCACCCGGATGCGGAGGCGGTAAAAATCATGGGTTACGCGGGATTCCTCGCCGTAGTGCCCTGGATCAACGCCTTTATCTGGGCCTTCAAGCCCACCGACACCGTGGACATTCGCCGCTTCCCCGAAGAGGAGGCGCGGGCGCTGGAGGAAGACATGCGCCGGCTCAGGGGAGAGGAGGCGCAGAAGAAAAACGACCCGCCGGATAGGTCGCGGCCGGAAGACGACAGCGGGAGCTGAGGGAAACACACATGCTCCTGGGGTTCGTAATTCTGTTCGGATACATCATTGCGGTGTGGCTGACCTTCTTCAAGTTCAAATGGATGAAGTTCAACATCGTCTGGGGCCTTGTCTCAGTGTCGGTGGGGCTGCACATTCTGCTTATCTTTCTGATCGGCCTGCGCTTTGTCACGCCTTACTCGACCAACGCGCGCATGATCCAGCACACCATCCAGCTGACCCCGCGCCTGAATGAGCCGACCCTAGTCACCGACGTGCTGGTAAAGCCCAACGTGCCGGTCAGCAAGGGCCAGCCACTGTTCCAGTTCGACCGCCGCCCCTACGAATACAAAGTGAAGGAGCTGGAGGCGGAGCTGGCCAAGGCCAAACAGAACGTGTACGTACTCGAGGCCGATGTAGAAGTCGCGAAGCAGAAGGTGATCCAGCTGCAGGCCGAATTGGTCTACGCGCGCTACGAGGAGAAACTCTCGGAGAACCTCGCGAGCCGCGGCGCCGGGCCGGAGGAGGATGTTCAGAAATGGGCCGCGCGGGTGGCTGCCAATGAGGCCAGCATACGCGAGGCCCAGGCCGAGGTGGAGCGCGCCGAGCTGGAATACCATTCCCAGATCGACGGCGTAAACACGACGGTCGCCAATGTAGAGGCAAAGCTGGAACTGGCACGCTTCTACCTCAACAACACCCTGATGGTGGCGCCGGAGGACGGCTATGTCATCAACCTGCAGGTGCGCCCGGGCATGGTGGCCGGGGCCCTGCGTATCGGCGCCATCGCCACCTTTATCTGCGATTCCGATCGCTACCTGCTCGCCCACTACTTCATGGAGAATCTCAAACATGTGAAGGCGGGGCAGGAGGTGGAAGTCGCGCTGGATCTCTACCCCGGCCAGATCTTCACCGGCAAGGTCGAGGCTATCTGGCGCGGGGCGGGGCAGGGGCAGATGCTGCCCAGCGGCAGGCTGCCGGACTTCTTCTACAGACCCACTGAGCTGCCCCAGGGCCAGTTTGTGGTGGCCATCAAACTCGATGGCGACGACCAGTCGAAATTCCCCATCGGCACCCAGGGGCGCGCGGCCATCTACACGGATCCCTCCAGCGGTTTTGTGGTGCTGCGCAAGATCGGTATCCGCGCCTATTCCTGGGCCAATTACCTGTATCCCTTCGCCGGATGATACGCGCGGCCCTCGCATTCGCTGTCCTGATCCCTGCGTTTGTCGGCTGTGCCCTGCGGTCGGCGCCGACGCAAACGGACATACTCGAGCAGGCACTGCCGCCGGAAACCATCATTCCCGCAGACTGGGTTGCGGGCAGGGATGCGGGAGCGGTGAGCGACGGCTGGCTGAACTCTTTCAACGACCCCACACTCGAGGCCATAGTGGCCGAGGCGCTCGCCAATAACCTGGATCTGCGCCAGGCGGCGGACAAGGTGGAAGTGGCGCGGCAGATGGTGACGGTAGTCGGGGCGCAGCTGTTGCCCCAGATCGGCGGCAAGCTGGCCGGCAAGCGCACCCACGACTTTGGCAGTGAAGATTTTATCAAGCACACCCAGAGTCACACCGTCGCTGCCCTCAGCATGGCCTGGGAGCTGGACGTCTGGGGGCGCCTGCGCAGCCAGCGCGCGGCGGCGGAAGCGGAGTTCGATGCCGCCGTGTTTGACTTCGCCTACGGCCAGCAGTCGCTGGCGGCGACCGTGGCCCTCAACTGGTATATCACCACCGAGGCCTATCAACTCTTGTTGCTGGCCGAGCGGGCCGTGGAGATCTACGGCGGGCTGCTGGAACTGGCCAGGATCAGGAACAGCAGCGGCAAGAGCTCGGACCTGGATGTGGTCGATGCCCGCGCGCGGATGGAAAACGCCCAGAGCGAACTGGAGGCGGCGCGTATCCATTACGATCGCGCGCGCCGTACCCTGGAGGTGCTGCTCGGGCGCTACCCGGCGGCGGAGATTCGCTCTGCGGCCCAGTATCCGCCTCTACCGCCACCGGTCGCCGCGGGCTTGCCGGCCACGCTGTTGGAACGGCGCCCGGATATCCTCGCCGCCGAATACCTGGTGCTGGCGGCTTTCCGCAAGCAGGAGGCGGCGCGGCTGGCGCTGTTGCCGGATTTCGGGTTGTCACTCACCGCCGAGCGCCTGGGCGACCACTTGCTCAAAGTACTGCGCCTGAGCCCCTATCGCGCCTCTGCGGAGATTGGGGCAACCATCCCCATCTACGAAGGTGGCGCTCTCTGTGCCTACCTGAATATCGCAACCGCCGAACAGGCAGAGGCGGTAGCCAACTACGGCAGCGTGGTGCTGAACGCCTTCCGCGAAGTGGAAAACGCCCTCGCCAGCGAGGCGTTGCTGGCGCGGCAGCTGGAGTACGCGCAGCGCGCACTGGCGGACCGCACCAGGGCAGTGGAGATCGCGACCGTGCAGTATCGGGCGGGCAAGCGGGACCTGTTGTGGGTGGAGGAGCTGCAGGCAGAGCAGATTCTCGTGGAGGCCAATGTGATCCAGCTGCGCAACGCCCAGGTCGCCAACCGCATCCGTCTGCACCTGGCGCTCGGCGGCAATTTCGAGGCGCCCCCGGCGGCCCCGGCACCGGAGAGTGGCAAATGACATCGCAAGCCGACCGGCAGATCGGCAGGCGCCGCTGGCGCCGGGTGTTCGGTGTCGCCCTGCTGCTGGCCGCCGGCGTATTCCTTTTTCATACCGCGGTGCTGTTGGAGGTGGCCCGCCACCTGTCGGGGGCGCACAGCTGGCTGACCCGCGAATATGGCGCGGCGAATGCCGGCCGGATCCTGGTACCGGTCTGCTTCTTCGTCCTCTTCCTGACTCATATGATCGAGGCCTTTGTCTGGGGTCTGTTCCTCAGGCGCAAGAAGCTGGTGAGCAGCCTGACCGAGGGTATCTACTTTTCCAGCAGTTCGATTACCGCGCTGGGCTACGGGGATGTGGTCCTGCAGTCGCCCTGGCGGGTGCTGGGGCCGCTGGTGGCCATCAACGGCCTGTTGATGTTCGGATGCTCGACGGCTTTTCTGTTCCTGGTGCTGGAGAAGGTCTGGGCGCAGTTCTAGGAACTGACCCCGACTCCGGCACTGCCTCTCCCGATCCGTACCTTCATCTCACTTCTGCCCGCATCGCCGGACTCCATCATTCGGATATTCGTTTATTTTTATCCGGGTATATTGACGATCATTAAAACCAGGGTAATAATAAATTATCTGGATTAAAAGAGGCCAATCACTATGACAACCGAGTATGTGGCGATACACGACAAGCAACTCCTCGCCCGCGGCGACCTGGAAACCATCGTGCGCGAGACCAAGGCCATCGATGTATCCATAGAGCCCATAGTGCTGGCGCTGGACAGCTGTAGGCGCATCGAATTCAGCTGGCACGGGGATGTCGAGACGGTGCTGGGCAACCTGCCCGAACAGGGCGCAGCTGCCAGCAAGGCCGCGGCGCGGAAGAGGGGGCGGCCGAAGCTGGGAGTAACCGCGAAGGAGGTCACCCTCCTGCCGCGTCACTGGGACTGGCTCGCCAGCCAGCGCGGCGGCGCTTCCGTGACCCTGCGCCGTCTCGTAGAGCAGGCGATCCGAAATGCCTCACCGGAAGAGCGCATCAGTGAGCTGCAGAACCAGCTCTACGGCCTGATGTCGATTTTCGCGGACGAGCCAGGCTTCGAGGAAGCCACGCGTGCGCTGTATCGCAACAGCCGGGTCAGCTTTGCAGCGGCCATTCAATCCTGGCCGGAAGATATCAAGGTATTAATCATGGAGAAGTTCGATGTCATCAGTCAGCAGCACGAAGGGCAGGGCGATGCCTGACACCGCAGGCAGGAATATCTATCTGTCCGGGTCCCTGGCCTCGGTCTACGTCAGGACGGCGGCGCCCATCATCCTGATGATGCTGGTGAACGGCTCCTTCAACCTGGTGGATGCCTATTTCCTCGGTATCTATGTCGGCGCCGATGCCCTGGCGGCCGTGACCGCCATGTTTCCGGCGTTTATGCTGATCGTTGCACTGTCCACGCTGGTATCCACGGGTTTTGCCAGTGTGATGGCGCGCACGCTGGGTGCCGGCAACGGCGAGGCTGCCAGGGAGACCATCGCCCAGGCCACAACCCTTTTGCTACTGGTCTGCGGCGTCCTGGTCGGGCTTTTTGCCCTGTTTGGAAAGCCAGTGACTGCAATGGCCAATAACGGGGTGGCTGCACTGGCGGGTATGAGTTATGAGTATATTTCGATATTGATATTCTTCTCGCCGTTGAATTTTATTCTGGCGATCAACGGCGACAGCCTGCGCTGCGAGGGGCACGTGGGGCCTATGGCCCTGGTATCCCTGTCTTCGGTACTGCTGAATGCGGTGCTGAACTACATCTTTATTGCCCAGTTGCATTGGGGCGTTGCCGGTTCTGCCTGGGGTACCGTTGCCGCCCAGGCATTGGCCCTGGCCATGGTGATCCTTTTCCGCCGCAGCCATAAGCCACAATTGCGCCTGCCGGTGATCGGCCTTTCGCGCCGTCGTCGCTACTGGCGGGAATTCCTGGCGCTCGGGGCGCCGTCCAGCCTGACCTATATCGGCATTGCGCTCTTGTCGGCGGCAATTCTCTATAACCTGCAGCAGTGGAGCGACGGTGGCACCTATGCAGCGACGGTCGGGGCCTACGGCATCATTACCAGGCTCAATACCTTTATCTTTCTGCCCCTGCTGGGCCTTAGCCTGGCCTTTCAGGGCATAGCCGGCAATAACCTGGGGGCCGGGGAATATGCGCGCACCAACCGTAGTGTCAAGATCGCAATCGGGGGGGCCTTTGTTTACTGCCTCCTGGCCCAGCTGCTGCTGTGGAGTCTGAAAGACAGTCTCGGAAGCTGGTTTGTCGACGATACCGCAATCATTGCCGAAGTCGGTCGCATACTGTCGGTATCGCTGCTGGCGCTGTTCCTGCTCGGGCCCCTGTTCATGGTCAGTATCTTCTTCCAGAGTATCGGCGACGCTAAAAGGGCCGGTCTGCTTGGCCTGGCCAAGACCTACCTGTTTGCTTTACCTCTGGTATTTACGCTGCCGTCACAGCTTGGTGAGTGGGGTATCTGGTTTGCGGCGCCGGTCGCCGAAGTGATGGCACTGCTGCTGACCCTGGCGGTACTGGCCCATCGGGCGCGTCGCTATCGGTATCG
This sequence comes from Microbulbifer taiwanensis, assembly GCF_014904815.1. Lineage (GTDB taxonomy): Bacteria > Pseudomonadota > Gammaproteobacteria > Pseudomonadales > Cellvibrionaceae > Microbulbifer > Microbulbifer taiwanensis. Next base: position 65,287 of record NZ_JACZFR010000037.1, read on the forward strand.
TCTGGGCCTGTTCTATACTCCTGCTCACCGCTAGGACTGGGACCAATAGGAACTGCCGCGCGAGTCGGCGCGCCGGCAGTTTTCTATCTGGATTCTTCAATGTCATACGCAATCTGGAGTTCGCGCTCCAGGTTTGGCGATTTCCATGCGGGCTATGGCCTGAGGCCCTGCCTGTACTTTCACAGAATATCCCGCAGTAAATAGACCATCAGCGCGCCTCCCAGCAGCGCGATAATGCCATTGGTGATCATGCAGAAATACAGGTTATACCCGGGGGGAGCACCAGAGGGGCTCGCCATCCTCAGGGTGCGCCGGTACTGCCAGGCCGAATACACGGCAATAAATGACGCCAGAAAGACAAAAGATATGCCGATGGAGAAAGAAATATGCCGCTGAAACTCCCGGACTTCCTCGCGATGTGTCATCTCCAGAAACATCCCAAAGCGTTCGACAAAGAAGCCGAATGTCATCAAGGAGATACTGGTGCGGTTCCAGGCGAGCAGCGTACGTTCCGCGGCAAGCAGGAAGTCTGAATCGACAGGGCCTGGCATCTTTATGGGTTCAACAATTAGTGACACAGATACCAAGTCTATCGCAACCAGATTTTATCCCGGGCGCACCGATGAGTGAGATGTCACCGGGTAAACCAGAGTCGTTTTATCGCCGAGAGCTTCCGCAGGGTGCAGCCTGGCTTACACTCAGAGATACGGAACGCAGTTTGCCGGGAGTCACTACCACAGGAGGTGGGTAATGCAGCAAGTCCGTGTCGTCATCAGGACTATCTTGGCCATGCTGGTGCTCGCTGTCGTCTTCCCTGCGATATCGGCTGCCGATCCGGACGGCGAAAGCCATGCCGGGTTTCCCCCCTGGCAGGATGCAGGCAATGCCGGGCAACTCGAGGAGGCCTTCGGGCACGGCTGGTTCCCCGACAAGAACAAGTGGTATGCCGAGCGCTACGAGCGCATTATCCTGCGTGGGGTCAGGCGCACCAGCGACATCTTCCAGGTCAACGACGTCATGACCACGCTGTTCGGCCCGGCCTGGGCCAACATCTGGCTCGAGGGCGAAAACTTCCTGGAATGCAGCCCACCCCAGGGGCGGGATTTTTCCTATGCGCTCTGCTACTACTCCGGGCCAGAAGACCCCACCGGCCAGTCGGCGGACAACCCGGCGCTGCCGTGCACCCTGTCCCCGAGCGGCAAGCTCGCCAACTGCAAGTGCTACAAGCTGTCCACCGACCAGGTGCCGCCCAAGGTGCCCTATTTCGTCGATATACACGCAATTCTGAACAAGGACATTTATCTGAAAACCGTCGAAGCCTGCGGCGAGGACGGTTCCAAATGCGCGCCCACCACGAGTATCGAAGCGCCGGTATGCAGCTCGATCAACAGCAATCAGCTGATACCGGGCGCCGACCTGGTGTCCGTCTTCTCGCCGGTCAAGAAGCTTGATTACTTCGCCGGTTCCACGCCCTGTAAATCGCTCTACGCCGGCTGTATGACTGCGCCCTGTTACGACACCGGGGAGAAAGACGCCAACGGCAAGCCGCTGGTGGATTGCAGCTGCCCGATCTTCGAGGGGCCCTTCGAGATAGGGCAGGGCGCCGATCAAGGCGGCGGCAACCAGTTGCAGTGCGAACTGGGCGGCCGCAACGTCTGGTCGGCGGCGCACAACCCCAAAAGCAACAACCCGATAACACCGCAACCGCCGGCAGGTGCCTGTTTCCCCGACGCCCCACCGGACTCCGGCTGCCCGCTGTATCCCGCCGGCAGTGGCAGTGTCGACCCGAACGGCGCTGTCTGCAGGACAGTTTGCGAGGCCTACAGCGGTGATCCCGCCGCCGGGGGAGTCCAGGTTGGCTACACCTGTGACTCGGCTCTCTGCACAGCGCTTGGCCTCGGGCAGGATCTACCGTGGAGCGTCACCATGGCTGAGCGATTCGGCATTATGGGGCAGGCGTGCAATGGTGTGCAGAACCTGGACGGGCTGGAGTTGATCACCCAGGTCGAGAAGCTGGCGGGGTGCAGTTGCTGTGCGAGCCAGATCTGTGGCTGTTCCGAGGCGAATATCAGTGCGCAGACGAATAGCGAGATTATTAGGCTCAACGCGGAGCAGAGGGCTGTCGGAATCAATCCTCAGTGCGATATCAATGGCACATTATGTGGGGGACCTTAAGTTTAAACTAAGCTAAATGGGGTGGGAGTCTGTAGCGAGCCTTGATGCTGGCTGTGACAGGCTTCGTCACTGGGAAGTCAGCTCAGTAACTTATCCATTGCTGCTTGTCGGGAAATCTAGCCATGTTCAGAATCAAATTCTTGTATTCGATTGCGACAATACTGCTGTTTCTAGCGCAGTCCTCTTGGGCTGCATCTGAAAAGATTGGAATTGTGGTTTTCGACGGATTTCTAACCAGCGACGTAACTGCCCCAGTGGAGGTATTTGGTGCGGCTAGTAAAGAGGCATGGTTTTCTGATTATGAAGTAATTCTCATTTCTGCGACTAAGAACAAAACCATCACTGCAGAGGAGGGGCTGACCGTCGTTGCGGACCAGACTATTTATGACGAACTGGATTTGGACGTTCTAATCGTACCGAGCGCATACAAGATGGGCCCATTCATCAATAACTCGAACTTAATAGGTTTTATTCGTAATCAGGCCAAAGCTGCAAAGTGGATGGCAAGTAACTGTTCCGGAGCCTTTCTACTGGCGGAAGCTGGGGTGTTGGATGGTAAAAAAGCCACTACCTGGGCGGGCGGGGAAAAGGAGCTTCAGCGAGACTATCCCAAAGTTAAGGTGCAATTTGATACCAATTATGTCGTCGATGATGGTGTAATTACTTCAAATGGAGGCCCGGTCAGCTACCAAGCTGCATTCGCTCTGCTTGAAAATCTTTCATCCAAGAAGTATGCGACAAAGATCGCGGAAAAAATTCAATACAATCGACTAGAAAGTGCATTCACACCCTAACGATAAGGTTTCGCGGTGCAACTTGATCCGTCAGATCACTACCTGAAACCCCTGTCTGTCAGATCAATCCAGAGCTGCTTCATTTCCGAATTGCGCGGCTATGAAAGCAATTCAATCGTCTGTTGATAGGGGAGACGAAGTGCAGAAATCGCTTCTTCTTCGGATTTTATATTGGTATAGCCGATAACAAGTCCATAGCGCTTAACATTCTGTGCGTACCATATCGAGAGTGGTGCCACCTGTAAATTGTAAGACTGCCAGATACTGCAAAGATCTATGTCTTTGGTTCCGCGCTTCAAGAAAGCGACAATATGCATACCGCCATCTTGAAGGGGTAAATTGAAGTAATCGCCATATACTTCTATAAGTGCTTTGTGAACCATCATTCTCCGGGACTCGTAAAGAGCGCGCATTCGCTTGAGGTGCTTGTAGAAGGTTCCCGATGAAATAAAGGATTCCAGAATCTTCTGCGGCAACAATGGGAGTCCAGTTTCTGTTATTTCTGCAGTCTCGTGAAATTTTGTGATCAGTACTTTTGGTACAACCACATAAGCTATGCGCAGTGATGGCATGATGGTTTTACTGAATGTCCCGACATAGATGACTCGATCAAAGGTGTCGAGGCTTTTTAATGACGGAATATTTTTTCTGGAAAAATGAAATTCCCCGTCATAATCATCTTCAATTATCCAAGCCTGACGCTCTTGCGCCCAGTTCAACAATTGATGTCTCCTTGGTAAGGTCAGGCTGCTAGTAAGGGGGCTGTGATGCGAAGGTGTGGTTATTACAAACTTTGTATCACTATGCTGGGATACCAGATAGTCTACATTGATACCCTCCGAATCGACGGGAACATAATAGAGGTTTCTTATCAACCGTTTTAACAGTTTTTGACCAAAGAAGTATCCAGGTTCTTCAAATACTACTTTGTCGTTGCTCGAAGCGATGGCCTGAAATATGAAGCTAAGGCTGGATTTATAACCACTTGTAATGTAGACCTGATCCGCTGAGCAATCTAGACCCCGGGATATATTCAGGTAACTTGCGATAGCCTGTCGAAGTGGCAGATGACCCATTACAGGTGGGTGGGTCATATCTTCACCGGTCATGGAGCGCGTGATCTTCCCAGAAAGAAGTAGCCATTTTTTGTATGGAAATTCATCCAGTGAAGGGATTCCCAGCCGAAAGAGCCCGCGATTATCTCGAAGATCTGCGATTCTATTTAGATCACTGTCTTCGAGCTCGCTTGGTAAGCCTCTCCAGGATGCCGAATTAATCACCAGGTCCGGGTTGACGATGGTCCCCTTAGGCCCCCGGCTTACCAGGTAACCTTCGCCAATCAAAATATCATAAGCCGACTCTACGGTCTTTTTGGCAACGCCGAGTTCCTGGGCCAGATTGCGTATGGATGGCACTCGCTCGCCGGGCTTCAGATCTCCCCTGTGTATGGCGCCAGAAAACCGGTCATAAATGTCCTTGTAGCCCATTCTATGTCCTACCCAGATTCCTAGATTTTGTACCATTAGAATATGTCATATAGCGTTATAATTCATCACCGGACTGCTGGAAAGATCGATGACTGCTGTGAATCAAGGAGGGGCATTTATCCAAATTGAGATAAGGCGCGCTTGTCTAGTCACTTGCAGTGGATACAGGTACCGGGATCGCAACGGAGAGTAGTATGAATCTCTTACATATCAAAGTGAGCCCAAACATAAGTGCTTCTGCGTCGAGGGAAGTTTCCGACCATCTCGTCGATAGGCTGAAATTGAAATACCCAGATATCAGTGAAAAGACTATCGATCTATCGCAAGACCCACTACCACATTTGGATGGATCTACAATCGAGGCCTTCTTCACAAAACCAGAAGAACGGACAGAGCGGCAAAAAAATTCCGTAATACTCTCTGATCGAATGGTCGATATGTTGTTCGACAGCGACCTTCTGATCATATCGTCACCGATGTGGAATCTGGGATTGCCGTCTGTTCTGAAGGCCTGGTTTGACCATATCACCAGGGCAGGGCGGACCTTCGCGTTTACGGATACGGGTACCAAAGTAGGACTGGTTCCAGACAAAAAGGTTTATATTGTAGTAGCCAGCGGCAGCGTCTTTTCAGGCGGCCCCTATGTCAGCCATGACCAGTTTACGCCCTACATAAAGTTCGCGCTTCAATATGTTGGTATTACCGATGTGAACTTTGTTCGAGTTGATGGAACACACGATCCGCTAACCCGCGAATGTGCTGTTCCAAAAGCAATTTCTATAGTTAATGAAATGAGTATTTAGTGGAGGACTTCCAATGGGCACTAGGGCAAATCATTTTGAAACCGTTCCTGACCTCATCAAATCACTTCAAGCTGCGAGTCTTGCGCTGGAGAAAACGTCCATCGACCCGCAGATAAAGTACCTGATCGATATCAGGGCTTCCCAGCTAAATAAGTGCACATTTTGTGTGGATATGCACGTGAAGCAGGCAAAAATTAAGGGCGAAGAAGAGATTCGCCTATATCATGTGCCCGTTTGGAGGGAATCACCACTCTTTAGCGCGAAGGAAAAAGCGGCCCTCGCCCTCACCGAGGCACTTACAGATATCGCTCGAGATGGGATTGACGATGAGCTTTACGGTTATGTCTCTGAACATTTTACGGAAAAAGAGATTTCCGAGATTACCGTTGCGATTGGCTTGATCAATATGTGGAACCGTCTGCAGATTCTTTCCGGAATGGAGCCTGGCGCTCTGGATGAAGCCTATGGCCTCAAAAAGGCTGGTCTGAGCTAATCGAATTGAGGCCGGTGGAAGCCCTCACTGGCTTCTCTTCCTGATATCTATTTGTTTAAAGGAAGATCATTGAATTTACATAGTAATACACTAGGAGAGTTTCTATGGCGATTAACTTTAGCGGGTTTATAGAAATGCCATTAATTGGGTTTTTATGCCTATTTGCATTCTCTCAAACCATTTATGCAGGCGGTGAGGATTATTCTGCCGAGGGTGAGCGAAGGGCTAAGTCCGCAGGAGAATCCCTGATTGGTACGCCGGCTCCTCAATTGAAGATAGAAGATATTGATGGTACGACCATCGACCTTGCTCAAGTTTATGGTGAAAAACCAGTATATATTAAGTTCTGGGCAACCTGGTGTGTACCGTGCCGTGAACAAATGCCCGGATTTGAAGATATTTATAAAGAGTACGGTGATAAAATTCAGGTGGTCGCCGTGAATACGGGGATCAGTGACAGCCTGAAATCCGTAACTGTATTCCGTGAAAAAATTGGAATGACAATGCCAATCGCCATTGATGATGGAAAGTTGGCACGCGCGTTTCAATTGCGCGTCACCCCTCAACATTTGCTAATTGATAAAAACGGTGAGTTTGCTTATTTCGGCCATAAGGATGATAAAGAATTTCATAAGGCATTGGATAGGGTGGTAACAGAAGAATTTTCTGGGAAAACGTTAAGAAATCCGACCTTTGTCCCCAAAGACTCTGGTTATACAGTTGGGGATAGGGTGCCAGATGTCTCTTTCTCAACCATTGATGAAAAGTCACTTAATTTCAAATTCAATACACCAAGTAGCAAAAAAATAGCCTTGGTGTTCTTTGGCCCTTGGTGCGAGTGGTACTTGGAGAAAACTGAACCAAAAACTTCGAAAGCCTGTACACAAGTTCGTGAATTGCTGGAGAGCAAGTCAAAAGAATCGAATGTGCAATGGGTGACGGTTTCAACCAACTTATGGTCCTCAGTTTCTGATCTTGAAGATTACCGCAAGAGCTATGGAACCACCATGCCGATCGTGTTCGACGAGGATGGTGATCTGTTTAAGCAATTTGGTATTAACCAAATACCAACTATTGCCGTAATTGATCCTGACGGTAAAGTTAGTCTGAAATCCTCGATCCAGGATGATGGTTTCGATACTGCTTTACATACCATTTCCACTTTCAAGTGAGTCGAATCAATTAGAATGAATAGGCGCTGTATGAAACACTTTGCTCAATACATGGCATGGTTTGTCGTCTTGATATGCTCATCGCAAGTCATGGCAAATGAAAAAATTGAGAGTCAGCGCCTGATTTCTATATCTATGTTGACGGGGTCAGAAGACATCGCCGCCGGGAGCACTCAAGATTTAGCGTTAATTATGACGCCCCGAAAAGGCTGGCACGGCTATTGGCTTAACCCCGGGGATGCGGGATTTCCAGCTAGGTTTAATTGGCGCCTTCCTGAAGGTGTGACAATAGGAGAGCTGGAGTACCCCAGTCCGAGTCAGCTATTAACCAGTGATATTATGAATTATATTTATCACGGTGAATATACTCTGCTAACTCGTATCACAATTAATGGCGGGATTCCCGCTGGAACGTCGTTGCCAGTTAAATTAGACATCAGCTATTTAGTTTGTAACCCCACAAGCTGCCTGCCTGAACAGCAATCGATTGAAGCCACATTTGTTGTAAGTGATGGTGGAAGTCATCAATTCAACCGAGATAAATTCAATCAATGGAGGAAAATAATACCCAAACCATTGGACTCTGAAGGCCAGTTTTCAGTTGAGAACGGAAAGTTTATCCTTGCTTTGCCGCTACCAAGTTCAATAGAAATCAGTGACGCCCATATCTATCCCGTCATTAACAATACGATTGTCAATAATGCAAAGCAGACACTGACCCGTGACGGCGATATTCTTAGAATGCAAACCAAAGTGGGTGATGAATCAGGTGATCTGTTTCAAGGTGTCTTGGTTCTGGATAGTGGCATTGCGCTGAGCTTTGAGGCTATTAAAACTGATTATGTCGCGTTTGCATCCACAGCGGAGAATAACAATGGTTCTGCCAGTCAAAGTACCTGGCTGATTGGAGTTGTGGCGTTTTTTGGCGCGATCCTTGGCGGCTTACTACTTAATATCATGCCGTGTGTATTTCCTATCTTGAGCCTAAAGATTCTAAGCCTTTCCCATCAAGGTTCAGAGAAAGACGCGAGGATGGGCTCTGTTGCATATACGTTAGGTGCGGTACTGGTATGTGTATTGTTGGGCGGTGTCATCTTGGGTCTGAGAGCCTTGGGGCATCAGGTCGGCTGGGCATTCCAGCTGCAGAGCCCCGTGGTGATCGCCGCGTTGATTGTGTTGATGAGTGCAATTGGATTCAATCTGGCCGGCTTGTTTGAAATCGGAACACTGACTTCGGGATCTAGACTGCAAGATATAAAAGGCCCGATAGGCGACTTTTGGACAGGGGTTTTAGCTGCATTTATTGCCACCCCCTGCACGGGTCCCTTTATGGCGACCGCCCTGGGTGCAGCCTTAGTATTGCCTGTCGGTATTGCGTTTATGATTTTTGCGGGCTTGGGTTTTGGCATGTCGCTGCCATTTCTGTTGGTGGGCTTTATTCCTGCGTTACGTACACGGCTGCCCAGGCCCGGTTCCTGGATGACTACTGTAAGGCGCATTCTTGCACTGCCGATGTTTATTACTGTAGTGGGCTTAATTTGGATCCTGATGCGCCAATCAAACAACGATTTTGTCTTATCCGTGCTTACAGTCACTATGTTGTCGACTTTTGGTTTATGGTTTGCCGGTTTAAGACAAAGATCGCAACTTGGAGGAGGGTGGTGGCCGCCAATCCTGTTAACGCTACTTCCCTTCCTGGCGGTGGTCTACTGGGTGCCAGATAATGATTCCGCTTCACAGTTTGAGCAACAAGAAGGCACAGAGTCTCTTGAGTTTAATCAGGAAACATTGAGTAAAGTGCTGAGTAAGCAAGATGCATTTGTATACTTCACAGCCGATTGGTGTTTGACGTGCAAGGTGAATGAAAAAACCTCTATTGATCGACAAGAAGTAAAAGAAGCATTCAAACATAATAATGTTGCAATGATGGTTGGTGACTGGACGAAAGGTAATAGCCAGATAACTGAATTTTTATCACAGCATGGTCGATCAGGTGTGCCATTGTATTTGTGGTATAAAAAGGGTGTAGATAATCCGGTTGTTCTCCCTCAAATTCTGTCGCCATCGATATTGATCGGGCAAGCTGAAGGACAGGAAAAACAGGCGATTCCGTAGGGGAGGCGAGGAGTCTCTGAGGTGCCACATATAGAGTTGACCGGCCTACAGATATCCTATCGCTACACGATATTCTGGATAGCTTCCCAACAGTCAACGGGATTTGTCTGCAAGATAAAGTGGCTTCCCTCGACTTCTCTTATCGTCAAGTTTGAACAGATATCTTTGAAACTCTCTACAGCTTTCTCGGAAACCAGATTATCGCTTTTGGCCCGAATATAAGTGCACGGGATGTCGATCATTTTGGTTGGTAGCCGAAGAGTCGAGATTTGCTTTAGCCTGTGGCGCAGTACCGAGTTCTCGACCTGCTGCAATGCCGCCTTAAGAAGCTCAGTAAGCCTACCGGATCTGTCGCGGCAAAAATGCGACGCGTCCAATGATGGCGGATGGCGTGAAACCGTTCTTAAGAAGCTGCAGTGGCAGAAGGGAGGCAATTCCGGCTAAAGTCGATGGTCTGCTCAGGAAGCTGGCCGCGAAAACTATGTGCTTGATACGTTCTGGCTGTAACTGGGCGATTTCGTAAGCGACCCTGCCGGAATAGGATTCAGCAACAATGATCGTGTTCTCGCTTTCCAATTTGGAAAGTATATGCTCGGCCTGATCCGCATAGCTCAGGTGAGGATCCTGTCTCAGCGACAGTGGAGTCACTTTGAAGCTAGCTGGTGCATGGACCAGAAATGGTTCAAACAGCAAGCCGGTTCCATCCATTCCTGGCAGCAAGGCAAGATTCAAAGCGCGGCGCTTCCTATTTCGACTATAAGGACTGACCAATCGACTGGATCCGGGACATTACGGCTTTAACAGTGTTGTCAAGAATTGTACACCCCAGCTCCATATATCACTCAATTGCTCGGGTGTGGTAAAGGCCAGAAAAAGGCCCAGCAACAGAAAGATACACGGAGTGAATAGACGGCTGGGTAACAGGTAGGATCTCGCCGGGTTGCTGGGCTTGTAATAGACACTTCTAGTCGATCCGGAAATGATTGGCAACAGGTCTTGCGCTTGTATTGGCAGGACGTTTATCGAATAGAGTTTGGTAGAAGTGTAGGTCTGTCCATCCACCGCATAGGTATATTTCAATATTGGTCGGTAGGAGACCGATTTAACTTTCCTGACGGATGAAAAATACTCGCCGATGAATGCGTGGTGGCTCTCGGAAACATCCCGGTCGACCTTGCTCTCATCCATCTTGGCAGATGTCTTCTGCCAGTTTCGTCGAGACAGGGCGATAGCTAAATAAATGGCAGAAAATAGTGCGGCAACGTACCCTGTGCAGTTGACTATCTGGATGGTTTCCACTGTTATCCTTGATTTGTTATAAATCGTTAATAGAGTTTTCCGTAGAGATGCCTGATTAGAAGTTTTCCACCAGGCTATCGTCGAAGCACACACCGGTCAGACAAAATTCGTCTACTGCATCCTTTATCCGCTGATTGCAGAACACGATGAGGCAAGCCTCGTGAAGACTGTGAGTGACTGAATTCGCCTCTGCTACACCTTATTGTTGCTCTCCTGTGTTCTCCTCAGCGAGTGCGTTGCGAAGCGCGCTTGGAATAGCAACAGGGCGCCTTGTTTGGGAAGAAACACACACTTGGGTGAGTTCGGCAACAAATGTCTTTTCTCCGGAAAGTATACCATCTACAGAAAAACAAATTGCATGCGTGCGCAACTCCTTAACACACACATGAATCTCAAGCTCATCATCCCATGCCATTGGTTTAAGGAATTCGACGGAAAACGCACGCGCAGGAGGAAATATGCCAAGATCGAGAAGGCGACGCTCGGCGGGCCCGCTTAGACGGTCGGTTAGGAAATCCAATACCGCTTCGACCACAAAATAGCCTATTCGAGGAGTGTAGAGCACACCTCCAGGGTCGCAGTCTCCAAAGCGCACTCGTCTACGAACTACAAAACTGGTACTCATAGGTGGCTACCGCTGTAATAACCGGTGGCTGGAGCTGATGATACGCGAAGCGCATAGCATAAGCTGTCCGGCGCGTCTATTGCGCGAGAAGTTCATTGCCTTGATAAACTTTTGACAGTTCCATTTGTAGTAGTGGGTAAGGTGTGATTATCTGGATGATTTTCCACTTTGATTCTTGATTTCTCATAAAACGTTAATAGAATTTATCCATAGAGCGCGTAGCGATGCTTCATTAAAATTAAAAGCTTTCCACCAGATTTTCGTCGAAAAGTATACCGCTCAGCCTGAATTGGTCAACAGCACCCTTTAGCCGTTGATTGCAGAATACAGTGAGGCATGTCTCGTAGTTTGATTTAAAGACTGTGAGTGATTGAGCGAACTTCTTAAATCTCAGCTTGAGTCGTTGGACTGGTACATCACCCAACATTTCATACTCACAATTATCCAGTTCCTCTTCTCCCAGTGCCAGGCAATTGAAGATATAAAAGGTGTCATCACCGACGATTACAGGGAGTAATTCACCCGACTCTTTCAGGGTGTCGCCGAGATGGCGGTAAGCCCTGGGAGACAACACTAGACTGGCGCCGATCCAGGTACTGATATCCGGGATGCCCTTATCCTCGCCCCCTTCATTGGCAACAAAGCGCGTCTCGGGGGCCTACCACCACCCAGCCAAGCGGCTGTTTTGACGGCTGAAATCCATTACCTGGTCCGGATTCAGGTTTTCGGGTGCAAAGCGGGCAATGTCCAGCAGTGTGAGGTCGAGGCTTTGGTACCCAAAACCATCATTGCGTATGGCGTAGATCTTGGTCATTTTTTTGATGGTCTTAATGGCTTCGATAGCGCTTTTGGGTTCATTTTCCTGCAGAATGCGGCCAATCACCTGAAGCTGGGTCTTGATGGTATCGATGTTGTTCAGGCGCTATACGCGCTGTGACATACATCGCTCGTATTTGTGCGTATGATACTTTAGGTGACTCTACGTGCCATAAATAGTTCTGTCCCCTTTGTGGTTCCCTTTGTGGTTCGTCGACCACCACGGCAGCTACTCGATCAGCTCGGGCGGGAAAGATCCGAGCAGGGCTCGGACACGCTTTACTACTTCCGAATCGGTCACCAGAAGGTTACGAACAGCCGATTCATACTGAGATCGGTTCGCGAAATTAAGAGCCTTTGCAATGGCATCGAGAGCGGATGATTCTCGAATTGGATACCTTTGCAGAATACCGACGAAGTCGGATGCATTGATTAACGCATCGATATGCGCTACCTCCTCTTGAGCACACTTCGCGAAGTCGATCTCAGCGATACGCTTGCCGCCAGATGCCACTTCACCTTTCTTCGGTAGAAGTGAGAAGACCATAGCGCGCGCGGATTTCTCAGCGATTCGTACGCTAAGGTGCTTGGCGTTATCACGGATCGCTTTAATCGCGTCGTTATTTGCCTTGTTTAGCTTTTCTATCAAATCGCCGCCTACTACCGCCGTAAGTTTATCGCCTGCTAGCTTCTGCACTTCGGGGTGATAATAAATCGATTCAATCGAGTATACGTTTAGGGGAATCACCCCCTTGTCCTGCAAATCTGCGATGCGCTCTGGGTCGGAAAAATCATTGTCCACTAAACCGAACGGTTTTACCCAGTTAAGTTCAGCCGTGCTTTTAATACCTACTACCGCATTCTCAACCTCACGGCAACTGGCCTTGGCCACGATCGACGCATTCGGAAATAGGAGGCTGTATAACGGTTTGTCAAGGCTGTGCTCGACGCCCTCGACGAACACAATTTTCCGGCGCTCGCCCAAGATAGTTCTTTTCAGATCATCATCGATTTCATCGGTGCTCTCCAGCAAATCAATGTCGTAATGCGCTACATTGTCGCCCTCATAAACGCAGGCGCGTGTCAGCAGGACTTTTGAGCCTGGATTGTCCACTGGGAGCAACGGCTCATGCGTGGACACAATGAAGGCGCAATCTAGTCTTTCCTTGAGAAGAAGCGACAGAAGCGGCGATACAATTGAACGATGCAGGTGTCGCTCCGGCTCATCGATGAGGAGAAGCGTTCCCGCTGGAACGGTCAGTACGTTGGCGGCAATAAGGATCGCATTGCGCTCTCCGTCGGAAAGTTTGGCGATGCTATATGGCTTGCTGCCGTTCCGGGTAGCCTTGATCTCGTCATTCGCCTCAACGGACACGACGACGTCGAGATTGGCTAGGCGCAGGAGCCGGTTCAAGATCGCAAATGCTCCGTCTTTGGCGGATAGTTTGGCGACTTCGTCTGTATTTTTTGCGTCGACGGCCCGTGTGATCTCGCGGGCACGGACGTTCTCGGAGTTGACTAAATCGAAGATCGCCATCTGAGCGCGCTGTTCCGCGTAGTCGTCCATCCAACGTGCGTTCGGCTGTCGATCATGGTGATATACGTTCTGCTCATAGTCAGCACGCTGTTTGCCGGTGAACTCTGGCGATCCAGATCTAAACCAAGTTTGGCGATGGGCCGTGATTCTCCGGGTCTTGTCGTTGCTAATCGATGCAAAAGCCTGCATAAGGCTCGATTTTCCGGTGCCATTTGCACCAAGGATGAAGAGCATCTGCCCAGCATCTACCGTCAACACTAAAGTGCCTTGCGGTTTGCCAGTAGGGATCGATAACGAGAATGACATTTAGATATTCAACTCCATCTACGTGTGCCCCCTCTGAGGAGCTTGCCTCGCCGAACGAGGCTGTAGAAAAACTCCAGCCTCTTCTGACTGATTGCATTTTGAACAGAAATCACGATCCTACGTGAATTCTGGTCCTGTTTCAGGTACCGGAAAGTATTTCAGAGCACTCTCCGCACGAAAAATCTACCCACCCAAAAATCTCTCGAGTTTTTCTACAGCCTGAACGCCTCAAGAAGGGGTGCCACTTTTTGGTGTCCCGCTTGCTTGACTTGTTAAGCTTGCCGCACTTAGTTCTTCCAGGCCAGCCTTAGTAATATTTTCGATGAGATCTTTTACTTCATCTTTAGCGTCACTATCTAATTTAAGCTTCCCAATGTAGCCTCCTAGCGCCGTGGCTGCAGCTATCGCTGCGGCAGGGCCAACAATTGTAGGAATCAGCGAAGCTGAGATGGCAGCGCCAATAGTAGTCAATAACGCCGCATTACTTGTAGTGTTAAATAATCGGTTTTCACGTTTCTCAATATCCTGAATTCTTTTCAAAGAGCTCTTATAGTTATTGATAAAATTTGAAGCTGTGATAGCGGCCTTTCCTTTGTCGCCATAATTAAGGTTGTGCATATAATAATTTCTTATCATTCTGTTAAGGTTTTCATAATCTTTACTGCCTTGTTCCGAATCTTTCTCTAAGGACTTTAGGATAGATCTGATATTCTGGTATTGGTTAACTAACTTTTTATTATCTTCGTTTTTCATATCAGCTCCCGCTTGAGTTCGTTGCAGACAGGAGGCCTGTCCACCCTAATCCTGCGGCGATTGCTTGTGCAGGAGATGTCGGAATAGTTAATGCTGTACCGATTAGAGCCCCTAAAGTTGCAAAAAGAATCGCCTCAAAAAAACGCCCAAACGCTGACTCAGATGCACTTGGATTGATATACCCCAAAACCGCAAAAGGAGGCTCTCCATCTTTGTGGAGCTTGAAAAAGAGAACAAATGCGGCAACAAAACACAATACGTAATATCCCGTCTCTATATCAAATAATTTATATTCCATATATTTCTCTGTTGTTCTCTTATGAGCTTAACGCCGCCATCTGTGACGGCCGTAACGTATTTAGCGCGAAGCGCGTTGTGTAGGCCGTCCGCAGCATGGCCTGGTTATGAGTTACTGCTCCGATAGGTAGAAGCAACCATCGTGATCTTCTCGCCGGGTGCCATCTTCAGGTAATGGGAGCTTGAATACATTGCTCCCTTGCGCAGTAGTACGGATACCCAATACAGGCATTAGTAGCTTTTTCTTACCATCTTTCTCAACAAACTTTCCTTTTCCGTACGGCACACATGCCGAGAATGATGGCTCAAATCCCTCCATACCGAGGCTAAAAGAAACAATACTCAGCTGACTTAACCTGACTATGTCAATCCCGATGAATTGTGACGCATCAAGTGTAGTTTCACCGTAGTTTGAACGAACAACTACACTCTCTATTTTTCCTTTTGGCTTATCCAGGATCATTTCTACAGAAGTTCGCCCTAAATCGTGGCCGAGATCTGCCGTCAGTTTAGACTCAACAAGTTCATGAAAATGAGGCTCCCATGATAATGCCTCCGCACTAGCTAGCATCAAAATTATTGTTATCGCTCTAATCATGTTCTTACCCTGAACGCTCGCATTTGCGGCTGATTTGGAACGCAGCGGAAAACCAGTCCGACAACATGCGCTTGTTATGTTTCTATTTCAGTAATAGTTCCATCGTCATTTAAGTAGCACGAAGTATTCTCAAGAAAATCTTCTAGAATAGCGTTTGAAGTATCATTTACAGTGATTTCTTGCTCATGATCTATTTCTGAATGACTGACATTGTATTCAATTGATAGCAATCTTACGTTACCTATTTCGGTAGGGTAAAACGAGTTTTCAAGCTCTACCTTTCCATCTCCAACCTTACCACCAATATCTTTGAGAATATTTCCAATCTGATCTATTTCTAATCCTGACTCATCATATATAGGATCTTCCCCGGATACTCTTAAGCTGTACTCGTAACCGTCTAAGCCTTTTGGTTTTAGAATTTCTTTCACATGTTCTTTGTCAAATTCAAGGTTTGTAATTGTGGTTCTTGGGATTAAGAATTTACCTTGGATATTTATCGTTTTGATCAGATAGTTTACAAGAACTAAACGAATTCCTTTCTCTTGGGCAAAGAGCTTAGCGCCAGACTGATACCCAAAAGATGTTGCAAATATACCGGTTGCATTACCAATATCTTCTAAAATGGCGGCAAACGCTGCTATGTGTGACTTCTTGACTGAACTCTTGAAACATTTGCACTCTATGCATGTTTTATAAGTGACGCCTGCTATTTTAAACTCCCAGTAAACATCAATTTGATGGGTAGCCCCACTTTTACCTTTGATCTTTACATTATGGAGAACACATATATTTTCAACGCCATCATTTTTAACGAGTGCTTCATGCAGCTCTCGAACTAGCAATTCGTATTCATCAGATTCTTTAGTCATTACTTTCCTTGAACATAACGCCCGCAACAGGGGCGACCAATGCTATGCACCTTTTGTGCGAAACTGGGAGCGCAGCGACCCGCACAAAAGGTGCATAGCGTTGGGCGTCCCGCGGAGGCCCGAAGGGCCGGAGCAAACTGCTTGCGTTTGTTAAGTGCTTTCCTTGAATGTGCTGTAGATGTACTCGCTAGCTACAGACTTTACATAAGTTTTAAGTCCTGGCGCAAAAATCAAATGAACCAAAACTGGCACTTTGACCGATCTTTCATCGAGATCCGACAGTTCAACAAACGCATTCCCCCAAACTACAACATCCAAGAAGCCATCATCATTTATATCTTCAGCTTTATTCCAGAGAAGCCCGTTTTCAAAATATATACCATCATCATGGCGATCGTAAATTCTTATATGAGAATTACCAATCTTAAGAACTCCATTGCCCTTAGAAGTAACCTCAAACTCATAGTCAATACTAACGCCTTCCGAGACTTTTAGCTTCTTGGTCAAGGACTGAGTTGACGGGCTACCAGGGCTCCAAGTCTTCCATAGCTTATCGACATCTCTGAGCGAAACTAAAGGTTCATTTGCGAATGCGATCGATGAAAATAGCAGCAACAAAAAAGCGGTGATTCTTTGCATGGATTTCACTTAGCGCCCTGCCTAGGGGCGGCTTACTTTTTGCGCCTTTTGCGCAAACATAGGAGCGAAGCGACTGCGCAAAAGGTGCACAAAGTAAGACGTCCCTTGCAGCACTTTGTTAGCGTGAACCTCGCACTTTTGGTTAGGTAGCCCCATGCGCCATCTAAAGCTAGCCATACTACTCATGAATGAAATAGACATCCGTTTCAGAACCTTCATCTACCATAGAAACCTCAATTGAAAACAACGTTTCTAAATATACCAAAAACTCCGATTCTGAAACTATGCGCCCGATTTTTTTGCTATACAACTTTCTGAGATCACATCGAGAAACCTTTATTTTATCTATACTTAGTAGACTGTGCTCCTTTATAAGCTGAGCGAGGTTCGTTACTTCAGCCGAAGGCGACTCTGATTCTTTTGCGTGCCAGATGAATTCTTGATACTCCTCCGGATCGTTAACTTCATAAAAAACAACCCCAGAAATACTTGTGTCGGTTTCTGACTTCCAATGAATCTGCTTGGCACCTAGTGCCATTAAAAATTCATTGAGAAATTGCCTTCTTCGCATGGGTTACTCATTACGCTAACGTTGCCAGCAGAGGCTGGCCGTAGCGTTTTTTGCGCGAAGCGCATTGCATAGGCCGTCCTGCGGAGGCGCGCAGCGCCGGAGCGTACTGCCTGGCCTGGTTATAGCGGTTACTCAACATTGCTCTTGAGCCACTCTATGTCACTTTTTGTGATATGCCGAAATAGCAGCAGTTCACGAGGGTCGTCTAGTATCGTTTTTTTACCATAGGAACAGACGATTGCATGGCCTATCCTTGATTTTTCATCCTTCTTTAGTATCACTCTAGTGAAGCTCTCAGGGGAGCTTCGCCAGTCCAACCGTTTCTCAGCAATTTTTGAGGCTACTCTTTCAAATTCAACGCAAGCGCTACTATCCGAAGGCTCCCATGTGCCAGCTATACCGCCTACATCAGTAATACGCTGATGAAAGAGGCCGATAAAATTTTCTCTCCAATACAGCAAATATGTTTTCTGATTCTTCATTGGTATTTGGAGCTATAACATTTGAATCGTAGCCCCTAGGGCCAATTATCCCGCGCCCCCTATCTTAGTTGGTACACTTTGCGCAATCAGCAATCCAAGCCAAAGGGGACGGGGCCTGTAGAGGAGAGGCGGTAAAGTTCGATGCATGCTAAACGGTCGTCAAGACGCCTATCCCGTTTTTTGTAGCTTACGTAGGTATCTGTTTTTACTGTATTTATTATTGTTTTACCAGCAGCTACAGAAATAACCGGCTCCACGATCGTATTTCCATCAGCGAGAGAGCCAATTCGCTGGATAGCGGCGATCGATATTTCGCGGATATTGGTGATTATTTATGCAGAAGTAAGAAGGGCCGGCAATGCCGGCCCTTAAGTTGGGGAGTCAAATCAAGCTGGTCAAGAATTGCGCACCTTCAACGGCTCCCGCAACTGCTCCGCCATCTTCAACAACAGCGATTCGGTCGTCTCCCAGTCGATACACTTGTCCGTCACCGACACCCCGTATTCCATCTGGCTGTGGTCGTCCAGGATCTTCTGGTTGCCGGCCTTCAGGTTGCTTTCCACCATGATGCCGATAATGGACTTGTTGCCGTCCAGTATCTGGTGGGTGACGTTGTCGACCACCAGCGGCTGCAGTTCGTGGTTCTTGTTGGAGTTGGCATGGCTGCAGTCGACCATGATGTTGGGGATCAGGCCGGCCTTGTGCAGTTCCTGTTCGCACACGGCGACGCTGACGGAGTCGTAGTTGGGCTTGTCGTTACCGCCGCGCAGTACCACGTGGCCGTATTTGTTGCCGGCGGTGTGGATGATGGCTACCTGGCCCGCCTTGTTGATGCCCAGGAAGCGGTGCGGGTTGGCGGTGGACTGGAGGGCGTTGATGGCCACGTCCAGGCTGCCGTCGGTGCCGTTCTTGAAGCCCACGGCGCCGGAGAGGCCGCTGGCCATCTCGCGGTGGGTCTGGGATTCGGTGGTGCGCGCACCGATGGCGGACCAGGAGATCAGGTCCTGCATATACTGCGGAGAGATGGGATCCAGCGCCTCGGTGGCGGTGGGCAGGCCCAGTTCGGCCACGTCCAGCAGCAGCTTGCGGCCGATATGCAGGCCGTCCTGGATCTTGAAGGAATCGTTCAGGAAGGGGTCGTTGATCAGGCCCTTCCAGCCGACGGTGGTGCGCGGCTTCTCGAAATAGACGCGCATGACGATCAGCAGTGTGTCGGACACCTGGTCCGCGACCTTCTTCAGGCGCTTGGCATAGTCGATGGCGGCGTCCACGTCGTGGACGGAGCAGGGGCCTATCACCACCATCAGGCGGTGGTCCTTGCGGTCGAGGATATCGCGCACGGCGGCGCGGCCGGCGGCCACGGTGGCCTCGGCGGCATCGCTCACCGGCAGCTCGGCCTTGAGCTCCTCGGGGCTGATCAGGATTTCCTGGGAGACGACGTTCAGGTCGTCGAACTGCTGTATGGTCATGTCGTTCACTGGCTTCTCTAATCCTTACATCGCTTTGGGCCGCCCGGTTGCGAGTCAAATGGTTTGGCCGCCAAAGCGGTTGTCTATCCTACTCACTGGTTTGGGGCAGGGCGAGGGTTTCATTTGTAACCAAATGGGGTTTCCCGCGCCTTGGAGTCTGCCTGCAATCGGGCTCCTACAGTTTGGCAGTTTGGGGGGGGGTGGTTGCTGTAATTGGGGTTGGATGGCGGGAAACTGCGGATGTGTGGGGAGGCTTCTGTGCTTTCGACCTGGATACCGGTCTGCGCGGGTATGACGAGGGTGAGTTCGGGGAGACCGGCTGCCGTGTCGCCATCCCGGCCTTGATGCGGGATCCGGGCGAGCCCTCGACCCGCCTGCCGATCCGGGCGCGTCGCTGGCTCGCGCCGTACCCGGCGCCTGACTCCGCAGTCTCACTGTCGCAGTTACTCAGCGGCCGTCGTGATTCGATCGGAATCGAAGTTCTGATTTCTCAGCGTTCGCTTCGGTTGCTGCAGTGCCTCTGAAATCGGGGTATCCGGATTATCTGGTTGATACGCGCGTTAGCGTTCAAAAGTAGAACTCAGGTGAGCAACGGAGAATATGGTTTATCGTGACACACGATATTTCCGTCAAAGTGGCTCCAAACTCCAGCCTTGTTCAGTAGCAAGCAAGCGTTCTGTTAGTCCGAGGTTTTCCAGAAATGAGTCATCATGCGACACCACGATCAACGTGCCTTGGTAACTACGCAACATGATTTCCAATGCCTGTACTGAGGGCAAATCAAGGTGGTTGTTCGGCTCATCAAGTAACAACAGTTGCAGTGGTGAATCGGCGTAGAGTATGCAAGCGAGAGCTCCCTTTAGGCGCTCACCGCCGCTCAGCGACCCGCTAGGTGTCGCTATCTTTTGCGCGTCAAGTCCTAGTTGAGCCAAGCGCATGCGTAGGTCCCCTTCGGTAGCGGTGCGATTGGCTAATTGTAACTGTTCTAGTACCGTCTTCTCTGGATCCAGATTTTCTAATCGCTGATCGAGATATGCGTTCTCGGGCGTCACCTTGGATACCCCAGCCAAAGGCGCAACTTGGCCTGCAAACACTCGAAGCAACGTGGATTTACCACAACCGTTCGGGCCGACCACACCTATACGCTGCTGCCCACCCAGGAGCAAGCTTATGGTTCGGGTTGCTCCCGATACGTATGGTAGCTCTACGTCATTCAGTTCTGCCACGCGACGCTTTGCGACCTGCGTGATTGGTATTTCGTGCAGTGTTATTTGCGACTCATCTTCAACTTGCTGTGCGGCTTCACGCACGCGTTGGTTGAGTTGTGCCCGGCTGGAGGCCTGTTTCTGGCGCAGCGCGCCTGACGATGTTTCGCTGCGCTCTTTTTGGCGATCCAGCAAGATCTTGGCTTGATTGGCCTCTTTGCCTCGCCGATTACCGCGCGCTTGCCGTTGTTCCTGCCGTACACGCTGCTTCCGCATCGCCTGTTCCTGCCGTTGGCGTTCAAGCTTGCGCTCACTCAGGTTTTGTAGGGCGTTCTGTCGTTCGTGTGCCTTAGCCTCGGCGTAAAATGAGTAGTTGCCTCCATAGCTTTGCAGCCCCAGGGAAGACAATTCCACGATGCGCTCCATGGACTCCAGCAATTGCCTATCATGGCTGACCACGATCAGCCCACGCTGCCAGCGTTGTAGTTGTTCGATCAACGCCTGTCGGTTCGGTCGGTCGAGATGGTTGCTCGGCTCATCGAGAATCAAGAAGTCTGCATCCGAGAGCATGGCACCAATCAAGGAAATTCGCATCGCCTCACCGCCGCTCAGGATGCTGGCAGGCGTATCTGTTTCAAGGTGGCTCAAGTTATTGCGCTCAAGTTCATAGCGGAGTCGCTGGTGTATGTCCCAGTGATCTCCTACGGCATCGAAATCCTCCGGTGCTGTGCTGCCTGACTCAATACGTGCTAGCGCATCCAGCGTGTGCTTTACCCCCGCCAAATCGGCCACTGTAGAACCATCAGGGTGCACCACTTGCTGGGCGAGGTAATGCACGCTGCCGGAGCACTGGCACTGGCCTGTGGTTGGTTGTAACAACCCAGCCAAGATGCGTGCTAGCAAAGTTTTGCCGACACCATTGCGTCCGACCAGTCCCGTTGAGCGCATATCGAACTGCTCGTGAAGGTCGGAGAAAAGAGTTCTGCCGTCTGGCAGAACGTGGGACACGTTTTTCAGTACGAGATGGGTATTCGTCATGCTCTATTCCAAAGATGCCAAGAACTCCCCCTGCTACTGGGGGCTGGTGGAGACTGGCCGTCATAACAACGGCGGCATCAATGGCGCATTGGACAAATACCTCATATTGGAAGGAATAGGGTGATTATTTTACAAGCACTTGCAGAAATGGACAATGTAGTAATTTCAACTAATTGAACCAACAAACTCATGACCGAGATGCCCGACAACATCCTGCACCTGCCTGAGTACCAGGTGCTGGGCTACAAATCCACCGACGACGAAATGCACTTCCAGGTGGACGCGCCCGATCCTATCGCCTGCGAGGAATGCGGCGTGCAGGGTGAGTTCGTGCGGTTCGGCAAGCGTGATGTTCCCTACCGTGATCTGCCCATCCACGGCAAGCGGGTCACCCTCTGGGTGGTCCGCCGCCGGTACACCTGCCGGGCCTGCAAGACCACCTTCAGGCCCCAGCTGCCGGAAATGGTGGACGGCTTCCGCATGACACTGCGGCTGCATGAATACGTGGAGAAGGAATCCTTCAACCACCCCTACACCTTCGTAGCGGCACAGACCGGCCTGGACGAGAAGACGGTACGCGACATCTTCAACGCCCGCGCCGAGTTCCTGGGGAGCTGGCACCGCTTCGAGACACCCCGCATTATGGGCATCGACGAGCTGTACCTGAACAAGCGCTACCGCTGCATCCTGACCAACATCGAGGAGCGAACTCTGCTCGACCTGCTGTCCACACGCCGACAGGACGTGGTGACCAACTATCTGATGAAGCTGAAAGACCGGCAGAAGGTCGAGAACGTCAGCATGGACATGTGGAACCCCTACCGGGCAGCTGTCAAGACCGTGCTGCCACAGGCCCGCATTGTGGTCGATAAGTTCCATGTGGTGCGCATGGCCAACGATGCCTTGGAGAAGGTGCGCAAGGGGCTCAGAAAGGAGCTTAAGCCCTCACAGAGCCGAACCCTCAAAGGAGACCGGAAAATCCTGCTTAAACGCGCTTACGAAGTCTCAGACCGAGAGTGGTTAATTATGGAAACATGGACGGGCGCATTCCCGCAGCTGCTAGCCGCATACGAACACAAGGAACGCTTTTACGGCATCTGGGACGCCACCACACGGACACAGGCAGAAGCCGCCCTGGACGACTGGATAGCCACCATTCCGAAGGGCCAGAAGGAAGTCTGGAGCGATCTGGTCAGGGCAGTGGGCAATTGGCGCGAAGAGATCATGACCTACTTCGAGACAGACATGCCAATCACCAACGCTTACACGGAGTCCATCAACTGACTGGCCAAGGACAAGAACCGTGAAGGGCGTGGTTACTCCTTCGAGGTGATGCGGGCACGAATGCTCTACACCACGAAGCACAAGAAGAAGGCCCCGACTGCGAAGGTCTCACCGTTCTACAAGAAAACCATCGGTTACGGACTACCAGACTTCGCAGAGAAACTCAACTACGGGGTCGATCTATCAACCATCTGAGGGTGGCATCAGGTTGGTGGGGTGAAGGTGCCCGATCAACCATTAAATCCGTATACCCTGAAATCGGACATAACCTCCTACGGTAGGGCCAGCGCAAATAGCGTTGTCCGGTCACCGCCTTCCGTGTGCAGACGCAGTTCCATAGATCTGTCTTGCGCAGTTAATAAAATAAATTCGAAATTTTCCCCGTGCAACAAGTGTGGATCTGGGGGGTGCGCTCGAGATTAACGGTATGGCTTGCCTGGCGTTTTACGTAATATGCCCGCTCCGCGGAGAGTGCGGGCAGCGTCGATAACAAGCCGGATCCGTCGGTTTTGCTTGTCACGATGAGGTCGCACATCTTCGCGGCTCGCTCGAGCGGGTATTCAATCAAGGGTGGAGAAAACAGGATTGGTTCGAGTTGGCGATGTCGCCGCAACAGCGATAGCGCGGATAGGCGCATTGATCACCTTTCTGGCAACCCTGCCTCACGTCGCATATGCCACCGACCAATTCGTGGTCCGTCACTACCAGTCAACGGATGGGCTTCCGGTAAGCAGCGTTGCGGGTGCCCAGGAGGGCAGCGACGGCTTCTTGTGGCTGGCAACCTATGGCGGTCCGGTGCGTTTCGATGGCAGGGAATTCAAGGTTTACAACACCTCCAATTCTCCCGCGATACGAAACAACAGGATTGTCGATATTTACCGGGGGGCGGCGGGGCGCTCGTATGCTTTGACGTTTGACGGCGACCTGCTGCGCCTGGGTACCGACGGTGTGCGACGTATCACTTTCGGCCCGGGTGCGACGGATTCGAGGGTACGCGCTGTGCACGAGAAGCCGTTCTGCGTTACCGCAGCGCGGGGTTTGTTCTGTGAGAAGGAGAGCGGCGGTTTCGGGCAACGGCTGCAGTTTGAACCCGGCCTCGAAGTGGCGGCGGCTTTCCCCGTTGCCGGGGATAGTGCCTGGTTGCTCGTGCCGGGGAAAGGGATACTGCTGCAGACGGGCGATCGGCGGCGCCAGCTGTTCGACAATGCGGATTTGTACAGGGTGCCCGGTCTGCCGCCCAAGGCGATCGTGGATCGCGACGGCGGGCTGGCCGTGGCTCTGGAAAAGGGTGTTGTACACATTGCGCGCGATGGGCACTGGCGTTGGCTGGTGGAAAATCCGGATAAATTCCTGCACATCGTTCAGGTTCGTCAGGATGGCGACGGTACCTTCTGGGTCGGCACCGACAACGGACTTTTTTCGGCTGGCCGCCATGGCCCCGAACCGGGAAGAGTGGTGGGGGCAGTCCGCGACGGGAATCCGTCGAGAAGCTGGCGGGCACCGGATGGTGCTCTCTGGCGGAGTCTGGGGCATCGCCTGTTCAGGGAGGATTTTCCCGTTCTCGACGCCGCCGGAGTGATTTTGGCGGTCGATTTCGATACGGCCGGTACCGCATGGGTCAGCACACGACGCGATGGCCTTTATGCCCTGTCGCGTCCCCGCGTAGATATGCTGGGGCTCGCAGACGGGCTCCTGGCGGACAATCTATATACCGTCGCGCGTGACGAGAAGGGGACCATGTGGCTCGGCAGCCTGGGTGGCCCGGTGCAGGCGATAGCAATCGACGGCAGCATCAGGCACTTTGGGCTAGAGAGCGGGCTTCCGGGCATGAATCCCCGCGGGGTCGTGGCGGCGCCGGACGGCGCAGTTTATGTCGGCACCTTTAGCCCCGGATTATTTCGCAAGGATGCGGGCAGCGACCGCTTTGAAAAAGTGTCCTTGCCATCCCCTTTGGCGCAGGCCCGGGTGTGGTCGCTCAGTTTTGATCGACAGGGGCGGTTCTGGCTTGGTACGACAAAGGGCGTCTGGCGGCGCGAGGGCGGTGACTGGCACAGGCTCTGGCCCGAGGACAGGGACATCGCAGTGCACGCCGTACTGTTCGGTGCCGACGATTGCATCTGGTACGGGACGGAACAGGGGTTGTGGCGGCAGCGGGATGGCATCGTCGAAGCGGTTGCAGCCGATATTATCGGCGAGGTGACGGTTCGCGGTTTGCTGCAGGATAGCGGCGACGCGATATGGGCGAGTACCGAAGGCTATGGACTGGTGCGCATCGATGAGTCGGCACCCGCCGGCATTCGGGCCGTCAGGCTGGGCCGCGCCGAGGGGCTGCCGTCGGATAGCCCCCACGCGGCGCTCGAGGATGACAGCGGGAATATATGGGTCAACAGCAATCAGGGCATCTTCAGGATTGCGCCGAATGACCTGCAGGCGTGGCTGTCCGGTTCGGTCCCCAAGCTGACGCCGCTGTCGCTGGGGTTGGCGGATGGCGTCACGGAACTGGAAGGGAATGGCGGCCTGCAACCGGCAGCCGCTTTCGATCTACAGGGGCGCATGTGGTTTCCAAGCCAGCGCGGCATCATCCGCATCGATCCGCGCCGGTTTTCCGCCCCGGGAAAGGCACCGCTGCCGGTCATAGACGGTCTGGAGGCCGGGGGCGCGATGCTCGTCACGGACAAGGACTCCCTGCCGACCGGAGTCCGCTCGGTCAATATTCACTACGGCGCCCCGGACCTGCACTCGGGGAATGCCGTCCGCTTCCGATATCGCCTCTTCCCCAGGGACGAGCGCTGGATCGGCGCCGGCAACCAGCGGACCGTATCCTTTGCTTCGCTGCTGCCGGGAGACTACCGGTTCGAAGTGATCGCCGCCGGCAGCGACGGGGTCTGGTCGCCCGTGCCAGCGACACTGGCGTTCTCTGTGCCGGCGCGCTGGTATGAAACTGCCTATTTCAAGTGGTCGCTATGGTTGTGCCTGGCGGGGTTGCTTTTCCTCGTCGCGCAGCTGCGCGTGCACGCTTCCCGAAAGCGCGCCGAGGAGTTGGGTCGGCAGGTCGAGGCCAGGACGAGAGACCTGCACTTCGAAAAGCGCCAGGTCGAGGTGGCGCTGACGCAACTGTCGGAGAGCCACCACATCATCGAGACGAAGAACCTGCACCTCGCGGATCAGGCTTCGCGGCTGGAAAGGATCAACGAATTTCGCACCCACCTGTTCGCCGATATCAGTCACGAGCTGCGCACGCCGCTGATGCTGGCCAGCATGCCGTTGAAGGAAGTAAAGGAGAGGTCGCTCAACCTGCCTGAAACTGATCAACAGCGGCTGGCACTGTCGATTTCGCAGATGGATCGGCTGACGCTGCTGGTGGAACAGTTGCTGTCCCTGGCACAGGCCGAGGCGGGTCAACTCAAATTGAGCATTACTGCCTTTGATCTGTGCCAGCTGGTAGAGGAAGTTCTGCGGGGATTCCGCGTCCTGCATGAGAAATCGGACATCCACTACGAGATTCGCAGCGATACGAAAGTCCTGCCGATATTTGCCGATCGCGCCCATCTCACCACAGTGCTCGACAACCTGCTCGACAACGCCGGCAAATACGCACCGCGCGGCAGTAGTGTCGAGGTCCAGCTGAGTGTCGATACGCCGACGGAACTGGTCCGCATCGCGATCAGCGATTCGGGACCCGGGTTTTCGCCTTCCCTTGCCAGTGACCTGTTCCGGCGTTTTTTCAGGGGCGAGTCCACGCCGCGCGCCGGGCGCGGCGGTCTGGGTATCGGCCTGGCCACGGCGCGGGAACTGGTGGAGCTACACGGCGGCGATATCGGTGCGATCAGTAAGCCGGGGGAGGGCGCCTGTTTCTGGATCAGGCTGCCACTGGGCAGTGCCCACGTCTCGCTGGACGAGCTGGATTCCAAACCGGCGCGGGCCGCGGTTTCGCTGCCAACTGCCAGTGCTAGGTCGGCGGGCGCGAGAAAGGTGCTGATCGTGGAGGACCATCCCGAGCTGGCCAGTTACCTGGGCCATCGCCTGGGGGAATACTGCCCGGTGCAGTTGGTTGCCGATGCCGAACAGGCGCTCGCATGGCTGGAACGGGAAGCGTTCGGGATGGTGATCACGGATGTCGTACTTCCCGGTAGGAGCGGCATTGACCTGTGTCGGGATATCAAGTCCGACCGGTGCTTTGCGCAGCTGCCCGTGCTGCTGATATCGGCGCGGGCGGAATCGGCCCGCCGGGAAGAGGCGCTGGCCGCCGGGGCGGACGACTACCTGATCAAGCCCTTCGGCTTCGAGGCGCTCCTCGCGGCGGTGTCCCGCGCCTGGCCCAATGCCAGTCTCTATTTCGAAAGCGGTCACAGAATCATTTCCGAAGGGGAGGAGCCGGTTCTGTTGGCGCCGGCGCTGAAGGCGCTGGCGGACCCCGATTTCAACGTTGGCAAATGGGCGCAAGATGCCTACCTGTCCGAACGGCAACTGCGCCGCAAAGTGACTGAATTGACCGGGCAATCGCCGGTGGCCTGGCTGCGCGAGCAGCGTCTGCTGCGGGTACGCAAGCTGATCAGCGAGGGCCGCTGCCGGACCCTGGCGGAAGCCGGCAACCGGGTCGGCCTGGACAATCCCACCTATCTGTACCGCATCTACCGGGCCCGCTTCGGTGTTATGGAAGATTAAGCGGCACTTCCGTCTCACTTGCGATTAGCGGCAGGTGACTTATTGGCACCACCGTCTCTTCTGTCCGTTCATTTCCGCCGCTTGGCCGTTTTGTGCATGCCGGCGTCCGTTCTGTATCTGTCCCGTCGAGAGAGCCGCCGATAGATTTGGCACCAATTGCCGGGAAGTGATGACGGCGCGAAGGAAAGCTCTCGCTGCATCGCGCTCCTTCATTGCGAGAGGCCGGATATTTCATAGGGAGGATAGCGGGCTGTGCAGAACAGGTGCATGAAAAGCGTTCCCGCCCGCTTGTTGAGGGGGGCGGCAGTGCAACGACATTACCACTCGGTCCGGAGGGGCGGCAGTGTTCGATAGCCTGGACGAGACAGTCGAAGCACTGATTGTGGCCGGCATCCCGCAGCCGCTGCAGGACCAGATCGAGATCAGTTTCGCCAGGCCGGACGCCGACTTCGCCGCGACGGGGCCCACGTTGAATCTGTTCCTGTACCGGGTTACCGAGAACCAGGAATTGCGCAACCGAGTGCCCACAGTGGAGCAGCGCAATGGCAGCTACAGCGGTGGCCTGGCACCGGTGCGCGTGGACTGCAGTTATCTGGTGACCGCCTGGGCCGCGGCCGGTGATCCCGCGCCGGAGAAGACCGAACACCGCCTGCTCGGCTGGGCACTGAAGCTGCTGTTGCAGCACCGCTATGTCCCGGATGACCTGCGCAGGGGCGTGATGAAAATGCAGTCCATGCCGCTGCCCACGGCCACCATCCAGAGTCCGGCGGAGCCGCGCGGGGATTTCTGGCTGGCGCTGGGCGGCAAGCCGCGCGCCGCGCTGGAGTACAAGGTGACCATCGGGGTTACGCCGGAAGAGACCAGGGATCTGGGGCCGCCGGTGCAATCGGCCGAGCTCAGGATGCAGTTGCGATCGGAAGCGCCCCGGGAGCGGCCCGCGCAGGAGGTATCGCCATGAGCCGCAAGCATCGACCCGATCGTTGGTTCCGAAGTTTGGCGATGGGACCGGAGCGTGGAATTCCGGTACCGATTCATGGCCCGGCTGTCGGGCGTTTCGTGAGCAGAATTTCATCTGAGGAGAATCATCATGGCTAACGCCGCCTATCACACACCGGGGGTGCATGTGCAGGAGGTGCCTCCAGCCCAGGGGCCGATCCAGGGTGCAAGCACCAGCGTCGCGGCATTTATCGGCATCACCCAGAGTGGTCCCGACGTCGGGACTGTCACAGCGCTGACCGGCTATCGGGCGTTTATCGAGCTGTTCAAAACGCCGGACGGCAGTCTGCCCACGGACCTCGGCTTCCGATACCTGGCCTACGCGGTGTACGGTTTTTTCAATAACGGGGGAACGCGCTGCTACATCACCCGTGAGGCGTCGAGCGAAGCGGCGCAAACCCAGCCGGGGAATTCCGAAGCGTTCAAGCGGTGGCGACAGGGGGTTATCGATGAAGTCACATCCTGGCTGAATGCGCATGATGCTCCGGCCCCTAACGCCACACAGAAGCAGAAACTTTCCGGATTGTTGAGCGCAACCCGGGAGCGTCTCGAATCGGATCCGCAGCAGCTCAAGCAGGCGCTTAAGGATTGGCTGCAAAGCCTCAACTGGAAGGCGGTGGCCGAGGAAGTCGCCGAACTGGTGGATAAAGTTCTTCTCCCAGACCTGATCAGTTTGCTGCAACGGCTCGAAGTGGCGCTAGACAAAGTGTTCGAAAGTGCTGAGGCGGCCACACTGTCGTCATCGTCGATTGCTCCAGCCCTGGCACTACTGGAACCCTACGATGATATCTCGATGGTGGCTGCGCCGGGATTGACGGGGACAGAGCAGTGGTCGGCGCTGGTGCAGCATTGCGCGAAGAATGCGCCCAACTGCTTTGCCATCCTGGATGCGCCCGCCGGTGCGGACTGGCAAAACACACCGCCGGTTCCCGATGAAGTTGTGCAAAACCCGGACTATGCGGCCCTCTACTATCCCTGGATTGAGGTTGCGGATGCGGGCGGCGGCGAGAATCTCACTGTGCCGCCCAGCGGTCATATCGCCGGCGTCTACGCGCGGGTGGATAGTGAAAGAGGCGTATTCAAGGCGCCGGCCAACGAATCAATCTACGGTGCACTCGATCTCCCGGTCTACGTCAGCGACAGGCAGCAGCAGGCCTTGAACGACGGTAAGTTCCAGAATCCCGAAAACGGTATCAACGTCAACTGCATCCGGCGGCTCAACGGCGGCATCCTGATCTGGGGTGCGCGGACGGTGGATGTGGACGATAACGGGCAATTCCAATACGTCAGTACCCGGCGCACCTTCAATTACATCCGCCAATCGCTCGAAGATGGTACCCAGTGGGCGGTGTTCGAGCCGAACACGCCGGCCCTGTGGGGGCAGATTACCCGCAATGTTACCTCCTTCCTCACCAAGCTGTGGCAGGAGGGTGGCCTGTTCGGCACTACCGCGGCGGAGGCCTTCTACGTCAAGTGCGACGCGGAAACCAATCCCGAAGACGTGCGCAATGCGGGCCAGGTGGTCACCGAGGTGGGTGTGGCCATCACCAAGCCGGCCGAGTTCGTGGTGTTCAAGCTGGGCCTGACGTCCGGCAGCGCAACCCCTTCCACGAGCAGCTGAGGACTGCGGCGTGCCTGTTTACCAGTTCCCGGCTCACCTGCCCGCCGGCGTCTCCGCAGCGGCGCAGACGATGCCCGGTGTTTACCTGTCGCCACGTACTGTGTCGGTAGAAATCGCCCCACCGCGCACTGGCACGCCGGTGTTCCTCGGTGTGGGGGGTATCGAGCGCGCGACTTGCCTGGACGGTCGCAGCGATATTGAAAAAACACTGGCAAAGGCAACCGGGCTGGCCGCCTATGCGATCAGGGGATTTTTTGCGAACGGTGGCCAGCGTTGCTATCTGTTGCCGGCGCGCGGTGACGGCGCGGAAGGGGTAGGGGAGTCCGATCTGGCCGAACTGGAGCAGCTCGACGATTTCGATCTCGTGTGCGCACCGGATATGGCGGCGTTGCTGCCGCCGGAGCAACTTGCCCGGGCCCATAAGCGGATACTGAAGTGGTGCGCACAAGACGGGCTGCGCTTCGCCATTCTCGATGGGCCCCGCACTAGTGACCAACTGGACAACTACCGGAAGTCGCTGGCGCGCGAGCTGCGCGGCGAGCCATCGGGGGTGGCATCGTTCGGTGCCGGCTATTACCCCTGGTTGAACGTCGCCCGATCGCGGCCTCTATCCGCAAGCGCGGAAGCGGCGGGGGCTGGCCAGGTTCTGGTGCCGCCATCCGGCCATGTGGCCGGAATCTACAGCCGCAGTGATCGCAATAACGGGATTTGGGCGGCGCCGGCCAACGATGTGGTGGTCGGGGTTTTAGCCCTGGACGGCGTCGGATCGGGAGCCGGCGACCCGCAGGCGGCGAGCGCCGCGAATTTCAATGGGCTGCGCAGTTTTCGCAAACGCGGCATCCGCGTCTGGGGCGCGAGGACGCTCAGCGATGATCCATCGCTCGTTTACATCACCGCGCGCCGGCTGTTGCAAGCGGTGGCGCGCCGCCTCGAACAAGTACTTGCCCCGGTGGTTTTCGAGCCCAATTCGCCGCTGTTGTGGGCGCGCGTAAACCGCATCGTCAGCACCCAACTCGACGCGCTCTACCGCAGCGGCGCACTTGCCGGAGCTACGGCCGAGGACGCCTATTTTGTCCGCTGCGACGGGGATACCAATTCGCCGCAGGCTCGGGCGCAGGGGCAGGTGGTCGCAGAGGCCGGAATCGCAGCCGTTGCCCCGGCGGAATTTATCAGCATCGACATTCGTATCGGCGACAACCAGCTCGCCGTTTCTCAACAGGTTGGAGGATAAGCAGCCATGGCCCAGACAGATCCCTTCCGGGGGTACAACTTCAAAGTCGAGATCGATGGCATTACCAGCACGGCATTCAAGGAGTGCGGTGGCCTGGACAGCTCGACTGCAGTGGTTCCCTACCGCGAGGGCACCGACCCGACACTCGGCCAGCGCAAGTTGCCGGGGCTCTTATCGGTTTCGAACGTCACGCTGCGCCGGGGAATTACCAGTGACCATTCGCTGTGGGACTGGCACAGCAGCGTGACCTCCGGTGACCTGCAGCGGCGCGACCTGTCGATCATCCTGATGAATGACAAGGGCGAGGAGCAGATCCGCTGGAATCTGCAGAACGCCTGGCCCGCCCGCTGGACCGGCCCCAACTTCGACGCCACCGCCGATGCCATTGCGATCGAGGCACTGGAACTCACCCACGAAGGTGTCGAGGTCCAGACGTGGTAACAGCGGGCGAGTTTCCCTTTGCCCTGCCCGCGGGCTACACCGACGAGGAAGGCAGGGTGCATCGCGAGGGGGTCATGCGGCTGGCGACGGCCTACGACGAAATCGCGCCCCTGAACGATGCCCGCGTGCGTGGCAACCCGGGTTACCTGGTGATTGTTCTGCTGTCTCGCGTCATCGTCAGGCTGGGCGAGCTGAAGCAGGTCAACACCCGGGTTGTGGAGGGAATGATGTCCCAGGACTTTATCTATCTCCAGGACCTTTACCGGCGCCTCAACGAGCAGGGGCACCCGCGCCTGCCGGTGAACTGCCCGCACTGCCAGGAACAGTTCGAGGTGGAGGTGCAGCCGCCGGGGGAGGCATAGGCTACCCCCCGGACCGGTTGTTCGAGGAGGTGGCCTACCTGTCCCGCTATTTGCACTGGTCCTACGACGAGGTGGTGCGGCTCGATCACCTGGAGCGGCGGCGCTGGGTCGAGCAGGTGGCGTCCGTGAACGAAGAACTCAATCGCGTGCAGCGCTAGGGCCTGAGCTCCGCGGGCGCGGCATTGAATCAGCTCGGGTTTCGCAACCCGGGGCAGCGAGAAAATCAATACAGGGGGCATGCCATGATGCTTGGAATCCCGGCGGCGCTGACCGTTGCCAGAGGGCATCTCGATGCGCGGCTCGACCCGTATCTGGGGAACAATTTCTTTGTCGAGATCGACGGCTTGCTGGTTGGCAGCTTCAGCGCGGTGAGCGGCCTGCAGAGCGAGGTGCAGGTAACCGAATACTGTGAGGGCGGCGTCAACGAATTCCGCCACCAGCTCCCCGGATCTGTGCACTATCCGCGCCTGGTTCTGACGCGGGGCATTACCGAAATCGACACCCTGTACGCCTGGTATGCGCGCGTCTGCGAGGGCGAGTTCAAGCGTCGCGACATGACGGTGATGATGCTCGATCGAAGGCATGTGCCAGTGGTCTGGTGGAATGTGAAGGCGGCACTGCCGGTCAAGTGGCGCGGTCCGGATTTTGATGCATCGCGCTCGACACAGGTGGCGGTGGAAAGCCTGGAACTGGTCCATCGCGGCATCGTCAAGCCAATACTCAGCCGCGCTGCGGGCGCCGCCCGTGCCGGGCGCGAGATGATCGTCGAGCCGGTAGTCGATTCGCTCGGGAATGGCGATCAATGAGAAGCGGGGAGGTTGCCACAGTGGCAGGTCGAGACGGGGGCACGCCGCGGCCTTGGGAACAAAACCTGGATCGCGGCCTGGTTGCGCGGCTCTGGCGCCGGCCGACGGTTATTTCGCCGGCGCCGGGCGACAGAATCCAGCGGCGCACAAACTATTTTACCGCCCGCGCCCAGTTGCTGGCCAAATCACTGCTCGATCGCGTGAGCCGCAGCGAGCGGGAAATTGCCGGCCCGCAGGTGGTGCACGTGGACTGGCAGAAGGCGTCTCCGTCTATTGTTCCGGGTTCGGCGCCCGCACCGGCGTCGCCAACGGAATTGCGGGTGGTGTCTGTCGCCGCGGAGAGTGTACCTCGCGTGCTAGACGAAACCAGAGCTTTCCCCACGTTCGCCGCGTCGGAGGAGTTGCCCATCGTTACGCGATTGCCGGCTCAGCCGGGGGCAGGGGGCACAGCATCCGATATAAACGGTGATTATCAGTCGCCCGCTGCGTCGTACCTTTCCGAGCCGCCGGTGGATTTGCCGGCACAGCCATCGGCAATTGCCGAAGACGCAGTGAAAACACTGACTATGCCTCCGGTCCGGGGTCCGGTGCGTTCCGGCAGGGACCAGTCCGCCCCGGTCATTGACGCGAATCCGCATTATTCAGAAAACACCGGCAAAGCCGTCGCTTCGCTTCGCGCAACGGAATTAACGCTGTTCAATCTTGCACACTCAACAGTTTCCGCGGACGCTAAAGCGGGAGAGGTCGAAGCCCGCACAACACCGGATACCGCGCTCGATAATTGCTCGCCTTCGCAAAAATTCGACAGGTCAGTCACAGTCTC
Source organism: Microbulbifer taiwanensis (assembly GCF_014904815.1). GTDB lineage: Bacteria > Pseudomonadota > Gammaproteobacteria > Pseudomonadales > Cellvibrionaceae > Microbulbifer > Microbulbifer taiwanensis. The sequence goes on from NZ_JACZFR010000037.1 coordinate 99,062, forward strand.
ACCGTCGCATACGGTCGCTATCGACGGGCACGGGACGCTACATCACGCAATAGCGCGGCCGTCGCCTGTGCAGGATTTAGACGGCACAGCGTCCATCGGTAAAGCCGGAGAAAGTACCGCCGCCATGGTTGCCGCCCCTAGTGCGCAACCTCCGTCGATGCCACACGGCGCGCGGGAGTCTGTGAGACGCGTCGAGTCCATACGATCCGGCGAGCGTAACGACGATTCTTCGACGACGCTTCTGACGGTGCCCGCGCGGAAGAATTTATCGCGATCCAAGGACGCGACAGGCGAAGCGGAAACCGCTGTGACGCAGGTATCGCAAGTGTTACCGGACAGGGCGCCTGTGGCCCACGCGCCTGCGGCGCAGTCCGGAAGACTCATGCAGCCGTTAGCACCATCCGGCACTGTCGGCCCGTATATCCCTGACCATCATTTCAAAAGCGGAATCAGCGCGCCGGCTGGCGCGGAACTGTCGCCGCTTCCGCATGCGAGAATCCAGCCCGCGAATCCGGCATCCGCGGCCGCCGCGGTGGCGAGGGAAGCGGATGTACATAGCGGCGATTCGGAGCCTACTCCGCTGCATGTACCGGTGCTGACAGCGAATGCCGACGGCCAGTCCGAAAACATTTCCCCATCCCCATCACCATCATCACCGCCATTGATTGACGAGGCTCAGCTGGCCCGTCGTGTCGAGCGCAGGATCATGAAGCGCCTGGCGGTCGACGCCGAGCGCCGCGGAGGCTGGTCGTGACACTGGAAAAACTCACCGTCGAGTACGAATCCGACGGCAGGCACGAGCAGTCGGAGGCGCTGTTCAATCCGGACAAGCTCGTCTTCCGGCACGCCGCCGGCTGGAGAAATGCCGGCGCCGCCAGGGCCGACGGACTTTCATTGTTGGAGTTCACCGGATGCCAACCGGCCACCCTGGCACTCGACCTGTTCTTCGATACCTACGATGCGCCCGACGAAGTCTCGGTGCGCTGGCCGAACTCGCTATTGCCATTCTCTCGTAAGGGGCGCAATGCGCCGCACAGTGTGCTCGACAGGACGCGTGCAATCGAACGATTGACGAGACCGGATCGGGAAACACACCAGCCCCCGGATTGCAGGCTGCGCTGGGGGCGGAATGTCCTCTTCCGCGGGGTGCTTACCGAGGCGCGCACCACCGTCACCCTGTTTTTGCCGGACGGTACGCCGGTGCGGGCCACGGTTGGTTGCAGTTTTACCGCGCGGGAGAGCAACTTGAGTCCCGCGAATGAATTGCACTCAGCGGATGTGGCGAAGAAATACACCGTGCAGCCGGGTGACACCCTGATGTTGGTCGCCTCGACCATGTACATGGATGCGCGCTGCTGGCGACCCATCGCCCGGGCCAATGGTCTCGACGATCCGCTGCGACTGGCACCGGGACAGATACTGCTGATCCCGAAACTGCGGGACTGACGGATGGAGGTACGACGATGACTCTGGCCGCCAGTCCCCTGATCGCCGATTACCAGATCAAGGTCAATCGCGTCGCGCTCGACACGGAGCTGATGCTCGACGTGCTCGAGGTCGCGGTGCTGGACGATCTCGCCGGACCCTCGATGTTTAGCCTGCGGATGGCCACCTGGCGCCAGGCGACCCAGTCCTACACCTGGGTGGACAGCGGCCTGTTTGCGATCGGCGCTGAAGTCGAGGTTTCGCTCGGTTATGTGGATCGGCTCGAGTCGATCATCGTCGGCGAAATTACCAGCCTGGAGCTCAGCGTCGATAGCGGGGAGGCGCCGGAGTTGCTGGTGCGCGGCTACGATCGCCGCCACCGCCTGCTGCGCGGCGAGCAGACGCGCACTTTCGTAAACATGTCCGATAGCGATATCGCCGCCGCCATCGCCCGCGACAACAATCTGACCCCGGATGTCGTCGACAGCCGCGTCGTCCACGAGCATGTGTGGCAGCACGCCCAAAGCGATCTCGGTTTTCTCTGCGCCCGCGCCGCCGCCATCGGCTACGAGGTCGTGGTGGGGGACAAGACGCTGTATTTCCGCCCGCACGCAACGGCTTCTGAACCGGCGCTGGTTTTGGCCACCGAGCGCGACATCAAGACTTTCGGGCTGCGCATGACCGCACAGGGCCAGGTCGGCACCCAGCGGGTCAGCGGTTGGGATGTGGGCGGCAAGCAGGCGATTTTCGGTGCTGCCAGCGGCGCGCAGGTGGTGGCGATGGGCGGCACCCCGGGTGCGGAGATCGCCGACAAGGCCTTTGGGGCGAGCGATTCCCTGCGCACCGGTCAGCCAATTGTCGCTCAGGACCAGGCCGACAGCGCCAGCCTGGGCCAGCTCGGCACCCGCGCCCTGGCGTTCATTCTCGGCGAGGGGATCTGCCCCGGTAGCGCCCAACTGCGCGCGGGGAAGCTGGTGTCGCTGAGCGGCCTCGGCGACCGTTTCAGCGGGCCCTATTACATCGAACAGGCGCGGCACAGCTGCTCTGCCGAAAGCGGATATCAGACGGCGATCAAGGTGCGGAGGAACGCGACATGATGCTACAGGAAGCGGGTTTTTGGTCGGGAAACACCCAGGCGCCCGGTCGTCTCTACGGTGCGGTCGTGGGGATAGTGTCCAACAACGTCGACCCGGACGGCATGGGGCGGGTCAAGGTCACTTTTCCATGGCTCAGTGCCGAAGACGAGAGCGGCTGGGTCCGGATCGCAACGCCGATGGCCGGCGCCGGCCGCGGTGTCTGGATGCTGCCGGAAGTCGGCGACGAGGTGCTGCTGATGTTCGCCAACGGCAATATCGACCAGCCCTATGTCGTCGGTGCGCTGTGGAACGGTGTCGACGCGCCGCCGGACAACAACGACGACGGCCGCAACAATCGCCGAGTCATCTGCTCGCGCAGCGGCCACACGCTGGTATTCGACGATACCGAGGGTGCCGAAACCATCACCATCAGCGGCGCCGCGCAGAAAAACAAAATCGTCATCGATGCCAGTGGCGAGTCGATTTCGATCGAGTCGTCCGGCCGGATCAACCTGTCGGCGGCCGGGGGGATCGATCTGCAGAGCGACGGTGATATTGCGATCGAATGCGCAACATTTTCGCTGTCGGCGCAAAAGTCCTACGAGGTGAAAGCGAATGGCAGCGGAAGCCTGTCGGCCGCGAGTGGTCTGGGTATCGACTGCATGGCGGGCGTAAAGATCAATAAAGATGCGCTGGAGGTGACCTGATGAGCTACCTGGTAACGGCGGCCAACACCGTGCTCTGCAGCCACGGGGGCAGGGGCAGGGCGACGCTGCCGAATGCGCGCGTGCGGGTGGGCGGTGAGCCCACCGCGACCCAGTCGGCGCCCTACCTGGTCGAGGGGTGTCCCTTTGTCACGCCAGCATCAAACCCGCTGCCGTGCCTCGCCGCCTCATGGCTGACGGGCGCACTGCGCCTGCGCTCCGCGGGCCAGCCCCTTTTACTGACCAACAGCGACGGCATCACCACGCCCAATGGTGTGCCGGTGCACATACTGCCGGCACAAGCCCGGGTGCGGGGGCAGTGAGTATGGCATCGAACAAACACACGCGGGGATTTCTCGGCACCGGCTGGAACTACAGCCTGCAACCGCTGCACCCGGCCGGCATCGGTATCGGCCTGGACGGCGACGGGTGCATCGCCGAAGTCGGCGGCGACCAGGTTGTCCACCAATCGATCTGGCTGATTCTCGGCACCGCCATCGGCGAGCGCGTCAGCCGGCCGGAATTCGGCTGCGCCATCCACGACCTGGTGTTTGCCCCGATCAACGCGGCCACGCTGGGACAGATGGAGCAGGCCGTGCGCGAGGCCCTGGAAATCTGGGAGCCGCGCATCGACTTGCTCGGCGTGCGCGCCGAGCCGTCGCAGGAAATAGCGGGCGCGGTGACTATCGCGGTGCACTACCTCATCCGCGAAACCAACAGCCGTTTCAATATGGTTTACCCCTTCTACCTGACGCCCCCGGAGCCGGCCTGATATGAAGCGTATCGATTCTCCCGTTATCGATCCCCGCAATACCGAAGCCGTGGCACGGCAGACGGCCCAACTGGCGGAGCAGCTGAGCGGCTGGTCGCCGGGCGATAAAGCCGATGCAGGTACCGCGCTGATCGGTGCCTTTGCGACCTTGGCGCAGCAGGTGATATCGCGCCTGAACCAGATGCCCAACCGCCACTTCCTGGCCTACCTGCGCATGCTGGGCCTGCAGCCGCAGCCGCCGCGCGCAGCCGAGGTGCCCTTGACCTTTACCGCGGCCGCCGGTGCGCAGGGCGTGCGGGTGCCGGCCGGCACCCAGGTGCGCGGGCAGCATGCGGATGGCAGCAGCACTACCTTCTACACGCAGGGTCCGCTGGAGTTGCTGCCCAATCGGGAGCCCGTGTTATGGCGAGCAATCACCTATCAGCCGCGGGGCGACAACACCATCGACTGCGTTTCAATAAATACCGCAGTGGCAACGGGGCTGGAGCCCGGTTATTACAGCCTGTTCACGGCAGACACCGCGGTGGAGCACGCGGTGTATCTGGCCGCGGATGAGGTCATTGTCGCCGTCGGCAGCGGCGACGCGATTCAGCTGTCGATTGCGTTCGCCTCGGGAGACGACGCCGAGCACTGGAGCCTCCTGCAGGACATTTCCGATCCCGAATCAGATCCCTGCATTGTCTGGGAGTATTTTTCTTCCAGTGCTGACGACTGGACGTCGTTAGCAATCGACTCGGATTCAGTATCCATCGACGGCGATGATTTTCAATTTAATGTCACTCTCCCGGCGGATATCGTCACCTGTTCGCTGTCGGTCGCCGGGACAACGACCAGCGCTTTCTGGATTCGCGCCCGTTTGACGGCCTGGCCGGAGGACACAGATACCCCTGCGGAGGACGCTGCTATTCCTGCCTGGTGCGGGGTAACGCTCAGCGCCACGGAATCCGTGGACGTCTCGGAGTTGGCGCTGGAGCAGGTGCTGTTCAACGGTGTGCCCATCGACACCAGTAAGGATTACTACCCGCTGGGGCGGCAACCGGCATTCAACGATGCCTGTACGCTGGTGCTCGGCTCTTTGCCGAGTGACGAGTCTGGCAGACTGATCGTAACGGTGACCGTTTCCGACGAGGCGCAAAGCGAAGATCCCGATCCCTGTGGAAACGACAATCCCAACCTTTCCTGGGAGGTCGGCAGCGGCGACAGCTGGGACGCGGCTGTCCCCACGTTCGATCCCTCCGGTACGGGAGATGCTAGTGTATCTGCGCTTAAAGCGAGTGGCACGGCGGAGATTCCGCTCCCCGCAGACACCGATCAACCTTCTCTGCGCATCCGCCTCGCCTCGGGTAATTACGGCACTGGCATTACGGTATCCGATGGCAGCGTCATCGACGACGGCTATCGCCCGCCGATACTGCAAAGTATCAGCCTCGGCGCAACGTATACCCCGAGTGCGACACCGATCTGCGTGATCGATAACGGCGAGGGGCGGCAGCTGGAGGATTTTGCGCAGCCGGTGGCCCCCTTCCTGTTGCGCGCGGACGCAGCACCCACGTTTTATCTCGCGTTTGGCGAGTCGCTCGGCCAAACCACGGTTTCGATCTATCTGGAAGTGGGGCCGCTGTCGTTGGACGGCGAGACGCAATCGGCGCTCAGTGCAGTGCAGGGCGGCGGCAATCCCGCCCAAGTCCAGTGGCAATATATGGCCGTCCCCGGCGGCACCTCGGCGGATACAGACTGGAAGCCGCTCGAGGTTGCCGATGGTACGCACAATTTTACCCAGAGCGGTTTCCTGCAGTTCGTTGCGCCCGCCGACCTGGCGCGCAGTGCGCAGTTCGGGTCCGCGCCCCTGTACTGGTTGCGCGCAACAGTGAAAAGCGGCAGCTACTCTGTGCCTCCACGGGGAGGGCGCCTACTGCCCAACAGTGTGGCCGCGAGCAATGCGCGGCTGATCCGCAACGAAGTACTCGGTTCCAGCCGCCAGACGCCGGGCCAGACCTTCAGCCTCACACAAGCGCCGATCCTTGCCAATGCCGAACTGCTGGTGCGCGAATCGACCGCGCCCTCCGCCAGCGACTCGGCGCAATTGCGCGCGGAGTCGGAGCCACTGGCAGTGGCGCCGGTGGTTGCCGGTTCCGATGGCACGTCGGAGACATGGACTGCGGCCGACCTGGACGCGGCCTGGGTGCGCTGGAAGCAGGTCGGAAGTTTTGCCGCCTCGGGCCCGCGGGATCGCCATTACACGCTCGATCACCAGGATGGCACTGTCACCTTCGGCGACGGCAAAAACGGCATGGTGCCGCCCGCCGGCGAGAACAATATCGTTATGGCCCGATACAGCGCCGGCGGCGGCGCCGCCGGCAATCTGCCCGCGGGCGCGATCAACCAACTGGTGACGGCCGTGACCCAGGTTGCCGCGGTCGACAATGCGATTGCGTCGTCCGGCGGTGCCGACGGTGAAGACAGCGACGCGGTCATGGACTGGGGACCAAAGGTCCTGCGCCACCGCGGCCGCGCCACCGCCCGGCAGGATTACGAGGATCTGGTCCGACAGGGCTTTCCGCAGGTCGCAAAAGTGCGTGCGATCACGCCGGTATTTGACCCGACGGAAAATCCCGGACTCCCCGAAAGTGCCGGCCATGTGCTGGTCATCGTAGTCCCCGGCGACAACGTGGATCGCCCGGCACCGTCGGTCGGTCTGTTGCAGCAAGTTGGCGATTTCCTGCGCGCGCGCATGCCACCGGCGGTGCAATTGAAGCTTTCCGGGCCCGACTGGCTGCAGGTGGATGTCACCGTTACGGTGAATGCAAAACGGATGGATCGCGCAGACGCAGTGAAAAAGGAAGTCGAACAGGCGCTGCGCCGCTTCCTGAATCCCCTTTCCGGAGGTTTTGATCGCGGCGGCTGGGCGCTGGGGCAGATGGTTTATGACTCGGACTTAACCCGCTATCTGCTCGCGCTGCCCGGCGTCGACAGCCTGAGCGATCTCACGGTTACCCGCACGCCGGCGATATCCGCGCCCGGCAGCACGGGCGCTATGCCCGAGGATACCGCGGACCAGAAGCTGACGGTCATCCTGGTCTGTTCCGGCGATCACACCGTGACAGTGCAAGCCGCCGGGAGCCTATAGCCATGCCCATCGAACTGCCCAACCTCGATGATATCGACTACGAGGAACTGGTCTCGGGCGCCATTGCCGCGCTGCCCGGTTACGGCTCTGACTGGACCGACTACAACCCGTCCGACCCCGGTATCACCCTGCTGGAAATGCTGGCCTGGCTCACGGAAATGCTGGTGTACCGCACCAACCGCATACAGCCCCGCACCTACAAGGCGTTTCTGCAGCTGTTGATGGGTTACGGCGAGTCGGCGTTGCGCGGCGGTACTGCGGACTTGGTGGCCGGCGATCTGCAGGAAACTCTGGATCAGCGCTTCGACGCCGAGCCGGCGCAGGCGATGCGCGACGTGCTGCTGGCGCTGCGCCGGCGCTACCGCGCCGTCACCGCCGCCGATTACGAACAACTGGCATTGACGACTTTCCCCGCGATGCAGCAGGCCGGGCAGGGTGCCGCGAGCAGCCAGATAGAGCGCTTGGCCTGCCTGCCCGAAGTGGACGTGACCGACACAAGCGCGGGACTGCCGGCCGACTCGCCGGGCGCCATCAGCCTGGTGGTGCTGCCGGTCCGGTCCGACGGCGATCCTTCGCCCTGGCTGCAGCCATCGGGTGAACTGGTGGCGGCGCTGGGGGACTTTTTCGAGAACCGCAGGCTGGCCACGACGCGCGTCTGCATCGCCGGCCCGCGTTATGTCGGGCTGGATGCCGCAGCCACGCTCTACATCGACGGAGACGCCCGCCCGCGGGAAGTGCTACTCGAAGCGCGGCGTGCGCTGTTCGAGTACCTGCACCCGGTGCGCGGCGGAGCGGACGGCACTGGTTGGCCCTTCGGTCGTACCGTGTACAGCTCCGAGTTGACGGCGCGGCTCGCCACTCTCGCGGGTATTTCTCATGTGGAGGAGGTCAGCGTCGCGAACGGCGGTGCCGGCGGCGAATCGGTGTCACTCGACGGGGACCAGCTTCCACAGCTGCGGCGGGACGCCATAGACCTGACGGTGATGGTACTGAGCGGTTCGGTGGGCCAGGACGGCAGTGAGTGGGTGCGCTGGAACCCGGAGGTAACGGCCGGATGACGGACCATCGCAACGAAATCGAAGCAGTCAGCAGCTACCTGTCGTTTCTACCGGCGCCGCTGCAGGACGGGCACTTTATCGGCCAGTTCCTGCGCGCATTTGAGGCCATTCTCTCCGGCGGTGTGGTAACCGCTTTCGGCGAGATGGGTGGGGCCGCTGATCAACCGGAGTGGCAGCAGGGCTTGGGTGAAACCCTGGACCGGATCACCCACTACTTCCAGCCACAGGAAACGCCCGCTGATTTTCTGCCCTGGCTGGCGCGCTGGGTCGCGGTGGACCTGCGCCGGGATTGGTCGGAGCAGACGCGGCGCAATCTAGTGGCCTCCATCGTGCCCCTGTACATGCTGCGGGGAACGCGCAGGGGCATCGCGGAGGTGGTACGGCTGTGTGTCGGTGAGACGGCGGATGTTCGCGTCGATGACCGGGTTGTGGATCCCAGAACCGGCAAGCCGTATGCCTACTATTTTCGCGTCACCCTGGTTGTCGATACGCGGCAGACGCCGACCAGCTTACAACAGCTCTACCGCAAGGTAGAGGCTGCCATCGAACTACAGAAACCCGCCCACACCTACTACAGCCTGGTGCTGCGATACCCGTCCCTGGTGTTGCTGGATGAAGACCCGGACACACGCCCCAAAACCCGCGCGACCGAAGGGATCTACGTGGGCAGAAACACCACGCTGGGCAACGCGGAGATGGGGCCGGACGGCGAGAAGCTTCCGCTGCAGCAGATATCTTCAACGCATCGAAACGGAAAGCCAAAATGAGCAATGATTCCAAAGACAGTGACCTGACCGAGGTACGCCCTGAAAATGAGACATCCCAAGCATTCCTTAACGCATCGAAAAGGAATGCCAACGACAAGGGCCCTGCCGACACGCGTCCGGATTATGTGACGTCCCGTTTGCGCTATTTCGATGGCGAATTCCTGTCGACCCAGGACTTTATCGACGAACAGAACTACCACGTGGACCGCCAGGTACGCCACGAAGCCAACTTGCATGCACCCGGTGTTCTCGAAGGGCTCGATGTAACGCAAGCGGGCGACACGTCGGTGAGTATCAGCCCCGGCAGCGCACTGGATGCCAGCGGCAACCAGGTACTGCTCAGCGATGAGGATGGGAATGGGACGCCTATTGAGGGTTACACGGTTGAGCTGCCAGAGAACGCCAGCGACGGCGACTATATCGTCGACCTTCTCTTTATTGAGACAGCGACTGATCCCCAGTCCGGCAGTGAAGGTGATACCCGCTTTACCCAGGACCCGAAGGCGGTGAATGGCCAGGGTGAAACGATGCTCGCCATCGGGGCATCCCTGCGCGAAGGTGCAGTGCCGTTGGCAAGGGTGCGCGTGGCCGGCGGTGTGATCGACGCAATCGACACAGACTCTTTCTCCACCGGGGTCCGGACCCAGAAATATGCCGGCCTGCGCCTGCCGGGAAAGAGCGGCGATGCGGGCACGCTTCGCTTTGAGAATATCAACGAAAATCCTGAGGGTTACTATCCGGGAGATGCCGGTTATCCGGAAGCGGACTACCGGATAACCCTCGACCAAAAACTCTTTCTCAAGCAGCCGTCTACAGGAGAAGAGACCAATATCGAGATCGAAAAGGGGGCGCTTATCTTTCTCGACAGCCCGGGCGATATCTGGGCGCACGATTACGGCCAGCGCATCCTGCTGCAAAATAATGGTGTCGAGCTGTTGGCGAAGGATAAGATCACCCTGACCACCAACAACACCGGCGACCCGCAATCCGGCAGTGACGATCAGGAAAGCGCGATCCATGCGCTGGTGGCGCATGCCAGCGGCAATGTGGGAATCGGTATCGGCGACGACGAGCCGGCCGCACGACTGGAGATCAAGGGCGACGGCGAAAGCGCCGCCCTGCAGGTTACAGCCTCGGACGGCAGCGCACTGCTTACGGCGGGAGACGGCGGAGCAGATATATCAGTTCTGGTGAACGCGCAGGGTGGAATCTCGGTATCGAATACACAAATCGACACCGGCGGCCAGCTCGCGATCGGGAAGTCTTCGGGAGCGCCATCAAACCCCCTGGAAGTCTACGACGAAAACGACAATCAGCTACTGGCAGTTTCAGGAGGTAACGGACTTCAAGTCTACGGCACGGCAACTGTGTCGGATATATTAACCGCAAGTGGCGGGTTCACCGTGACTGGCACCGCAACCGTGTCAGATACATTGACCGCAAGTGGCGGGCTCGCAGTAACTGGTACTGCAACGGTATCGGATACATTAACGGTAAATGGAGAAGTCGCCGTTGCCGGTGTCGCAACCGCATCCGAATACAGCTTCCCGGCCAGCGCTACGCCGAATGATGTCCCCCCGGTAATTACCGCTCGCCGGGTGCCAGCCGGACAGGGAAATAACAACGATGTAGAGCGATCCGAGTTGATTCTCTTCGCCAGCAATGACACCAATACCAGCAATGGCCCGGATGCCATCACCCTACGCGCACCGGCCCTGCGATTACAGACCTACGATGATGCCCATGTTTCGGATATCGATAATGATGCCGGATGCAACGATCGTTTGTATATCAGCCCGAACGGTAAGGTGGTTATCGGAAAGGAGTATTTTCCAGAGAATGGAAGCCATTGGCTGGAGGTCTGGGATCCAAGCCAGTCTGATAACGCACTGCTCGTTGTAGGGGCGGACTTGATACGTGCATTTTCAAACACGGTGGTGACTTCTGACGGAAAAATGTCGATTGGCAATGGCTATAACTCGGGTACTCTGAGTAATCCGCTGGAAGTGTGGGGCGGGGATGAAAACAACAATACCAAGCTGATCTCTGTCAGAGACACCGAGGTAAACATCAATTCTGCAATTCCATTGAACGCACAGGGAGGGATCAATCTTACGGGTGAATCGAGCTTGCTCGGGGCCTGGGGGCAAGGGTCGTACATAGTTGGAAATAACTATCAGGCCAATAGTGATGGCTTTATTGTTGTCTATCTGGTGGCCTCTGGTAAAGAGCAGTTGAGTGCCGTAGGTGAAGCTGGGGTAGATAGCAATAATCTGGAAACACGGGGGGTGGCCTCAGTGCATCGGGATACAGGGGGTTCAAATACCGTTGCGGTCGATAAAAACTCTTTCATGATGCCGGTTAGGAAAAGTGAGTATTGGAAAGTGTCGACGAGCCAAGACGGTGACGCGAGCGGTAATCCGGGTAGCGCGGCAGTAACAGTAAAATGGATCCCTTTCGGGAATTGACTGTGGTTCAAGGTTGGATGTGTTTGCTGCTCAGTAATTCCAGCTTGATTCTATGTGTAGAAACTCAGGTTTCCTTGTGTCCGGAATTATTAATCCGGAATCCGGGTTGGTTAATGGGCCATTGCGACACAGGGATGTGCCGGCAGATTAATAGAAGCTGATTCAATGGAAGTGTTTTTGCTTAAGGAGGTGTAAATTGGATTCATCCTGAATTGTGGTCTTGGTGTGGTAGGAATTGTATTTTCCGAAACGATATTTAGCGTATAAAAAATACTTTATGGAGAGCATGATGGAAAATGTCTGTGAACAACAAAATGAATTGCTTTTATGTGGAACTGTATACCAGGCAGATACCGATGGGTTCGTTGTTGTGCGGCTTCAGGCCAGTGGTAAAGAGCAATTGAATGCAAATGGGGCCGCGGGAAGTAGCAGCGACAGCTTGCAAAGCCGGGCCTCTGCATCGGTTCATCGAGATACAGCCGGTAGCAATACGGTCGCGGTAGATGAAAACTCGTTCACGATGCCGGTGAGGACGGGGGAGTACTGGAGGGTGTCCACATCGCAGGATTGTGACGCGAGTGGAAATCCAGGGCAAGCAGCAGTTTCTGTTTCCTGGATGCCATTTGGCCGTTGATTCATAACTCGAATTGGAGGAAAGCATGGAAAGCTGTCTGGAACAGCGTTTGGTGTCGCTGAGATTGGAACAAGAAAAGGGTCGGCAGACCCTTGCCGAACTCGACAACAAGCGTGCACGCCTTACCGAAACCCTGTTGCGTATCGAAGGCGCTCTAGCAGTATTGCAGGAACTGCGCGCCGGTGATTCGGTCGGGCCGGGAGATGAGCCAGGCAGCAATCCCAATACACACCGGGAAGTCCTTCCAGCAGGCGCCGGCGTGAGTGTGTAGCGTTATGACTGTTGAATCGATTGCCGATACGCAGTTCGACTCGTCGGAAGCGCATTTGTTTGCCGAGCTATGGCGGGTGGAGCAGCTGGTGCGCGCCGCGGTGGCCGCGCGCGAGGTCGAGATGGCGCCGGACATAGAGCGCATGCGGATTCTGCGTGCGCGCGGGGCGGCGACGCTTTCCGGTGGCGTTGTCGATACACTGCTCGCCGACAGTTTGCTGTGGCGCGAGGATCCGCCGGAGCTGCAGGAAATGCGCGAACAGGTGGAGAAGCTGCGGCGGGAAAATGCGGGCTCGGCGCGGGCGGGGGAGGTGGTGGGTATCCGCCTGCGGCTGGCAGAGTTGACGCGCTTCTGTGAGCTCACCGCCCAAGATGTCGATCTCCTATTGCTGTCGCTGCTGCCCACCATCGACCGCCGTTTTATCGATCTGCTCGGCTACCTGGAGCCCCACTATCGCGGCGCCTGGCTGACGCTGGATCTGGCCGAGCGGCTGCTGGAGCCGAATGATGTAGAGCGCGGACAGCTGCGGCGGCGGCTGGCAGCGCAGGCGCCGCTGCGGCGCCACCATCTGCTGCGCGTATACAGCGGTCGCGCCGGTGAGCGCTGTCCGGCACCGCGACTGCAGTTGCAACCGGACCCGCGTGTGGTCGCCTTCCTGCTCGGGGAGGATACGCCGGACGAACGCATCGTGCCTTTTGTGCGGCTGTCGAACGCGGCGCGCGATCCGGGCGACCTGTTCTTTCCGACAGAGCGCTTTGCCGCGCTGCGCAATTTCCTGTGTACACAGCAGGCGCAGGGCCCGGGTGCCATCGTGCACCTGACCGGGCCGGCCGGAGTGGGCAAGGAGACGCTGGCGACGACCCTGGTGGCGCAACTGGGGCGGCCGCTGCTGGTGGTGGAGCGCGGCCTGCTGGCGCAGGCGGAGCCGGCACTGCCGTTGATCATTCTGCGCGAGGCAATGATGCAGCGCGCCACCCTCTACTGGGAGGGGCTGGACGACTGGCTGGACGGACGCAATCCGGCGCTGCAGCAGGCGGTGCAGAGTGCCTTGTCCTGCGGCGGCCAGTGGCTGTTTTCGGCCGGCCGCGACGACTGGCAGCATCACTGCTCCGTCGGATGTCGGTCCATCGTCGAGATCGCCATGTCACTGCCGCGCGCTGGGCAACTGGCGCAGTGCTGGCGCGAGGCAGTGGCGCCGCTCAAGCCGATCGACCCGGACCTGGACCTGGAATCCTTCACTGCAACGGTGCGGCTGGCGCCGGGCACCATCGCGGCGGCGGGGCCGGCGGCAGCCGCGATGTCGAAGCTGCACGAGCCCGGAGAGGCGTTCGTCTCGCGGCGTATGCTGCTGGCGGCGGCGCGCCAGCTGCACAGCGGCGGCTTGTCCGCACTGGCTAAACGGGTCCAGGCGAAACCTGGCTGGGACGACCTGGTACTGCCAGAGGCGCGCAAGGAAACCCTGCGGGATCTCGGCCACCACGTGCGCTACCGGCACAAGGTGATGGCGCAGTGGGGCTTCGAGCAGAAATTAATGCTGGGCCGCGGGGTCAGCGCGCTCTTTTCCGGGCCGCCCGGCACCGGCAAGACCATGGCGGCCGCGGTCCTGGCCGCGGAACTGGGGCTCGATCTCTACCAGGTCGACCTGTCGCAGGTGGTCAGCAAGTATATCGGCGAGACAGAGAAACACCTGGGGCGCCTGTTCGATGATGCCGAAGCCAACAGCGCCATCCTGTTTTTCGATGAAGCCGACGCCCTGTTCGGCAAGCGCACCGAGGTCAGTGATTCCCACGACCGTTACGCCAACCTGGAAACCAGCTATCTGCTGCAGCGCATCGACGAGTACGAAGGGCTGGTGATCCTGGCCACCAACCTGCCCAAGAATATGGACGAGGCCTTTGCCAGACGCCTGCGCTTTATCGTGCCCTTCGCCTTGCCCGACCGAACCCAGCGCCTGGCCATCTGGCAGCGCCTGCTGCCGCCGCAAACCCCGTGCGCGGGGGATATTGATCTGGAACTGTTGGCCGACGGCATCCAGTTGTCCGGCGGTTACCTGCGCAACATAGCCCTGTCCGCCGCTTATCTCGCCGCTGCCGAGGACACGGCCGTCGCCATGCGCCACCTGTCGGCGGCGACGCAACGGGAGTATTCCAAGATAGGGCGGGTGTTTGATGCCGATGAAATGGATTCGATTTTCCGCGACCAGCGGGAGTCTACTTTAGGAGATGCGTGAACATGCCGGACTATGAACTGTTTAGTCAGTTAGAAGACCTCGGGCCGGAAATGGCGAGCCTGGCAGAATCGGCTGAATGGAGGGCAGGCGTAGATGATTTCGGGCAGGAAATGGAGGACCTGGGAGAACCGGCTGAATGGGGGGCAGGAATAGATGACCTCGGACGGGAAATGGAGGGCCTGGGAGAAGAAATGAGACAGATGGAATGGGCCCCTACCGAGACTGAAGAGGCTGAGAGGAACGATGAGCACCAGCCGTTAGCACCAGCCGTTCCGTTTAAAAGGCAGGAAGTCTTTGTCAATACATACAAGACGCTCGTGGAGCATGGGCCTTTTGCCATCCTGTTTGAGCCGGGCAGCTCATACAGCGTCAATGCGTCCATCAAACTCGGTGCCGACGTTATTGCGACGGCATTCACCGCCGCTGCACACGGCATTCCGGTGCCAAGTGGACTTCTCGCCAGTGTAACCCCCGAGCTCCAGCTGCAAATCAAAGGCACGCTCTCGGCCACGGACACAGGCAAAACCGCCGCAAATCTAAAGCTGAATCTGACCGGTGGCGCTAGTACCGGTATTGGCGCTAATGCCATAGCCAGCGCCAAGGCGTGGGCAGGCGGGGGCCTGTCAATCACAGGGCGTTTCACCAACCCCTATGCTTTTGCCGCCTACTTTACTGCAAAGATAATGAAGTTGCTTTCACCTTTTGCCGGGAGCAGGTACAGGAAGCGGGAAAAGGAGGATGACCTCGAAGCGTATAAATGGATTCGTGAGCAGGCCAAGAAGCGGAGAACGAACGTCGTGGGCATTCCGTTCGGCGGCGGGGCGGAGGCCAAGGTGCTTAGCCTATTTGGCGCCGGTGCGGACGTGTCGTTTGAACCAAGGTTATTCATGAGAAAGAGAAATGTCCCGGACACCTACCAACGCACCGGGAGCAAAATGCATGAGTTCAAGATTGGCGGTACGGCAGACGCCTCAGCCCACATCGACCTCGGAGCGCTTGATGGGTGGGTAACGCTGACGATCGTGCATAACGATGCCAATCCGGACAATGACGGAGCTTACCTCTCTGTAGAACTGAGCGGTGCCGCTGCTGCCGCGCTCGAGCTGGTGCAGGCTGTGCCGGAGCAACTGGCCGACCTCACGGTCTCCTTGGGCGAGGGTGATACCATGGAACTCTTGAAGAGCCTTCTTGGCTTGACCCTGACGACGACAATCAGCAGGGCAAAGATGCCTGTCGGTATAAACGCCGGCGGCACTTACAATAAAAGCGTGACGCTGATGTGGTACAAGAGCGGTAAGCTGAAGGATCTGACAAGGGGAGCATCACCCTTCAGGCTGCAGTATGCGCGCACCACCAAAGAGATCGGCGCCGAGGCGGGAGTCAGCGACATCCCGATATCTCCTGTCACACTGGGTGCCACCCTGGGAGGGGCCGTCAGGAGTACCAGAAAGGAGGAGCTGGGGCATCATACGATTTCTTACCTGCAGGCTCGGTACCAGGGATTCAAGGGGTATGAGCGGCCTCCCTGGTTGGACGAACAGACGCCTGGGGAACATTCCTGGCAAAGCTGGGCGGTTAAGCACCAGGCGGACTTGGTGAAGATGATGGAGTCCGACAATGTTTCTCGGGAGCTGGAGGATGTGGCGGCGGGCCTGGTCCCCCATAAGGGGCAGCCCATTGTGCATAAGCTGCGAGAAGCACGTAGGAACAGAGATCATCCTGGGTGGCTGTCTGCAGTAGAGGCACTCTTCGATCTGGAGGCGGAACGTCGCAAGGGTGTGGAGGGCGTGTCCGAAGGCTGGCACAAAATCGCAACTCCCGCAGATATTTGGAGAGCTGGAGTGCCTAAGAGAGAAGCGAGAGCAATGATAAAATGGGTAACCGGAGAGGTTTCACCGGGTCCTATTCCTGACAATGCCCGATTGGGCGGACAGCTTAAGGAATTACCGAAGAGCGTAGAAGAAGTAGAGTCGAACATAGAGAGATACCAAGCTGACATGCAAGCCAAGCGGGACAGACAGCAGCATTTTTTTCGGAGCTGGCGTCAGCGGACCCTTTTGTAAAGGAAGTAGCGTTGGCGTAAGGGGCGCGTTGAGGATTTAACTAACCTGGACTGGTATGCCAGGCCCCCGTGGCGGAAACCCAAGGGGGGGTGCGCTCCGGCGGCCGCTATTTCAATTCGACCAGCTGTTGCAGCAGCGGGAAGTAGAGTGCGCAGCGGATATTGCGCTCGTCGCGGGCGTAAAAGAGCTTGCGGTAGTTCTCCAACTGCCCGCGGTACTTTTCCAGCTGCGCGACAGTAAAGTCCTCCTGGCTTTCGCCGGCGCCGGGTTCGGCAGTCTTGTAGTCCACGATCCAGCGGCTGCCGTCACCATCTATAAAAGTGCGGTCGACGATAGAGCGGCGCAGCTGGCGGCCGCCGCTGTGGAGTTCCAGTTCGCAGGCGGACTCCAGGTGGCTGTTGTCCAGCAGCCAGCGGCCGGTTTTGCAGTTGAGGGCGTTGGTGACGGCCTGCTCGACCTTTTCCCGCGCCTTTTCCACGCCGCTGCCGTAGAGCCCGAGCTGGCCCAGGCGCAGTTGCCACAGGGGGCGTTGTTGCTGGATCCGCTCGAAATTCCATTCCTTGAGGTTCGATTCCGCAATGGTGGCGAGGGTCTCGTGGGCGACGGTGCCAGCGTGGCGCAGCCAGCGCAGGGCTACCTGGCCCAACTCTTTGGGAATGTTAGGAGGTAAATTCGCTTCGTCGTCTTCCCGCGCCCGATAGTCGGGCATGCGGTACTGGGCCAGCCATTCCTGCTTTGGCATGGCCGGCGCCTGCCATTGTTGCGGCAGGCGCAGCAGGTAGTCGCGGTCGCCAATTACCTGTTCGGTTTCCTGTCCGCTCTCCGGCGCTTCCAGCCAGTGACACCAGTCGCTCGCCTCGTCCTGCGTGATCGACGGCCAGATGCCGGCGAGCAGGGCGGCAGTGCCGGGAGACTTGAGGTCGCCCTTCTTATCATCGCGCTTGACGCAGGCCAGCAGGTGCAGGGAGCGGATGGCGCGGGTGCAGCCGACGTACAGCAGGCGGGTGCCTTCCAGGCGCTCGCGCTCGCTGTTGTCGTGTTTCAAATAGTCGAACAGTGGGTCGCTGTCGCCGCGGGCGTTTTTCGGGGCCAGCAGGAAGCGGGGCTCGCCGTCGCGATTCAGCCACTCGGCCCAGCGCAGCAGCTGGTCGCCACCGGGCTTGCCGCCCTGGTCAAGGCCGGGAATCAGTACATGCTCGAATTCCAGGCCCTTGGATTTGTGGATGGTCATCACCTGCACGCCGGCGTCCCGGCCGGGGCGGGCGAAGAGTTTTTCCAGCGCGTTGTAGAACTGCTGCCAGTCGGCGATGGCGCCGCCACAGTCGAAGCGTTCCAACAGCTGGAAGAAGTCCTGCATATTGTCGAGATCGTTTTTGTCCGCGACGGTGGCCGGGCCACCGAGGGCGAGCCACAGGCCTTCGATCCAGGCGCGCAGCGGTTTGCGCCCGCGTTGCTGCAGGGCTTTCAAAAGTGGGCTGGCGACCTTTTCAAGCCGCGCGTGGCCGTCTTCGCTTAGCAAAGGGATATCGTCGACTTCCCGCAGAGCCAGTAATAGTGGGCGCGCGCTGGTATCTGTCGCCGGTATATCACCATTGTTCCAGTTGGCCAGCGTATAGAGGTCCGGCAATTGCAGTCCGCACCAGGGCGCGCGCAGCAGCGCCAGCCAACTGATGCGGTCGCTGGGGTCGAGCAGGGCGCGGGTCAGGCTGAGCAGGTCCAGCACTACCATCTTGCTGGCCAGCGGTGCCAGGTCCGGCGCCTGGAAGGCAATGCCGGCGGCGCTCAGGGCCGGCAGTATTTTTCCCAGGTGTTTTTTCTTGCGCACCAGAATTGCGATGCGGCCGCTCGGGTCCTTGGCTTGCAGATCCCTGACCAGCTCCACCGCCTGCTGCGCCTCGCGGCCGCGTTCCTCGTCGTCCATACAGCCGTAGAAATTCACCGCCGGTCCCGGCCATTTGACGCCCTTGAAGGCGTGGGAATTGAGATAGCGCACGGCGCCGCGGCCAATATTGTCCTCGGCCGGGAAGGCCTTTTGGAAAGTCTCATTGACCCATTCGACCACCGCGCCCTCGGAGCGGAAGTTCACCTGCAGGTCCAATGGTGTCAGGGCTACCTCGCCGATACCGCGGGCGCGGGCATCGAGGAAAATCCCCACATTGGCATTGCGGAAACCGTAACAGGACTGCATGCCGTCGCCGACGATAAACAGGGTGCGGCCGTCGTCCGGTTCCCAGCCGGCGGTGAGTTTTTCCAGCAGCTGCAGTTGCATCTGCGACGTGTCCTGGAATTCGTCGACGAGGATGTGCCTGGTCTGAATATCCATCTTCAGCGCCAGGTCGGTGGGCTCGTCGCTGTTGCCCAGCGCCACCAGCGCGGCCTGGGCCACTTCGGTGTAGTCGGTAGCGCCCAGCTGCTGGAAAACCAGTTTCAGTTCCGCGACCAGTTTTGGCAGCACCTGTGCCAGCGACTGCAGCAGTTGCCACTGGCCCTGCTGCAGGCCCGAGGGCAGTTTGCGTACCTCGTTGATCGCGGCGAGCAGGGATTCGTTGCCGCCCAGTTCCGCCAGCAGGTCCTTGATGCGCGCCTTGTATTCGTTGGCCTGCGCCGTTTCCGGATCCTTCTTGTCGACCGCCGGAAAACCCACGCGCTTGTCGACGGCCTTGCGGAGTTCGCCCTTGCCGGTCACCAGCAGCTCGGTCAGCGCCAGCCACTGGGGCAGGGCGCTGTTGTCCGCTTCCGGTAGTGCATCCAGGTCGGCGCAGGCGCAGAGCGGGTGGTCTGGTTTTTCTTTCTGCAGATTTTTGCCCGCGTAGCCGGCCAGTTCAACCAGTTCGCCGGCATAGCCCTGTAAATACCCCGCGAGCACTTCCAGGTTTTCCGCCACCAGTTCGTCGATGGCGAAGTGGAAATAATCCTGTGCGCCCTCATGGCCGACGTTGAGCAGCGGGCCCAGCCACTGCTCGCGTTTTTCCTGCAGTATCTGCAGCAGCTTGTTCAGCTGGCCCAGGTCGTTGTCCAGGTGCAGCAGCAGTTCCTGCAGGTCGCCGTCCGGATTCTCGCCGTCCAGGTATTTGAGCAGGTTGACCACCGCCGTTTCGAAGGCGACCTGCGTCTGCTCCAGCGGCTCCCCCGGCGCGCCCAGGCCGCTCTCGATCGGCAGCTGGCTGGCGAGGCTGCGACAGAGACCGTCGATGGTCTGGATGCGCAGCCGCTGCGGCATCTGCAACAGCTGCCAGTTCAATTCTGCATCGCGCGCCAGTAGTTTGCTGGCCAGGTCCCAGGTGATGGCATCGTGCGGGTTTTCCGGGCGCTCGGTATCGCGCGCATTGTGCAGCGCCTCGATCAAGCGCTCGCGCATTTCCCCGGCGGCCTTGCGGGTAAAGGTGATCGCCAGCACTTCTTCGGGCTGCTGGCAGGCGGCCAGCAGTTTCAGCACCCGCTGGGTCAGCAGGCCTGTCTTGCCGGAGCCGGCGGGGGCGGAGACGGCGAAGCTCCGGCTGATATCCAGGGCGCGGCTGCGGGCATCGGCGTCTACCGGTGTGTGTACGGGATTCATTACTGCTTCTGTCATTCTGCTGCCTGCTCCCGTTCCGGCCAGCGGTTCAGCGGCCAGAGTTCGCTGTTGTTATCCGCCGGGCGATCGAATGTCAAAGTAGCGACGCCGCTGCGATATTCGCCGGCCAGCAGTTGCAGGCCGCGCTGCCAGTGTTCGCTAAGCTCCTGCCAGGTTGCGTAAGGGGAGTCCTTCTGGGTATCCGCGACTGCCCTGATGCCCTTGACCGTTTGTTCCAGTTCGCCGCAGCCGCTCCATTTGCAGTCGCCGTAGCGCACCTGGCCAAAGGCGATGGCGCTGGCCTTGGGCTGGAAGAGGGCGTAGAGCGGCAGTTGGGGTTCGCGGATGCGCTCGCCGAGCCAGTCGTTGATGCTGGTCTGGCCTGTCTTGTAGTCGATCACCAGCTGCTCGCCGCCGGCGAGCTGGTCGAGGCGGTCGAGGCGCAGGTTGAAATTGAGTCCGCCGATTTCCACCTGCTGTTCCCACTCTATTTTTTCCACCGCGAAGGCGGGGCGCTCCGCTTCCAGTTGCAGCCACTGTTCCAGCAGACGCAGCAGGCGCTGCTGTTCCATGGCCCAGAAACCGGCGGGCAGGTGGCCGTGTTTCTTGCGCACATTGCGCAGGGAATTTTCCACGGCGCTTTCAATAGTCTGCCGGCGAATTTCTTCGCCCATGGACTGCAGGTGCGCTACGTCGCCGCACTGCTGCCAGAATTCCGCCAGCACCTGGTGGACGATATTGCCGCGCTCGGCGGGGCTGAGGCCGATATCCGGCTGCATAAAGCCGCTGGCGCCGAGGCGGTAGCGCAGCTGGGCGTTCAGCGGGCACAGGGCCTGGGCCTTGAGCACCGAGGCGCCGCCGCGCACCCGCTCGCAGTCAGCTGGGGCCAGAGGTGGCAATTGGGTGTCGGCAACTTTTTCCAGCTCGGTGGCGTTTGCCAGTTGCGCGCAATGATCGCGCAGGGCGTCTGCCTCTATCGCTGCAACCGCTTCCGGACTGCCGAACAGGCTGCTGAGGCCCTGTTGCACGCCGTCCTCCTCGCTCGCGTAGCTGACGACGATATCGGTGCTGGCATTGAGCAGGTCGTCGGTCAGTTCGCGGGCCAGTTCCAGTTCCCGCTCGGCGCTGGCGCGGGGCATTTTCCAGTGCTTCTGCCACTGGATCGGCAGCAGTGGGTTGGGGTCCGGTGCGGTGGGCCACTGCTGCTGGCCGAAGCCCACCAGGTGCAGGTGGTCGAAGGCGAGACCGCCGGCCTCCAGTACGCCGAGAATCTGCAGCGGGCCGTCGCGGGTCTCCGCCTGGAAAGGGGTGCGGCTGGCGATCTGGCGCAGCTGCTGCAGCGCCTGGGTCAGGGTCAGGCTGCCGGCGAATTCGGACAGGGCGGCGAGACTTTCCAGCGCGCTCTCCCAGTGCAGCAGCTGCTGGTATTCCTGGCTGTCCGGGTTGCGGCTGCCGGGCCAACCGAGGGTGGCGAGCACTTCGGAGAAGCGCGCGGCCCAGACCTCCGCCGGGGCGCGCTGCCAACGGCGCTGGCGGTCGCCGATCTGTTCCAGTTGGTGCGGCAGCTGCGGCGCTTCCAGGTTCAGGGCCTCGGCGGTGCGCTCGGCCCAGTAGCGCAGGGTGGCGCCGTCGATACGGCGCAGTTCCAGTTTCTGCAGGCGGCGGAAGAGGGCACTTCTCAGCCAGGATTCCTCCCCCTGGTCCCAGAAGGGGCTGAACAGCAGGTTGCGCAGCTGGGAGTAGTCCCATTCGTCCTGCAGCAGTTCCAGCAGTTGCAGTGCGCCGCCGCCGATCGGTGTCTGCGCAAGCGGCGTGCCGGCGGAGAAGTTGAACGGGAGCGTGTAACGGCGCTGTCCGGGATCCAGGAACTGGGGTTCCAGAGTCCGGGCGAAGATGGTCTCCACCTGGGCGCGGCACTGGCCGAGGTTGTTGACGACTATGCCGACGCTGGCGCCGGGATCCCGCTCCAGTTTCTGCGCGGCCCAGCGGGCGGCCTGGTAGAGCTCTTCCTCCAGGTTCTGGCAGGGGGCGCTGCGGACTTCCGCGGCGCGCCTGACGGCCGGGCGCTCGACTACCTTGAGCGCGGCGGCCCGGATGATTGCGTCGGCCAGAGGGGAAATCTGCGCGAATCCGGCGGTCTCTATTTGTGGCAGCTCCTCAATAGTGCGTTCCCTGAAGGCGCGCAGTAGTAGCTGGTCGCGCTGGTCCGGGGTGATCGCGTTGTGGGTGTGCAGTTGGTGGGCGAAGGCGCGGATCATTGCAAACAGCGGGAATTCGTCTCTGTTCAGTGTCAGCGCGAACTGTTCCAGCAGCGGCTCCACCGCAGCATCGAGATTGTCGATATCCGTGACCAGCTGCCACTGCAGCAGCTGCGCCAGGGCGCTGTCGGCGTCGCGGCACAGTTGCTGGCTGTTCAGCAGCTGGCGCTCCAGGGCCTCGTCCAGGGCGTGCTGCCACAGCAGCTGGCGCTGTTCGCGGTTCAGTACCTGCTTCATGGCCGGTTTCCAGCCGCACTGCTGTAGCTGGAACCAGAGCTTGTCGAGCCAGCCGGACAGGGATTCCACCGGCGGCGGCGCCCAGCAGCTGCCGGCCTCCTGCTGCGCGGCGTAGACCTGCTGGCAGCGGTTGCGCAAGCGGTTGTTCGGGGTCAGCAGCAGGCCTCCCGGGGGGAGTTGCGCGAGAATTTCCAGGGCGGGGAATGCCGGTTGCAGCATAAGGTGTTTCGTTCGAGTTGAAAGAGGTAACGGTCGCGGTTTGCGGCTGACGTGTCAACAAGTAGGGTGCGCCGTGTGCACCGGGGAGTGGTGCGCACGGTGAACCCTACGGGGGAGGGGCCGAAGCCGGATCGAACTCCGCAAAAGCACCGGCAATGCGGCCGTCGCTGTCAGGGGCACTGGTCAGTAACAGGCTCCGGCCAGGAGTTTCGGTCATCTTCAACTTCAGCTCCCCCAGCCACCAGCGCACCCGCCGTGCTATGGCCTCGCCGGAATCCAGCCATTGGATAGGCCGCGGTGCGAAGCGGTCCAGCTCCTCGCGCAACAGGGGGAAGTGGGTACAGGCCAGAACGGCGATATCCACCAGATCGCCGCCGGCGGTGTGGAAGATGCGCGCCAGCACAGGCTCCAGGTCCTCGGCGGTGACCGTCTCGCCGCGCAGCTTGGCCTCGGCCAGGTGCACCAGTTCCGGCGCCGGTACGTTGATCACGCGGTTGCCGTTGGCGAACTGCTCTATCAGGTCGCGGGTGTAGTTGCGGTTGACGGTGCCCTCGGTGGCGATCAGGGCGATGGTACGAGTCCGCGTAGCCGCGGCGGCGGGCTTGACGGCCGGCACTACGCCGACTACCGGCTGGTTCAGCACCTCCCGTAGTTGCGGCAGGGCCAGGGTGCTGGCGGTGTTGCAGCCGACCACCAGGATATCGGCCCCGCTGCGGGCCATCATGGCGCCGGCCTGCGCGACGATGCGCGGGCGCAGTTCCTCCTCGCTCCGGGTGCCGTAGGGGTAGAAGCCGTTGTCGATGCCGAAGTGCAGCGTCAGGCCCGGCAGCAGGCGGCGTATCTCCCGCGCTATGCTGATGGCGCCCACGCCCGAATCGAAGACCAGCGCGCTGGGGTGCTTGCTGTTAGAATGTGCGGCTTCCGTCATTGGTTCGCAAGTAGATCTCGACTACAAATCCAGTCAAAGAAGAATACCCCAAATCCCATGCAATTGTTTCCCCTGCAGCTGACTCACGAATACGCCCTTCTGGCCGCCGCTGTCCTGCTGATCCTGTTGTCCCTGGCTGCCTGGCTGGCAAGGGCGGGTATACAGCGAAGACTCGCGCAGGCGGCAGCGGAGCTGCAGGGCGCCGGGGCGGAACTGAAGATAGTGGAGGCGCGTCTGGACGCCAGTCGTGAGCGCGAAGCCCAGCTGTCCGCCGAGGTCCAGAGCCTGCGCACGGAGCTTGCCGACAAGTTGCAGCGCTTGACCCGCAGCCAGGTGCTGGTGGAGAAGAGCGAGGCGGCCCTGGCGGAACAGCGCCAGCAGCTGGAACAGACCCGCAAGGCGATGGCCGAGCAGTTCGAGAACCTGGCCAACCGCATCTTCGAGGAGAAGCAGCAGGCCTTCACGCGCCGCAGCGAGGACAGCCTGCGCAAGAGCCTGGATCCACTGGAGCGCCAGCTGGGCGATTTCCGCAAACGGGTTGAGCATGTCTACGATCGCGAGAACGCCGAGCGCAACAGCCTGCTGGGGCAAATCAAGGCGTTGCGGGAACAGACCCAGCGTATCAGCGACGAGGCCCTGAACCTGACTTCGGCCCTGAAGGGCGACCGCAAAATCCAGGGCAACTGGGGCGAGGTGGTGCTGGAGCGGCTGCTGGAGGAATCCGGCCTGGTCAAGGGCCGCGAGTACGAGACGCAGGTGACCATTACCCAGGATGGTCGTCGCCGCCAGCCGGACGTGATAGTGCGCCTGCCGGAGAGCAAGGACCTGATCATCGATGCCAAGGTGTCGCTGGTGGACTACGAGCGCTACAGTGCCGCCGAGACCGACGAGGAGCGCACCCAGGCGCTGAAGCAGCATGTGAATTCCCTGCGCGCCCATATCACGGGCCTGAACAAGAAGGCCTACGAACAGCTCGAGGGCGTGCGCACCCTGGATTTCGTCTTTATCTTCGTGCCCATCGAGGCCGCCTATATGCTGGCGATGCAGGCGGACCCGGAGCTGTTCCGCTTCGCCTACGAGAAGCAGATAGTGCTGGTGAGCCCCACCAGCCTGATGGCGACCCTGCGCACCGTGGAGAATATCTGGCGCTACGAGAAGCAGAACAAGAACGCGGAGAAGATCGCCGAGGAGGCGGGCAAGCTGCACGACCAGTTCGCGATGGTGCTGGAGTCCCTAGACGACCTGGGCGGGCGCCTGCGCCAGGCGGAGGAGGCCTACCAGCAGACCTATAAGCGCCTGGCCACCGGTCGTGGCAACGCGGTCAAGCGCATCGACAGCCTGCGCAAGCTGGGGGCCAAGACCCGCAAGCAGATAGCCGCGGACCTGCGCGAGCGGGCGGAGTCGGCCGGGCAGAAATCCCTGCCGGAACCGGCACCAGGTACGGAAGCCGAAACAGAAACTGCGGCCGAATAATAGCCGATGGAGACCTTTGCCTTTGCGCTTTCGGTCACCGGGCCGATTTTCCTGACGCTGATTATCGGCTACTGGCTGGCGAGGGTAGGCCTGCTGCGGGAGGCGTTTGTCGACGACGCCTCGCGACTGGTATTTATGATTACCCTGCCGGTGCTGCTGTTTACCAAGATCTTTACCGCCGAGGCCGAGCTGGGACAGGAGCTGCCGCTGCTGGCGGCGGGGTTACTGGGGACTGTGGTGACCATTCCACTGGCCTGGCTGGCGGCGCAGCCACTGGCGCGCGGTGACCGCAGCGCCTTTATCCAGGGGGCCTTTCGCGGCAACCTGGGTATTATCGGTCTCGCCTGGGCGGCCAATGCCTATGGCAGCAGCGGCCTGGCGCAGGCAGCGCTGCTGATGGCGGTGGTGACGATTCTGTACAATCTGGCCGCGGTAACGCTCTTCGCCGTCTACAGCCAGGAAGTCAGGTTCAGCTGGGGCAAGCTGGCGAAGGATATAGCGCAGAACCCGCTGATCATCGGCATAGTGCTGGCGCTGCTCTGCCGGGAGATCGATCTGCAGCTGCCCGCCATAGTGTTACAGACCGGTGACTACCTGGCCTCGATCACACTGCCGTTGGCGCTGTTGTGTATCGGCGCCAGCCTCGATTTCAGCCTGTTGCGCCGCAGCTCCCTGGCCGCCTTCAGCGCGGTCGGATTCAAGCTGCTGCTGGTGCCGGCCATACTGCTGGCTTTTGGCTGGGCCTTCCGCTTGCAGGCGCAGGCCATGGGGGTATTGCTGCTGCTCGCCTCTGCGCCCAGCGCGACAGTTTCCTTTATCATGGCGCGCGCCATGGGCGGCAACAGCCGGCTTGCGGCCAACATCGTCGCGCTCAGCACGCTGCTTTCCATCATTACCGCCAGTCTCGGGCTGGCGCTGTTAGGGGTATTCTACTGATGACCGTATTTCCGACCTGGCTGCTGGTGGTGGCCGCGCTGATCGTATTTGCGCTGGCCGTGGTGGCCGGCTACTACCTGCGCAAGCTGAATGTCGCACAGAAGCAGCAGGCACAACAGCTGGCAGAGCTGGAGCAGGCCGCGGCGGACCAGCGCCAGCGGGTCAACGACAGTATCCAGATTATTGCCCGCACCCTGCTGGATGACGGCGTCGGCCTGACCGAAGCCTCGATCCGTATTCGCGTATTGCTGGATGCCTTGCAGGTGGGGCAGGATGTGCGCGACGAGTTTGTAGCCTTCTATCAGGTTGCAGAGAAGACCAGCCATATTCCGATTCTGCAGGACTGGAAAAAGCTGCCTCGCAAGAAGCAGTTCCAGTTTGAGGTGGAGATGGCCAGGATCGAGGAGGAGTACAAGGATTTCGCGTTGGATGCGGCGCAGCGGATCCTCGGCCGATCCTTCTGATTCGTCACACCGGCGGAGGCCGGTGTCCAGATTCGTGGCACCTGGATTCCGGTACCGGATCAAGTCCGGCACAGGCTCTGCGCCGGAATGACGACAGCGGGGTTATTTGCGAACCAACAAAATTCCCGACTCGGTGTGATCCGTATAGGGAAACTGATCAAACAGCGCAAACCGCTCCACCCGGTGTGTCTTGCTCAACTCCTCCAGGTTCTCCAGCTGCGTCTCCGGGTTGCAGGAGATATACAGAATCCGCGGAAAGCGCGCCACCATAGCGCAGGTGTCTGCGTCCAGGCCGGCGCGTGGCGGATCCACCAGCACTGTGGAAAAGTCGTAGCTGTCCAGGTCAATATCCTTCAAGCGCCGGAAGGGGCGCACCTTGTCGATGGCCTGGGTGAACTCCTCGCTCGACAGGCGCACTATATTCAGGTTGCTCACGCCATTCGCGCGGATATTTTCCTGGGCCGCATTGACCGACACCTTGGATATTTCCGTCGCCAGCACCTTGTCGAAATGCTCGCACAGCGGAATGGTGAAATTGCCGTTGCCGCAGTAGAGCTCGAGCAGGTCACCCTCGCTGCCCTCGCACACATCCTTGGCCCAACGGATCATCGAGCGGCAGATTTCTCCGTTGGGCTGGGTGAAGCTGCCTTCCACCTGCTTGTAGCTATAGGTCCTGTCGCCAATCTGCAGCTGCTCCGTTACGTAGTCCCGCTCCAGCACCACTTTCTGCTTGCGCGAGCGGCCCAGGATCGGGAAGCCGAGTTTGTCCTGTAGTGCGCGGGCTTCCGCCTCCCAGGCCTCGTCCAGCTTCTTGTGGTAGATCAGTGTGATTAGTGCATCATTGCTCAGGGTGGTCAGGAATTCCGTCGAGAAGAGGCGCTTTCTCAGCAATTCGCTTGCGTTCACCGCCTCCAGCACTTTGGGCATCAGGTCGTTGATCAGTTCGGCGCCGACTGTGAACTCCTTGATCACAAACGGCTTCTTGTATTCGCCCTGGCGGTACATGGCGTAATCGACGCGGCCTCCCTCCTGCCACATTTTAAACTCGGCGCGCAATCGGTAGTGGATCGGCGGCGATGGGAAAAGCTCGGGTTCCAGGTCGGTATAGTCGCTGTAGGCCGCGCGCAGGCGCTCCGCCTTCTGCCGGAGCTGTTCGCTGTAGTCGTCGGTGTTTACGCGGTGTAGTGCCATATTAGAATGCAGTGGTGTCTGGATAAGAGCGGGCGCATATTGTAATGGAAAGCCCGTTTTACGGGAAAGGGTGGAATCTCTATGGCGATCGGTGAGATTGGAATACTAGTGCACGGCCAGGGACTGCACGAATTTACTGACCAGGTAGCCGGCTGGCTGGCCGGGCAGGGCGTGGATGAGGGGCTCTGCACCCTGTTTATCCAGCACACCTCTGCCAGCCTGCTGATCCAGGAGAACGCCGACCCCAGCGCGCGGGTGGATCTGGAGAACTGGCTGAACCGGCTGGTGCCTGAAAATGACGCCCTCTATACGCACACTTTGGAAGGACCGGACGATATGCCGGCGCATATCAAGACGGCGCTGACGGCGACCAGCCTTTCAGTGCCGGTACAGGGCGGGCGGCTGATGCTGGGGACCTGGCAGGGAATCTATCTATAGAACTTCGGTGAAATTCCCGCCTGGGGCGTCGGAAGGATTGCGCGTCACGCTACCTACTTACATCTGACGGTAAATGACGCGATAAGTCTCTTTTTCTTGCATCAAACTGAACAACAGATACGACCCCTGAATGGCAGTTACCCCCGTGAATCTTGGATTCCACCTCAAGCTGGATCTAAAGCTCGTTATGCAAAGCTACTCTGGTGATGAGTGGCCTTCGACTATGAAATAGGCCCCCACTCAAGCTCGAGTAGCAAGAGATAGGCATCAAATCCAAGAAGAGATGTAATCCTTCTTGCCATTTGTTGTATGCACTTGATCTTAGATGGACAAAATCATCTTTCGGGAAGAACTTGAAACCTACCAGTGAGGTACAAGACTATATTAGATGCAATGTGGCGTTGCGGGTTAGTTCACGGATAAGAGGTTCTTTACATCAGAATGAAATCTCTGTCTGTTTTTTGATCAACAGCCTTATTGTTGAGGAGCTAGGGGTAGTTGTCACAGAGCGCATCGATTCAGAAAAATCGATGCCAAAGTCGTTTTGAATACATGGATACTTCTACCTGAAGGAAGGGCAATGGAAAGTTCTCAAATCTCAGTCGCAATTCTTGTTATGCGAGAGGCTTCTGCGTCCACTATATATGGCATGCACGACTTGTTTAAGTCTGCCAATAGGGATTGGCAAAAAATGCTCAATCGTGGTTCAGGAAAGGAGTCGATATACCCAATTCTGGTTTCAAATGATGGGCTGCCTCTCAGCGTTGATAGTGGCGTAAACATCGTTCCAGATACTTCCCTTGAAAAATGCCCAGAGGTGGAAGTAATTTGCATACCAGACGTCATGCCTTCACCCCGAGAGTTTGGCTCGGAACTGTTCAGCGAGGTACTACTAGACTGGTTGAGAAAACGCTACAGCAAAGGAGCAATTATTGCCGCTTCTTGTTCCGGACCAATGTTACTAGCGGAAGCGGGCTTGCTCGATGGGTTTGACGCTACCGTCCATTGGGCCTGGTGCGGAATGATGAGAAACCGCTATCCAAAGATAACTGTGCAAGAAGATCGGTCTTTAGTAATAAGTGGAAGTGAACAAAGGTTAATTATGGGGGGAGCTGGGACATCATGGATGGATGTAGCCCTTTATGTGATCGCTCGAACCATCAATATGGAGGTGGCTATACAGGTTGCGAGAGTGTGGCTGATTGATTGGCATTCAATCGGTCAACAGCCTTTTGCGTGCCTGTCAAAAACCCAGAAAGTTGAGGATGGACTAGTGGCACGATGTCAGATGTGGATAGAAGAGAATTACACAATCGCGAATCCAGTACTGGCGATGGTTCAACTATCAGGGCTTTCTGAAAAAAACTTTGAGGACCGTTTTAGTATGGCAACCGGGATGGCTCCAATTGAGTATGTTAATGCGTTGAGATTAGAGGAGGCAAAGCGCTTGTTGGAGAGCAGCGAATTATCTGTCGAAAACATCACGAACGAGGTCGGGTATGATGATTTGAACTTCTTTAACAGTTATTTCACACGTAAAGTCCAAATGAGCCCTGAGCAATACCGAAAACACTTTGGTCTAGTGCGCAAACTTATTGCGAAGGAAATTACGTCGCTACCAAGTGACGCCGATTTCACTTAAAAGTCATGTTTGCTTCAATATCGATTGGAGAATTACCTCAGATAATCCTTACGAAAGAAGGACTTCAACTGCAGCCGAAATAGGATCAGAATGGAACATGGATGTATGACTTAATATTTCACGCCAAGCCTAAGGTATATGGAGTCACATATTTTCTAATGATTCCAGTTTTTGGTATTATATTTTACTTTATTCCTAAATCTATAGGCGAGGATTCCACATTAATTATGTGCTTATATTTTAGCGCAGTAACAATAACAACGCTGGGTTACGGAGATATAGCACCAGCAAGTGACATTGGGAGAATCTTGGCATCTTCAGAAGCAGTCTTGGGTGTAGCGTTAATAGGACTGTTTTTGAATGCACTATCTAGATCCAGGGCCGAATCCTATAGGCGCGAGGAAATCCGAAAGAAGAAAGATGCTTATTTGGAAGGTCAAATTGCTAAACTAGTGGGGCACTACAATCTGATTCATCCACTCGCTGAAAAATATAGACAGTCAGTTATCCAAGTTACGAGTCCTCTGGAGAAAAGAAAGGATAACTATAATCCTGACTTTACGTTGAGTGACATGAGAGACTTGTATAGATCTTCAATGTTGATTACGCAAGATTATCACGAGCCAGCAATAAAATACTATTTTTCTAGCTTAGAACTATTAAATAATGAAATTTCTGATCTTATAAAAAACGTTGATCTTCGATTGTTTCCTGCTCTAGAAAATAATTCTTTGGAGTTTGTCAAATCTGTACATTACTTTGATTTCTCTGACGCAATTTTAGGGGCTGTAAAATCAAGGCTGGGAGAGAAAAAAATGACGGTAGTCGTTTCTGAAATGCTCGAAAGGTATAAGGGAGAAGTGCGCAGTTTAGAATCAAGTCTTATTAACGGGTATATCTCTCTCTATCACCAGATCAAATTATTGATGCGCCTTATTGATTCCATTGAGGGTGAAATTAATGATGTCATAGGTGATTAGAATTCCATGACATTTTTATTGATACTTTTTTTAGCGTTACGCAAGCATCTACTTATTTCAGAATATTCTAAGTTTATAGAATATCACCAAAGGGAGGTAAGTCTCGGTTTCAGAACCTAAGTATTTCGCGCTTCCAGCATCAGGGTATCCAGTTTGGCGAGGTGTCATAAGACCTTAATGATCACTGTCACGATAGTGACTTTGAGAAGTGAGGCTCCTGCCCACCTATTTTTCGCAGAGTTTTAGCTCTACTTCATATGAAGCGTATTTTAGATAGCATGTCCAAGTCCGATTGCTTGTGTAAAAAGATATGCTGAGCAGCATAAATTAATGGTGTAAATGTACTGGCGAAAGCGAGGTGCCGAAGTGCGCTATCTTTTTCCAGAGAAGGAAATACGATGAGCCGTAATTCGATTGTAGTTTATGTCCTTCTAGCCATAGCCATAAGCTGGGCTATCCAAATACCCACGATTATGATCTTTGGACTCGGCAGCGATGTTACCAGCGCTGTGTTCCTACTCGTAATGTGGACGCCATCGTTGCTTGCGCTAATTTTCATCGCTCGCAACCCAGAAGTCCGAAACCAAGTTTTGTGGCGGCTTGGGAAGGTAGTGTATTTGCCTTTAGGTATTGTGGTGCAGATGGCCATTGGTTTAGGCGTGGTTGGGATTTTGGTGTCTGCCGGGATTGCGACTTCAGGTTGGTTCACCTTTCAGTTGAGCGGCGTTGAGGTTGCCGGAGGGCCGTGGTTGCTTGGTCAGGGCTTCCAAGCCTGGCCTCACTATGTACTCAATATCATCGTTACAAGTATAGTTTTTTCTATCTTCAACTTATTAACCCGGCAATAGTATATTTCGCTCACGCTGCATAGCGGATTTTCTCGTGTTTGAAATATTTTCTGACCCGCTCTGGGCTCTTTTGC